>UQLO01000015.1 GCA_900541865.1 uncultured Porphyromonadaceae bacterium | reverse complement strand
AATTAAAATCCCGATGCCAGATAAAGAGACATCACGTCATCTAAGAAGCATTGCCGAACAGGCCGACAAATCAAAATATTACGAATTAAACTAACACAATATATGGCATACTTTAACGAAGACAATACCGTAGAGCAGATGCTCATAAATGCAGCCGGAAATGCTGGCTGGATTTATGTAGAACCTGACCAAATACCTCGTCTTCCCGATGAGGTCTTTGTCACGGAGTGGCTAAACCGAGCATTGCTCGAACTGAATGATATTACTCCCGACCAAGCGGAGCAAGTAATCCACAAACTAAGAGCTGTGGTGTATTCATGCAACAGTGTCGATGACCTTGTTGCCGCCAACGACCAGTTCCGAAAGATGCTCTTCGAGGAGAACTCATATCCGTTTGGCCCCGACGGCGACAACATCAATATCCGCTTTTTCAGCGATGATATGGCAAAGAACCGCTGTGTGGTGACCAACCAATGGCAATACCCCCGTCTGAGCCACGAGGGAGGAAAGCGCCTCGACCTCGTTTATCTAATCAACGGTATTCCCTTGGTTATTGGCGAAGCGAAGACACCGGTTCGCCCCGACGTGACGTGGGCTGATGGTGCCACCGATATTCTCCATTATCAAAAGAGCATCCCGCAGATGTTCGTCACCAATATTCTCACCTTCGCAAGTGAGGGCAAAGAGTTGCAGTATGCCGGCATCTGTTGCCCCTTGGAGAAGTGGGGGCCTTGGTTTGCCGACGAAGAACGCCACCATGGCTCTCTCGACTCAGTGCGTCGCAATTACGAATCGTTAATCTCACCGACGCGACTGCTCGACATCTACCGTTATTATACTGTATTCACCGGCGGCATGGGAGGCAAGAAAATCAAAATCGTATGCCGCTATCAGCAATACCTCGGAGGCGAGGCAATCGTGCAGCGCGTACTGAAAACCAAACGCGAAGGTCAGGGCCCGAAAAAAGGCCTCATTTGGCACTTCCAGGGTTCGGGCAAATCATGGCTCATGGTGTTCGCCGCTCAGAAACTGCGCCGTATGCCCGAACTAAAATCGCCCACAGTAATCATCGTGGATGACCGCATCGACCTCGAAGATCAAATCACGGGCGACTTTACACGAGCCGAGATACCCAACGTTGACAGCATAGCCTACAAGGAGGAGCTTGAAATGAAGATTAGCATGAGGAAAATCCTCATCACCACAATCTTCAAATTCGGCGATCTCGACGATGGCGAGGTCATTGATACTCGCGACAACATCATCCTCCTTATGGACGAGGCTCACCGCACACAGGAGGGCAACCTCGGCGCCAAAATGCGCACGGCATTGCCCAACGCTTTCTTCTTCGGTTTGACAGGCACCCCTATCAACCGAAATGACCATAACACGTTTGCTGCTTTCGGCGCCCAGGAGGACAAGCACGGCTACATATCCAAGTACACCTTCCAAAACTCCGTTGAGGACGGTGCTACATTGGAACTGAATTTCCAAACCGTACCCGTGTCGATGCATCTCAATGAGGAACAGCTTCAAAAAGAGTTTGACGAGCTGACCGACCAAATCTCGGAGGAGGATAAAAATGAGCTTGTGCGCCGCACAAGCGTAGAGGCGTTCTTCACAGCCCAGGAGCGCATCAACGAAGTATGCAAATATATCGTCAACCATTTCCGTGAGCAGATCGAGCCTAACGGTATGAAAGCGCAGATTGTGGTCTACAACCGCGACTGCTGCATCAAATACAAAAAAGCTATCGACGCTCTGTTGGGTACCGATGATCAGACAGTCATTGTGATGCACACCAACGGCGACAAGGCTGACCATTACAAAGAGCATAAACGCAGCCGTGACGAGGAAAAGAAACTTCTCGACAGATTCCGCGACCCATTGTCGCCAATCAAGTTTGTCATCGTCACCAGTAAGCTTCTTACCGGCTTCGATGCACCGATTCTTCAGTGCATGTATCTCGACAAGCCCATGAAGAACCATACGCTGCTGCAAGCCATTTGCCGCACCAACCGCAAGTACAATGATAATAAGAAGTCAGGCCTGATTGTTGACTTCGTTGGTGTGTTCGACAATGTGGCTCGCTCTCTGGCCTTCGATGAAGAAACCATTCACGAAATCGTGAAGAACCTTGATGAAATCAAGGCCCTCATTCCCACATTCGTCGGTGAATGTGTCGAGTTCTTCCCCGGCGTAGACCGCACTGTCGGCGGTTGGGAGGGTCTGATTGCCGCTCAAGAGTGCCTGCGCGACCAGGAAACAAAAGTCAAGTTTGCACGGCATTTCGCCCGACTTGCCAAGGCATGGGAGATAGTCAGTCCTGACCCTGTGCTCCAACCGTATCAAGCTGACTACACCTGGATGGCCTCAGTCTATCAGAGCGTTCGCCCCACTGGCGGTGGTGGCTCACTCATTTGGACTATTCTCGGCGCCAAGACAATCGAAATCATACATCAGAACATCGACACTATCGACATAGGCAAGTCGCTCGAAGAACTCGTAGTCGATGCCGACGTCATAGATTCCGTTATCGAGGAGGCAAAGAAACATCCGACGAAAGTCATTGAGATCGAGAAAATTCTCAAACTCCGACTTGGCAAACATGCGTCTGACCCCAACTTCAAGAAGTTCATCGAAAAGCTTGACGAACTGCGCAAGCGCATGGAGGAAAATCTCATCACAAGCATCGACTTCCTCAAACAGCTGCTTCAACTCGCCCGTGAAGTGCTCGAAGAAGAAAAGAAAGCCGAAGTTGTGGAAGACCCTCATGCCAAAGCTCGCGCAGCACTGACCGACCTCTTTGAGTCAATCCGCACTGACGACACGCCCATCATCGTGGAGCAGGTGGTGAACGACATTGACAACGAGGTTGTCAACATCATTCGTCAGTTCAAAGACGCCTTCAAGAGCGTCACTGCCCGACGCGAAATCAAGAAGAAACTTCGCACAATCCTTTGGATTAAGTACCAAATCAAAGACAATGAAGTCTTTGAGACGGCCTACTCATACATCGAGCAATACTATTGACGGCTGTGGAAATTGGATTTGTGAGTTTTAATCAGGAGGCTTTGAACCGGGCGAACAAGGTAATGAAGCTTTTGCAGGGGCAAGGCGCGATTGACGAACTTGGTCTTGGACGAATACGCGATGCTTTCTCCAATGCGATGTTTCCGGGGATGTCGGTCTTACAGACCCGCGCAAAATACTTTTGCCTGATGCCTTCGCTCTATTCATTTCTTGAGAGAAACCGCATTTCCGACGCACGCGAGGCTCGTCAGCAGATTCGCGAATATGAAATTTCTCTTACACGGAGACTTGCAGCCGGTTCGCCGGGCGAATCGGGCATTATCGGTGCTGAATCTCTGACGCAAAGAGCCGGATATGTAAAGTACGATCCCTCATACGTGTATATGGCGGGGCTCGAAACATACGGTCTGGTCAAGACCGGTGGCAACATATATGCTACTCTGGCCGAAAGGTCGGCGGCCTATGTACATGCGCCAAAGAAACAATTAGGCAGCGATGAAACAGGCGATGATTCGGATGACCTTAATGGCTTCGGCCAACTATTTCTTACCAGCGGAGAGGATTATAATTTCCGAAGCAATGAGCCTATGTCAATCTCGTTGACCGAGAAAGAAGCCACTTTTCTAAAGAATCAAATTATTCGACGCACCAAGGGTTCTTTGCTGCATTATCTTCTTGACAGTGGACTTTATGAGAAAGCAACTGAAGCTTATGTCGATTTCGAATCGCTTGGAGAAATTTTAAGAAATAATGCGCCGGAAGAGATTTGGAAGACATACTCGTTGGCACTGAGATATTCGCACTATACCGATTTGTTGCGGACTCGTTTTGCCTATCTTTTCGATATTGCTGTTGGTGCCAAGGATGCGGCTGATAATGAGATGGCTGCATTTGAGGGCAAACTTAGCAAATATTCAAAAGAGTTTATGCCCGGTGCAATTGATGAGATAATAGCTTGCATTGGCAAATTTGTAAGCGACGAAGCAAGCAAACAGTTTATCAGAAAGACAGCAAAGACAATTGCGGATGGCGATTTTGCCGGCCTCGACGAATTGATTACCATGAGAGAAAAAACAATCAAGGGGATTCGCCGAAGCAAATTGCACAATGCAAAAGAATATAAGCGGGGCAACCCCTTTGAGAAGCCGGCCCCGATGTCATATCGCTGGAACACTATCGGTTTCACCGTCTTAAAAGAGATTAAGGAGGGCCTTAGACGATGAATGATGTAGTATACAATGAGATAGTAGCCACTCCAGGCTATGAACTGGAGTTTGCCGTGGGCACCACCTACAGTCTTGATGTGGAGGCATTCATGGCAATCACCCTGTCGCTTGCCCGACTGGGGGAGTTTACGGATTCCGACCTTCATGCACCGCTCCGCATGCTTGAAGGAGTTCGTAAGGCGAATGACCGCATTGCTCTATTCTGCAACCGTGGGGGAATGACTCCACCTTTGAGAAAGAATGCGCTCTCAGCAATGCTCGACAAAAGCGTCTTTGAAGTAACTGATGACAAGTGGGGACATGAATTGGCCAACTTTCATCCAAAGATATGGATAATCAAAGAACGTAATCTCGATAACCGAGACAATCGGCAGATTAAGCTAATTGTAATGAGCCGCAATCTGACCAAAGACACAAGTCTCGATGTCATAGCTTCATTGACGGCACCACTTACGGGAAGTAATCATCTTCTCCGCCGTAAACATGCGCCTTTGAAGAAATTGTTGCTGCGGTTGGCCGATAAAGCCGGTGCAAAAGGAAAGAAAGTCAGAAAACTGGCAAATGACATAGACAGTCTCGGAGAATTTGAATTGCAATCTCCATATGCGGATTACGATTTTTTGCCTCTCCATTTTGGAGAGAATCTAAATCCGGACATCGACTTTAGAAAGGACATACCTTCCGAAAGGATGATGGTTGTATCGCCATTTATTGACCACGAAACTCTTTCATGGCTCAATAGTTATCGCTCGACGCAAGACAAGGTATTAGTCACCCGTCTTGACAGCCTCACTCCGGAAATTATGCAGCTGTATCAGCGTGAAAAAGCTGAGGTGTGGACTATGTCGCCGATGGCAGAGCATAATGATGTTCAACCCATGGATCTACATGCCAAGATGTATTTCTCATGGGGGCCGCAGACTGGCGGCATTCATCTGTGGCTCGGCTCTGCCAATGCCACACGGAGCGGTTTTTATCGTAATTCAGAGTTCCTCCTTCGGTTAACATATGAAAACCGACACAATCTTTTCCAACAGTTCAAGGACGAATTGTGTAATGAGTCAAAACAATTGTGTCAACGAGTAGAATCGCTCCCAGAATCTGAATCAATCAAAATAGATGACAGCATAGCAAGAGAAGTCCGCACATGGCTTATAAGTCACGGTAATCTTTCAGCGGAGGTAGTTAAGAAAGAGGATGGTTATGATGTCACCATAACCGCTAAAAAGTTCAAAGCATTGAACGCAGTTGTGACCATAGCACCGATGCAGACACCCGAAAACAAAATTGTCTTTTCGCCTGAGGCAAAATCCGGCACCGTACATGTGGTCAATAAGAGCGACCTGTCGGAGTTTTATATACTTTCGGTGACACCCCATGACGAGAATATCAAGCAGGTCAAGATGGCGATAAAGATTCACACCAAAGGAATACCTGATGACCGTGATGATTCTATCCTGAGAAGTATACTTGATACTCGTGACAAATTCTTACACTACGTCGAGATGATGATTTCCGACCGTCCGCAAGAGGTGACGGCTATGCTGATCCAGCAATTGGAGAAAGGGGCAACCTCAAATTCAAGTTTCACTTCTGGCACAACAGCCTTTTACGAATCATTGTTGAGAATAGCCGCAACGAATCCCGAAAAGTTGAATGATATACAGGAACTTGTGCCGAAATTAGACGATGGAATTGTTCCGGACTCATTCAAGCAGATGTGTTCAACATTTCAGAAAACAATAAAAAAACTCAGATAATATAATATGGCAGCGTACGATTTTCAAGCAGCAACGGCAGAGCGTATATCCGAGATTTTTCGCGCCGCCATCATTGACGAGAACGGCAAGGAGCGCAAAAGCGGCGGTCAGCGGCGCGTGCTGCTGGCCGATGAGGTGGGACTCGGCAAAACAATAATGGCCCGCGAAGTCATTTCACGTGTAAGGGAAATGCGACGTGAGGTTGGCGATGATATGTTCAGAGTGGTTTACGTGTGCTCCAATATGAATATTGTTAGGCAGAACATGAACAATCTCGGAGTGAAGGAAAAACTTGAGGTGTCGGAAAGCCGCCTTTCAATGCAGCATCTGATAATTTCGCAAAAGGACAGGGAGCTGAAATCCCAGTTTGGAGATGAGATGCCCGAGATGCTTATACCTCTTACGCCGGGAACCTCATTCTCACAACAAGGGGTCGGAGTAGGCAATATGCCGGAACGTGCATTGCTTTATGCAGTATTGTCCCGTCTTGAAGTTTTTTCAGATAACAAGGAGGCTTTAAGCCTGTTTCTCAAAAGCAGATATGTAACATCCACAACCAATTGGAATTGGTATTGCGATAAGTATAATCGGGCAGTGTATAAACTTGGTGATGAATACCTCATCAAAATAAAATCGAAGTTGGAGGCTTATCCCGAGTTTGAGTCTTTGCAACGTGAAATTCGCGATATATTGTCAAGCAATGAGAATTGGACAGCACGAAATAATGAAATTATTAACTCGCTGAGGCGAATCTTTGCGGACTTGAGCCTTTCGATGCTTGAACCTGATTTGATAATCATGGACGAATTTCAGCGTTTCAGCTCATTGCTCCACTATAACGATGATTCTGAACAAAGTATCATTGTAAAGAAATTCTTTGAGCACGAAGGGGGTCAGCAACCTCTGATATTACTGCTGTCGGCAACTCCTTACAAGCCATACTCAACTCTTGAAGAAATAGCAGAGTATAACACTGATGCCCATTATGAAGACTTCCACCGTTTGATGGAATTTCTTTTCAAGGATGGTAAAGATTTTCGCACGGTTTGGAGCGACTATTCCAATCAGTTGTCTCACCTTGCCAGCTCAGATTTCGATGTGCTTTTAGCCTCAAAAAGCAAGGCGGAAGGGTTGATGTATGAGGCCGTTTGCCGCACAGAGCGTCTTAATCAAGGTCTCATTTCAACAAAGGCCGTAGTAGAATTGCCAATCGATGAGAATGATATACTCGCCTACTGTGAGATGCAGCAGATAGTAGAGGCATGCAAAGATGCCTCAGCCCGGATGTCGCACCAACGGTTCAATTGGAGCAATATGCCGATCGAATATGTAAAGTCATCGCCATATCTGCTCTCGTTTATGGACAGTTATGAATTGAAAAAACAGATTGATGCGGTATATAAAAGTCATGGCAAAGGATTGCCTGAGCCGTCAAGTCAGGTACTTCTCCGCCAACAGGATTTGGAATATTTCCATAAATTGCCAATGCGCAATGCGAGAATGAATTATCTCAGAAATATGATGCTGGTGCAAGGAAGCAGTGCATCGCTGCTGCTTTGGGTGCCCGCATCACGTCCATACTACACCACGAATGCTGATAATCCCTTTGTGAAAAATAAGGATTTCTCTAAGGTCTTGGTGTTTTCGGCATGGGAGATGGTTCCACGTATGGTGTCAACACTTATGACATACGAAGTTGAGCGCGAAGTAATCTTCTCCAAATATAAGAAAGCCGGATATTTTGCCTCGACAGGTGAGAATCGACTAAAAGCCGATGCGCAGAAGATACTGAAATTCCCTTCAACTTATCTCTCAGAACTCTACAACCCAACGGAATGGTTTGGACGCCCTATACATATAATAAAAGCAGCTATACGAAAACAGATAAGCGAGCGATTGAGCGGGATTGCAATTTCCCAAAGACGCAACTATGGCAAAATTTCCGCGGTCATAAACTGGCTTGACAATCAAAGTTCTGTAAAACCGGAAGATATGCCTGCCAACACGATTGATGTCCTTACAGATATTGCCATAGCCTCTCCCGGCGTTTGTCTTTATCGAATCCTAAAAGATAAAGAATTAGTTGCAACTGTGGCTAAAGGTTTCGTCACAATATTCAATCGCCGACTATCAGGTTACATAATCGACAAGTTACAAGACAAATCGCACTCCGACGAATTGTATCTCGATGGAGTGATGGACTATTGCGTTATAGGAAATCTTCAGGCCGTGCTTGATGAATATGCCCACATGATTAGCCCGGACGGAGATGTTGAGAAAATTGCTTCACAGATGAGTGAGGCATTCAATGACGTAACCAATCTCCATATCGATACAGATGAATCATTCGCGGGGAAAGCTTCTAAATTTCCAATGAGAATCTCATACGCAGTGCCATTTGCCAAGGCCAAAAGAGGAAGTGCTGAGAAGACCGAGCAGCGAAGCAACAATATCCGATCGGCATTTCAGTCCCCTTTCTACCCCTTCGTTTTGGCAAGTACATCTGTAGGCCAGGAAGGGTTGGACTTCCACTGGTATTGTCGGAAGATTGTGCATTGGAATCTGCCGACTAATCCTCAGGATCTGGAGCAGCGCGAAGGTCGCATCAATCGATATAAGTGTCTCGCTATCCGGCGTAATCTTTCAAAATTTGATACTGAAAACCTGACATGGAACGAACTGTTTAGTAAGGCCAATAAGGTTGTTAAAAAGGAGTTTGACGACAAATATTCGGAAATGGTGCCAAACTGGTGCCTGCCACCAGAATGGATTGAGACCAATCGTGACAATATTGAATGGATAGAGCGCATTGTGCCGCAATATCCTATGAGCAATGATATTGGACGTTACAAACGGCTTATAGAGGTATTGTCGCTCTATCGCCTCACTCTCGGACAACCACGTCAGGAAGAACTGCTTGAGCTTCTTGAAAAAAAGCATCTGACGGAAACACAGATTCAGCAACTCCTTTTTAATCTCTCACCAATAAACCGCATGAACAAACATAAAGACGTTAACACAGAATCCACACTGAATAATTTAAAATCATGAATTTACAGAAAAACGTCATAATCATCAACGGAGTTGATAAGACTTATCAGGTCGAGTCAATTAGGCCTGAAGGCTATAAGTATGGCATCAAGTTTCAAAATTCAGACAAAATTTATTCATACTCCAAGGATAATGTGATATGGCTTACAAATCCATTATCAGTTGAGTTTGAGAGATGTCATGTATTTGTCAATGGCAAAAAAGAGAAAAACATCAAGGCAATTTTTCTTTTCGCAAATAACGGCTCAAAATATTATGCGATAACTTACGATAACGATTTCACTAAGCACTATACTATTGGTGAAGTTGATATACGCCGTTCATGCCTGTTGGGTGAAACGACAAATATTTTTGACTATCTGCGACAATGTGCCGGAATTAATACTCTCGGTATAAATGAAGAAGATGATTCCACAGAAGGCATACTTTCTTCAATTTATTCGCGTATTGACTTTATAGATGAGAATACTGCTGCTGCTACATATCTCAATCCACAGCAAGACATTAAGACATCTCATCTCGGTTCTGTATTGTTCCCATTTGGATGTAATTCAAGTCAGGAACGGGCTGTTAAAGCAGCTCTGACCAATCAAATCAGTGTCATCCAAGGTCCTCCTGGTACCGGCAAAACCCAAACGATTCTTAATATCATTGCCAATCTGTTAGTAGCGAAAAAGACTGTTCTGATTGTTTCCAATAATAACTCTGCAACAGAGAATGTCTTGGAAAAACTCAGCAAGAACGGCCTCGGCTTCATCGTCGCCCCATTGGGTAAACGGGAAAACAAAGAGGCTTTCGTAGCCTATCAGCCATCACTGAACCCTGAACTGCCATCATGGCGTAAAACCGCCAAGGAATTGAATCGAGCCGCATCTGAAGCCAATTCAAGTCTCAAAAAGGTTGAAACTATTTTTGAGATGCAAGAACGGCTTGCTGTCTGCCGTCAGGAACTTGCTGAAGTTGAAATTGAGAAATCCCATTTTGAACAGGAGCACAAGGAGCAATTTTCGGAGAAGGAGGTAAAAATATCATCCTACAAAATCCTTAAGATTTTAGGACAGATAAAAGGTTACGCACTCAAATATCATGACGATTCAATAGGTTTTCTGAAACGAATAAAGCAACTGTTTGAACGATTCAGTCTTGAACTGAAACTAAAACTCGTAATCGGAATCAAAGACGAATTGACATTGGAGTCAGTTCCAATGATTATTACTCGGCTCGATTGGCTGTTCTATCTTTGCCGAATTAAAGAACTAAAATCCGAAATTGGAGATATCGAGAATAAACTGTCTCAAATTGATGCCAAGGCATTGATGAAATCATTGACTGACAACTCAATGACAATTCTAAAAGCTTCGCTCGCTCAACGATATAAAAATGAACGACCGATCATCGGTTCGGTACAGGAGATCTTCAACGGAGGTGAATCTTTCTTGGAGAATTATCCGGTTGTGTTGAGCACAACTTTCTCATCCAAATTGTGCTTCAACAGCGATACGCTTTTTGATTACGTCATAATGGACGAGGCATCTCAGGTAGCGGTAGACACAGGGTTCTTAGCTCTAACATGCGCAAAGAATGCTGTTATTGTCGGTGATACCATGCAGTTGCCAAATGTTGTCACTGAAGAAGATGCTGCAATGTTGGATGAAATCCGCAAGACTTCGTCAGTGCCGGATACATACGATGCCGCAAAACACAGTTTTCTCAGTTCGGTATTGGCAACAATTCAAAATGTCTCGGAGACACTGTTAAGGGAGCATTACCGGTGTCATCCAGACATCATAAACTTCTGTAATCAAAAATTTTATGGCGGTAATTTGTTAATAATGACCAGTCGTCAGGACGATGATAAGCATCTATTGGCACTGACCACATCCGAAGGGCGGCATTGTCGAGGACATTACAACCAACGCGAAATTGATGCTGTTAAAATTGAATTGCTGCCTCTGCTTGATAATTATGAAGAAACGGGCATCATTGCACCTTACAATCGTCAGGTTGAACAATTCTATAAGCAAATCCCGGAAATTGAAGCTGCGACTGTCCACAAATATCAAGGCAGGGAGAAAGACACCATCATTATGAGTGTCACAGATGATGTCATTACCGATTTTTCCGACAATGCCAATCTTCTCAATGTCGCCGTCTCACGGGCAAAGGATAAATTCTGCCTCGTTGTATCCGGCAATCCACAGGAACTTAAAGGTAATATCCACGATCTATTAAGTTATATTAATTATCAACAAGGGGTCGTGATAAAGAGCAAATTGCGGTCAATTTATGATTATTTGTTCTCGCAAATTGAAGCCAAACGCACAATCTCTAAATACGATTCTGAAAATTTGACGTTCGATTTGATAGAGAAAATACGAACGGAATATCCTCAATTATCACATATCAAGGCACTATGCCATTATCCATTGCGAAGTTTGATTAGAGATATAACAGGTCTTACAGAACGTGAGGCGAAATATGCCACTCATCCTTCAACACATATAGACTTCCTCGTCATCAACCGTGTTAGCAAAGAACCTTTGCTTGCAATAGAGACAGACGGTTACTGCTATCACAATGAAACCACGGCACAATACGGAAGAGACAGGATGAAAGACCATATTCTTGAACTATTTGGATTGCCGCTTCTGCGATTGTCAACGATTGACCATAGTGAAGAAAAGAGGATTTTAGAAGCATTGTCCAACAGTAAATTTATTGGATAATTATGAAAGCATTAACATATATAGAGAATGGCCGGTTTGAGGTGACGGAGAAGGCGAAGCCGACGGTGGTTAAGGCGACGGATGCTGTGGTGAGGGTGACTCTTAGCAGTATCTGCACGAGCGATTTGCATATCAAGCATGGGAGCGTACCGAGGGCGGTGCCGGGCATTACTGTCGGGCATGAGATGGTCGGTGTGGTGGAGAGTGTCGGCGAGGCTGTCTCCAAGGTGAGGCCGGGCGACCGCGTGGCCGTCAATGTGGAGACTTTCTGCGGCGAGTGCTTCTTCTGCCGTAATGGGTGGGTAAACAATTGCACTGACCCTAACGGCGGCTGGGCACTCGGTTGCCGTATCGACGGCGGCCAGACAGAGTTTGTGCGCGTGCCGTTTGCCGATAATGGTCTGACGAAGATTCCGGATAATGTGAGCGATGAGCAAGCTCTGTTTGTCGGAGATATTCTTGCCACGGGGTATTGGGCTGCGAAGATTTCGGAAATATCACAGGAGGATACGGTGCTGATTATCGGTGCCGGGCCGACGGGGCTTTGCACTTTGCAGTGTGTCCGGCTTTATAATCCCAAACGGATTATCGTATGTGAACTTGATGCCGTGCGGCGAGAATTTGTCAAGACACATTACCCGGAGGTCGAGGTTGTCACTCCCGATGAATGTATGGAGCAAGTTGCCGAGGTGAGCGAGCATGGCGGCGCCGACCGCGTGATTGAGGTGGCCGGAGCCAAAGATACCTTCCAATTGGCATGGCAGGCGGCACGTCCGAATGCGGTTGTGACCGTTGTAGCTTTGTATGATACGCCACAAGTGTTACCTTTGCCGGATATGTACGGCAAAAATCTCACATTAAAGACAGGCGGCGTCGACGGCTGCGACTGCGAGGAAATCCTGCGCCTTATCTCGGAGGGCAAGATTGACACGACTCCGCTCATAACCCACACCTTCCCCTTCTCGAAAATCGAGGAAGCCTACGACCTCTTTGAAAACCGCCGCGACAATGTCATAAAAGTCGCGATTAAAAACGATAATGACTATGAGTGAAAAAATATCTATACGATTCTTCAATGACAAGGAAGTGCGGGCTGCTTGGGATGATGCCAATTCGCGTTGGCTCTTCTCAGTGGTGGATGTCATTGCCATCCTCACGGAGAGCAAGAACCCACGCAAGTATTGGAGCGTAATGAAAACACGCCTGAAGAAAGAGGGGGATGAGTTGACTACAAAATGTAGTCAACTGAAAATGACAGCCGCGGACGGTAAGCGCTACCTCACGGATTGTCTGTCGCAGGCTGATATGCTTTCGCTCATAGATGCGACTCCCAGCCGTCACGCCATGGCTTTCGCCAAATGGCTCATAACCGGTGAAGACCAACTTGACAGCAAAAGTCGGGATAAGGCTTACGAACTGTGGGATAGCTCATTGATGTCGACTATTGAGGTTGGCACCTTGAGGGGGTTGCAGCAGATTCACTCTTATCTCTTCGGGGGATTGTATGACTTCGCAGGACAGATTCGCACCAAAAATATAGCCAAAGGAGGATTCCAGTTTGCTATTGCACAGTATCTCCACGCCTCACTCGCCACTATTGAACGGATGCCGGAAACTACCTTCGATGAGATTATGGATAAGTATGTGGAGATGAACGTGGCTCATCCGTTTATGGAAGGCAACGGCCGGAGCACCCGCATCTGGCTCGACATGATGTTGAAACGTTCATTGAAACTATGCGTTGACTGGAGTCAGGTTGACAAGTCAAAGTATATGGAGGCTATGGTGGCGAGCGTGATGGATTCAACTCCAATCAAAACTCTAATCAGACCGGCTCTCACCAATCGCATCGACGACCGCGAGATGTTCATGAAGGGCATCGACTACTCCTATTATTACGAACAAGAATAAAACATTCGAATAGCTATGGCGAAGAAATTTGAGATACGAAACAGCACTGCGGAGTTCCTGATTTTCCAGATTGAGGGAAAAGAGGACGGTGTGCAGGTTGTGTACCGGGATGAGACAATCTGGTGTACGCAGAAGGCTATGGCGCAGCTATTTGATTGCTCCACAGACAACATAGGGCTTCACCTTAAAAATATTTTCAAATCCGGTGAACTACAAGAAGATTCAGTTACCGAGAAATACTCGGCAACTGCCTCCGATGGCAAGAATTACTTGACAAAATTCTATAATCTAGATGCCATTATTTCTGTGGGTTATCGCGTGAACAGTACTCGGGCCACGCAATTTCGGCAATGGTGCACTTTTGTATTGCGGCAGTTTGCGATTCGCGGCTACGTGATTGACCGGAAACGGATGGAGAATGGCTCATTTATCGGTGAGGATTATTTTGAACACTTGTTGGCTGAGATTCGGGAAATCCGGCTCAGTGAACGGCGCTTTTACCAGAAACTCACTGATATTTATGCTACAAGCATTGATTACAACCGTGATGCGCCAACCACTCGGTTGTTCTTCAAGAAGGTACAGAACAAGATGCACTATGCCGTACATGGCCACACTGCCGCCGAATTGATCGTTGACCGTGCCAATGCCGAGAAGGAGCACATGGGCTTGACCACATGGGAGAACGCCCCCGATGGCAAGATCCTGAAACCGGATGTCAGCATTGCAAAGAATTATCTCAAGGAAACCGAGCTGGAAGATATGGGAAGAATCGTCAACTCGTTCCTCGACTTGGCAGAGGATATGGCTAAACGCCACATCCCCATGACGATGGAGGACTGGGCAAAGCGCATCGACAAATTCCTCGACCTAACCGACCGCCCTGTGCTTACAGATGCCGGGCACATCACAGCTGAACAAGCCAAGGAATACGCCGAAACCGAGTTCGAGAAGTACCGAATCATCCAAGACCGCCTCTTCCAATCCGACTTCGACCGCTTCAACGGCGACAATCTCCTCCCGCTGGATTTCGGCGACGAGTAACATTATCGGCAAAGTAACGGCTACCGGCGGATATCGGCTTCGAGAAAGGTTGAACGCCTCTATTACCCAAAATTGCAGTTTACCGCACTTTTTGGTAATGGAGCAACTGCTGAGTGATCTGAGATTTAGTTAAAGAAGATGAATCTATTGGCTATCTAACGGAAATTTATTAACTTCGCATATAGTCAACGACTGCACGTCCGGCATAGGCGCCGGGCATGGGTTCACCACTCCGCAGACCGATCGCATAATGCCCCGACCTGGGTCAACCTTCAGCTCGGCGAGACTTGTTCGAGCCACTTGTACGGCCCTTGTACGGTATTGATTCACTTATTATTGTGAATCAACATTTTAACCGCTTCTGCATCGGAAAATGACCCATTGATTTGCAATGGTGTAAATTGGTGTAAATTGGCTGTCGTTGAGCGGAGGAGACTTGGGCCGGTTTGGGCGTAGAGTTTCATTAACCATAAATTATTTTGATAACGAATATGACACTTGAGCAAATCAAACAGAACCTTCAGGAAATCGAGCGTAAAAACAATGTACGCATCCTCACCGCCGTGGAAAGCGGCAGCCGTGCATGGGGCTTTGCGTCGCCCGACTCTGACTGGGACGTCCGGTTTATCTATGTGCATCCTCTGCGGTGGTATCTTCAGGTTGAGTCCGGACGTGATGTGATTGAGGTGTTGACCGATGAAGGGTTTGACGCTGTTGGTTGGGACCTTCGCAAGGCGTTGTCGTTGTTCAGAAAGACGAATCCCTCCATGCTTGAATGGCTGATGTCGCCTGTTCGCTATATCGACAATGATGGCTTTGCGGAGATGCTGATGAGCCTTATTCCTAATTATTTCAACCCCACACGAGGATTGTACCATTACTACAGCATGGGCGTCAATCATAACGTGAGATACCTGCTGAAGAATGGAATAACTCTCAAGCGATTTCTCTATTATCTACGCAGCCTTCTGGCTTGCAAATGGATTATGAGCCATAAAACTCCCGCACCGGTGATGTTCAATGAGCTTGTTGATAATATTGTGACCGATACCGAGGTGAAAGATGCCATAGTCCGACTCATTGCAAAAAAATCCATATGCAAGGAGCACGATAAGGACACCGTTGACCCCATTCTCATTGAATATGCCTACACCACTCAAGACGAAATCACAGACTACCTGCAAAGCGTCTCACTTCCCGAGCCCGACAGAGACAAGGACGACCTTCTGGACGACTTGCTCTATCGATTGTCGGCGGTTACATCCATTCCAACAATTTGAAGACTTAAAGATTGCAATATGAAAACAGGCAAAGAATATCCGGCAACCCATTCGATGTGGACTGCGTGGTTTGCTATCGACGAGGATGGCAAGGTGGCAATTATGGAGTGTGACGACAACGGTCCGGGTCCCATACACTATGAAGACGCCAGCTCATCTGAATTGTTTGGCCAAACCTTGACATCACCAACCTCGAGGGTCAAATATACCGATGAACAACTGTTGGCGATGATGGCCAACAGCACCACACCTGATGTTATGGCACAGACATGGCACAAATATGACTATGAGAATATTTGGTCCTGTCTTTGCGAGATAGATTCCGACAAATTGGCTATGCTTAAGGAAGCGGCGTCGCTATCACCAAGGAACAGACTAATTTGTTTGTCTAAAAGCCAGAACCTGTGGTATTTGGATTTCCATCAGCCTCACTTTTTTTACAACGACGGGGGTCTGAGATATAGGCCGACTGAACAGAAAAAGGCTCAGAACGAATATGCCACCCGGCTCTACCGCAGGCTTTTTGATGAAAGAGCCATCATAAGAATGGTCGATATCGATTGGCCGCTTTCTTATGAGGATGAGGACGATATGCCTCCGGGTTATATCAGGAGAGAAGATACTCCCTTTGTTTTTTACTTTCAGGAAACCAATGCCATAGAACCGGCGGAGAAGCTTTTCCCCGTATCTTCGTCAAAATCTCTGAATGAATCCCAGCTCCCTGAGGAAATACTCAAAAAGGCTGTAAGATTTCCATTGATATTCAGTGAAACGGACAAAATCCAATATGCTCAATTCATGCCCGTGACTTTCTATATGACAAACGATGACTGGATTGTGGACGGTATGGATGCGCAGATTGTCCAGTACCCAAATGGCGAATTATATTTTGTGGGTCAAGGATGCCGTTTCATGCCAATTCCTATTAAAGAAGCGTTTGAATCTCACAAAGTGAAAAGGGCAAATTCGAATTACCCTGAATACCGGATAAATGGCGAACGTGGTTATCTTAAATACGATAACCAATATCACAAGGCCGGCAGCTCGGTGTTAATCACGCCAAAAGTTGATGACATTATCGAGTTAGTGGAAGATGGCGACGATTAAGCTGATTTCTATCGACCTGTCGAATTACTGCTCCAAAAAGTGTGACTTTTGCTACAACCATAGCACACCGGAAGGAAACGTGATGTGGAAACCCGGCGAAATCATTGATTTCGCCAAGGACTGCATCTCTTATGGTGTTGAGGCTGTGTCGTTGGGTGGCGGAGAACCTTTTGAATATGAGGGTATCTTCAATGTCATAGATGCGTTGCAGCCGATTACCTATCTCTCAGTCACAACTAACGGGTTACCCCTTCTCGATAGCGAGAAGTGGAATGAATTGATGATTCATGCTCCCGATAAGATACACATCACTATTCATCGCCCAAACGATTCCGAGGAAGTCGGCAGGGTTATATCTCAAGTTCGTCGGTTGGCGAAGAATAGTGTCATCAAACCGGGCGTTAACCTTCTGGTCTCGGACAATCTAATAGAAGAATGCCGCACCACCTATTCAAAGTTGAGAAGCTTCCTTAAGCCTGATCAAATCATACTGGTGCCTCGAAGGTTCGGGAACACCCCGTCTCCGGAGCAGTTGGCCCTCATAACCGACAGGCAGCCTTTTCAATGTGCCTCATGTTTGTTAGGCTGCCGGCCGCCCTCAAATTTCGTTTCCATTTCCTGGGACAAAAAAGTTAATCGATGCAGCTACGCCTTGGGAAAACAAAGATTGAAATCGCTTACTTATCAAGGGTTACTTGATGCACTCAGCCTTGTGCAATTCAAATCCTGTCAGAGGCTGTGAAAGCCTGTTTCGCAACTGCCCCGAATCATACAGATGTTCGGACAAGCCATACAGTTGCCAATCGAGAATGAGGGTGTCGAAGCGAACGTCAGCAAGTATTTGAGTGCCGATATTGGCGTAATACTTGATTTTTCGGCATACCTAATGTCATAACCGGACAGCCCGCTATTACTTATTCAAACGGAGAAATTTAATGGTGAATTGGAAAGGTAGCGTAATGTTTTGGGGGAGGTTGCGTCTAATTGAAAAAAAATCACTAACTTTGTCATCGGCTATGCCCCTATGGTTCGAATCGGGCGCTTAGCTACGGTTGGCAATAACCATCAAAACATTGTAAGGCATTATGCTTAAGAAATTTTTCATCTCCATGCTCGGCACGATGGCCGGCTTGTGGATTTCGCTGCTTCTGGTTTTTGTGGGCGGCTTGATGCTTGTGGGTGCTCTTGCCGGCGGCTCCGATCCTGCCAAGGTAGAGAAACATTCCATTCTCTATTTCGACCTCTCCGGTGAGGTTGCCGAACGCTATCAGCCCGCAACTCTTGCGGAAATAATACAAAGTTCCACCTCCGATGCACCGAGCCTCGATGAAATGGTATCGGCGCTTCGGGCAGCCGCCTCCGACTCGCGCATAGAGGCCGTTTGGCTCGACTGCGGCGGCGCCGCTATGGGGATGGCCTCACGCGAGGAACTTCTGGAGGCACTGCGCCGCTTCCGCTCTGAAAGCGGCAAGCCCGTATTCGCCTACGCCGACAGTTACAGTCAGGGCGACTTCATTCTGGCCAGCGAGGCTGATTCGGTGTTCCTCAATCCCATGGGTGCGGTCGACATCCACGGCCTTGGCGCCATGACTCCCTTCTTCAAAAATACGCTCGACAAGCTGGGCGTGCGAATGCAGATTGTCAAGGTAGGCAGCTTCAAGAGCGCCGTGGAGCCCTTCATCCTCACTCAGATGAGCGACTCTGCGCGCCTGCAGACGCAGCAGTACGTCGACAGCCTTTGGACTTTCGGGGCCGAGGCCATTGCCGCCGGCCGCAGCCTGCCTGCCGACTCCGTCTTCGCCTGGGCTCCCCGCATGATGGCAACTATGCCTGCTCAGACCTTCGTGGACTGCGGTCTGGTCGACGCACTTGCCTATCGCCGCAACTTCGAGAATATGCTTCGCGAACTCACCGGCCGTGATGCCGACGAAGACCTTCGCACCATAGCGCCGGCCGACTATCTCGCCGGTGCCGATCTGCTTGCAACACTTAACACGGCCAAGCCCCATGTCGCAGTGTACTACGCCGTTGGCGATATCGTCGACACAGGCGACGGCGGCATAGTCGGGGCCGACGTCGTGCCCGACATCATCGAGCTTGCCGACGACGACAACGTGCGCGCACTGGTTCTTCGAGTCAACTCAGGCGGTGGCAGCGCCTTCGCCTCCGAGCAGATTTGGGAAGCGCTGGAATACTTCAAATCCAAGAATAAACCGTTCTACGTAAGCATGGGCGACTATGCGGCATCCGGTGGCTACTACATCAGCTGCGGGGCTGACCGCATCTACGCCGACGCCACCACACTGACGGGTTCCATAGGCGTCTTCGGCATGATTCCCGACTTCTCAGGGCTGGTGACCGACAAACTCGGCGTGACCTTCACTGTGGTTGAATCGAATGCCAATGGCGCAGGTATCAGCACTATGGCCGCTATGACCCCCGAACAGCACGAGGCAATGCAGCGCAGTGTGGACGATATCTACGACCGCTTCACGGGTCGGGTTGCCACCGGCCGACATATGGAGCAGGATGCCGTGAAACTAATCGCCGAAGGCCGCGTTTGGGTAGGCGGCAAAGCCCTTGAGCTTGGTCTGGTCGACGAAATCGGCAGCCTGCGTACGGCCATCGCTGCCATCGCTGCCGCCAACGACCTTGAGGCCGACGCCGTGGTTGCCTATCCCGCCGACGAAGAGGATATGTGGGTGCGCATACTGCGCGAGTCGGGAGGCATCAGCGCCGACGCGCTGGGCACGCAGAGCAGCCTAGACCCCGAAGCCTTGCGAAGCCTCCGCTTCATCCGCTCGCTGAGCACTATGAATCCCATGCAGGCCCGAATGGAACCTGTTCTGTTTAAATGATAAGTTAAAAGACCGTGTCGAAGTTGTTGTCAAAACTGTTTCTTCTGCCGTGCAGCAAAGTGTACGGAGCGGTGACGTATATGCGCAACAAGTTCTTCGACTGGAAAATACTCCGCCAACACACCTTCGAGGTGCCCATCATCACGGTGGGCAACCTCGCAGCGGGCGGCACGGGCAAGACTCCTCACGTTGAGTTCATAGTCGATGCTTTCTGCCGACGGCGCAAGGTGGCTGTGTTGAGCCGCGGATACCGAAGGAGCACCAAAGGCTTTATAGTGGCCGGGCGCACCTCGACTCCCAAGGACATCGGCGACGAAGCCTACCAGATTTACCACAAATTCGGGGGCAAGGTGATGATGGCCGTGTGCGAAGACCGCGTGGCGGGCATAAAAGAGTTGATGCGCATACAGCCCGACATAGAGCTGATAGTGCTCGACGACGCCTACCAGCACCGCTACGTCAAGCCTACAGTGTCGGTGCTCATCAGCGAGTTCGGCCGCCCCATCTACGAAGACAACCTGCTGCCTTACGGCACGCTCCGCGAAAGCCGCAAGGGCGTGCGCCGCGCCGACATAGTTGTGGTGTCGAAGTGCCCCCGCAACATGAAGCCCTACGACTACCGTCAGCGCATCAACGACTACGACCTCTTTCCGTGGCAGCATCTCTTCTTTTCGCACTTCGACTACCGCGAGCTGCAGCCCGTATTTCCGGACGTTGCCACTTCGGTGCCCTATCTCGACTGGCTAACTTCGGCCGACAGCATTCTTGCGCTCGCGGGAATCGGAAACCCCCGGCCCTTCGTGCGCCAGATAAAGAGCTATGCCGCAAAAGTTAAAGTCGACATCTACCCCGACCACCACAACTTTTCGCGCAAAGACATCGAATACATCCACTCTCGCTTCGACAGCCTTCGCAAGAGCGGTCAGCGAATCATCATCACCACCGAGAAAGACGCCGTACGATTGGCCGCCAACCCCTATTTCCCCTACGAACTGAAGGCCCACACATTCTATCTGCCCATCAAAGTAGAATTCGACCGCTTCGACAGCAATCCCGACATTATCGAAGTGCTCGAGAAGGCTATTGCGCCACCAAAAGTGCCTTAGGACGAACTTTCGGCGCCCGTAGCACGTTGTACTTCCGCATCAAAACAACCCAAACACCATAAAACACACATTCATAACCTGAAACGATGCTCGAAAAAATCAAACAGACCGCAGACTACCTGCGCACCCGCGCCGGCGAACTGCCTAAAATAGGAATTATCCTCGGTACAGGCCTCGGAACCCTCGTAGACCACATCGAGGACCCCGTATACATCCCCTACAGCGAAATCCCCAACTTCCCCGTAAGCACCGTGGCCGGCCATAAGGGCAACCTCATCTTCGGCAACATGGGCGGCCGCCGCGTAATGGCCATGCAGGGCCGTTTCCACTACTACGAAGGCTACGACATGAAGACCGTGACCTTCCCAGTCCGCGTTATGCGTGCCCTGGGTGTGGAGACTCTCTTCGTGAGCAACGCCGCCGGCGGAATGAACAAGGAATTCAAGGTTGGCGACGTCATGGTCATCACCGACCATATCAATCTCTTCCCGGAGAATCCTCTGCGCGGCCACAACTACGACGAACTCGGCGACCGCTTCCCGGCCATGACCGAGCCCTACGCCAAGAACCTCGTTGCTCTGGCCGACACCATTGCCGCCGAGAGCGGCCTGCGCCTGATGCACGGCGTGTACGTCGGCACCACCGGCCCTACCTTCGAGACTCCGGCCGAGTATGAGTACTTCCGCATCATAGGTGGCGACGCCGTCGGCATGAGCACCGTCCCGGAAGTAATAGTAGCCAAGCACGGCGGAATGAGAGTGTTCGGCATCTCGGTCATCACCGACCTGGGTGGCAAGGACATCACCGACGTGCCTTCCCATGAGGAAGTGCAGCAGGCTGCCCTCAAGGCTCAGCCCACCGTAGTGGCCCTGATGAAGGCTATGGTGACCCGCTGCTGACCCTAAACTTTGCGAACATATGCTGTGCAGACGCCGAAAGGTCGTCTGCACAGTTATAGTTTATAAAAATACCGAGCGAGGCTCAAAGATATGTCACAGACAGAAATTTCCACATTGGGCGAATTTGGTCTCATAGACCGCCTCACAAAGGATATGCCCCCCAAAAACAGCTCCACCATACTCAGCGTCGGCGATGACGCCGCAACTCTCCGCCCCGAAGAAGGCAAAGATGTGCTCGTTACAACCGACTTGCTGCTGGAGAACGTTCACTTCGACCTAACCTATGTGCCGCTCAAGCATTTGGGATATAAGTCGGCTGTGGTAAACTTCTCCGATATCTACGCCATGGGCGGAACGCCCAAGCAAATCACCGTGAGCTTAGGAATATCGCGGCGCTTCACCGTTGAGCATATGGACGCCCTCTACGAAGGCATCCGACACGCATGCGACATCTACGGCGTCGACATTGTCGGCGGCGACACTTCGGCCTCGCATCAAGGTTTGGTAATTTCCATCACCTGCATCGGCGAAGTGGAAAGCGGAAAGGAAATACGCCGCTCCGGAGCCCACGACACAGACCTCATCTGCGTAAGCGGCGATCTTGGCGCTGCCTATATGGGTCTCCAGCTGCTTGAACGCGAAAAAGTTGCGTCGGCCGGCCAAAAAGACTTTCAGCCCGACTTCGGCGGAAAGGAGTACATCGTAGAGCGCCAGCTCAAGCCGGAAGCGCGCCGCGACATCATTCGCATCCTCGCCGAGGCCGGAATACGGCCAACCGCTATGATGGATGTCAGCGACGGCCTCTCCAGCGAGCTGCTCCACATCTGCAAGGCCAGCAACACGGGCTGTCGTATCTACGAAGACCGCATCCCCATCGACTACCAGACCGCGCTGATGGCCGAAGAGCTCAACATGAACCTCGTGACGGCCGCACTCAACGGCGGCGAGGACTATGAGCTGCTCTTCACCGTTCCCATCACCGACCACGAGAAAATCGAGAAGCTCAAAGGCGTGAAAAGCATCGGCTATATAACCCGGCCGGAGCTCGGCTGCGCGATGATCACTCGCGACGGCTCCGAATTCCCGCTTCGCGCACAGGGCTGGAACCCTCTTGCTGAATAACTATGAACGAAAACCTTAAAGTCATAAAGGACGCCGAGTTCGGCGGCGAGCGGCCTCTCTTCGAGAGCCACCACCTGCTGCTGGACCACGTTACTATCCACGCCGGTGAGTCCGCCATCAAGGAATGTTCCGACATCCATGCCGTAGACTGCGTCTTCGAAGGCAAATACCCCTTTTGGCACGTCGATGGCTTCAGGATTCGTCGCTGCCTTTTCACTCCCGGCGCCCGCGCCGCGCTTTGGTACTCACGCGACCTCCTTATGGAGGACACCACGGTCGATGCCCCTAAGATGTTCCGCGAAATGGACCATATCAAGCTGGAAAGAGTGAAGCTGAACGACGCCCTCGAGACCCTCTGGCACTGCCGTGGGGTTGAACTGACCGACGTGACGGTTAAAAACGGCGATTACCTCTTTATGCACAGCTCCGATATCGGCATCGACCGCTACCGCCAGCAGGGAAACTACTCATTTCAGTACTGCCGTAACGTAGTAATACGAAACGCAGTGATCGACTCGCGCGACGCCTTCTGGATGACCGAGAACGTCACCATCTACGACTCCGAAGTAAGCGGCGAATTTCTGGGCTGGCACTCGCGTGGGCTTAAATTCGTCAGATGCAGAATCGGAGGCACGCAGCCGCTGTGCTACTGCCGCGACCTCGTGCTCGAAGACTGCACTCTTGCCGACGACTGCGACCTCGCCTTCGAATACTCAACCGTTGAGGCCGATATAAAGGGCCACGTCCACAGCATTAAGAACCCCACTTCCGGTCACATCATCGCCGACAGCATAGGCCAAATAATACTCGACGGCAACGCCAAAGCTCCCGCCGACTGCAAGATAGAAATTCGAAAATGAGGGACTTCGACTTCGACACTCCGGTAGAACGCCGCGGCACCAATTCCTATAAATGGGATTCGGCAGAGCCGGGCGTGATTCCGATGTGGGTGGCCGATATGGATTTCCGCACCGCGCCGTGCGTGACGGAAGCCTTGGAACGGCGTGCCCGCCACGGAATTTTCGGCTATGTCAGAGTGCCGCAGGCCTACTACGACGCCACCACCGACTGGTTTGCCAGCCGCCACGGCTGGACCATCAACCAATCCCACATCATCTACACCTCCGGCGTAGTGCCGG
The DNA here is from genome assembly GCA_900541865.1 of uncultured Porphyromonadaceae bacterium. Lineage (GTDB taxonomy): Bacteria > Bacteroidota > Bacteroidia > Bacteroidales > Muribaculaceae > CAG-873. Next base: position 33,754 of record UQLO01000015.1, on the reverse strand, counting down.
CCTTGTCGGCAATAATCAAGGCGCTCTGCCCGGCCGACAGCAAGGTGATGGTGACCACACCGGTCTACAACTGCTTCTTCTCCAGCATCCGAAACAACGGCTGCATCGTCGCCGACGCGCCCCTTGAACTCGACGGCTCCCGCTACTGCATCAACTGGGATAAACTCGAGTCCACAGCTGCAGACCCCGATGTGAAGCTCATGCTCCTCTGCAATCCCCATAATCCCGCCGGCCGAGTGTGGATGCGCAAGGAGCTGGAGCGGCTGCGCGACGTTTGCCGGCGCCACAATGTTGTCGTCGTGTCCGACGAGATTCACTGCGAACTCACATTTCCCGGAGTGGACTATGTGCCCTATGCCACCGTCGACCCCCGGGCTATCGTATGCTGCTCGCCATCGAAGGCTTTCAATATCGCCGGCTTGCAGATTGCAAACATTGTCTGCCCCGACGCAGAGCGGCGAGAGGCAATCGACCGCGCAATCAATATCAACGAAGTGTGCGACGTCGGCGTCTTCGGCGTCGAAGCCCTCATCGCGGCCTACCGCGGAGGCGCGCAGTGGCTGGACGCGCTCAGAGAGTACATCTTCGCAAACTATCTGACACTAAGAGAATATTTTACCAAGCACCTCCCCGAACTACCTGTGGTGGAAATGGAAGGAACCTACCTGGCTTGGGTCGACTGCCGGGCGCTCGGCCTCGGTTCGGAAGAACTTGAAGAACGCCTTATCGACACCGTAAAACTATGGCTAAACTGCGGAGCCATGTACGGCACCGACGGGTTCATGCGCATCAATATGGCATGCCCGCGTTCGGTGCTTCTTGAAGGCTTGAATCGACTCCGGCAATTCGTCAGAGAAGAAAACGCTCGGTGAGGCCGCCATAAGCCTCGATGCGCCGGTCGCGCAGGAAAGGCCACCAGCGGCGCACCTCCTCGCTACGGTCGAGGTCGACCACCACCACCTTTTCCTCCTCCTTATAGTCGGAGCACTGCAAAAGCAACTCGCCTTGCGGACCCGCAACAAAGCTTGTGCCCCAGAAAGATATACCTTGCGTCTGGCCTGACGGGTCCGACTCGTGGCCGACGCGGTTGACGGTCACTACCGGCAGCCCGTTTGCGATGGCGTGCGCACGCTGAATAGTCATCCAGGCATCGCGTTGGCGCTTCTTTTCCTCGTCGCTGTCGGAACTTTCCCAGCCGATAGCGGTGGGATAGAGGAGTATGTCGGCTCCGGCCATCGCCATCAGACGGGCAGCCTCCGGATACCACTGATCCCAGCACACAAGTACGCCGAGGGTGCCCACCGACGTCTTGATGGGCTTGAAACCCTGATCGCCGGGAGTGAAATAGAACTTTTCGTAGTAGGCCGGGTCGTCCGGAATGTGCATCTTGCGGTAGGTGCCGGCTATGGAGCCGTCTTTTTCGAAGACAACGGCCGTGTTGTGGTAAAGCCCGGGGGCGCGTCGCTCGAAGAGGGAAGCTACTATCACGCAGCCCATCTCGCGGGCTATATAGCTGTAGAAATCGGTCACGTCGCTCGGAATGGGCTTGGCGAGATCGAACATATCGACGTTTTCTGTCTGGCAGAAATAGAGTGACTCCTGCAATTCCTGGTTGACAATGAGTTTTGCGCCTTCGGAAGCCAATCGACGTATTTTGTAGGCAAGGCGCTTGCGGTTGTCTTCTATGTTGGAGGTATTGTTCTGCTGAATAATGCCTACTTTAAGTTCTTTTCTCATAATGCGTTCAGATAGAAAGTGTTCCCGAGGGAAGCTGCATGGTGGAGCAGTGGAGTGAGCCGTGCTGGCGAACCAGTGTGCGGCAGTCGACGGGCACTACGTGGTATTCGGGCATGGCGGCGTGGATAAGGTCGGCGGCCATGCGGTCTTTGAGAGGTTGATTATAGACGGGAAGAATCACGGCATTGTTGACTATCAGGAAGTTGGCGTAGGTGGCCGGTAGTCGCTCGCCGTTTTCGTCGTACATTGCGTCCGGCAGTGGCAGCTCGACAAGATGATATGGCCGGCCGTCGGCTGTTCGCAGGCTGCGGAGTTCATCTGCCATGGCCTTAAGTGGTGCGTGGTGAGGGTCGGAAGGGTCTGCGCAGCCTACGTGGAAAATAACGTCGCCGGGAGGCGCGAAGCGCGCAAGTGTGTCGATATGGCCGTCGGTGTCGTCGCCGGCGAGTTCGCCATTACGCAGGCTGACAATGCGTTCGGCTCCGAAAGCATCGGCGAGTACCGTGAGGATTTCCTCCTTTGAGAGAGCTCCGTTGCGGTTGGGGTTGAGCAGGCAGCTGTCGGTGGTGAGAATGGTGCCGGCGCCGTCGGAATCGACAGAGCCGCCTTCGAGGACGAAGTCCAGACAGTTTACTGGATGATTGGCGAAAAGGCCCAATTCGGCCAGCCGCGAAGTGACCAGATTGTCGCTGTCGGCGGCAAACTTCAGACCCCAGCCGTTGAACTGAAAGTCGAGGGGCAGGGGAGTGCCGTCGCAGAGCACTGTGATGGGGCCGTAGTCGCGCGTCCAGGTGTCGTTGGTGCTCATCGGCACCAGCACAAGCCGGTCGGCGGGAATGGTGGACAGACAGTGCGCCACGCGGTCGATGTCGGGAGCCGCCACAATCAGTCTGGCGAAGGGCGCTATGGCCTCTGCTATGGCCGTAAAGCACTTTTCGGCCTCATCGAGAATATAGTTCCAATCCGAATCGGGATGCGGCCATGCCATAAGGACGGCCTCCGTGGGCTCCCATTCGGCGGGTAGCCGAAGCCGTGATTTTTTTATTCCTGATTGTCGAAGTCGCTCAGAGAGTTCCATACGTTGTCCTGTTCCTCCATATATTCATCGCAGAAGTCTTTGAAGCCATTTCGCTCCGAGCTGCCCGCCTCGCGGCAATATTCGCGATAACGGCGGCGGAGTTCGGGCTCGTCGACGAGCATACGGCGAAATTCGCTTTCAGCCATGTCGAGACTGTCTGTCTGGTTTATGATGTGGACGAAGAGGTCGGTCATTTCTTCCATGGTATCGTGCGTGGGAGAGAGTGTTATTATTGATGATGCAAAAGTAGCAAAATTTAAGCACAATACAAGAAAAAACTTGCTTAATTCAATCTCTTTTGTCCAATTTTGTGTTTTTTATAGATTTTTATGCCTGCAAGCTTGCCGTTAGAGCCTTCGCGCACTGGATGCCGTCGATTGCGGCCGACACAATTCCTCCGGCATAGCCCGCGCCTTCGCCGCATGGGAAGAGGCCTGCTGTGGCTACGTGGGTCATTGTGGCCGGATCGCGGGGCACGCGCACCGGCGATGAAGTTCGGGTCTCGTCGCCTACCACCACCGCTTCGGCTGTCAGAAAGCCCGGTTGCTTGCGGTTGAAATCCCGGAAGCCTTCCTGCAGCCGTCGGCTCACTGCTGCCGGAAGTAACTCGTCGACGCGTCGGCTCAGCAGCCCCGGTGGATAAGAGGAGCGCGGCAGATCGCGCGACAGACGTCCGGCGCAGAAGTCGGTCATTCGTTGCGCCGGGGCTTGCTGTGTGCCTTCGGCGGCCTCGAAGAAGGCCTGCTCGATGTCCTGCTGGAAGTGCATCACGCGAAGCTCGGGGCGCTCGCCCTCTCGCTCGGGGATATCCTCCGGAAGTACCTCCACCACCATTCCTGAATTAGCCCAACGGGTGCCTCTGTTGGCCGGACTCATGCCGTTGACCACCAATTGGCCGGGTGCGCTGGCGGCAGGGATGATAAAGCCGCCGGGACACATGCAGAAAGAGTAGACCGCACGGCCGTCGACGCGGGTCAGCATAGAGTATTCCGCTGCAGGAAGATACTTGCCTCGGCCTTCGCGGGAGTGATACTGCAGACAATCTATCAGATGCTGCGGATGCTCTAATCGAACTCCCACTGCTATGCCTTTGGGCTCCAGTGCAATATCGGCGTCGATGAGCATGTGGTAAACATCGCGTGCGGAATGTCCTGTGGCAAGGATGACTGGCCCGCGGTAAGACTCGCCGTCGGCTGTCGATGCTCCGACAACCCTTCCGTCCTCCTTGGTGAGGGCCACAACGCGCTTGCCGAATAGCACACGTCCTCCGTAGCGCTCTATTGTCTGCCGCATCGCTTTGATGACCGAAGGCAGGCGGTCGGTCCCGATATGCGGATGAGCGTCGACAAGAATGTCGCGTTGGGCGCCGTGCTGGTGGAAAATAGTCAGCACTTTCTCGACCGGCCCGCGCTTCTTGGAGCGGGTGTAGAGCTTGCCGTCGCTGTAAGCTCCGGCGCCGCCCTCTCCGAAGCAATAATTGGAGTCGGGGTCGACCTTGCCCTCGCGATTGATGGCAACCATGTCGCGGCGACGAGAGTCAACATCCTTGCCACGTTCCAGAACGATAGGGCGAACTCCGTTTTCGATAAGCTCCAAAGCGGCGAAAAGACCTGCCGGGCCCGCTCCTACCACCACTGCCGACGGGGCATCGGCCGCCAACTCCGAATAGACAACCGGCTTGAATTCTACAGCGGTTTCGTCAATAGCGTCGACGTGGACTGCCACCCGCAGATTGACCGCCACCCGACGCTGACGGGCGTCGATAGAGCGGCGGAGTATGTCGGTACGCACCACGCGGTGGGGCGAAACGTTGAGATTGCGGGCGCAAAGCTCGGCGAGCAGCGGTGCCGTAGCGGCAGTGCGAGGGTCGGTGCGAAGGTCAATTATGGTGGTCATCGTCGTACAAAGTCTTAAGCTGACGAGATATGCGACGGTTCATAATAAGTACCGTCACCAAAGCCAGCACGAAGGAAATGAAGTCGGAGGCTGCCATGGCACTCCATACGCCGTCCACCCCGAAGTGGACAGGCAGAATCCACAGCATGGGCACTAGGAAGATAAGTTGTCGCGTCAGGCTGAGGAATATACTAAGTGTCGGATGGCCTATGCTTTGGAAATAGTTCTGAATAACAATCTGGGCGCCCACCAGGGGATAGAATATGAAGAAAATTCGGAAGCCGTCGCGCGCAATCTGAATCATGCCGCGGTCGGTCGTGAACATCGAACTGATGGTGTCGGGAAGCAGTTCGGTAAGCGCAAATCCCACACAGGCCACTCCGGAGGCTATCATGATGCCCTTGCGCAGTGTGGCGCTGACGCGGCCCCAGTTTGCCGCGCCGTAGTTGAATCCAAGGATAGGCTGCATGCCTTGAGTGACGCCGAAGATAATCATCACAAAGAACATCGAAGTGCGGTTGATGATGCCGTAGGCTCCCACAGCCAGATTGCCGTCGGCACCCGCCGAGTCGAGGAGCGCCTTGTTGATGAACACCACCACCAGACATGCGCAGCAGTTCATCAGGAAGGGGCTCAGACCGATTGCGTACATGCGGCGGATAATGGCTCCGGAGAGGCGCCAGCCCCGGCGCGTGAAGTGAATCAGACTCTTTCGGGAAATAAAATGGAAGAGCACCCAGATAAAGGCTGCCGTCTGGCCGGTCACGGTTGCCCAGGCCGCTCCGGCAATGCCCCAGTCCATCACAAAGATGAAAATAGGCGCCAGTACCACGTTGACCGCCACGGAGAGGAGGGCAGACACCATGGCCTTGCGGGGATATCCCGTTGCGCGCATAAGGTTGTTGAGGCCGAGAAAGACGTAGGTCACCGGTGTGGCGATGAGGATTACCCGCATAAACTCGCGGGCGTACTCTATAGTTTCGTCGGTGGCTCCGAAGAAAAAGAGAATCGGGTCCAGAAAAACCAGCCCGGCTGTCATGATCACCACAGCGTGGGCCAGACAGAGCATCGTGACATTGCCGACCACATCGGAAGCGCGGTCGAGAGCCTTCTGGCCCAGGAAAATCGAAGAAATGGTAGCACCGCCCACGGCTACCAGCACGCAGAAGGCAACCACAAGATTCATCAGCGGGAATGTCACCGCAAGGCCCGTGATGGCCATAGCTCCTACGCCGCGGCCGATGAAAATACTGTCGACGATATTATATAGCGAAGTTGCCAGCGACGCAATAATGGCCGGCAGACTGTACTGCACAAGTAGTTGCCCGATGGTGCGCGTGGCCAGCGGGTTGGCAGCGAGGGTTTCGGGGGTGTTGTTTGTGCTCATGTCAGTGATGAAACGTGATATGACTATAACAATCGTACAACCGCGGTTGTTGAAGAGGTGAGAGCAAAGATAAAAGCCGCCCCGAGAAAATCTCGAAGCGGCTTTGCGTCCCTTGTAGCGGGGGCAGGACTCGAACCTGCGACCTTTGGGTTATGAGCCCAACGAGCTACCACTGCTCCACCCCGCGGTGTTTTGACGCTGCAAAGTTACTACATTTCGGAGTCGTTGTCAAGCATTTTAACACACTTTAACCTAATTGGCGTCCCCGAATAGGGATTTCCTCAGCCGCACTTGGAGGTGCCGCAGTTGGTGCACAGCAGGCAACCTTCCTGGTATACAAGTGTTTCCTGCCCGCAGTTGGGGCACTTCTGTCCCTTTGCGCTGGATCCGTTGGGCATGTATTTCTTGAGGGCTCTCTCAACGCCCATTTTCCACGAATTTATGCTGAGCGAGTCCAGTTCGAGGCCCCCGACCAGTTTGAGAACCTGGTCGATTGGCATGCCGTAGCGAAGCACGCCGCTGATGAGTTTGGCGTAGTTCCAGTACTCGGGATTGAATTTGTCGCTCAGTCCCTCGATGGTCGTTTTGTGGCCTCGCTTGTTTATGAAAGTGAAGTCGTAGCGCTTGTTGCCGTGTTCATCCATAGCCTTGACGATGCGGCCGTGGGTAACGGACTTGGGCAGGAAGAGGCCGTCCTCGTCGTCGGCCAGACCGGTGAAAATCTCGTATGGACGGCCGTCGACCAAGCCGACAAATGCAATCCACTTCTCCTTATTATTCTGGAAACGTACCACATCGGCCTCCAATTCGATGGGGCGCTTCACCAAGATGGCGTGGCCGCCCTGATGCTGCTCGGGCTTCTCGGCCTTCTTCTCAAGAGCCACCAGCACACCCGACCGAGAGCCGTCGCGGTAGACGGTGCAGCCCTTGCAACCCGAGTGCCAGGCCAGGCGGTAGAGGCGGTCGACTTCGTCCTGGGAGATAGTTGCGGGCAAGTTGATGGTCACTGAAATGCTATGGTCCACCCACTTCTGGATTGCGCCCTGCATGCGCACCTTTTCCTCCCAGTCGATATCGTTTGCGGTGGCACCGGCGTAGGGCGAGCGGGCAACCAAGTCGGCCAGCTCGGCGTCGGTATAGTCGTTGCGCTTTTCGACGCCGTTTATTTTCATCCATTCCAGAAACTTGGGATGGTAAACGATGAATTCTTCGAAAGCGTCTCCGTTCTCGTCGACGAAGTCCACGCGGCTGTCGGAGTCGTTGGCGTTGATTTTGCGGCGCCGCTTGTAGACCGGCATGAATACCGGCTCTATGCCCGACGACGTGCGTGTCATCAGGCTTGTGGTGCCCGTCGGCGCTATGGTCAGGCAGGCGATATTGCGGCGCCCGAAGCGGCGCATATCCTCGGCAAGCTGCGGATCGGCGGCAAAGAGTCGGTTGATATAAGGATTGGCGGCCTCGCGGTCTGCGTCGAAGACCGCGAAAGCGCCGCGTTCCTTAGCCATCGCCACACTCGAGCGGTATGCGGCCAGAGCCACCCGGCGGTGTACCTCCGTGGAGAATTCGGTAGCCTCCGGGGTTCCGTATTTCAGACCCATTGCCGCAATCATATCGCCTTCGCCGGTTGTGCCAAGGCCGGTGCGGCGTCCCTGGAGGGTCTTGCGGCGTATCTTCTGCCAGAGGGTGCGTTCGGGGCCTTTTACCTCCTCGGGCTCGGGGTCGTCATCTATTTTGGCCAGGATAGTATCTATTTTCTCGGTCTCAAGGTCGATGATATCATCCATAAGTCGCTGACTCTTGCCGACTACCTCTGCCAACTTGTCGAAGTCGAAGTCGGCCTGTGGCGTGAATGGATTGACCACGAAAGAGTAGAGGTTGACGGCCAGCAGTCGGCAGCTGTCGTAGGGGCATAGCGGTATCTCGCCGCATGGATTGGTGGAGATAGTCTCGAAGCCAAGGTCGGCGTAGCAGTCGGGCACGCTCTCGCGGCGTATAGTGTCCCAAAACAGAACACCGGGTTCGGCCGACTTCCAGGCGTTGCCAACAATCTTCTTCCACAGAGCCGCCGCATCCACCTCTTTGGTTACCACCGGATTGGGCGAATCTATCGGGAACTGTTGCACGAAAGGCTTTTCGGCCTCCACTGCCTCCATGAAGTCGTCGGAGATGCGGACCGACACGTTTGCGCCCGTCACCTTGCCGGGGGTCATCTTTGCGTCGATAAAGCCCTCGGAGTCGGGATGCTTGATGGAGACTGTCATCATCAGTGCTCCCCGCCGGCCGTCCTGGGCAACCTCGCGGGTGGAGTTCGAGTAACGCTCCATAAAAGGTACCAGGCCGGTCGATGTCAGCGCCGAGTTCTTCACCGGCATACCCTTGGGGCGCAGATGACTGAGGTCGTGGCCGACGCCTCCGCGGCGCTTCATAAGCTGCACCTGCTCCTGGTCGATGCGCATTATTCCGCCGTAGCTGTCGGGCTTGCCGTCAAGACCGACTACGAAGCAGTTGCTGAGCGAACCCGTCTGCAGCGTGTTGCCGATGCCCGCCATAGGGCTCCCGGCAGGCACGGCATAGCGGAAGTCGCGAAGCAGCTCGAAGATATCGTCCTCGCTCATCGGGTTGGCGTACTTATGCTCGATGCGCGCCAGCTCGCGCGCCAGCCGACGGTGCATATCGTCCGGCGTAAGCTCGTAGTAGTTGCCTTCGCTGTCTTTGAGGGCGTATTTGGTCGCCCAAACGCGAGCGGCGAGCTCGTCGCCGTCGAAATATTTCAGAGTTGCTTCGAATACCTGGTCGTATGTATATACCTCAGGGTGGCTCATGGTGGGTAGAAGATAGGAGTTGAAAACTTCCGCAAAGTTGCACAAAAAAAGCAAGCGCCGCAACAGGCGAGCGACAAAAAATGTCACATTGTTGATAACTTTATTCGCCCGGCGGGAGGCCTAAAAACCAAAAGCCCACGCCATAGGGGTATGGACGTGGGACATTGGACATACGGCAATGTACTTTTTATTGTCGGGCTTTTTTAATGAAGCCAGAAAAATGCCGTCTTCACCGAATACAACGCCTCCGCCCGAAATTTGTTCGCTCCAGTAGTCCGAAAAAAGATTTGCCCTAAGAGGCGTTTGCATTGCCGGATGAGGAAAAATTGTTAATTTTGCAGTTTGAACCGCGCTTACTTCGCGCGCGTTGAAACTGAAGTATGAAGTTCACTCTCAACTCCCAGTACAAGCCCACCGGCGACCAGCCGGAGGCAATACGCCAGCTTGCCGAAGGTATTCGGCAGGGTCGCGACGCTCAGGTGCTTCTCGGCGTCACCGGCTCCGGCAAAACCTTCACCATGGCCAACGTCATCGCCGAGGTGCAGCGCCCAACGCTCATACTGAGCCACAATAAAACCCTTGCCGCCCAGCTCTACAGCGAATTCAAACAGTTCTTTCCGGAAAACGCCGTTCAGTACTTCGTGTCGTACTACGACTATTATCAGCCCGAAGCCTATATTCCGTCGGTCGACAAATATATCGAGAAAGACCTCATGGTCAACGACGAAATAGAACGCCTGCGCCTGGCAACAACATCGGCGCTCCTCTCGGGACGACGCGATGTGGTGGTGGTCTCGTCGGTGAGCTGTCTCTACGGCATGGGCAACCCGGAAGACTTCAACGAAGGCGTTGTCCGAGTTGCAAAAGGCATGCGCATTACCCGCAACGACTTCCTCCGCAAGCTTGTGGCCGCTCTCTACAGCCGCAATGAAGTCGACCTGCAGCGCGGCAACTTCCGAGTAAAGGGAGATACCGTCGACATCCGGCTGGCTTACGAAGAAATAATGGTGCGCGTGGTATTCTGGGGCGACGAAGTTGAGAGCGTGGTGACAATCCGACCGGAGGACAACGCCCACCTCGGAACACACGAAAGCTTCAACATCTACCCGGCAAATCTCTTCGTGACCTCACCTGCGCGCCAGGCTTCGGCTGTGGCACAGATTCAGCTTGACCTCGGCAAACAAATCGAATTCTTCCAGAAGGAAGGAAAACTGCTCGAGGCCCAGAGAATCGAAGAGCGGGTTACATACGACGTCGAGATGATCAAGGAACTCGGTTATTGCACCGGCATCGAAAACTACTCGCGCTACTTCGACGGGCGTGCACCCGGCGAGCGCCCGTTCTGCTTGCTCGACTACTTCCCCAAAGACTTCCTTACCATAATAGACGAAAGCCACGTCACGGTGCCTCAGATTCGAGCAATGTTCGGCGGCGACCGCTCCCGCAAGGAAAATCTCGTGCAGTACGGCTTCCGCCTGCCGGCAGCCCTCGACAATCGTCCTCTCAAATTCGAGGAGTTCGAGACTATGACCGACCAGGTCATCTATGTGAGCGCAACCCCCGCTGACTATGAACTTGAGCGGGTGGAAGGTGTCGTCACCGAACAAGTTATCCGACCCACGGGTTTGCTCGACCCTCTGATCCGCGTAAAACCATCGCTCAACCAAATCGACGACCTGATGGAAGAAATCCGTCAGCGCATAGAACGCGGAGAGCGCACTCTGGTTACCACCCTGACAAAACGCATGGCGGAAGAACTCAACGAGTACTTCCTGAAAATGCGTATCAAAACTGCGTATATCCACAGCGACGTCGAAACCCTCGATCGAATCAAAATCCTCGACGGGCTGCGCGCCGGCGTATACGACGTCCTTATCGGCGTCAACTTGCTTCGCGAGGGTCTTGACCTTCCGGAAGTTTCGCTGGTGGCCATTCTCGACGCCGACAAGGAAGGTTTCCTGCGAAGCCACCGTTCGCTGACTCAGACCGTGGGCCGAGCCGCGCGAAACCTTAACGGCGAAGTGATAATGTACGCCGACAAAATCACCGACTCTATGCGCCAGACAATCGACGAAACCGAACGGCGACGCAAGATTCAGCTCGACTACAACGAAGCAAACGGCATCACTCCCACCGCAATAGTGAAGGCCCGCAATGCTATTGTAGGTCTCGAAAAGGAAGAAGTCGACCTCGACGCTCCCCTCGCTATGCCGGGCAAGCCGTTGAGCGCTAAGGAAAAGCGCGAACAGCGCGAACGCCGACGCCCTTCGCGGGAGCCCGTGCCCTACGCGGCTGAGTACAGCACGTCGGTCGACATTGCCGCCGACCCCGTGGTGGCCTATATGAATGCCGACGAACTGCAGCGCACCATCAATACCAAGCGCTCCGAGATGCTGAAGGCGGCAAAGGAAATGGAATTCATCACTGCCGCCCGCCTGCGCGACGAAATAATCAAACTCGAAGTCAAACTTAAGGCACTGGAATCCTGAAATGGCCGCCGTAGACTACAACACCCTTCGCCCTACCGACTGGCTGCCTACCTCAGTGAAGGAGATGAAGGCACTGGGCTGGGACTACGTCGACGTGGTGCTCTTCAGCGGCGATGCCTACGTAGACCATCCCGCATTCGGAGCCGCAGTGATAGGCCGCACGCTTCAGGCGGCCGGTTATAAGGTCGCAATAGTGCCACAGCCAAACTGGCAGGACGACTTGCGCGACTTCCGCAAGTTCGGCGCCCCGCGTCTCTTCTTCGGCGTGAGCCCGGGTGCCATGGACTCCATGGTCAACCACTACACCGCAAACCGCCGCAGGCGCTCCGACGACGCCTACACCCCCGGCGGACGCCACGGCGCCCGGCCCGACTATCCCAGCGTGGTGTACACGAAGATTCTGAAAGACCTCTTTCCCGAGACCCCCGTGGTCGTTGGAGGCATTGAAGCCTCCCTGCGTCGGCTCAGCCACTATGATTACTGGGAAGATCGTCTTCGGCCCACCATACTTGCCGACGCGCCGGCCGATATCCTCGTCTACGGCATGGGAGAGAAAACGGTGCTCGAAATAGCGCGTAGGCTGGAAGCCGGCGAGAATGTCGGCGACATCACCGACCTCAGGCAGACAGCCATCATGCTGCCCGCAGCGGCTGCTCCGGACGCGACCGACGACGACAATATCGTGCTGGTTTCCTTCGAGGAGTGTCTGGCCGACAAGCGCCGGCAGTCGGCTAACTTCAAGTTCATCGAGCAGGAGAGCAATCGCATGGAGGGCCACAAAACTATCTGGCAGCGCACCGGCGACCGAGTGGTGAGGGTGAACCCTATGTTGCCGGCGATGACCCAGGGCGAAATCGACGCCTCTTTCGACTTGCCCTACACGCGTCTCCCTCATCCACGCTACCGAGGCAAAACTATCCCGGCCTACGAGATGATACGACATTCGGTCAACCTTCACCGAGGATGCTTCGGAGGATGCGCGTTTTGCACAATATCGGCCCATCAGGGAAAGTTCATCGCCTCTCGCTCCAAGGACAGCATACTTCGGGAAGTCGAGCAAGTGACCCGTATGCCCGATTTCAAAGGATATATCAGCGACCTCGGAGGCCCTTCGGCAAATATGTACGCCATGCACGGCAAGGATCTCTCCATATGCCGCAAATGCTTGCGACCCAGCTGTCTGCACCCCAAGCCGTGCAACAATCTCAACGCCGACCACCGGCCGCTGCTCGACATCTACCGAGCCGTCGACGCCATGCCGGGCATTCGAAAATCTTTCATCGGAAGCGGTGTGCGCTACGACCTGAGTATGCACCGAACCGGCAATACCGAAATCGACCGCGCCAACGCTGAATATAATCGCGAGCTTATCCTCAACCATGTCTCCGGTCGCCTAAAAGTGGCCCCGGAGCATACTTCCGACCGGGTGCTCAACCTCATGCGCAAGCCCTCATTCGGCCTCTTCCACGAGTTCAAGAAGATATTCGACAGCATTAACACTCGCTCCGGAATGCGCCAGCAACTCATCCCCTATTTCATCTCCTCCCATCCCGGCTGCACCCCCGTCGACATGGCAGAACTCGCCGCCGAGACAAAGGCGCTCAATTTCCACCTCGAGCAGGTGCAGGACTTTACGCCGACCCCAATGACGCTGGCCACCGAGATATACTACTCGGGCATACACCCCTACACCGGCGAGGAAGTATTCACCGCTACCGACGCCAAGGCTAAACTCGAGCAACGCAAGTTCTTCTTCTGGTACGACCCTGCCTACCGGGCCGACATTACCCGCACTCTGCATCGCATCGGGCGCCCGGACCTCATTTCTAAACTTTTCGGGTCGGCGCCACCGCACCGCAAGCACAGATGAAATAAAAAAACTCACCGGCTGGTGAGTTTTTTTATTGGGGGGGAGGGGAATGTCAGCGGATGCGGTCGGCGGCGGCAAGCAGCTTGCGGTCCTTGTCCATAAAGCGGCGGCCAAACCAGGTAAGCACCAGGGCAGCCACAACGAAAGGCGGTCCGAAAAGGCTCATTGTCAGCCCGTCGGTGCAGTAGACGATTGCGAAGCCGAGACCCGCGCTGACTGCCTCAAGAAGCATTATCACCACCGACCAGCGCATCTGAAGACGCAGGTTGCGGTAGAGGAAAATGTCGATGAAGAGCAGCAGGGCCACAACGATGTTGAGGATGAGGAAAGGAATGTTGAACCACGGGAACACAGATGTTCCGGCGGCATCGTAGGCGATGGGCGTCACGCAGAACACCGTCATCAGTACGAAAGCGAGAAATAGCAGAACCGTCTGCCAGCGTTGGAGTACCATAGAATGTATGTTTTGTTAGTTTGTATTACGTTGGGTCTCAGGATAGATTGCCGAAACGCGAGCCGAAGGCCTTGTAGTCGACGATATCGGCCAGAAGGTTGAGGCTGTGGTCTTTGTCGGCTGATTCGGGCAGCCGCAGCTCGGCGTGGGCCAGAAGGTTTCGCAGGCGCCGGGTGTCGCCGTCGGCAGCAGGCAGAGCTGTCATCAGAGTGCGTATGGCGGCATCGCGTGCGCCGGTGCACCAGAGCGCGGAGGCGAGGAGCACCGATATTTCGACTTCCTTCTCCAGGTCGGGCACGTCGGAGAGCACCTGCACGGCTTCTTCGAATTCGCCGCAGGAAATGAGTTCCTCGGCCAGAGGGCGCTTGGCGGTGTAGTCGTCGGCAGGCAGAATAAAGTTCAGGTTAAAAAAAGTTTCGGCCGCTTTTGCGTGGTTCCCCATATGGCTGTGGGCCTCACCGAGAAGGCGCAGGAAGTCGGGGTTGCCCGAGTTTTGCTCAGAATGGGGTTCGAGGACCGACACGGGAGTGTGGCGCGACGAAATCTCCACCTCGTCCATATATAGCGAGTAGGGATCCCTGATAAGAATGTCGGCCAGATGCATGGCTGTCTCTATTGAGGTGTCGCCGGCATCAAGCGCTCGCTCGAAATAGAGTTGGGCTCGCTCTGTCATATTGGCCTTAAGGCAAGCTGTGCCCGCTTTGGCCAGCACCCGCGCCAGGTCAGCTCCGGGAGTGGCGTCGGCGTTCTGATATTCAACCACAAGGGCCGAATAACAGGCCACCGCGTTGTCGAGAGAGCCCGAGGCGGCAAGGCCGTCGGCGAACTCCTCGAAGCCCTCCGGGAGGTCACCCTCGAAGAGCCTCAGAATGGCGTCGACAATCGGAGTGGCGCTGCGCGGTATGTCCGTCTCCCGCGCCATGGAACTGTGCTTGAGGAAGCGCGAAAGTCCTTTGACAACATTTGCAATGGCCTCGCGGCGCGGCATGTCGCCCTCGAGAGCCCGCATCATCTCGGCGCCTTCCTCCGTCGCGGAAAGGTTCGAAATCGACTCATAGGCATTGCCCAGCATGGCCGAGCGCATGCTCTCCGGGGCCTGCGACAGGGAAAGGACAAGGGCATATTTATCGCCGTCGCACAGCGCGTGCATCTTCTCCAGAAGAGTGGCCATGCCGACTCCCTCGCTGTCGACCACCGCTGCCAGCTCGCTGCGGTCTATGTGGAATGGAGCGAACCACTCCGGCAGCCGCCGGAAGAAGGGGAAGTGGCGCATGCGGCCTATGGTACTTGCGTAGACGTCGTCGCCGCGCTGCTGAGCCTCGGCGAAGGCGCGCATCTTGTCGTAGTAGCCGTCGGGGATGTCGTTGAGGGCGCTTTCGAGCTCTTCGGGCGACTGCGGGTCGGCGTTGCCGAGCTTCTCGGCCATGCCGGCGCTCATACGCCCCAGGTCGCGAATCATTTCCTCGTTTGCGGGGTCGCTGCCCACAGCCGTGCGGCATAGCCCGGCGGCCATGGCGAGTATGTCAGGAGCTTTTTCTCGAAGCTTGGCGAGTACGCTCCCACAATACTCGCGGTCGAGGCTATAGAATTCAGGACGCGCAATAGCCAGCACCAACCACATCAGGGCAGCTACCGAAATGCGCGTTTCGCCGCTATGGTATGCATCAAGGAGAATATTTATTCGCCCCGGGTCGGCCACGTCGGCAATGCCGACTGCATTTAGCCACATCTCACGGTCGTATTCCGGAATGTCGGGGTCGAAAATCAGCGAGCGCAGAGTATCGGCGCGGTCGGGAGTGAGAGCCGGCTCGGTCCAGATATGCATGAAGATGTCGGATGCGATGCGCTCCAGTGTGGCCCGAGTGCGAGTGTCGGTCAAGACGGCGGGGTCGGCGCTGAGTCGCTTGCTTTCTTCGATATAGTCGGCGAAGAGGCTCTCGAGAGTTTCCTCGGGGCGCGCTTTCTGGAACCTTAGCTGAGCAAAATACTGCCCGGGGTCGTTGGCCGTGCGGAAGGCCAGGAGCATGCTGTCCATGATGCCGCGAAGCGACTTCTCTGTCGCCTGAAGTTCGGCGCCAAGGCCCTCAAAGGGCGAAGTGCTATCCAGAAAGCGGAGCATGAAGTAGTACTTCTGCTCCAGAGCCTCCAGCGACGGCGCAAACGACGCCAGCTCGGGAACAGTCGACGTGAGCTCGCGCAGTCGGTCCAGAGCCATTCGGTTGGAGTGGCGGCCTACGAGTTCCGAAATAGCGGACAATTTTTTATGAAGGGTATCTATAGTCATCTTGCTTGGGTAAGGAGAGGGGAGGAGAGGATTATTCCGCAGGCTGAGGGGTCAGCTCGGTGGGTATGATAAGCAGAGGTGTGCCGGTGTCGCGAAGCCATACATATGTATAACCTTTTGAGCGGTCTATGCGTTCGATGGCTTCGGCATTGCAGGCAAAATTCTCGACAGCCTCGCCGATTTCGTCGGAATCGTCGGTTTGAAAGCGGAAAAACTCAACCGCAAGCGCCGGTGAGTCGCCGCTGCCGAAGGTCCAGCGCTGGGGACGCATGGCCCGAACGAAATGGCGCTTGCCCGTGATGGCTAACCAGCCAAGCGTGAGCAGCATAGGATAGACCACAAACAAAGTCATCAGAAGAACGTAGGCAAAACGCACATCGCGGAATGACAAACCCAGCAGCCCCAAAGTTGCCAGCGCGGGGAGCCACGCCCACCGGCGCAGAAGACGCAGGCCGAGGGCGCGGGCATAGACGCGTGCTGGAACACTGAAAACCGGGCTCAGGCGCATGGCAGACGTGGTTTCAGTCGACCTTCGGACGGGCCACGTGAGGCTGGGGCTCGGGGAGGATGCCGTCGCGCACCAGAAGCGCCTCAATGCCGGGGTCCTGACCGCGGAAGCGGCGGTAGAGCTCGCCGGGATCTTCCGTGCCGCCCCGCATGAGTATGTTGCGGCGGAAGCTGTCGGCGGTGGCGCGGTCGAATATGCCGTGCTCCTTAAGGAAGGCGAAGGCGTCGGCGTCGAGAACTTCGGCCCATTTGTAGCTGTAGTAGCCGGCGGCGTAGCCTCCGGAGAAGATATGGCTGAACTGGGGCGACATCAGCGAGCCCTCCTCGGGCGCGAATATTTGGACGCTTTCGGTGGCACGGCGCTCGAAATCGGCGGGGTCGGCTACGTTTTCAGTAGTGGTGTGCCAGGCCATATCCAGATAGCCGAAGCCAAGCTGCCGCATGCACGAGTAAGCGGCACCGTAGCGCGAGGACGCTACCAAAGCATCGACGAGATTCTGCGGAATGGGGTCGCCGGTCTGATAGTGGCGGGCGAAGCCGTCCAGAAACTCGCGCTCAGTCAGGAAGTTTTCGTTGAACTGCGAGGGCAGCTCGACGAAGTCGCGATAGACGTTCGTGCCCGAAAGCGAAGCGTAGTGCGAGGATGCCAGCAGTCCGTGGAGGGCATGGCCGAACTCGTGGAGGAAGGTTTCCACCTCGTAAGGCGTAAGCAGGGAGGGTGTGTCGGCGGTGGGCTTGGTGAAGTTCATCACGATGCTCACGAAAGGACGGGAGTCGGAGCCGTCGGCCGCCACGAACTGTTCTTTGAAGTTTGTCATCCAAGCACCGGGACGCTTGGTGGGGCGGGGGAAGAAGTCGGTGTAGATAACGCCGAGATAGCTTCCGTCGGCATCGTGCACCTCGAATGCCTTGACGTCGGGGTGGTACACCTCGATGGAGTCGTTGCGGGTAAAGGTGAGACCGTACAGGCGGGTTGCGAGGCCGAACACGCCGTCGATGACGTTGTTGAGCTCGAAGTAGGGGCGCAGAGCCTCTTCGTCGAAGTTGTAGCGGGCGGTTTTGAGCTTGTTGGAGTAGTAGGAGTAGTCCCAGGGCTTGATTTCGACGGGGTGCCCCTCCAGATTGGATGCAAACTCGGTCAGCTCGGACATCTCAGCCTGCAGGGCGGGGCGGTATGCGTCGCGCAGGCGGTCGAGCAGACTGTAGACGGCCTGCGGGTTGCGGGCCATGGTGCGCTGCAGAGAGTGGTCGGCGTAGGTCGGCGAGCCCAGCAGCTGTGCTTCGCGGCGGCGCAACTCGGCGATGCGGGTTATGACGGGCAGGTTGGAAAATTCGCCGGAGGTGTTGCGCCCCGTGTACAGGCGGTACATACGCTCGCGGAGGTCGCGGCGCGTCGAGTTTTTCAGGAATGCCATGTAGACCGGCTGGTCGAGCGTGAAGAGATACTCTCCTTCGCGGCCTTCGGCCTTGGCGGCTTCGGCGGCCTGGGCGATGCTTGTCGGTGTGAGACCTTCGAGGTCGTCGGCGGTGAGATATATCTTATATGTGTTCAACTCGCGGAGCACATTTTGGCCGAAGCGCGTGGTGAGCTCGGAAAGTTCGGCGCTTATGCGTCGGAACTCCTCGCGGTCGTCGCCTTCGAGGCATGCGCCGGAGAGGGCGAAGCTGTCGTAGGTCTTCTGCAGCAGCATGGAGTCTTCGGGGTTGAGTCCGAGGGCGTCGCGTCCGTTGTAGACTGCCTCCACTCGCTCCCACAGGGGCCGGTTGAGAACTAACGAAGTGGAGTAGTCGCTGAGTTTCTGCGAGGTGGACATTGCTATTTCCATCATCGCATCGGAGCTTTCGGCGCTGAGCAGAGGATAGAACACATTGAGCACTCGGTCGAGGTCGCCGCCGGCGTTTTCGAGCGCCACTATGGTGTTTTGGAAAGTCGGAGCCTGGCCGGAGGTGGCGATAGAGTCGATTTCGGCGCGTGCCGAAGCCAGTGCGGCATCAATGGCCGGTTCCCACACGCTGTCGTTGACCAGCGAGAAGCGGGGCGTGCCCAGAGCGCCGGCCGAGGCGGCGCTGAAAGGATTTTGAGCCTGTGTCATATTTATTGCGGAGAGCAGGAGCGCGGCTGTGCCGGCTGCTTTTAGGATTTTATTCATGTTAATTGAGGCTTTACATGCAAAAATTGTGCCAGTCTGTCAGATGCCGCGTGCTGTGAGCGCGCGGTGGTAGCGGGCAGCGTTTATGCGGTGTCGGTCGTAGGTGGTTGCAAAGTCGTGGTAGCCGGAGAAGTCGGGCTTGGCGCACATATAAAGGAAGTTGTGGTCCGGAGCGTTGAGCACGGCATCGAGGGTGGCAGCCTCCGCAATCCTGATGGGACCCGGCGGCAGTCCGGGGTTGACGTAAGTGTTGTAGGGCGACTGCACAGCAAGGTGCTCGCCGGTGATGCGCCGCAGGGAGAAGTCGCCAAGTGCAAATTTAACCGTGGGGTCGGCCTGCAGGGGCATGTTGCGCTGCAGGCGGTTGAGGTAGAGCCGCGCCACCTTTCCGCGCTCATCTGCCTTGTTGGTCTCTTCTTCGACTATTGAGGCTACGGTGGCCACCTGCTCGGGCGAAAGCCCCAGAGCCTGCGCCTTGGCAAGTCTCTCAGGCGTCCAAAATCCGGTGCGGTGGTCGGCAAGAACCTCAAAAACATGTTCGGGCGAAGCCGTCCAGTAGAATTCGTAGGTGTCGGGAAGCACGGCGGCGGCATATTCCTCAGGCGTAAAGCCGCGCGGTGCAAGCACGGAGTCGGCGCCGGCAGCGAAACGTGCGCTGTCGGCCTCAAGACGGCGAGACAGGACCCCGTTAAGCTGCCCGAAAGTGCGCAGATTGTTGAAGGTGACCCTAAGCGGAGTCTGGCGCCCCATAGCCATGCGCCGGGCAAGGTCGAAGGCTCTCAGACCGGAGTCGACGGCATAGTATCCGTGGGCGCGGATGGCCGTGCCGTCCTGGAGTTTCCAAAGGCGGTAAGCTTTTCGGCCGTAGGAGCCGAGGACTTCGAGGCTGTCGCGAACGGCCTCTGAGGTGGCGTCGGCCGGAATCCGCACCGAGGTTGCCGGACCGGAGTATTCAGCATGCATATAGATGTGCCAAACACCGAAAACAGCACCTCCGGCGATTATGGCCGAAATACCGGTCCATGCAAGTATCTTTTTGATATTCATCGGTTTATACACAACAAATTAGAACGTAAAGGAAAACGCAAGGCGATTCCACCCCAAAATTAACAAAAAAGTCGCTCACGGCAAGTGCTTTTTTGAAATGTTAACGCCCTATCTAACAAAAAGCGCGCCGAGATTGTTATCATGACATGCACGAGGTTATTCATCGCATTGCCGGAACACTGGCCAAGCGCCTTGGCATAAACCAAGGCGCTGTCTATCGCGCCCGACACCGTCTGGAGCGTTTCGGGGGCGCGCTCGACGCCATTATGGGTGTAGTTGCCTTTCTGGGCGCCGTGGTTGCCGTTGTGTGCCTGCTTGTGTACTTCGGCTTCGACAATGATGCCATTGACAAGCCCTTAATAATGCGGCTGCTGCATATCTCGCAGGCTGTGTTCGTGCTCGGCATTGGAGTCGACGTTTTTTTTCGTCCCCGCCCGCGCGGCCTGACAGGGTGGGTTCATATCGTGGCCGACGGCATGATCGTTCTCACCGTGTTGCCAACCTTCTTTCCCCGTCTTGCCGATTTGCATATGCTCGGTTGGGTTTTCCACCGCCGTTTCTTCTTCGTTGCCATCCTGATCTACTCCGTGGCGGAGATTTGCGGTGGGGTGATGCAGATGCTGGGCAGGCGCACAAACCCCTCGCTAATTCTGTCGGGCAGTTTCGTGGTTTTTATATTGGCCGGGGCTTTTGTGCTTATGCTGCCGCGGTGTCACAACGGGCCGATGGGCTTCGTCGACGCTCTTTTTGTGGCATCCAGTGCGGTGAGTATGACCGGGCTTACCACTGTCGACGTCGCTACTGCCTTCACCTCTATGGGCTGGTGGGTGCTGGCCATTCTTATGCAAATAGGTGCCTTGGGCGTGCTAACCTTCACAAGTTTCTTCTCCCTCTTCTTCACCGGCCGCCCCAGCATCTACAATCAGCTGCTGATGAGGGACTTCATCTACTCCAAGAGTATGGGCGCTCTCATCCCGATGTTGCTCTATATTCTGGCATTTACGCTATGCGTGGAGGCCATCGGTGCAGTGGGTATATATTTCACGCTGCCGGCAGGGTTATGCGCCACCACGGCCGAACGCATAGGCTGCGCCGCCTTTCACGCCATCGCCGCCTTCACCAATTCCGGCCTCAGCACAATCCCCGACGGGCTGGCCAATCCGGCCCTCTTCCGAGGCAATCAGCTGTTCTACCTGGTGATGACTGTGCTGATATTCGCCGGTGGCATCGGTTTTCCCATTCTGGTAAACTTCAAAGACGCTCTTTTCCAATACCTCGTGGACTTAAAAGACTTCATTCTACGACGCCCTGCGAAACGGCGGCGCGTCCACATCTACGACCTAAACACAAAAATTGTGCTTGCAACCACCGTGACTCTCTTCATTGTTGGCGCTTCGGCCTTTTTCCTTCTGGAAAGGCATCATAGCCTCGAAGGCATGGCCACCAGCAAGCAGGTGATTCAAAGCATGTTCTATTCCGCCACCACTCGCTCGGCGGGTTTCGCTCCCATCAATCCGGCAGGTTTTCTCAACATTACCTTGCTGATACTGATGTTTTTGATGTGGATAGGTGGCTCATCGCAGTCGATGGCGGGAGGTATCAAGGTAAACGCCTTCAGCACAGCTCTTTTGAATCTCCGCTCCCTCATATGCAACAACCGGGGTGTGGCTGCCTTCAACCGCCGAATCTCCATCGACTCAGTTCGGCGCGCCAATGGCACCATTGTGCTGTCGGTGATTACTCTGGTGGCCTTCACCGCTGCCGTCGTTATCGCCGAGCCGGCTCTGAGTCTAAAAGCCGTGGTATTCGAATGTGTGTCGGCCGTGACAACAAACGGGCTCTCGCTGGGAATCACCGCCGACCTTTCGCCAACCTCCAAAATTCTGCTCTCAGCGGCAATGTTCCTGGGCCGGGTCGGGCTGCTGTCGGTGCTGGTAGGCTTGGTCCACAAAAGCTCCGACACCTCCGGCCATTTCCCGGCAGACGAAGTGATAATCTCTTGAAACCCCGATTTATATGCGTTATCTCATTATAGGACTCGGAATATTCGGCGACAACCTCGCCCGCGACCTCACCGACCTCGGCCACGAAGTGATTGGCGCCGACTGCTGCCAGCAGCGCATCGACGACATAAAGGACTATATCTCAACCGTATATCTCATTGATTCCACCGAGGAGACTTCGCTGGCTGTGTTGCCCCTGCGAAATGTCGACGTGGTCGTGGTGGCCATCGGCGAAAACTTCGGTGCCTCAATCCGCACGGTAGCTCTGCTCAAAAAGGCCGGCGTGACCCACATCTATGCGCGCGCCACCGACTACATCCACGAATCCATACTCCAGGGCTTCCACATCGACCGCATTCTCACCCCCGAGCAGCGAGCAGCCGCCGACCTCACCCACGAATTCGAGCTTGGTCCGGGCACGCGCAGCATGCAGATCGACAGTGAGAGGGTAGTGGCCTCTTTCCCCGCCCCGCGCTACTTCGTCGGGATGGCGTACACCGAATTTAATCTCGACAAAGAATTCGGCATCAGCCTTGTGGGTGCCAGTCGCCCCGCAAAGCTCACCAATGTGCTCGGTATGGACCGAACTGTGCTCAGACCCTTGACCGTCAGCCCGGCCGTGTGCTGCGAGGAAGGCGACTTCATAACCATCTTCGGGCGCCGGAAGGACATCTCGGCCCTCTATCGTCGAATATCGTGAAGGACAACAGGTACTCGGGCGACAGACGAGTTAAAGGTTGTTAAGCGGGCTTCATACTTTCGCTTTTGCATTTAAGTTTTTTTGGCTAAAATTCTTAACTTTGCACATTGTTTACCTGAACTGACATTTCGGGCCTTAAGACCCGTGTGCATATTTTCTCAATGAAAATCACATTAAAAAAAGGACTGAACCTCCCCTTGGCCGGTGCTGTGCCGGCCGGAGCCGCTCCTACGGAGGTTAAAACGGCAGTCGTGGCAATCTGTCCGGAGGACTTCCCCGGCTTCGTGCCAAAGACCGCCGTGGCGGTGGGCGACAGCGTTCTGCGCGGCTCGGCGCTGCTATACCACAAAACTAATACCGAAGTAAAACTCATCTCGCCGGCTGCCGGAACTGTGCGCGCTGTGGTTCGCGGCGAGCGCCGACGCATACTGCGTGTGGAGGTCGAAGTGAGCGGCACCGACGCCCTCAAATTCGAAAATGCCGCCTCGGGCGACGCCTTCCGCAAGTTGCTGGCCAACTCCGGCCTGCTGGCTATGATGCGCAAACGCCCCTACGACATCGTTCCCGATGTCAACGAAAAAGTGCGCGACATCTTCGTGACCGCCTTACGCACTGCGCCGCTCGAGCTGCCCGTAGAAGCTCCTAATCCCGCCACAGCCGCACGGGCTGCAAAAGCCGTCGCTGCCCTGGCTTCGCTGACTGAAGGTAAGGTCTATATCAGCCACAGCGCCTCCGCCGTCTGGCCTGCAATTGCCGGTGCTGAAATGGTGGCTGTCGATGGTCCTCATCCTGCGGGTAACATCGGTGTGCAGATTGCAAACATTAAGCCTGTCAACAAAGGCGAAAACGTCTGGACGATGGACTGGGACGTACTTCTCCGCATCGGGCGCCTGCTTGAGACGGGCGAGGTCGACACCTCCGTCGAAGTGGCTGTGGCCGGCCCCGAAGTCGCCGCTCCATGCAGGCTCATCACTCTGGCCGGCGCTCAGATAGCACCCCTGCTGAAAAATCGCCTCTGCGACGACGGACGCCACAAGCGAATCATCAGCGGAAATGTGCTCACCGGCACAGTGGTCGACGACAGCGATGAGTCTTTCCTTCGCGCTCCCTATCGGCAGATAACAGTCATCGCCGAGGGCGACGATGTCGACGAATTTATGGGCTGGGCCTCGCTGAGCCCCTCGAAGATGAGCACCTCACGCAGCTTCCCCCTGAGCTTCCTCAAGAAAGTGTTCCGCCCGGACGCTCGCCTCAACGGAGGCCGCCGCGCAATGATTATGAGCGGCGAGTACGACCGCATGATGCCGATGGACATCCTTCCGGAATTCCTCATCAAAGCCATTCTGGCAAACGATATAGAGCGTATGGAAGAGTTGGGCATCTACGAGGTGGCACCCGAGGATTTTGCATTGGCCGAGTTTGCCGATACCTCCAAACTGCCCCTGCAGCAGATTGTGCGCGCCGGCTTGGACAAACTGCGCAAAGAACTGGAATAAACACAATTGCAAATAGAAAAACAACATAAAGTGGCAAAGTTACGACAATATCTGGACCGCATCCGTCCCGCCTTCGAGCCCGAAGGCAAGCTGCATGCGTTCCACTCGGTGTACGACGGCATGGAGACTTTCCTGTACTCGCCCCGTGCGCGCGCCGCCAAGGTAAACGCCGCCCAGATTCACGACAGCATGGACTCCAAACGCACCATGATAATAGTGGTGCTGGCCTTGATGCCGTGCTTCCTTTTTGGCATGTACAACACCGGCTATCAGCATTGGCTCGCTCTGGGTGCCAATGAATTTCCCTTCTGGCATCTGATGCTCTACGGCTTGCTGACCATCCTGCCCCGCGTGGTGGTGGCCTATGTGGTCGGTCTGGGCATCGAATTCGCCGTTGCGCAGTGGCGCCGCGAGGAGATTCAGGAAGGTTTTCTCGTCACCGGCATTCTGATTCCCATGATATGCCCGGCGGAGATTCCGCTGTGGATGCTCGCTGTGGCCACGGCCTTCTCCGTCATCTTCGTCAAGGAAGTCTTCGGCGGAACGGGTTACAACGTGCTCAATGTGGCTCTGGTTGCCCGTGCTTTCCTCTTCTTCGCATATCCCGGCGCCATGAGCGGCGACAAAGTATACGTCGCCACCGGAACGCCCTTCGGCTACGGCACCGCCGCCCCCGACGGCTTCAGCTGCGCCACGCCTCTGGGGCAGATGGCACAGCAGTTTGAGCCGGGACAGGTGGTGGAAGGCGTGGGAGGTCACATAATAAGCACTTGGGACGCTTTCTTAGGGCTCATGCCCGGCTCTTTCGGCGAGACTTCCACGCTGTGCATTCTCATCGGCGCCGTTGTGCTCCTGGCCGCCGGTATAGCCAACTGGCGCATTATAGTCAGTGTGGCCGTCGGCGCACTGGCCATGGGCTGGATTGCCAACATAACCGCCTCGCCCACCTATCCTTGCGCCTACCTCGCGCCCGCCGACCAGCTCCTCTACGGCGGTCTCGCCTTCGCCGCGGTCTTCATGGCTACCGACCCCGTGACGGCGGCGCGTACCACAGTCGGCAAGTACATCTACGGCTTCCTCATCGGCGTTGTGGCTGTGATAATCCGAGTGTACAACACCGGTTATCCCGAAGGCGCCATGCTCGCCGTGCTGCTTATGAACTGTTTTGCTCCGCTGATCGACTGGTGCGTAGTGCGCGCCAATATCCGTCGGCGCCTTAACCGAGTAAAAACCGCATGACCATGATCAACAAGGAAAGCAAACTCTATACCATAATATATATAGTGGTACTGGTGGTGGTTGTCGGCTCGGCTCTCGCTCTGACTTCCATCTCCCTCAAAGACAAACAAATCGAGAACGCCAACGCTGCCAAAATGGGCCAGATACTCGCCAGCGTGAATATCTTTCCGCCGCAGGACAGCATCTCGGCTTATTACACGCGATTTATCACTGAAACCTGCGTAGTCGACCAAGCCGGGCAGACCATACCCGGCGGCGACGCTTTCGCTGTGAATGTTCAACAGCAGGCTGCCGCTCCGGCAGACGGGCGAGAGCTCCCGGTATTCGTCTGCACTCTGGCTGACGGGGCCAAAAAGTACATATTGCCAATCTACGGTGCCGGCCTTTGGGGGCCTATTTGGGGCTACATCAGCGTCGACGCCGACGGCTCCACCATCTACGGCGCCTACTTCGCCCACCAGGGCGAGACGCCGGGTCTTGGCGCCGAAATAGAGAAACCGGCCTTCTCCGACCAGTTCCGCGGCTGCCATCTCTTTAAAAACGGTGTATTTATGCCCGTTGCAGTCGTCAAGGCCGGCCAACACCCCGCAGGCGACGAAGACTACGTCGACGGCATCTCCGGAGGCACCATTACCAGCCGCGGTGTGGGCGCTATGATCGACAATTGCCTCACCCCTTATCAGAATTTTCTTAAAACGCTCTGATTATGGCAGAAAAAATCAACAATAAGTCCGTGTTCTTCAATCCCTTCTCGAAGGACAACCCCGTAGTGGTGCAGGTGCTGGGCATCTGCTCCGTGCTCGCGGTGACGGTAAAACTGGAACCTGCCATAGTGATGGGGATCTCCGTCATCGCCGTGCTCGCCTTCAGCAACGTCATCATCTCTCTGATACGCAACACCATACCGACCAATATACGCATCATTGTGCAACTCGTCGTGGTCGCCGGCCTGGTGGTCATCGTCAGCCAGCTCCTTGAGGCTTACGCCTATAGCGTCAGCCGACAGCTGAGCGTGTTCATCGGCCTGATTATCACCAACTGTATCCTGATGGGTCGTCTCGAAGCCTTCGCCATGGGCAACCGTCCCTGGCCTTCCTTCCTCGACGGCGTCGGCAACGGCATCGGCTACACCATAATCCTCGTCATCGTGGCCTTCTTCCGCGAACTGCTCGGCAGCGGCACCCTTCTGGGGCATCAAGTCATCCCGCAGGCTGCTTACGAAGGTGGATACGTCAACAACGGCCTGATGATTCTGCCGCCCATGGCACTTATCGTGGTGGCTTGCATCATCTGGGTGCAGCGAAGCGTCAACAAAGACCTTCAGGAAAAATAACGTTCAACACTGCAGCAAACCACATCATCAATGGACAATCTGAATCTGTTCTTCAGGTCGATATTCATCGACAACATGATATTTGCCTACTTCCTGGGCATGTGCTCGTTCATTGCAGTGAGCAAGAACGTGAAAACCGCCTTCGGACTGGGCATCGCCGTGACATTCATGCTCGTCATCACCCTGCCCATCAAC
Source organism: uncultured Porphyromonadaceae bacterium (assembly GCA_900541865.1). GTDB lineage: Bacteria > Bacteroidota > Bacteroidia > Bacteroidales > Muribaculaceae > CAG-873. The sequence continues at coordinate 7,067 of UQLO01000015.1, read as the reverse complement.
TACCTGCTCAACACCTACGTGCTGAGTCCGGGCGCCTTGACCTGGCTGGGTCCTGAGTTCGACACCGTCGACCTCAGCTTCCTCTCGCTGATAGTCTTCATTGCCGTCATTGCCTCCATGACCCAGCTCGTGGAGATGGCCGTCGAGAAATACACCCCGGCTCTCTACGCCTCGCTGGGCATCTTCCTACCGCTGATAGCCGTAAACTGCGCCATTCTGGGCGGTTCGCTCTTTATGCAGCAGCGCGACTTCGGCAGCGTATGGACCGCAGTCTGCGCCGGCGGAGGATGGGGTCTGGGATGGCTGCTGGCTATAGTGGCCGTGGCCGCCGTGCGAGAACGCATTGCCACCTACTCAAATATTCCCCCGGCCTTGCGCGGGGTGGGCATAACCTTTATCATAACCGCTCTGATGGGCATCGCCTTCATGAGCTTCCTCGGCATAAAACTATGACAGTCATCTCATACATGCTACCTGCGGCCCTGACACCGCAGGGCTGGCTCACCCTTCTGGCCGGCGTCGGTTTCTTCCTCGGTGTTACCCTTCTGTTGGTAATAGTGCTTCTGGTGGCCAAGAAATATCTCGTGCAGAGCGGCGACGTCACAATCACCGTCAACGGCGACCGCAAGGTTACCGCACCGGCCGGAAAGCCGCTGCTCAGCACCATGGCCTCACAAAATGTATTTCTCCCCTCGGCCTGCGGTGGCAAGGGAAGCTGCGGGCAGTGCCGCGTGCAGGTGCTTTCCGGAGCCGGCGAGATTCTGCCAACCGAAGCCGTGCACTTCACCCGCAAGGAAATCAAGGACAACTGGCGACTGGCATGCCAGGTCAAGGTGAAATCCGATATGGAAATAAAGGTTCCCGCGGCTGCTCTCGATGTCAAAGAGTGGGAGTGCGAGGTAATCTCGAACCGCAACGTGGCCACCTTCATCAAAGAATTTATTGTGGCGCTTCCTCCGGGCCAGCATATGGACTTCGTGCCCGGCTCCTACGCGCAGATTAAAATACCGCCCTTTGAGATGGACTACGGCAAGGACATCGACCGCAGCCTCATCGGCGAGCAGTATCTTCCGGCATGGGAGAAATTCGGCCTCTTCCACCTGCACTGCAAGAACACAGAGACCACCGTGCGAGCTTACTCCATGGCCAACTATCCCGCCGAGGGCGACCGAATAATGCTCACCGTGCGCATCGCCACACCACCCATGAAGCCAAAGCCCGAAGTCGGCTTCCAGGACGTCATGCCCGGCATCGCTTCAAGCTATATCTTCTCGCTCAAACCCGGCGACAAGGTGGTGATGAGCGGTCCTTACGGCGACTTCCACCCCATTTTCGACTCCAAAGCCGAGATGATGTGGATTGGTGGCGGCGCCGGTATGGCCCCGCTGCGTGCTCAGATCATGCATATGACCAAGACGCTCAAGACCACCGACCGCAAGATGAACTTCTTCTACGGCGCACGTGCCCTCAACGAAGTTTTCTACCTTGACGACTTCCTCAAACTCGAAAAAGAGTTCCCCAACTTCAAGTTCCACCTCGCCCTCGACCGTCCCGACCCGGCAGCCGATGCCGCCGGAGTGGAGTACACCCCGGGCTTCGTGCACCAGGTAATATACAACAACTACCTCAAAAACCACGACAACCCCGAGGACATCGAATACTACATGTGCGGCCCCGGCCCGATGAGCAACGCCGTCAACGGCATGCTCGACTCGCTCGGTGTGGATCCCGAACAGATACACTACGACAACTTCGGAGGATAACAAAGATGGAATAAGCCCAATAAACACTTATTCACATTTTTAGACCCCGCTTTCTCATACTTTTTTGCGAACTTTGCGAAAACTTTAAAACAACCAAACATCCGTCACTATAAATGAAAAAGAGCGCTCTTCAGAAAGCACGCGCCGCTTATCAGCCCAAGCTGCCCATTGTGCTCACTGCCCCCGTTAAAGTGGTTGAAGGCCACGCAACTGAATCCGTGGCCGACCAGGAAGCCATAAAGGCCCTTTTCCCCAACACTTACGGTCTGCCTGAAATCCACTTCGAAAAGAACCCCTCCCCCGCTCCCGGAAAACCCCTCCACGTTGGCGTTATCCTTTCCGGAGGTCAGGCCCCCGGCGGTCACAACGTTATCAGCGGTATCTTCGACGGTATCAAGAAAATCAACCGCGACAGCCGTCTCTTCGGATTCCTAATGGGTCCCTCCGGCCTCGTGGACCACAAATACATCGAGCTCACAGCTCCAATCATCGATGAGTACCGCAACACCGGCGGCTTCGACATCATCGGCTCCGGTCGCACAAAACTCGAAAAGAAGGAACAGTTCGACAAGGGTCTCGAAATCCTCCGTCAGCTCGGGATAACCGCTCTTGTAATCATCGGCGGCGACGACTCCAACACCAACGCCGCTGTGCTGGCCGAGTACTACAAGGCCACCGGTGCCGGCGTACAGGTGATCGGCTGCCCCAAGACCATCGACGGCGACCTCAAGAACAAACAAATTGAAACCTCCTTCGGCTTCGACACCGCAACCAAGGTTTACTCCGAAGTTATCGGCAACATACAGCGCGACTGCAACTCTGCCAAGAAATACTGGCATTTCATCAAGCTCATGGGCCGCTCCGCAAGCCACATCGCCCTGGAGTGCGCTCTGCAGTGCCAGCCCAACATATGCCTCATCTCTGAGGAAATCGAGGAGAAAAACATGAGCCTCGACCAGATTGTCGACTACATTGCCGGCATTGTGGCCGACCGTGCCGCCGACGGCAACAACTTCGGCACCGTCCTCGTGCCCGAAGGTCTCATTGAGTTCATCCCCGAATACAAGAAGCTCATCCGCGAGCTCAACGAGCTCCTTGGCGCCAATAAGGACAAGGTTAGCGCTATGGACAATGAGCAGCTCTCAGAGTTCATCCTCTCCAACCTCGATGCCGCAAACGTTGCCGCTCTGCGCAAACTTCCCGAAAGCGTTGCACGACAGCTCATGCTCGACCGCGACCCCCATGGCAACGTACAGGTTTCGCTCATCGAAACCGAGAAACTCCTCAGCGAACTTGTTGCCGCCAAGCTGGCTGCCACTCCTTCGTTCGCTGCCAACGGCGGCAAGTTCTCCAGCCTGCACCACTTCTTCGGATACGAAGGCCGCTGCGCAGACCCCTCCAACTTCGACGCTGACTACTGCTACTCTCTGGGCTACAACGCCGCTGCTCTCATCAACGCCGGCGTGACCGGATATATGAGCGCCGTTCGCAACCTGGTCAAACCTGCTGTGCAGTGGATCCCCGGCGGTATACCCATCACCATGATGATGAACATCGAGCGCCGCAACGCCGAAGACAAGCCCGTGATCCAGAAAGCCCTCGTGCGCCTCGACGGCGCTCCCTTCCAGCGCTTCGCTTCCCAGCGCGACACCTGGGCGCACAACACCTGCTACATGTATCCCGGCCCCATCCAGTACTTCGGCCCCGCAGAGGTGTGCGACCAGCCCTCGATGACCCTCAAATACGAGCACAAGGATAAATAATCCATCGTCCGAAACCCCACAGGCGGCTGCGCAGGATCTTTTTTCCGGCGCAGCCGCTTTTTTGTGTGAACTTTTTTAACGGGCTGAGTGTTTTGAAAATAAACATTAACACCAACCGGAAATGAAATTCATCACACCCACATTCTTCGGCACACTTGCAGTGCTTGGCGCAATATGCGTTATTTCCTCATGCTCCCGTACCCAAAGCCTTGCCGGTGCGTGGGAGGCAGCTCCCGAACGTATCGTCGTTGCCGACGCCAGCGACGCAACTTCAACCGTTACTCTGGATTTCACTCCCGTGGAGAACCGACGCACTCCGGGTCAGGTTAGCCTCACTGCCGTAATAGAACTCCACCAGGGCGTGGGCACTTCTTCCGGCAGCATCGAGCAGCCTTGGGAAGTGTCGGTGGCTGCCACAGCTTCCGCTACCGGCACTTACATCTATGAAGATGGCGACGACGACGATATTCTCATCACCATCGACCCGTCTTCGCTCACCGTTACCGTCGACCCCGACGGAGTGGTCTACAACGACAACGTGCTCACCGGCGCCGAAACATCCTCTCTCGACAGCTTGACAGCCGCAACCGCCGCCCGCTGGCGTGTGCTCCTAACCCCCGCACTGAGAGAGCAGTTCAATCAGTACCGCCGAATGGACGACATCAAAGTACACCACAACTCAATGCTCACCGCCGAAATCGGCGACCGAGACGTTACTTTTCGCGGAGTAGGCCGTCAATGACCCGACTCCGATGCCATAACAGCGCCGCCTTTCCCGCTGAGGAAGGGCGGCGTTTGCGTTTTCGGTTTTCTACTTTCAAAATTAATGATTAAATTTGTGGGTCACTTAGCTAATACACACCATGGACTATAAGCAATTCAGACGGCGTCTGGCCGAAAAGCTTGACCGACCGGTGGCCGATGTTGAGGCTCTTACCAAGGGTCTCGGACTCGTTGTGCGTCAGAGTATGGCGGATATGGACACTATAGCCATTCCGACTTTCGGAACTTTTACGCCCCGCGTTCAACCCGATGCGGTGAGTACGGATCTTTCGACAGGCGCGAGCATAATCCTCCCTCCCGAGGTAGTCGTCGAATTCACTCCCGGTGCTATGCTTGTAAAACGTCTGCGCCATGAATGAAACAATTAACCTTTCGCAACTCATAGTGCGCCTGGGCGAAGTGACAGGCGCCGACAGCAATACAAGCCGCCGCTTTTTGCGTGAGTTTTTTGCGTGCCTTGCCGAAGGACTCGCTTCGGAAGGCGACGGAGCCTCGGTGACCATTCCCGGCATCGGCACTTTTGTGCGGTATGCCGGCGCTGACGGTACCTCGGCGCCTACGGTGCTTTTCCGTCCCGATGAGGTTGTGGCAGGCGAGGCAAACAAGCCTTTTTCAATCTTTGAAGCCGTTGAGCTTGCGCCCGGCCTGACACCCTCCGACCTTGAAGATGAAAAACCGGCCCAAGAGGAAATTCCGGTTCAAGAAGAACCCTCTCCCGCGCCTCAACCCATCCCTGAACCGGAACCGGAACACGCATCCGCGCCTCAACCCATCCCTGAGCCGGAGCCAGCTCCCGAGCCTTTGGCTGATGAGGTTGCTGAGCCGGTTGTACCTTCCTTCCCGGAAGAGGACGAGGAAGAGGAGAGCACTGGCTATCTGCCGCAGCCTCCGCGCCGCAAGAGCGCATGGGGCTGGATTATCGCAGTCGGTCTTTTGGTCGGTCTTGCCGTAGGCCTTTGGTTCGGGCTTACCGTGGACGTTTCGCTCCCGGATGAAGAGCCGGCCATAGAAGAACAGGAAGTTATCGCCGCAGACCAGGAGGATGGGGACCAAGCCGAGCTGCCGACCCAAAACGCCGTCGCCGAGCAGGAGCCGCCCGCTTCTCCTGCCCCCGCTGAGCCTGCGCCCGAAGAGCCCATTTATGAGACGGTCAGTCCGACAAACTATCTGTCGTCGATGGCTCGCCGCCATTATGGCGCCCAAATCTACTGGGTCTACATCTACGAGGCAAACTCCGACATCCTTGGCCATCCAGACCGCATAGCTCCCGGTACCCGCGTTGTCATTCCTCCCAAGTCTTCCTTCCCGCCGGCAGACTCCGAAGCCGAAGCGCGCCGCATTGCCGAGCGCAAAGCCGCCGAGATTAACCGACGATTCCGTTGAAACTATGCGCAAGAAGGTGCGGATAACCTGTATCACAGGTCAGAATGTTCCCGGCCACAACGTGCTGAAGGTTTGGTCGGCCGTGTCGGCCGGTGCCTATACAGCGCGTCAGGGTAATGACAAGGTGGCGCTTGCGAATTTAGTGCAGGAAATGTGGAGCAAATGCCGCTACTACGACGTCAAGCCCAACGCCATAATCGGACTTGCCTTTGTGTACGTCAATGAGGGCACCTCCTTAGCACCGGGCTTCCTGGCCTACGGCAACCCGGCATATATCCAGCCCGTCGCCGGCGTGAAAGGCGACATCGCGCCCGAATTTTTCGACGTCGAGGAATAAAGGCATATAGAGTCATACCGCCGGCCGCCCCTTTCTCAACCACGGAAGGGGCGGCCGGCGCTTTGTAAAGTCGCGTTTTCGGGCTCTAAAGCAAACAAGAGCTATCCTCACGGACAGCTCTTGCTTGCTTACACATAGTACTTAATGTTAGATTATATGTCTATTCCAGATTTTTAATATGAAAAAGCACTGATCAATGCTTGTCGTATCATTTCCGATGCAAAATTAGTAAAGTTTTTTATTTTGTCAAAATAAAAAATCGGTCAACTTTTGACAAATGTATAGCTGCAGGCCGCTTAAAAGAGGTTTTGCGTACTCTTGGTATTTCAATTGTTAGAGTTGGCTGTCGTTTTGAGGTTTATTTGCCAAAAAAGAGTTAACAATTGATACACCATTAAAAAGTGTTAATATCTAAATATGTTTTAGCGCTATGTTATATAACATATTCCAAAAGCATAAATTCAGCGCCAACCCATATCATGCAGACGCAACGCAGGGCCGAGGCCCAAGGAGGGCGAGCTTCCAGCTCGCAATCCGCGAAAGCGCCGCTGGTTGAATCCACGAAGGCACGAAGCCCAAGGAGGGCGAGCTTCCAGCTCGCAAGCCGCGAAACGCCGCTGATTGAATCCACGAAGGCACGAGGCCCAAGGAGGGCGAGCTTCCAGCTCGCAAGCGTCAGGCGGAAGCGCCGCTGATTGAATCCACGAAGGCACGAGGCCCAAGGAGGGCGAGCTTCCAGCTCGCAAGCGTCAGGCGGAAGCTGTTTATCTTCCATTCAACATTTTTTGTGTTGGCGCAAACCGCTGAAAGAGAACCCCGTAGGGGTTCAATACAGTAGCGCGGGGTGACAACCCCGGGATAACCGACCACCCGAATCAGCGACCCCGTCGGGGTCGAACCTCAGCGAAAGGGGCGGCCCGTGTTCGACCCCTGACGGGGTCGCCTCTCCTATATATGCCGCTTACCCGGGGCTGTCGCCCCGCGCATTCTATGTGTTTGTGCAAATTTTTGGGCAACTTTTTTTTGACGATTTGCCAT
>UQLO01000014.1 GCA_900541865.1 uncultured Porphyromonadaceae bacterium | reverse complement strand
AAGACTCGGTTTTTCCACTCCGAAAGACGAGTTCTTCAAACAAATCGCTAATTTTGCACTTGCCAGTTGAACCTACGCGCCCGACGCGCACTCACGTCGGGCGGCCTTTTTGCTTTTTTTATTTGTGGGGGTTGGGAAAATGTAGTAACTTTGCATGGTCGCTCCGCATGTGCGGACAGTGGCCATGCTAACCATCTAAACCAACGCATACATGCAGGCGACAAAACGCGCCGTCCTCGTTCTGGCAGACGGCACACGCTATACCGGCCTTAGCTTCGGCTATGAAGGTTCCACCTCCGGCGAAGTTGTTTTCAACACCGCCATGACCGGCTATCCCGAGAGCCTCACCGACCCTTCGTACGAAGGGCAGATTCTTGTCACCACTTTTCCCCAGCTTGGAAATTACGGCGTTCCTCCGGAGGCCGGCAGCGAGCAGCTTAGTACCTACTACGAGGGCTCGCGCATACACTGCCGGGCCATAATCGCCCAGGACTACGCCTTCAATCCTTCCCACTGGCTGGCCGACCGCTCGCTGGGCGACTGGCTCCGACAGCAGAAAGTACCCGGCATTTTCGGCATCGACACCCGTGCTCTCACCAAGCACCTCAGGCAATACGGCTCCATGTTGGGCCGTATTATTATAGAGGGACATGACGAACCGGAACTCTACGACCCCAATCAGCACAACCTTATCGCCCTGACTTCGTGCGCAGAGCCTATGGTGTTCACTCCGGGCAGCGTTGAGGCCGAGCCGCTGCCGGCCGACGCGTCGGCGCTGGCCCCCGACCCCGAAGGCCGCAAGACGGTGGTGCTGGTCGACTGCGGCATAAAGCATAATATAATAAGGTGCCTGCTGGCTCGCAATCTGCGCGTGGTGCGCGTTCCTTGGAACTTTCCCTTCAACACCATACCTCACGACGGCCTCTTCATCAGCAACGGCCCCGGCAATCCCGACTTCGCCGGAACCACCGTCGAGAATCTTCGCGCCGCCCTCCGCGTCGGCAAGCCCATCTGCGGCATATGCATGGGCAACCAGCTGCTGGCAAAGGCCGCCGGAGCCGTTACCTACAAGCTTAAATACGGTCACCGGAGCCACAACCAGCCCGTGCGACAGGTGGGTACCGAACGCTGCTTCATCACTTCGCAGAACCACGGCTTTGCCGTCGACCAGAACACGCTGCCCCCGGAGTGGGAAGCGCTCTACGTCAATATGAACGACGGCACCAACGAAGGTATCCGCCACCGCACACTGCCGTACTTCTCCGCACAGTTCCATCCCGAAGCTTCCAGCGGACCGCGCGACACCGAATTTATTTTTGACGATTTTGCCAAACTGCTCTAAAACAACATACTATGGCTTACGATAAAACCATCCGCAAAGTGCTGCTTTTAGGCAGTGGCGCCTTGAAAATAGGCGAGGCCGGCGAATTTGACTACTCCGGCGCACAGGCCCTCAAGGCACTGCGCGAGGAGGGCATCGAAACCGTTCTGCTCAATCCCAATATCGCCACCGTGCAGACCTCCGAGGGCATGGCCGACAGAATATACTTCCTGCCGGTGACACCCTTCTTCGTGGAGCGCGTTATCGAAAAGGAACGCCCCGACGGCATCCTGCTCGCTTTCGGCGGCCAGACGGCCCTGAACTGCGGCGTGGAGCTCTTCCGCAGCGGTGTGCTCGAGAAGTATGCCGTGCGCGTGCTCGGCACTCCCGTGCAGGCCATTATGGACACTGAGGACCGCGAACTCTTCGTGGAGCGCCTCAATGAAATAGACGTCAAGACAATTTCCAGCGAGGCCGTCGAGAGCGTCGACGACGCCCTGCGTGTGGCCTCCGAGTTGGGCTACCCCGTGATTGTGCGCGCGGCCTACGCTCTGGGCGGTCTCGGCAGCGGCTTTTGCGACATCGACACCGAGCTTCGTCAGCGCGTCGAAACAGCGCTCAGCTTCGCCCCGCAGGTGCTGGTGGAGAAGTCGCTCAAGGGCTGGAAGGAAGTGGAGTACGAGGTGGTGCGCGACCGCTACGACAACTGCATCACCGTCTGCAACATGGAGAACTTCGACCCGCTGGGCATACATACCGGCGAGAGCATCGTGGTGGCTCCCAGTCAGACGCTCTCCAACGACGATTACCACTTTCTGCGCAGCCTGGCAATCAAAATAGTGCGCCATATCGGCATCGTCGGCGAGTGCAACGTGCAGTATGCCTACGACCCCGAGTCGATGGACTACAGGGTGATCGAGGTCAACGCTCGTCTGAGCCGCTCGTCGGCGCTGGCCTCCAAGGCCACCGGCTATCCCCTGGCCTTCGTGGCCGCCAAGCTGGCCCTGGGCTTCGGGCTGTTCGAGCTCAAAAACTCCGTTACCCGCAGCACCAGTGCCTTCTTCGAGCCGGCTCTGGACTATGTCGTTGTCAAAATTCCGCGCTGGGACTTGGGTAAGTTCCACGGCGTCGACCGCCACATCGGGTCCGCCATGAAGAGCGTCGGCGAGGTTATGGCCATCGGCCGAACTTTCGAGGAGGCCATTCAGAAGGGCCTTCGTATGATAGGGCAGGGCATGCACGGTTTCGTTGAAAACCGTCCTCTTGTGGTGGCCGACATCGAAAATGCACTCACCGAACCCACCGACCGCCGCATTTTCGCAATCTCCAAAGCGATGAGAAACGGCATGGACGTAGACCGCATCCACGAGCTCACCAAAATAGACCGCTGGTTCCTCTTCAAGCTCCGCAACATCGTCGACACCGATCAGGAGCTCACCGCATTCAACGACCTGAAGGCCGTGCCCGAAGAGCTGCTGCGCCTGGCCAAGCAACGCGGCTTCAGCGACTTCCAGATAGCCCGCGCCGTCCTCAAAGACAGCATCAACGCCGACTCCGACGCCGCCGTGCTCGCCGTGCGCAATCTCCGCAAAGGCCTCGGGATAGTTCCCGTCGTCAAGCAAATAGATACCCTGGCCGCCGAATATCCCGCCGCCACAAACTATCTCTACCTCACCTACAACGGCACTGAAAACGACGTTGACTATCTCGGCGACCGCCGCTCGGTAGTTGTGCTCGGCTCGGGCGCTTACCGCATCGGCTCTTCCGTGGAGTTCGACTGGTGTTCGGTCAACGCCCTCCTCACGGCCCGCCAGGCCGGGTGGCGCTCCGTGATGATCAACTATAATCCCGAAACCGTCTCCACCGACTACGACCTTTGCGAGCGCCTCTACTTTGACGAGCTCACCTTCGAGCGCGTCATGGATATTCTGGAGATGGAACTCCCCCACGGCGTGATACTCAGCGTAGGCGGTCAGATACCCAACAATCTGGCTACACGTCTCGACTCCCAGGGTGTGCCCATTCTCGGCACCTCCGCGCAGAGCATAGACCGCGCCGAAGACCGCCACAAGTTCTCCGCCATGCTCGACGGCCTCGGCGTCGACCAGCCCCGCTGGCGCGAGCTGACCAGCTTCGAGGATATCGATGCCTTCGTCGAGGAAGTCGGCTTCCCCGTGTTGGTGCGTCCCAGCTATGTCCTCTCCGGCGCCGCAATGAACGTATGCTCCAATCCCGACGAGCTCAAGCGCTTCCTCCAGCTGGCGGCAAACGTCTCCAAGAAGCATCCGGTGGTGGTCACCGAGTTTGTGCAGTACGCCAAGGAAATCGAAATGGATGCCGTCGCCGAGGACGGCGTAATCAAGGCATACGCCATCTCGGAGCACATTGAGTTTGCCGGCGTTCATTCCGGCGACGCCACTATCCAGTTCCCGCCTCAGAAGCTCTACGTCGAGACCATGCGGCGCATCAAGAAGATTTCCGCCAAAATTGCTGCCGCGCTGCGCATATCCGGCCCGTTCAACATCCAGTTCCTGGCCAAGAACAACGATATCAAGGTGATAGAGTGCAATCTGCGCGCTTCGCGAAGCTTCCCCTTCGTGAGCAAGATTCTTAAAATCAACTTCATCGACCTTGCTACCCGCGTAATGCTCGGCCTCCCCGTCGAGAAGCCCGAAAAGAGTGCTTTCGACCTCGACTACGTCGGCGTGAAGGCCTCGCAGTTCAGTTTCTCGCGTCTGGGAGGCGCCGACCCCGTGCTGGGCGTCGACATGGCTTCCACCGGCGAGGTGGCATGCATAGGCGACGATACCAACGAAGCTGTCCTCAAGAGTCTGCTTGCCGTCGGACTGCGCGTTCCCTCCAAGGGTGTTCTCCTGAGCACCGGCTCCGCCAAGCAGAAAGCCGATATGCTCGAGGCCGCACACCTGCTCCACAAAGCCGGCCTGCCAATCTACGCCACCGGTGGCACATGGCAGTTCCTGCAGGAAAACGGTATTCCCGCAACCCGCGTCTACTGGCCCTCCGACCCCGACCGGCAGCCTCAGGCCCTCGACCTGCTTCACGCCCGCGAGGTCGACCTGGTTGTCAACATGCCCAAGAACTTCACCGGAACAGAGCTCAGCAACGGCCGACGCATACGCCGCGCCGCCATCGACCTCAACATTCCGCTGCTCACAAACTCGCGCCTGGCTTCCGCTTTCATCCGTGCTTTTACGGCTCTGCCGCCGGAAAAACTCGAAATAAAAGCCTGGCAGGATTATTGAATTTCCGACCCGAAAAATGCCCGAAAGAGCATATTGACAGCGGAGTTTCTCAAGTTAACATTCTTTAAGGATTGGAGAAGCGACTCCAATCCTTAAGGGGTGAAAGGTTTAAATGGTTGTGGTTTAGGTGATTGCGATTTTACGAGTTGAGACTGGCAGACAATATGTCAAAAAACTATGCCGAAGAACATATAAAATAATTTGGCAGGGCGTCAAAAAAGCCCCAACTTTGTATCGCAAACCTAAAACAATCTTTTTTACCTTAGAAATTGTACCTATTGGAAACCAATAAGAAGGAGCACCGTGAGGTGTTCCTTTTTATTTTGCCGGCGGGTCGGTTGAACGAAGCCGGCCTGCGGTTGTTTTTATAGTAGGCTCAATTTATCGCATTATGAAGAAGTTTTTAACCCTTGTTTTCCTGATGTGCATTCTGGGCGCTCCCGCAGCGGGGGCGGCCGAGCTTTGGCCTTTTGCCGAGGTAAACAATAAACTCGACCTGAGCGTCAACGGCGGCTGGCATCTGGATAGCCACGTCGGCGTGATGGGTTTCGGAGTCACCATAAAGGGCATTCATCTAACCATAGGCGGCGTAGGCTCCTGCAAGCTCCCCGACGGCCGGAAACCAAGCGGCCGCAACACGGCCTCCGCCATGATTCAGGCGGGATACCAGATTCCGATTGTAAAGGCTTTCCGCGTAATTCCTGTGGTGGGCACTGCCGCCGTCGGCAAAATCGTCTACGACACCGAGGGCCAGGAGGCTCGCAAGCCCGACGAGGACGAAAAGACCCGTCTGAGCATGCGCTACCGCTTCGATGCCGGCGTGCACTTCGTCTTCAACTGGCGCAAACTCATCGTCAACGCTGCCATTACGCGCTACACTGCCTTCGGCGGCATCGGCATTGAGTTTTGACGTTGTGGCCCTTTTTTCTTATTTTTGCAAAAAAAAAGAATGAGCACGCCGAACAAGGATACATCCAAAAGTTGGTTTGAACGCCGCGTAGACCAAGCCGTGGCGCTCTACGGCTATGTCACCACCGGCCTATGGAGTGACCCGCGGCGCACGTGGTGGCTCAAAATTCTGCGTACGCTCAACCTGTCGGTGCAGTCCTTCCTCAGCCGCGACATTCAGACCCAGGCCTGCGCCATGACATACCGCACCATGCTCGCCGTGGTGCCCGCCCTGGCTCTGCTGCTGGCCATAGGCCGTGGGTTCGGATTCCAGAACCTTCTCCAGGAGGAACTCTACAAGATTTTTCCGGCCCAGCACCGCGCGATAGAAGTGATGCTCAATTTTGTCGACGGTTACCTCAACCAGGCCTCCGAGGGCATCTTTGTGGGAGTGGGCCTGCTCTTCCTCATATGGACTTTGATTTCGCTGCTGAGCAACGTAGAGGATACCTTCAACCTCATCTGGGGCCAGAAGGACGGACGCAGCCTTTGGCGCAAGGTGAGCGACTACACGGCCATGCTTCTCATCCTGCCCGTGCTTATGATATGCGCATCGGGCATAAACCTGCTGCTGAGCTCGACCCTGAACGCCATCTTCAACTTCAGCTTCATGACACCCATCGTGGCCTGGATACTCGAGGGCGCCTCCTGGGTGATGATATGGCTCTTCTTCGCGGCGGTCTATATGCTGGTGCCGTATACCCGCGTAAACTTCCTCAACGCCTGCATAAGCGGCGTCATCGCCGGTACCGGTTTCATGGTGCTTCAGTGGCTCTTCGTAACCGGTACTCTCTACGTCACCAAATACAACGCCATCTACGGCTCATTCGCTTTCCTGCCCCTGCTCTTACTGTGGTTGCAGCTTGTGTGGGTCATTATTCTGGCCGGTGCCGTAATATGCTACTCCAGCCAGAATGTTTTCGCCTTCAATCTCGACAATGAGGTGAACACCATCTCGCCTAACTACCGAAGCAAGGTGACTATCGCCGTTGCAGCAATATTCGCACAACGCTTCGCCGCCGGACTTCCTGCCGCCACCGCACGCGACCTTATGGAAAACTACGAACTGCCCGCACGACTTGTCACCGGCATCACCGACCGACTCGTCGAAGCCGGTATTCTGAGCCGAGTGATTATCGGGCCAGGTAAGGACGTATTCGGCTTCCAACTCGCCACAGATCCTGCCAAACTTTCGGTAGGAGCGCTTTTCCGACGCCTCTACGGCCTCGGCGCAAATGGTTTTATTCCCGACTTCGACGCCAACTTCCCCGGTGTCGACCGGGCTTACGCAAACCTCGTGGGCGACACCGAGCGCCTCTCGGACACCATGCTGCTTGTGAATCTCGAAATCCGACAACCCAAAGCCTCAACTTAACTTCCTCATAAATAAAAACGACACAGAAATGAAAAAAGTAATCGCTACCACCGCTGCTCCCGGCGCTATCGGCCCCTACAGCCAAGCTATCGACACCGGCTCCTTCGTCTACGCTTCAGGCCAAATTCCCATCAACCCCGCCACAGGCGAGATTCCCGAAGGAATTACGGCTCAGACTGAACAGAGCCTCGCAAACGTGGCCGCTATTCTCGACGCCGCCGGCCTCACCATGGACAACGTGGTCAAAACAACCGTATTCCTGGCCGACATGGCCCACTTCGGCGCCATGAACGAAGTATACGCCAAGGCTTTCAGCGCTCCCTATCCCGCACGATCCGCTGTCGCAGTCCGCGAACTCCCCAAGGGTGTCCTCGTCGAAATCGAAGTACTCGCTCTCCGCTGATTCCCCTCCTTCCGGCATAAAAAGCGCCGTCTCCCGCAGAAGACGGCGCTTTTTATGCGTAGAAGTTATCTCTGGCCGCACAGTCTATCTCCGAAATCAGCCCATCTCTGAGATTGGCGAATATGAGGCGGGATGTTTTTGGTGTCAATTTTATTGCAGTATAGGAAGGGGACATTAAGGGTGAAGTTTTCAAATAGTTCCCAATCAATTTCCGTGAAGTTGTTGTTGGTTAAATCAAACTCACACCAAAGTAAGCCATAAGCCGGAGTCACTTTACCCTCCAGATAGCAGTTATTCAGACAAAAATTTTTAAGATTAGGAGCATCGGATAACTCATGGAGTATTTCCTCAGGCAGACCATTCTTAAACCTGCATCCCACAAAAACAATTCTTCGGATAGTAGGTTTAAGGCGGATTAAATCAATTGGGACGGAAGTGTCGTCAAACCTGCCGTTCGGTCCAAGTAGTCCCATGATGGTCAGACTTTCCAATGGGCAGTTGAAGAACTCATCCGGGATAGGAGCCAATATAGGGCCGGAGGCATAAAAAACTTTGAGCTCAGAAAGATTCCCTATGGATTTCGGGATGTAGACCCAATAATCATCCCAGTGTTTCTCATCAATTTGCCATTGATAAGTAAGCACAGGATTAAGACTTGGAAATGAGAGTCCCGTGACCCTGTATTCATTGGCGACGGAGTCTAATTTGACCTTCACGCCGGTCATCTCCTCGGGCTTACTGAAATCCCACTCGTAACGGAACGAGACATTCGTTAAGAGTGAATCACGAACAGCAATGAGAGCCGCGCTGTCACGCATATTCAGTTTGGCTGTCACAGGTGCTACCGGTTCATCGTGTGAACAAGCCATCGCAACAAAGACAAGAAGCAATATAAAGATATTCCTCATAATCAGAGTATTGTTAAGGTGTGTGCAAATATATAGGGAATGTAGGTGATACGCAAATATGAGGAATAGAATTAACATCTTTTAATGTGGTAAGTCTATAAATTTAGGCTAAAGGTGATATTTGTGGCATAAAAGTCGTTAAGAGTATGAATTATGGGAGTGTTGTTAGGTATATTCGACAGCATTGAAAGAAAAATGAAAAGAGGTGAACACACTTGTGTGGTGTGCTCACCTCCATATGGTAGGATTATGTGGTTTATAGGATTATTTTGGCGGTGGTGGCGCCGCAACGCGCTATGTAGGCGCCACGCGACGGGGTGACGCTGGCGCGGCCCTCGCTGCCGAGTTTGCCTGCGGCAACCACGGCGCCGGAGGTCGAGAACACGGTGTATGCTTCTCCGGCCGCGCCGGCTATTTCTATAGAGCCGTTGCTGCTCCAAATGTGGGCTTTGCCCTCGGCTGCCGTGGCTTGGTCGATGCCGGTTGCGCTGACATCGATAAAGTTGGTCAGAAGGAGCATGTCGGGGAAGGTGGCGTTGGTCATCACGCACATGATGTGGGTGAAGTCGGCGTGGAAGGTGACGATGCCGTTATCGACGGTGAATTCCTCGCCTTCGACCAGTTCCTCGCCGGTAAGCTCGTCGTATTCGTCGTAGTAGGGCGAGTCGATGAACCATCGGTATTGCGTGGCGTTGCCTGCTACCTGGGCCTGCGAGCTGAGGTCGACGGTGGCGCCGGAGGGAGCAACTTCCAGCATGGCCTGATTTTTATAATCGTACATAACCAGTTGGCCGACAAGTTGGGGCAGGGTGGCGAAAGTGAAGAGGTTGTCGGAAAGGGCCAGTGCGCGCAGGTTGAGATTCTGCGGAATGTCGAGCGTGGCCAGACGGTTGGAGGTGAGGAACAACTGTTCCATACCCGGCGCGCCCGTGAGGTCAAGGCTTTCGAGCTTGTTGGCCTCGAGGTAGCAGTCCCAAAGTTTGGGATTGTTGAAGGTCACCGAAGTCAACTCGTTGGCCGACAGATAGAGTCCGCCGAGCTCGGGATATTGACCGGCGTCGAAGGAGGTGAGGTTGTTGCGGCTCATTTCGAGGCGCGTCAGGTTGGGGTACTGGCTGAAGTTTGCCTCGGTCAGAGCATTGCCGCCCAGCGACAGCTCGTTGAGGTCAGCGGCGGGCAGCCCCAGTTTGTCGAGGGTGAGTCCGGCGCCGTAGCAGCTGAAAGCTTTCAGCGTGGTCAGTGCGGAGGCATCGATGCTTTCGAGCGCCCCGGCCGATACGCTGAATACCGTCAGCCCTTCGTTTTCGGTGTAGGCCAGCACCTTTGCAGTTCCTCCGGCGGCTGTAGTGCCGGTGAAGCGTGTGTAGGTGTCGGCGAGTACGCACTGCTCCAAAGCGCCATTGCCGGCCCAGTCGACATAGACGGATGCGTTGGGTTTGGAGGAGGCGATGGAAAGTTCTGCTTCAGTGGCGGTCTTGGTGGTGAAGCTGGCCAAAACGACGTCCGGCATAGGAGCGGCTTCGACGTCGGTACTCCGGTAGATGGCCTCACCGCTGAAGTCGGGGAAAGTAGGATGGGACCAGGTGCAGTACACCAAGCCCACCGAAGGATCCAAAACCCGGAAGACGCCATGGTTGCCGCTGATTTCGGAGTCGCTGACCGTACGGCCGTCGGCAACGGTGTGCCATGTGAAGGTCGTGGTGCCGTTCTCGTCGTCGAGCCACTGCGAAGTCAGATTCATTGTGGGCGCCTTGGCCGGCAGCGGCCAGGGGTTTTGGGGTGCGTAGGTATAGGCTGTCAACTCGCCCGGCAGCGGAAGTGCCGTCAGGGCAATGTCGTTGTTTTCGAGCATCAGCGTCTGCAGGGGCACTTCGGCGGGAATGTCGAGCCCGGAGAGATTGTTTGCGGCCAGGTTGAGCCAAGTCAGCGACTCGCAGGGCGAGAGATCGATTTCAGCTATTGCGTTGCCGCCGAGGTCGAGGTGCGTCAGGCGAGTTGCGTTTTCGAGGTCGAAGGCCGTAAGGAGATTGTTGCTGAAGTTAAGCTCCAGAGGTGTTCGGCCGTCGCTGAGCTGCACGGTGGCAAGCCGGTTGTTGGCGGCGGAGATATGGGTGAGAACGTTTTTGCCGTTGTTGTAGTCCACACCGGAGAGGTCGAGGCTCGACAGGTTGTTGTCGTCGAGGATGAGCGAGGTCAGGCAGCGGTTGTAGCCCAGGCTGATAGCCGAGAGACCGCAGCCGGTGATGGTCAGCTCGCGAAGCATTGGAGCCTTGTCGAGGTTGATGTTGGTCAACTGAACGTCTTCGATGGCAAGTGCTGTCAGGTCGCTTCCTTCAGGGAGATAGAGCGAGATGTTGCCCATCTTCTTCTTGTCGGCCGTGAAGGTTGCCACAAGAGGCAGAGTGGTCGACGTGGCCATATAAGTCACGGGGTTGCCGTCGCCGAGGTCTACCGTAAAGCTTTTGGGATTCTCGGGCGTTGCGCCGTCGATGCCGACCTTCATGCTTACGGTCTTCTGCGCCGGTTTGAGGCGCATAGTCACCTTCAGGTTGTCCTGCCCGAATTCCTCGGCAGTCTTTATCATGAAATTGGAGGTGGTGAGGTCGTAGTCGGGCAACTCGGTGTTGGCAAAGTCGACGTAGACGCTGTCGGGATAGCTCTTCAGGAATGTCACCACTCCATCGGAATAGGAGTAGTATTCTTCGGACAGCTCAGTGTGAGCGCCGGAGGTATCGGTTTCCTTAGTGAGAATGCGGGCATAGGTCTCCGAGCCGGGACGAAGCACGCGTTCGCTCATGTCGAGCCGGCTGTTCTCGGCGAAGGAGCGCGCCACCGGCATAGGCCGCTGGAAGTAGTAGTACTCGGTGAAGTTGACCCTTGGCGCCGGCATGGTGGCGAAGTCCATGTCGTTGTTGGAGATGTTGACGAGGTTGAGGTCGGGATTGGCGCTGATGTCAATGCCCGAAAGGCGGTTTTTGGCCACGTTGAGCATTTGGAGCTTTGGGCAGGCGCTGACGTCGAGGGTGGTGAGGTCG
Organism: uncultured Porphyromonadaceae bacterium; assembly: GCA_900541865.1. GTDB lineage: Bacteria > Bacteroidota > Bacteroidia > Bacteroidales > Muribaculaceae > CAG-873. Next base: position 47,664 of record UQLO01000014.1, on the reverse strand, counting down.
TTGCTGTCCAGACTCAGGCGAACAAGCTCGGCGTTGGCGCTCAGGTCGAGGCTGCTCAGGTGCCAGGCGTCGTTGTAGGAGCCGGTATGGCCGGCGTAGAACTCGGTCAGATAAGGGTTGCCGCTGAGATCTATCTCGGTTATCTTGGTCTGAGCGATGTTGAGTATGAGCAGATTGGGGTTGTTGGTTACGTCGAGGGTCTCCACATCGGTAATATCGAGACTAAGACGCATCAGGCCCGGGCATTGTGAGGGATCGCACACCTTGAGCGCCGGAGTGTGGTAGGCGTCGAACGACAGCAGCGCCGGATAGTCGGTCAGTGTAAAGTTTTGGTCCAGAGCGCCGATGTTCTCCATAGTAAGAATCAGCAGTTCCGGCTTCGCGCCCACTATCAGAGGCGAAGTCCCGAAGGGATTGTCGGTCACGTCGAGCGACTGCAGGGCTGTCTGCGGCGTGAGGTCCAGCGCTGCAAGCTCGTTGTGCTTCACTACCAAAATCTGCAGATTGGTAAGTGCCGTGATGTCGAGTTCGGTGATGTAGAGGCCTTCCAGGTCGAGATAGTCGATTTTGGAAGCGTCGCCGTAGATTTTAACGATACCCTCCGACGATACAGAGCCGCTTATCATGGAGCCTTGTATGCCCGAAGCCTCGGGGTCGAAGACGGCCTGGCTCACCTCGGCCTCCATAGGGCCGAAGCCGAAGTCGACGTCGACGTAAATATCCTCGCTGGAGCCGATATAGAAGTGGAAGGCATTCGACTCGCCCGCCTGCGCGTAGAGATTGGTTTTGAAGGTTATGATAGGCGCCTCGCCGGTCTGTGCGGCCGCCGTCAGTGCCGCCGTGGCCATCATCAGCGAGGCCGCTGCGGCGCGTATTGTATTTTTCATAGTTCCTTGGTTATTTGATTAGTATGCGCTCGGTGGCCACGCCGCCGTTGACGCTCAGAACGTACACTCCCGGAGCCAGGGCGCCCACATCGATAGAAGCGGAGCCATCGGTACTTTCGGCGTTCTTCACAGCGGTCCCGGAGAGGTTGTAGAGACACACCGAGAGTTCGCCTTCCCGACCGCCAACCACGTCCAGACGCTCGCCGTGGCGCAAAATCCGGATGTCGGTGTCGGCGACAGGGGTTGCCAGACCCGACCGCAGGCGTATGGCCTCCAGAAGGCCGGCGTAGGCATCGAATTTACCGGCACCCCACTGCACGGGATTGCCGGCCAGAACGTCGTCGTCGACAACGGCGGTATTCCGGATAATGGAGAGCACGTCGTCGTAGCGCAGCTCGGGGTTTGCCTCCAGCCAAAGGGCTATGGCACCGGCCACAACAGGCGTCGACATGGAGGTGCCCACGCACTGGTGCCACGAATATTTGCGGCCGTCGGCTTCGGCTACGGCCTGATGGGCTGCTTTGCCGCTGCCGTCGGCATCGAGGTAATATTCGTTGCTCGAGGATATTACGGTGGCGCCCGGTGCACATACCGTCGGGAGGTTGCGGCCGTCGACAAGGGTGCCGTAGCTCGAAAAGTCCGACACAAGGTTGTTGGCAAACATATTCTGATAGCCGTAGACGTTGCCGTCGAGCGAGGCCCACATATCGCGCTGGTTATAGGAGCCCACCACAACCACATTGTGGCCGGTGGCGACGTCGGATATGGAACCGTCGGGGCTGCCGCCGGCAAATCCTTTGTCGGCAAGGCCCAGGTCGGAGAGGTCGAAGTATTCGCCGGTGGTGAACACATCGAGGCGCTGACCGTCTTTTCCGGTGGCGGTGAAGCCGATTTCGTAGTTGCCCTTGTTTGCGGCCGTGTCCCAGAGCATTAGGTCGACAACGGCCATGTAGCGGCCGCTCTCCTGTGTGTCGAGCATGCCGGCAACACCTAAGTAGCCCGTAAAATAACGCGCAAGGGTCTGCTCGACAACGTCGTTGTCGGCCATGATGTAGTCGCTGGAGGTAACGAAGTATTTCTCGCCGCCGTCGGCCGAGCCCTGTAGGGGAACCTGCAGGGCCTCCCGGCCGCGGCTGCGGTTGTAGACAAAAGCTTTGAGGTCGAAGGTTTCCGGAGAGTCGGAGTAGATGTAGACCTGGCCCACTTTAAGCCGGGGATAGGTTCCCGGAAGCAGGTCGAGCGAGCCCAGACCCATGGTAAGTGCGTTGTCGTCGCCGCTGAGGGTCTTGTTGGCCGCTATGTTGAGGTCTCCCTCGTTGCCGGCCGACACACACACCACCACCGGCACTTCATCGCTGGCGGTGATGGCGTCGATATAGCGCGAAATGGTCGAACTGCCGTCGTGGGGTCCTATGTTTGTGCCCAACGACAGGTTGATGACCACCGGATAAGTCTCGCCGGTTGTTGCGCCGACGTAGTAGGCGTAGTTGAGGATTTCCTCCATGCCGAGCGACATAAGGTAGTCCGAACCGGCGTTGGCCGCAATGGCGATGTCGGCTCCGGTGGCAACGCCGTAATAAGGGTTAGGCGTTTCGCCGGTGGTGACGGCATAGGTGGCCGGGTCGTAGGAGGCGCTTGTGAGCGGACCCTTGTAGCCCCCGGCCATTATGCCGAGTGTGTGAGTGCCGTGGAAGGTCGACTCGTTGTCGGTCTTGATGGCGGCAATCTGTTCGCCCTGATATGTTTCGGTTATGTAGCCCCCCTGCGAATTGGTGCGGAAGTAGGTGAAGGTGCGGATGCGGGAGTTGCCATCGTCATCCTTGAAATTGATGTGGTTGGGGTCGAAACCGCCGTCGACGATACCGGCGAGGACTCCCCGTCCGGTCAGCCCGCAGTTCAGGCCTTCGCCGGTGTGGATGCGGTCTATGCCCGTGAGCGAACGGGCAATGTCCATTTTAGCTCTCATCGGACGCTCCACCACCACAGCCTCCACGGCGGCGGCGGTGTCGAGCGCGGCTATCTGTGCCGGCGTCAGGCGGGCAAGAACGGTGTGCCCGCGCACGGCCTGCGGCTCGATGCCGAGCGCTTCGAGGTCGGCGGCGCTGTAGCCGTCGCGCAAGTTTATGAAGGCTCCTGCCGACGGTGTCGCCGCCGTCCGGGAGGGTGCTTTAAGCCGGGTGGGCTGAGTGCCCTCGCTCAGTTCGTAACCGAAGTGGAGGCTGCGGAGGCGCGCGCGGCTGCCGGGGTCGGTTTTACTGCCTGCGGCAGCGCTGAGACTCAGCGCTGCGCAGGCTGCGATAATTAGAGTGCGGTTCATTTACCGATAAAGACTTTTGCTCCGCCGACGATATAGATACCGGCGGGAAGTTCGTTGATGCGGTCGGCTTCGGTGGCATCAAGCACCTTGATGCCCTGCAGGTTGTAGACGGCGCCGGAGGTCGGAGCGGCGGCTTCGATGCCTTCCACGCCCGTCTGGGAGCCGTTGGCAACCGAAATCTCGGTGTCGGCGTTGATGGGAACTATGTAGCGGCCCAGTTCGTCGGGCTCGACGGCGGCGCTGTTGGCCTTGACCTCGAGGGGCGAGTTTGTGCGTGCCTTCACGGAGATTACAGAGTGGGTGCCGGCAAGTACGGTGTGTACCGAGGGGTTCTCGATTTCCTCAACGTAGTCGTGGGCTACGCTTGCGGCGGCATCTTCGTCCAGGGTGTAGGTCACGGTGTACTCGGCGGGAGCGCCCCAGTAGAGCTTGAGTACGGAATTGTCCGGTACTTCGCTGGGCATGCTGAAACTGTAGTTGCGGTAGGGAACCTCGGCGCCGTTGAGATAAACTTTGGCGGAGCCGCTGGCGCTGGTGTAGGCGCTGACGCTGAAGGGTGCGTCCTGCTCAGCGAAGTTGATGAAGCTGTAGCCGGGACCGATCGGGTTGTTCGAGTCGCTCGAGTAGTAGTTGAATTCCTTGCGCGTGTCGTAGTTGTTGCTCGACAGGGTCAGGTTAGCGTAGGTCCAGCTGGCGTTTTCATCCATGTAGAACACCAGAGTGCGGTCGCGTTTGAACTCGGAGGTGTAGACGTAGATTTCCATGTCGGACGAAACGTAGACCGAGGTGCCCAGGCTGGTGTCGTTGGCATCGTAAACGCCGTCGAGGATAAAGCCGTCGTTGGCCTGGATGTAGAGATTGCTGTTGCTGCGCTTCACGTCGAGCACAGTGCAGTCCTCGCCCGTAAGTTCATATGGCTCAGTCTTGTTCCAGTCTTTGTAGATTCCGAATGAATTGGGGTCGGAATAGTAGACCGTCACGTGGTAAGGCTCGATGGGTGTGGCGCTGACAAAAACAGTTATTGCATCTTCGCTTCGAACACAATCGCTCCACGACGAGGCCGATACCAACTGACCGTTTATCATCAAGGTGGTGATATTGAAGTCGGTCTGGTTGGTCGATATTCCGAGGTTGTGGCCCATCATGACGCCCCAGCCTTCGGTGCTCCATACGTCCTTGAATACGTTCTGGCCGTCGACGGTAACGTTGATGGCGTCTTCGGTGCCTTCGTTGGCAAAGATGAAGTTTACGGGCACCTTAACCTCCGGGAAGTCGGTGGTCACCTTGATCTTGTCGCCGTTGGAGAGCGAGGAGAGGCGGAAGCTGCGGCCCTGGGCGGAAACTTCCTCGCCGTTGACCGCTACTTTATAGAGGTTCGAGCTGTAGTAGTTGTGCTCAATGGTCAGAGGCAGCTCGGTGTCGGGGTTGAGGGCGATGTCGCCGAAGTCAGCGACGGGTATGCTGTTGTACTCGCCGTTGCGGGTAACTTTGACAACCGAAGCGTCGCCGTCAACCTCGAGCGACACATGCGTGGTGCGCGTGGCCGCAAGGTCGTATGCCTCCACGGTGAGCACTGTGTTCTGACCCAGCGAGCCGTGGTAGAAGGAGCACGACTGGGTGGGAGAATAAACGTTTTCGTTGCCGTTCTGGTCCTTGATAGAGCTGATCATATAGCCCTCGTAGGCGTAGACGTAGGTGGTTTCATATTCGTTGGTGATGTTGAAGTTCCACTGCCCGTTGACGTTGGTCAAGGCATCGTAGGTGGAATACTGGAAGGATACATACACCATGGAGGGGTCGCCGACGATGGTGAGCGTCTTGGGCTGCTTCTCGGAGGCATCGATTGCCACGGTGCAGCCTTCGGGGAGGTCATAGCTCGAGATATACCATGAGCCGGATCCCCAAATGGAGTTGCCGTTTACGCTCACAGAATTGATCTGATAGCCGGTGTTGGGCTGGATGTTGACAGAGACGCTGTTGTCGAGGTTCGTCGTCAGCGTTCCGGAAGCCGGAATGGTGATGTAGGAGTAGTCGGCGGTGTTGATTATCTGCACGGCGGCCGGGCAGTTGGAGGTGAACGTCACCGTCTTCGCCGTACCGGAGAAGACGCCGAGCAGCAGCATTAGTAATAAAGTGGAATAGAATTTTACCATAGTTTTATAGATTTAAACTTTACGGACTGATTTTGTTTGGATTTAATAGACACGCCGCAAAAGTACATAAAAATGTCTAAAAAACATAACGAATTGGGCAATTCGGCTGAAAATTAACCGAATTGTCACAAAAAAGCTAAGAAGCTATGGATTTTATCCTATAAGGTCAAGTATCTGGGAGGGAGTGGAAATGATATGGTCGGCATAGGCGTCCTTGAGCTCGTGGATTGGCCGGAAGCCCCAGCTCACGCCGACGCTTTCGACGCAGGCACGCCGCGCTGTCTCCATGTCGACCCCGGAGTCTCCCACGTAGAGCACTTGGCTCTTTGGCGTGGGGCACATGCTCAGGGCCTTGAAGACTATCGAGGGGTCGGGCTTGCGAGGTATGCCGTCTTCATTGCCAAGTATGGCGCGGAAGTTGGCGTCGGGGAAGTAGTGGGAGATGATGGTCGTTACGGCCTCCTGGTATTTGTTCGACGCCACGGCAAGATTGATGCCGCGCGCCGTCAGGGCCTCCAGCAGCTCCGGTATGCCCGGATAGGGTTTGGTGGCCTCGCAGCAGTGGTTGCTGTAGTAGCTCGTGAAGGTCGAGAGCACCTCGCGCACGGTGCTTTCCTCGCGGGCGTCCTCCGGCAGGGCGCGCTCGATGAGTTTGCGCACGCCGTTGCCTACCATAGTGGGGTAGACCCAGAGGCCGTGAACCGGGTAGCCATGCTGACGGAGCGCGTAGTTGGTGGCACCGGCAAGGTCGTCGATGGTATTGAGCAGGGTGCCGTCGAGGTCGAATATTATGTAGTCCTTCATATCGATTGTGTCAGAACGGGTAGCCCACGGCGAAATGGAAATTGGCGTCGCGGCTCCACTTGGGATGAACAATGGGCCACCGCTCCTGGTTCATTGCCGGATTGTGGGCCTTCAGACCGAGGTCGAAGCGGAGCAGGAAGTAGGTAAAGTCCATGCGCAGGCCCACGCCGTAGCTTGCGGCCAGCTCCTTGTAGAAGCTATTGAAGCGGAACATGCCGCCCGGCTGGTTTTCGTAGTCTTTGATGGTCCATATGTTGCCGGCATCGACGAAGAGCGCGCCCTCCAGCACCCAGAAGAGTTTTGCGCGGTACTCCACACTCATGTCGAGGCGGATGTCGCCGCACTGGTTGATGAAGTCGGTCACGGTGTTGCGCGCGTCGTAGCGGCCCGGGCCCAGTGTGCGCACACCCCAGCCGCGCACGCCGTTTGCGCCTCCGGCGTAGAATCGCTTCTCGAAGGGCACCATCGAAGAGTTGCCGTAGGGGTAGGCGATGCCGCCGCCGACGTGGAACGACAGCGAGTTGCGGGTGTCGAAGTGGCGTGTGATGGTGTAGTCGACCTCGCCCTTGACATACTGAGCGTACTGGATGTCGAAAATCTTGTAGACGCCTCCACGCTTCTTCTGCCCGATGAGGTTCGATATGCCGTAGAGAAGGTTGCCGGCGGTCTCCACCGAGGCGCGTATGCTCGTCACCACGGGCTGGAAGGCCGTCGTGCGAGTGGTGCCCGCCTCCGGGGCGCGCCGGTTGGTGTAGTAGTAGGTATAGCCCATGCGCATGATGAAGTGGTCCTCATAGCTGTAGCGCAGCAGGGGGTTGGAGGGTGCTATCTGGTCCAGAAAATCGAGGGTGGAGCGGGGCAGCCGGACATAGTTGATGTCGACAAGGTCGTAGGTCTGACGGCGCTGGCCCTCCGGACGGCGCTGCTGCCAGAGCCATTTCCAGGCCGCCCCGGCTATTATGCGGGTGTACTCCGGCCGCTCCTGGTAGTTGAACGACACCGAGAACTCCGTGCTGGCCAATATGCGCTGGCGGAAGCTGCGCGACAGGAAGGGGCATTTGAACTGCGGAAAGGTAAGGCCCACTTCGGCGGCGTACTCGGTGTAGCGCTTGTTGACCAGACCCTCGAATTTGCCCGACAGGCTCTCGTACGAAGCGCGGAACTTGGCCGAGAGCTGCTCGGCGCCGCGACCTATGTCGCGGTGGCGATAGCCCAGACCTATTCCGAAGCCGAGGTCGCCCTCGCTGTTGGTGCCCTCGAGTTCGGCGGTTATGCTTTGCTTTTTGTTGCGGCTCAGATAGATGGTTGCGTCCAGCAGCCCAAGGTCGCCCAGGGCGCCGGCCGGCTGAAGGTCTATGTTGATGAATTTCACGATGGCAAGGCGCCCCAGTGCCTCGTAGGTGCGCTCCACGTTGCGGGCGCTGTAGGGCTGCCCCGGCTCGAGGTAGCACATCTGGTTTACTACGCGGGGACGCAGGTAGCGGTCGCCCGCGAAGATGAAGGTCTTGCCGTGGAAGTCGACCGTGTCGGCCCCGCGACGTGGATTGCGGGGGTCGATGTCGGTGTCGACAACGAAGGTGACGTGGCGGATGAGATAAGTGTGGTGCCGCAGGTCGGTGGAGGTGAGGCTGTCGGCGGCAGCTATGCTGATGCCGTGGCGGTTTTCGGGGTTGCGCACATTGACCGTCAGGCCCACCAGCGGGCTGCCCGCAACGGTGTCGGCAGTGAAGTTGATAAATTCGCGGTTGAAGTAGAAGTAGCCGTGGTTCTGCAGCTGGCGGGTTATGCGGGTGCGCTCCTCGTCGAGTACGGTGCGGTCGAACATTATGCCGGGCCGCAGTTCGCTGCGGTTGGTCTGCGCCATTACCAACTCGCGGAGCACCGGGTCCGGAACGTCGTAGCGTACCGACTCTATGCGTCGTGGTCGGCCGGCGGTGATGGTGAAGTCGACCTCCATGCGCCGGCGCTCGCGGTCGCCGATGGTGTCGACCGCCACTACGGCATCCATATATCCGCTGTTCACCATAGCCTGCTGGAGCTGCCTGCGCGAGCCTTCGGTGGCTTCGGCGTCGTAGATCACCGGAGGCTGCCCGACGCGGCGAAGCCAGCGGTTGTACCACTTTGTGGTGTCGGACCCCGACAGAGAGTATGTACCCAGCGAGAGGCGCGCGAATCCCAACACCTTGTGGTTGGGCTGCTGGCGCAGAAAGTTGTAGAGCTCGGTGCGGTCGACGTCGGCACCGTCCTCGACCTCAATATTGACCTTGTCGAGAAGATATTGACCCTCAGGTACATGCTTGACGCTGCTGCACGCCGCCATAAGGCACGCCGCAAGCATGGCCAACCACAGGCGCCCGCTCTGCGCAAAGCCACGGCGCCCCAAGCATTGTGTCCGGATGGTTTTCACACTGCAAAATTACGCTTTATAATCAAAAACCTAAAATAAAAATGCCCCCAAATCAAGCTGGCGCCCAAAACAAACCTCCCGGCTAAAACAAGCCTCTATTATTGAAGGAAATGGGCTTTTTTGCAGATAATTTTCGCGATATGCGCCGAGTTAACATCTTTTATGTTTGGTGAAACATTATTTAACACTCCGGGGGGGTAAAAAGACATATTCTACCTATATTTGCCGCCGGAACACAAACCTTTCTACAAACCTTAATAAACCGATTTATGAAATCTAAAATCACCGCAATCCTCCTTTGCTTCTTCCTCGGAGGTCTCGGAATCCACAGATTCTACCTCCGCCAGACCGGTATGGGCATCCTCTATCTGCTCACCGCCGGCATCGTCGGTATCGGCGCTCTGGTAGACTTCATCCGTCTTCTCATCATGTCCGACGCTGACTTCAACGCCAAGTACAACGCCGCTCCCGCCAACTACGCTCAGCCCGCTCCCACCGTCTAAGCAATTTCCGCTGTCCCCATACCCGACAGCACGGAATACTCTCTATAACCGACGCGCGCATTCAGACTTTCCCCGTCTGTCTGCGCGCGTCAGCTTTCATACCCTCCGTGATATGTAAAAAACAGGCCGGGGTCGCTTGCGCTGTCCCGGCCTGCCCGCTTTTGATTGAATGAAATGCGTTATCGCATGTTGAGGTACTCGATGCGGTCCATATCGCCGTAGTTGAGGTTTTCACCGCCCATGCCCCAAATGAACATGTAGTTGGAAGTGCCTGCGGCAGCGTGGATGCTCCATTCGGGGCTCATTATGGCCTGCTCGTTGTGGAGCCACACCACGCGGGTCTCCTGAGGTTCGCCCATGAGGTGGCAGATGGCGTTGCCGGGGGTGAGGTTGAAGTAGTAGTAGGCTTCGACGCGGCGGTCGTGGGTGTGGGCCGGCATGGTGTTCCACACGCTGCCCGGCTTGAGCTCGGTCAGGCCCATCTGGAGCTGGCAGGGGCCTTCGCGCAGCACATTGTTGGTAATGAGCTGGTTGATGACGCGGTCGTTGCTATCCTCCATGCTGCCGGCGGCGATGCGGTTGGCGGCTATGGTGCCGGGGCGACCGTCGATGGTTATCAGCTGCACGGGGTATTCCTTGTGGGCCGTGGTAGAGTTGAGGTAGAACTTTGCCGGATTGGCGCTGTCGAGGCTGCGGAACACTACCTCGCGGTGGCCCCGCCCTATGTAGAGGGCGTCCTTGAAGTGGAGCTCGTAGTCGGTGCCGTCGACGGTGACGATGCCGTTGCCCCCGGTGTTGATCACGCCCAGCTCACGGCGCTCCAGAAAGTATTCGGCCTTGAGAGGGTCGATGGTCTCCAGGCGTACCGGGCCGCTTACGGGCATCACGCCGCCGAAGATGAGGCGGTCGTACATGGAGTAGGTGAGCAACACGCTGTCGGGGGCCATGACGTCGGTCATGGCGAAGCGGCTGCGGAGTTGGTCGGTGGTGTAGTTGCGAACGTCGTCCGGATGGCACGCGCGCTGCACCGTATAGGCGGTTTGGCCCATGGCTGCAATAGTTCCCATTGCTACTGCGCTAAGAATTAAAAATTTACGAAGCATTGTATTTTTGTTAAGCAATACGGAATTACTTTATTTATGACACCTCGGGTTGGGCGGCTCGCACACGCAGCAGGCGCACGCGGTTCCACCACATCAGGCCCATCGTGAGCACCACGAGCACGGCTGCACCCACCCAGCGCCACGCGTGCAGGCACCGGAAGATGCCCCAGGCCAGCGGACTGCCCGCAAAGTCGAGGCTGCCGCCGCTGAACCCCTCGGGAATGGCCACGGCGGCATCGCCCGTTGCGGCGTGGACGTCGTTGGCGGCAAGGGTGAACCAAGGCGCTATGTTGGTGACCATATACAGGGCGCCAACTATAACCACAAGACCCACGACGAAGGTTTTAAGCACGCTGCCGCGGGTGAACGGCAGCACCAGCGGAAACACGTAGAACATACCCGCCAGCGAGGCCAGAGGCAGAAATTCGTTGCCCGGAAGCACAACAGCCAGCACCAGCGCCACCGGAATGAGCAGCAGCGACACCACCAGAGTGGTCGGGTGGCCGATGACCAGGGCCGGGCTCATGCCTATGTTGAGGCCGTCGGCGTTTTTGAACTTGCGGCCGATGAGACTGCGGGTGGCTTCGCTGATGGGGCGCAAGCCTTCGATGAACAGCACAGTGACACGCGGTATAAGCTCCATCACGGCTCCCATCTGTACGCCCAACAGCAGAATGTGGGGCACTTCCTGGCGGACTTGGGCCCACGACCGGCACGACAGGCAGCCGATGGCGATGCCCACAATCACACCTAAGAAAAGAGGCTCGCCCAGCACGCCGAACTTGCGTTTGAGGCCTTCGGCGTCGATTTCGAGGCGATTGATGCCGGGTATGCGGTCGAGGACTTTGTTGACCGCCCATGCCACCGGCGCAAAGCCGGCGCAGAAGGGCTGGGGGATGGAAATACCGTCGACGTCCTTATAGTAATCCTGGAAGCGGCGCGCCGTCAGGTCGGCCAAAACAAGCGTTATGGCATAGCATATTACGGCACCGAAGAAACCCCACGCCAGCGAGTCGGAGGCGAAGTATATCACGGCCCCGATGAAGGCGAAGTGCCAGTAGTTCCAAAGGTCGATGTTGACGGTGCGGGTGGTGCCGGTGAAGAGCATCAGCAGGTTCACCGCCAGGCACACCGGGATGATGAAGGCGCCGACAGCAGTATTGTAGGCCACGGAGGCAGCCGCCGGCCAACCCATGTCGAACACGTGGAGCTCAAGGTGGTAGATATCGACAACAGAGCGTAGAGCAGGTGTGAGCGCGCTGGTGAGCAGCGCAGTCACTATGCTGAGCCCGACGAAGCCCACGCCCACCTTGAGGCCGGCCTTGAGGGCTTCGCCGAAGCGGATGCCGATACACAGGCCCAGGACTGTGAAGATGACAGGCATCATCACCGCAGCCCCGAGCCCGATTATGTAAGCGAATATTTGTTCCATCTATATGGTTGAATCACGGCTGTTTGCCGATATAAGCCAGGATGCCGCCGTCGACGTAGAGAATCTGGCCGTTGACGAAGTCCGAGGCCTCCGAAGCCAGGAACACCGCCGGACCCATCAGGTCCTCGGGCGTGCCCCAGCGGCCGGCCGGCGTCTTGGCGATGATGAAGCGGTCGAAGGGATGGCGGCTGCCGTCGGGCTGGAGCTCGCGCAGCGGTGCCGTCTGCTCGGTGGCTATGTAGCCCGGGCCGATGCCGTTGCACTGAATGTTTGCGGCTCCGTACTCCGAACAGATGTTGCGCGTGAGCATCTTCAGACCGCCCTTGGCGGCGGCGTAGGCGCTGACGGTCTCTCGGCCCAGCTCGCTCATCATAGAGCAGATGTTGATAATCTTGCCGTGGCCCTTGGCTATCATACCGGGAATAACGGCCTTGGCGACGATGAAGGGAGCCACAAGGTCGACATCCACCACGCGGCGGAAGTCCTCGACGGCCATTTCCTCCATAGGGATGCGCTTGATGATTCCGGCGTTGTTGACCAGAATGTCGACGGTGCCCACGGTGGCGGCGATGTCGGCCACCATGGCGCGCACGGCAGCTTCGTCGGTGACGTCGCAGAGATAGCCCTTGGCGTCGATGCCGAGCTCGCGGTATGCCGCCAGCCCGCGGTCGAGGGTCTGCTGCCGCGAGCAGTTGAACACTATCCGGGCGCCGGCTTCGGCAAGGGCCCGCGCTATGGCGAGGCCGATGCCGTAGGCCGCTCCGGTGACGAGGGCTACCTTGCCCTCAAGACTGAAGTTTACCATACAGGGTGGGTGTTGTCAGGCGGTCATCTCCTGAACGGAGTCGCCCGCGGTGGTTTCTTTCTTTTTGTTGCGGTTGCGCCACAGCGCAGTCATATCCTCCAGGGTCTTGCCCTTGGTTTCGGGCACGAGCTTGGCCACGAAGATGGCGGCGGCGATGCAAATCACGCCGTAGAGGGCGTAGGCAAAGAAGTGGCCGAAGTTATCGCCGAAGCTGCCCATGTCGCCAAGGCGCATGTTGTACATCGGCACGAAGGTACTCGATACGATGAAATTGAATATCCACTGGAAGGCAACTGCGATGGCCACAGCCTGGCTGCGGATGGTGTTCGGGAATATCTCGGCGATGAGCACCCAGCAGATGGGGCCCCACGAGAACATGAAGGATGCCGAGTACACCATAATCGAAACCACCGGAACTATGGCCGGCACGGCGATGACATTGCTCAGTGCCACGCCTATTGCGCCGACGGCCATGCCGAACGAGCCCCAAATGAGCAGAGGCTTGCGGCCGAGTTTCTCTACGGTGAAGACAGCCACGAGGGTGAAGGCAATGTTGACGATGCCCATGATGACGGTCTGCACCATCGGGTTGCCCATGTTCATGCTCTCGAAGATGCGCGGGGCATAGTAGAGCACGGCGTTGATGCCGACGGCCTGCTGGAACACGCTGAGCATCACGCCCACGAAAATCACCATAACGCCGAAGGAGAACAGACGCTCGCTCTTGACATCGACCGTGTTTTTGATCTGCTCGAGCACTTCGGCGCCGCGTACCTTGCCGTTGATGCGCGTCAGAATGGCCAGGGCCTTGCTGTCCTTGCCGATCAGAGCCAGATAGCGCGGCGACTCAGGCACGAAGCATACCAGAATGGTGAACAGGCCGGCTACGAAGGCTTCGGAGCCGAACATATATCGCCAGCCGGTCTGGATGGTCCAGGGGTCGGAAGCGGCGCTGACAGAGTAGACGGCCTCACCCATTTTTTCGATGATGGGCTGGGTGTGTTCGCCCAGAATGAGGAAGTTGACGAAGTAGACCACCAGCTGGCCGAAGATGATGGCGAACTGGTTCCAGCTCACCAGGGTGCCTCGCAGATTCGAAGGCGCCACCTCGGCGATATACATCGGGCAGATGGCCGAAGCCAGGCCCACGCCGACGCCGCCTATGATGCGGTAGATGTTGAAGGTAATGAGCAGGCTGAAGGTCGGAACACCTTTCTCGTAGAAGGCAAATTCGGGCCAGTAGGAACCCAGGGCGCTCAGAAAGAAGAATACGCCCGCTATAATCAGAGATTTCTTGCGGCCAAGGCGCGAGGCGAAGATGCCGCTCAGCGCCGAGCCTAAGATGCAGCCCAGCAGGGCGCTCGAGGAGGTGATGCCGTGGATGGTGTCGGAGTAGACGAAGTCCGTGGCGCCAAGGAAGAAGGCCTGCAGACCCTTCTCCGCTCCGGAGATGACGGCAGTGTCGTAGCCGAAGAGCAGACCACCCATCACGGCCACCAGCACGATGGAGAAAAGGTAGAGCTTGCTTCCCTTGTCGGTATTTGTCATTGTAGGGGTATTAGCTTGTAGGTTAATGGTTTCAGGTAGTTGGATGTTTGCCTTGCATGGCTTGGAAAAAGAAAAAGGTGCCCGGCACGAACCCTCAGCGGGTCCGCTCCGGGAACCTTTTCACTTATTTGGTATGCCGCAGCCTCATGCGTACATATTCACGATAGCTTCGTAGAGCTCCTGCTTGCCGGAAGTAACGGCGGGTTCGGGCTGGGTCTTGGCGTAGGCAACGACGTCTTCAAGGGTCAGCTTGCCTTCTTCGAACTTCTTGCCTTCGCCGGCGTCGAACGAGGCGTAGCGCTCGGCGAGCATCTTCTTGTAGGGGCTCTTTTCGAGCACGTCGGCGGCGCTCAGAAGAGCGCGGGCCATAGCGTCCATGCCGGCGATGTGGGCGATGAAGATGTCCTCCAGGTCGGTGGAGTTGCGGCGGGTCTTGGCGTCGAAGTTGGTACCGCCGTTGCCCAGACCGCCGTTGCGGATAATCTGCATCATAGCCTGGGTGAGCTCGTAGTTGTCGATGGGGAACTGGTCGGTGTCCCAGCCGTTCTGGTAGTCGCCGCGGTTGGCGTCGATGCTGCCGAGCATGCCGTTGTCGACGGCCACAGCCAGCTCGTGCTCGAAGGTGTGGCCGGCCAGGGTGGCGTGGTTGACCTCGATGTTCACCTTGAAGTCCTTGTCCAGACCGTGGGCCTTGAGGAAGCCGATGACGGTTTCGGTGTCGACGTCGTACTGGTGCTTGGAGGGTTCCATGGGCTTGGGCTCAATCAGGAAGGTGCCGGTGAAGCCCTTGCTGCGGGCGTAGTCGCGGGCCATGCGCAGCATGGTTGCCAGATGCTCTTTTTCGCGCTTCTGGTCGGTGTTGAGCAGGCTCATATAGCCTTCGCGGCCGCCCCAGAACACGTAGTTCTGACCGCCGAGAGCGATGGTGGCGTCGATGGCGTTCTTGATCTGCACGCAGGCGCGGGCAACAACGTCGAAATCGGGGTTGGTGGCGGCGCCGTTCATATAGCGGCCGTTGCCGAACACGTTTGCGGTGCCCCAGAGGTTCTTGATGCCGGTGGCGTCCATCTTAGCCTTGATATAGGCGGTGATTTCCTTCATGCGGGCTTCGTAGCCTTCGATGTCGTCGAGGTCGCCGATGAGGTCGGTGTCGTGGAAGCAGAAGTATTCGATGCCCAGCTTCTCCATCACCTCGAAGCCGGCGTCGGCTTTCTGCTTGGCGATGGTCATGGCGTCGGGACCTTCGTTCCAGGGGAACTTCTTGGTGGTAGTGCCGAACTGGTCGCCACCTTCGGCGCACAGGGTGTGCCACCATGCCATGGCGAATTTGAGCCACTCTTTCATGGGCTTGCCCAGCACCACGCGCTCTGCGTCGTAGTAGCGGTATGCCATGGGGTTGTAGGACTCGGTGCCTTCAAATTTGATCTTGCCCACCGTGGGGAAGTATTCTTTCTGTGCCATTTTGTTCTATGACTGGTTTTAGGTTATTTTGTTTTTCTTGTTTTTCTATTGCAAGGGATTCTGAGCGGCTTCAGCCCAGAGCTTTTTCGAGAACGCCTTTCCAGCGGGCGTAGGCTTCGGCGACAGCGTCGGCGTCCTTGCCCGGAGTGATTTCGCCGAGTTTGACCAGCGAGGCGAAGGCCTCGGTGTTGTCGGCGTAGATGCCGGCGCCCATGCCGGCGCCCTTGGCGGCGCCCACGGCGCCGTCGGTGTCGAAAAGGTCGATGGTTGCGCCCGACACGTCGGCCAGGGTCTGGCGGAACACAGGACTCAGGAACATATTTGCCTTTCCGGCGTGTATTTTGTTGATTTCAAGGCCAATGCCCTTCATAATCTCCATGCCGTACATGAAGGAGAACACGATGCCTTCCTGAGCGGCGCGCAGCATGTGGCTGCGGTTGTGGATATTGAAGTTGATGCCGCTGAAACTGCAGCCTATTTCGCGGTTCTGGAGCACACGCTCGGCGCCGTTGCCGAAGGGCAGCACGGTGAGGCCGGCGCTGCCGGCGGGAGCCTGGGCGGCGATGTCGTTCATGTCGGCGTAGGAGCAGTTCTCGGGAGCTATGTTGCGCTTGCACCAGCTGTTGAGGATTCCGGTGCCGTTTATGCATGTCATCACGCCGATGCGGGTGGTGTCGGCGCTGTGGTTTACGTGGGCAAAGTTGTTGACGCGCGACTTGGGGTCGTAGTCGACAGTGCCGTTTATGCCGTAGACGACGCCCGATGTTCCGGCCGTCGAAGCCACTTCGCCGGGGTTGAACACGTTGAGCGAAAGTGCGTTGTTGGGTTGGTCGCCGGCGCGGTAGGTGATGGGCGTGCCTTCGGCGAGGCCGAACTCGGCGGCGCCGGCGGCGCTGACGGTGCCCTGCACGCTGAAGGTAGGCTGCACCGGAGGCAGTATTGCCGGGTCGAAGCCGAAATACTCCATCAGGAAGTCGGCGGGGGCGTTTTTGCTGAAGTCCCAGAGCATGTATTCGCTCAGACCTTCGGGGTTAGTGCACAGGTGGCCGGTCATTCGCCATGCCACGTAGTCGGCCGGAAGCATGATGTGTGCGATTTTGGCAAAGGTCTGGGGCTCGTTCTCCTTCACCCAGGCCAGCTTGGAGGCCGTGAAGTTTCCGGGCGAGTTCAGAAGGCGCGGCAGGCAGACGTCGGCGCCAAGCTCGCGGAATGCTTTGTCGCCATAGGGCACGCCGCGGCTGTCGCACCATATTATCGACTCGCGGAGGGGCTTGAAGTCCTTGTCGACGCACACCAGACCGTGCATCTGGTAGGAAAATCCGATGGCCTTGATGTCTTTGGGGTCAACAGCGCCGGCTTCGAGGACGGCGCGGGTTGCGAGTTTGAGATAGCGCACCCACGACTCTGGGTCCTGTTCGGCCCAGCCGGGATTGAGCGCTTTGATGGGAGCTTCGGTTTTGGGATAGAAGTCGGTGGCTACGGTACGGCCTGTTTCGGCCTCCACCAGGGCGGCCTTGACAGACGAGGTGCCTATGTCGTATCCTAACAAATACATTGTCCGGTTATGATAAAGATTTTAAGTTTCAGTCTCGCGGCCCGGAGGCCGACGGGGGTTAGTTGCGAATGCAAAGTTAGGGGGAAAGACGTCGGCGAAAGGTCAAATTTTGTTACTATTTATTGTATATTTGGTTTAGTTGTCAAAAATTCCCCGTTAAAGCGGCGTGTTTTACTCTTTGAAAAGGCGGCCGAATAAAAAAGACCGGCCCTCGTGTGAGAGCCGGCCCTTGTATGGGGGAGGGTAATCAGTTGTATGAGTTGATGCGGCTGAAGTCGCATTTCACCTCTACGTGGTAGGTGATGTTTGTGGTGCGTTCGGTGGTGTCGAAGGAGAAGGTGAGGCCTTCGGCGGGGTTGAAGTTGCCCTTGAGGTTGGAGAAAGGATATTTCTCGAAGGGCGAACCGCTGAGATAGGGGATAATGGTTGCAACGTCGAAGGAGAGCTTGTCGTCGTAGGTTGTCAGCGGGATGTTTCGCACTTCGATGTCGTAGCTCTCGCTGCTCTCTGTGGAGAACCGCACTCCGCCCATATTGATGGTCATGGTGCGGGTGTCGGTGTTGTAGGTCACGCTGTAGGGTGTGTTGGTGGTCTCCAGTGTGCGGTTGTTCTCCGTGTCGGTGGCGACGGTGGTGCCGTAGAGCATCTGAGGCGAGAAGCTCGACATCACTTTGTAGAGGCCGTTGATGATGTATGTGGCGCAAACGGCGGGGGAGTATATCGAAGTGCCGTTGCTGTCGACGAAGCGCTCGTAGATGCGGAATTTAAACTGCGTGAAAGTGGGAGCGTTGCTGAAGCCGCCGATGGACGGCACAATCTGCGCGCCGGTAATTTCGCGCCAGCCGTTGGTGTCGATGCCCCACCGCAAGCCCGAGAGGGTCATTGTGGGATATGTAGTTCCGTCGGGGAGCTTGAGACCCGTAATCTGAACTTCGGCAGTGAGCTCGTCGTAGTTCAGAGTCACCTTGTACGAGATGTTGTTGTAGACAGCCGTTGCGCCGGTGCTCATTTCGTGCACATTGGCGAAGAAGCCCGGAAAGGACTGCTCCGTCACTGTGGGATTGTCGCTTTCGGTGTTGCACGAACTTACGAGGAGCGTCAGCAGCACAGCCAGAGAGAGAATTCGCGAGATGTATTTCATTGCGGTGTGGAAATAATTCGTTTTTAGGCCACAAAGATAACCATTTGCACCCGAAGCGGCAATACTTTGAGTCGTTAAAGAGTGAAAAATTGTCTATTATGACCAATTTGCACGCCTTATGAGCCACTTCAGGCCTGAGCGGCCACAACGGGTCTGTGCAGGTCGGCAATAGAGTTGGCCATTCGCACGGCCTTGGTGATGTGGTCGCAGATGTGGTCCTCGCCGATGAGTTTGTCGATTCCGGCATGCTCCAGCGAGGCCTTCACGTTTGGCTTGACGCCCGAAAGGACGATGTGGATGCCTTCGCTCTGCGACGACCGGATGAGAATCTCCAGGTTGTGTATAGCCGTGGCGTCGATAAACGCTACCTTACGCATGCGGATTATGCGCACAATGGGCTTGTCGACAAGAGTGGAGCGCATCATTTCGTCGAACTTGGTGGCTATGCCGAAGAAGAACGGCCCGTCGATTTCGTAGACGCTCACTCCGGGGGCGACGTCGAGCACTTCGTGTGTGCTCAGGTCGGTGTCTTCGGCAACGTCGAGTTGCTCGGAGTATACCTTTATCTGCGTGTTCTCCATAACTCGGCGCAGGAAGAGCACCACGGCCAGCAGCAGGCCGATTTCGATGGCTATGGTAAGGTCGAAAATGACGGTGAGAAGGAATGTCACGATGAGCACCGAAATATCGGAGCGCGGCGAGCGCAGAATGGCGGCCACGGTGCGCCAGCCGCTCATGTTGTACGCAACCACCATAAGGACAGCGGCAAGGCATGCCAGCGGAACATAGTTGATCAGCGGCATGGCGAACAGGAATATGGCCAGGAGCACAACGGCGTGGACGATGCCGGCCACGGGAGTGCGGCCGCCGTTGGTGATGTTGGTCATGGTGCGGGCAATGGCTCCGGTGACGGGTATGCCTCCGAAGAAAGGCACCGTAATGTTGGCTATGCCTTGTCCGATGAGCTCGGTGTTGCTGTTAGTGCGCGAGCCGGTGACGCCGTCGGCAACCGTTGCCGACAGCAGGCTCTCGATGGCGCCCAGCACGGCGATGGTGAAGGCCGAGGGCAGCAGCATGTTGATGGTGCTCATGTTGAGGGCGAAGCCGTGGGGGGCCGGTATGTCGGTGGCCATGGTGCCGAAGCGGTCGCCGATGGTTTCGACGTGGTACCACTCGAAGGTGGTGCCCATCAGGAACGCGCCGGCCGTTACCACAACGATGGCGATGAGTGCTCCCGGCAACTTTTTGGAGATGCGCGGGGCCGCTATTATAATAAGTAGGGAAACGACGGCCGTTGCCAATGTGGGGAGGTCAACAGCACCCAGACTGCGGAAGTAGAGGCCCCACTTGGGCAGGAAGGGGCCGGGGATGTCGCGCAGGCCAAGCCCCAGAAAGTCGTTTATCTGCGTGGAGAAAATGGTCAGTGCGATACCGGCGGTGAAGCCGACCACGATAGGGTAGGGTATGAATTTGATGACCGTTCCCAGTCGGAAGAGGCCCATGATCACAAGAATGATGCCGGCCATAAAGGTGGCGATTGCAAGACCCTGAAGGCCGAACTGGGCGATGATGCCGTAGACGATTACGATGAAGGCACCCGTTGGGCCGCCAATCTGCACCGAGTTGCCGCCGAAGAAACTTACCATGAAGCCGCCGATGATGGCGGTGAGAAGGCCTATTGTCGGGCTCACGCCGCTGGCGATACCAAAGGCGATGGCAAGAGGGAGGGCAACGATGCCAACCACAATGCCGGCGATGATGTCGGATTTGAGCCTGGCTGCATTGTAGTTGCGCAGGCAGTGAAAAAGTTTGGGACGGAAGTCTACCAAAGACACCATCGAATGGCGCACGCGCGCCGTAGTTGTCGAGTCAGTACTACTCATAAATTGCTGAAAATGTGATAAAAACCTAAAACAGACAACCCACGTTGTCCTTTTAAGCTGCAAAATTAGCAATTTTTTCGCATACCCGCAACTGTTCCGAAAACCGACAAAAGGGGGTTATGTCAGAATTTTTTGCTATTTTTGCAGCGCAATAAGAGCTCTTGAATGATTTCAATCAATAATTTGAGTGTCGAGTTCAGTTCGCAGCTGCTCTTCGACAACATTAATTACGTCATCAATCCAAAGGACAAGATAGCGCTGGTGGGCAAAAACGGCGCCGGCAAGAGTACTATGCTCAAAATCATCGCCGGCCTTCAGAAGCCTACCGGGGGCAATGTCGCCGTGCCGCAGGGCGTCACTATAGGCTATCTTCCTCAGCAAATGGTTCTTTCGGACACTCAGACCGTGATGGAAGAGGTCCGCAAGGTGTTTGCCCATATAGCCGCGCTCCACGCCGAGCTCGACCGGCTGTCGGAAGAGCTTGCCGCACGCACCGACTACGACACTGCCGACTATCAGCGACTTATAGAGCGCGTCACGGCCCTTACGGACCGCATCGCCATCGAGGACAGCGAGAACAACGAGGCCGAGATGGAGAAAACCCTGCTCGGTCTGGGATTTGTGCGCAGCGACTTCGAGCGGCCGACATCGGAATTTTCGGGCGGCTGGCGCATGCGCATCGAGCTTGCCAAAATCCTGCTTCAGCGACCGGACGTGCTGCTGCTCGACGAGCCGACCAACCATCTGGACATTGAGTCCATACAGTGGCTGGAGAACTTTCTGATCACCAAGGCCAAAGCCGTTGTGCTGGTGAGCCACGACCGTGCTTTTATCGACAACGTCACCAACCGCACCATAGAAATCAACCTTGGCAAAATCTACGACTATGCGGTGAACTACAGCAAGTTCGTGGTGCTCCGCGACGAGCGCATCGAGCAGCAGATGCGAGCCTACCGCAACCAGCAGAAGCAGATAGCCGACACTGAGGAGTTTATCGAACGCTTCCGCTACAAGGCCACCAAGTCGGTACAGGTGCAGAGCCGCATAAAGCAGCTTGCCAAAATAGAGCGCATCGAAGTCGACGAGCTCGACAATTCGCACCTCAGCCTGCGCTTCCCGCCGGCACCGCGTTCGGGCGACTTTCCGCTGATTGTCGAAGACCTCGGCAAGGCTTATGGCGACCATCAAGTTTTTGACCATGCGACCTTTACGCTGCGACGCGGCGAAAAAGTGGCCTTCGTGGGCAAAAACGGCGAGGGCAAGTCGACCCTGGTGAAGTGCATAATGGGCGAAATACCCTACACCGGCAGCCTGCGCATCGGCCACAACGTTAAAATAGGCTATTTCGCCCAGAATCAGGCGCAGCTGCTCGACGGCGAACCGACCGTATTCGACACCATCGACCGAGTGGCCGTCGGCGACATCCGCCTGAAAATCCGCGACATACTGGGTGCCTTCATGTTCGGCGGCGAAGCCTCGGAGAAGAAAGTCAAGGTGCTCTCCGGCGGCGAGAAGACGCGACTGGCAATGATCAAGCTTCTGCTGGAGCCGGTCAACCTTCTCATCCTCGATGAGCCTACCAACCATCTGGACATGAGGACCAAAGATATCCTCAAGCAGGCTATCAAAGACTTCGACGGCACCGTGATAGTGGTGAGCCACGACCGTGAATTCCTCGACGGACTCGTCGAGAAGGTCTATGAATTCGGCGGAGGCCAAGTGCGCGAATGTCTTGGCGGAATCTACGAATTTCTTGAGAAAAAGAAACTCGACAGCCTCCGCGAGCTTGAGCGCGCCAACCCGGTCAAAGTGGAGCCTAAAGCCGTCAAGACCGAGCCAAAGACTGCCGCGGCATCACCTCAGGCGGCTGCGGCATCGCCCAAGTTGAGCTACGCCGAGCAGCGCGAGCGCGAGAAGATGGTGCGCCGCGCCGCGCGCCGCGTCGAAGACGCTGAGGCCGCTGTGGCCAAAGCCGAGGAAGAACTTGCCGCCGTCGAGGCCCGCATAGCCGCCGGCGAAGTGGCCGACGAAGTTTTCAAGGCCCACGCCGAAGCCACCAAAGCCGTTGAGAACGCAATGAGCATGTGGGAACTCGCCCAGCAGGAGCTTGACGAAATAAAAGGCTGAAGCCGCACCGAAACATACCAAGAGAGAACAAACCGATGAATCCTATTTATCATTATCATATAATTATGAACAACCGTATTATGATTGCTTGCGCCGGCACACTGCTGCTGAGCGTGGCCGCCTGCGGTGGCCGTCAGAGCGCCGCTCCGACGGGCATAGACGTTGCCAACCTCGACACCACCGTCAGCCCTCGCGCCGATTTCTACGACTACGCCTGCGGCGGCTGGATAGCCTCCCATCCGCTTCCGGCCGAGTTCTCGCGCTTCGGCTCCTTCGATGCCGTCGGCGAAGCCTGCCGTGAGCAGATCCGCGAACTCGTGACGGGCATCAACCCCGACTCGTGCGAAACCGGCACCAACGCCCAGAAAATCGCCGACCTCTACGCTATGGGTATGGACAGCGTGCGCCTCAACAACGAGGGCGCCGCTCCCCTGCAGCGCGATCTGGCAACCATCAACGCCGCCACCCGCGACCAGATTGTAAACCTCATGGCCACCTTGCCGGGTCTGGACGTGTTCTTCGGCACCGGTGTAATGGCCGACCTGGCCAACAGCTCCATGAACGCCATGTACCTCGGCCAGGGAGGCCTCGGACTGGGCGACCGCGATTACTACACCAAGACCGACGACCATAGCCGCGCCATCATGGAGGCCTACCGCAACTATCTGGTGACCATAGCCAAACTCGCCGGTTACAGCGAAGCCGACGCAACCCGTCTCGCCGACAACACCATCTCGCTGGAGACCAAGCTCGCCCAAAAGCAGATGACCCGCACCGAAATGCGAAACATCGAGGCATGCTACAACCCCACCTCGATGGTAAACCTCGTGGCTGTGGCTCCTGCCATCGACCTGCCCGGCTACTTCGCCGCCCAGAACGTTGAGGGCGTCGACACCGTCATCGTCGAGCAGCCCGACTATTATGAGTTTGTGGGCAAGGTGCTGGCCACCACTCCCGAGCAGCAGCTCCGCGACTACATGGCCGCCAGCTACATCGGCAGCGCCAGCCAGTATCTGAGCGACGACTTCATCAACGCCAACTTCGAGCTTTCCAAAGTTATGAGCGGCGTGCAGGAGCAGCGTCCGCGCTGGAAGCGTGCTGTGGGCGTGCCCAACGGCATCCTTGGCGAAGCTCTCGGCCAGCTCTACGTGGAGCGTTACTTCCCCGCATCCTCAAAGGAGAAGATGCTCGAGCTGGTCGGCAACCTTCAGACCGCCCTTGGCCAACACATCGACAACCTGACCTGGATGAGCGACACCACCAAGGCCCGCGCCCGCGAAAAACTCGCCAACTTCACCGTTAAAATAGGCTATCCCGACACCTGGCGCGACTACTCCGAGCTCACCGTCGACCCGAGCAAGTCGTACTGGGAGAATATTCAGGCCGCCCAGCTCTTCAACATCGCATACAACAACAGCGACTTCGGCAAGCCCGTAGACCGCGCCCGCTGGCAGATGACTCCGCAGACCGTCAACGCCTACTACAACCCGACCACCAACGAAATCTGCTTCCCCGCCGGCATCCTTCAGCCTCCGTTCTTCGACCCGAACGCCGACGATGCCATCAACTACGGCGCTATCGGTGTTGTTATCGGCCATGAGATGACCCACGGCTTCGACGACCAGGGTCGCCAGTTCGACAAGGACGGCAACTTCTCCAACTGGTGGACCGAGGCCGACGCCGCAGCCTTCGAGGCCCTCGCCGACAAGCTCGTAGCCCAGTTCGACAGCGTTGAAGTGGCTCCCGGCGTTCACGGCAACGGCCGCCTCACTCTGGGCGAGAACATCGCCGACCAGGGTGGTCTGCGAGTTGCCCACACCGCCTACCTCAACAGCCTCAACGGTCAGGAAGGCCCCGTAGTAGGCGGTTTTACTCCCGACCAGCGCTTCTACCTTGGCTACGCCAACGTCTGGGCCGCAAACATCACCCCCGAGGAGATTATGCAGCGCACCCAGACCGACCCGCACTCGCTGGGCCGCTGGCGCGTGAACGCTACTCTGAAGAACATCGACCCGTTCTACACCGCATTCGGCATCACCGAGGGCGACGGCATGTTTATGCCCGAAGCCGAGCGTGTTGTCATCTGGTAATACATAGAAAACTCAATCAAGAGGCCGTTCTGTAAGCGCAGGGCGGCCTTTTTTTGTTAAGAATCCCCAAAAAGGCGGCTTCGCGTGGCAGCCGGCTTGCTTTTGTGGGGATTTTTTGTTAATTTTGTGAGTTACGAAGATATATACCACGCCCGTCATGAAATTCCCCGTCGCCATACTGTGCCTGCTGACCGCTTCGGCGGCCTTCGCGTTGGATTTTTCCGGCAACGCCAAGCCGGCAGTAGAGATAACCCCCGAGACCTCGTCGGGCCTCGAAACTGTCTATGTGCTTGAAAGCACGGCCGGCATCACCGCAAGCTACCCCTACACGGGGTCAGCTCCGACCTGGCGCCGATTCTCCAACATGGGCGGGGCTTACGCCGAGGATGTCGCGGCAACCAATGCGGGCGGAGTCAGCACCATCACCCTCTCTGCGGGCGATATGGGATATATCGTCGAGCACGACGGGCGCCAGCACTGCTACTGGGTCGCCGACTACTCGGCGCACCGCCTGGAGCTGCAGGCCCTGACACCGACGGCCGAACGCGACTGCGACCGCTGCCGCCTCGACTTTGCCGGCAATGCCTCCGCCATTCCCTACTACAGCATCAACGGCCGCCGCATGGAACTTTCGCGCGAGCTGACTGTTGAATACACGGCACTGCACTTCGACGACGACAGCTTCGCCTACCGGCCGGAGGCCACCACAGAGACCTTGAGCTCGATCGGCGCATCCTTCTCGGTGCCCGACCCCTATATGGCAACTACCTTCACTCTCAGCGGCGACCGCTTTCTCAAGGTCTGGGGCGAGGCGCAGAGCGTTGAGAGCGCCACTGTAGAGCCCTACGGCATCGAAGCGCGCAGCCGCGCCACCCAGAGCGTGCGCGAGGCCGACAACGAGCAGCGCGAGGAGACAGAAGGACTGGGCGGCTCGGCGCCGTGCGACATCGAGTTTGAGGCCGCCGTCACCGACGGCGCCGTCTTCCACGAGTGGCAGATATCGCGTTCGCCGGAATTCGACATCAACGAGCTCACCTACACCGAACTGACATTCACCTATACCTTCCGCGAGCAGGGCACCACCTATGTACGCTTCGTGGCAGCCAACGATGACGCTACCTGCGAGTACGCCGGCGACACCTACGAGATTTTTATCGGCGAGTCCAAGCTCGAAATCCCGAACGCCTTCTCCCCGCACAACGAAGACGGAGTGAACGATGTATGGAAGGTAAGCTACAAAAGCATAGTAAGTTACGAGTGTAGCATATTCAACCGCTGGGGCAAGCGCCTCTTCACCACCACCGACCCCTCCGAAGGCTGGGACGGCAAAGTGGGAAGCAAATTCGTGCCGGCAGGCGTTTATTACTATGTAATCCGCGCCGAAGGAGCCGACGGCGTGCGCTATGACCGCGCCGGCGACATCAACATCGTAGGCTACGAGCAAGGCGCCACTACCTCTTCGCCCGAAGAATAACACTCTGAACGACAATGAAATTAAAACATATCGCAACAGCGGCCATCGCTTTGGCCCTCAGTGCGGCCGCCTCCGCCCAGCGCGTTCCGGTCCGCTTCTCCGACGTCTATTCTCCCGAAGTGCCCGCTTCGGTGACCATATGCTCCGAGACCATACCTCTGGACCGGTCGGACATGTACGAAGCCTTCGACCGCGAGCTCAGCTCGATAGTATATACCCACGGCACCACTATGCTGATTATCAAGCGGGCCAACCGTTTCTTCCCGGAGATGAGCCGCATACTGCGCGACAACGGCGTGCCGCAGGACATGCTCTATCTGGCATGCGTCGAAAGCTCGCTCAACCCCCGCGCCTATTCGCCGGCCAAGGCTGCCGGTTTCTGGCAGTTCATACCCTCTACGGCCCGCGAGTACGGCCTCGAAGTGGGTGATGAAGTCGACGAGCGCTACAATATCGAGAAGGCCACGGCAGCCGCATGCCGCTACCTGAAGAACTCCTACCGGCGCTTCGGCAACTGGCCCAGCGTGATGGCGGCCTACAACGGCGGCAATACGCGCATCACCAACGAGCTCGACCGCCAGGGCCAGGAGACTTCGCTCGACCTCTATCTTACCGAGGAAACCACCCGCTACCCCTACCGCATAATGGCAATGAAGACCGTGATGGAGAACCCGAGCGCCTACGGCTTCCACCTGCGCGACGACCAGCTATATCAGCCCCGCCGATACCGCGAGGTGGAGGTTAGCGGCCCCGTGGCCAGTTGGCCCGACTGGGCGCGCCGCCAGGGAATATCCTACGCCACCCTGCGCGACGAAAATCCCTGGATACGTTCCAAAAGCCTTACAAACCGGGCCGGCAAAACATACAAGGTGCGCATACCCACGGCGGAGTCGCTATCGCGCAGCCAAAGCGGCACCGACACTTTCAATTCCAATTGGACTGACCGTTGACGGGTCAGGAACAGAAAACGAAGATGACAGAACATAGTACTGCGCCAAAAGGCAAAGCGGTAGCCGCCGACGACGGCTGCGACCGTATCAGCGTTGTCGGCGCACGCGTCAACAATCTCAAGAATATCGACATCGACATTCCGCACAACGCCCTGACCGTAGTTACCGGACTGAGCGGCAGCGGCAAGTCGAGTCTGGCCTTCGACACCATATTCGCCGAAGGCCAGCGGCGCTATATAGAAACCTTTTCGGCCTACGCCCGCAATATGCTGGGCAACCTGGAGCGGCCCGATGTGGACCACATTTCGGGCCTTTGCCCCGTCATTGCCATCGAGCAGAAGACCATCAACCGCAATCCGCGAAGCACCATAGGCACCACCACAGAGGTCTACGACTTTCTGCGCCTTCTGTTTGCGCGCATCGGCCACGCCGTGAGCTACGCCTCGGGGCACGAGATGGTGAAATACACACCCGAGAAAATCGTCGACCTCATCGTGAGCCGCTATGCCGGCCGCAAGCTCTACATACTGGCTCCTTTGGTCAAGAACCGCAAGGGCCACTACAAGGAGCTCTTCGAGACCCTCACCAAGAAGGGCTATATCCGAGTGCGCGTCGACGGCGAGCTGATGGAAATCACCCCCGGCATGAAACTCGACCGCTACCGCAACCACTCTGTGGAGCTGGTGATCGACCGCATTGTGGCCGACGAAAAAGACCGCGACCGGTTGCTGGAATCGGTGACGCGCGCTCTGGCCCAGGGCGACAAGGAGATTATGGTCTACGACGTCGACACCGACGCCGCCGCTTACTTCAGCCAGGAGCTGGTCGACCCCACCACGGGAATATCGTACCACGACCCGGCGCCCCACAACTTCTCGTTCAACTCTCCGCAAGGCGCTTGCCCGCGATGCAAGGGACTGGGCTACGTCAACATCGTAGACCGCGCCAAGATAGTTCCCGACGAGAGTCTGAGCATTGCAAAAGGCGCCATAGTGCCGCTGGGCAAGTACCACGAGTCGCTGGTGTTCCTCCAAATCAAGGCCATACTGCAGAGCCAC
The DNA here is from genome assembly GCA_900541865.1 of uncultured Porphyromonadaceae bacterium. Taxonomy (GTDB): domain Bacteria; phylum Bacteroidota; class Bacteroidia; order Bacteroidales; family Muribaculaceae; genus CAG-873. Next base: position 19,966 of record UQLO01000014.1, on the reverse strand, counting down.
GGATTTACCATCGACACTCCCTTCGGCGAACTGCCCGACGAGTTGGTCGACGATCTTTTCAACGGCACTACGGCCGTGCCGCGTCTGGAGGGCTCGACGCTTGCGGGCTTCGACTTCTTCCGCACCTTCGACGGTATTCTCAAATTCATCGAAAACAAGCAGGACGACGACGAAAGCGCCAAGGCGCGAAAGTGGAGCGGACAGTTCATCAGCCGGCGCGTTTGTCCGGAATGCAACGGCGACCGACTCAACCGCGAAGCGCTGCATTTCTTCGTCGACGGCCACAACATTGCCGATTTGGCACGCATGGACATCGCCGCTCTGGGTCGCTGGGCCGACACCGTGCTCGAGCGGCTCAACAGCCGCGACCGCACCATAGGCACCGAGATAATCAAGGAAATATCGACTCGACTGCGTTTTCTGACAGACGTCGGATTGGGCTATCTCCAGCTCAACCGCAACTCGGCGACCCTTTCGGGAGGTGAGAGCCAGCGAATCCGGCTGGCCACGCAGCTGGGGTCGGAGCTTGTGAATGTGCTCTACATTCTCGACGAGCCCTCCATCGGGCTGCACCAGCGCGACAACCACCGACTTATTGAGTCGCTCAAGCGACTTCGCGACGCCTCGAACTCAATAATTGTTGTGGAGCACGACAAAGACATTATGCTCGAGGCGGACTATATTGTCGACATCGGTCCCGGCGCCGGCCGCAAGGGCGGCGAGGTCGTCTTTGCGGGCACTCCCGAGCAGATGCTCAAGGCCGACACCGTCACGGCGCGCTACCTCAACGGCAGCGCTGAAATTCCGCTGCCCGAAAAACGGCGCACCGGCACCGGCAAGACCCTGAGCATACTCGGCGCCACGGGCCACAATCTTAAGAACGTCGACTTCACACTTCCCTTGGGTACGCTGACCGTGCTTGCCGGCGTGAGCGGCAGCGGCAAGTCGAGTCTGGTCAACGGCACCCTGCAGCCAATACTCAGCCAACGCTTCTACAACTCGCTGACCGAGCCGCTGCCATACAGGGAGGCCATCGGCCTGGAGAATATAGACAAGGTGGTGACAGTCGACCAAAGCCCTCTGGGTCGCACTCCGCGCTCCAATCCGGCAACCTACACGGGAGTCTTCACCGACATCCGCAACCTCTTTGTAGCCCTTCCGGAGGCCAAGATACGCGGCTACAAACCCGGCCGATTCTCCTTCAACGTTGCCGGCGGCCGCTGCGAGGCCTGCTCGGGCAACGGCTACAAGACCATAGAGATGAACTTCCTACCCGACGTGCTTGTCCCGTGCGCGGAGTGCCACGGCCGGCGCTACAACCGCGAGACTCTCGAGGTGCGCTTCAAGGGCAAATCCATTGCCGATGTTCTCGACATGACCATCAATCAGGCTGTGGAATTCTTTGCCGGCGTGCCCCATATACTCAAAAAAATCAAGGTGCTGCAGGATATCGGCCTTGGCTATATCAAGCTGGGCCAGCCCTCAAGCACTCTTTCGGGGGGTGAGAATCAGCGCGTCAAACTCGCCACCGAGCTGTCGCGCCGCGACACCGGGCGCACCCTTTTTATATTGGATGAGCCGACCACGGGCCTCCACTTCGATGATATCCGCACACTGATGAATATACTCAACCGCTTGGTCGACAAGGGAAATACCGTGCTGGTGATAGAACATAATCTCGACGTTGTGCGCAGCGCCGACTATGTTGTCGACATGGGACCCGAAGGCGGAGCCGGTGGAGGACATATCATTGCCCAAGGCACACCGGAGGAGCTTGCGGCGACAGATTCGCCGACAGCGGCCTATCTTCGCGCCGAAGGCATTTGTCCGGCCAAGTGATTTGGCATATTCGCCCAAAAGAGTTACTTTTGCAAAACCATTCAACCACATACTTGACAATGAAAAGAATACTAACCGCCAGCGCAATAGCCATGACATTGCTCGCTTCTTCCTCGTGCAGCCGCCAGGCCACCCCGGCCCCGGCCGACGATTTCGACTACGTTGTGGACCGCTTCGCCGACATCGAAGTGCTCCGCTACCGGGTGCCCGACTTCGACAGCCTCACCCTGCAGCAGAAGACTCTGGTCTACTATCTCACTGAGGCTGCCCTTTGGGGTCGCGACATACTGTGGGATCAGAACAACGCCTCCAACCTCGCCTTGCGCGACCTCCTTGAGGCCGTCTACACCAACTACGACGGCGACCGCGAAAGCGCCGACTACAAAGCCTTCGAGACCTACCTCAAGCAGGTTTGGTTCGGCAACGGCATCCACCACCACTACAGCACCGACAAGTTTGTGCCGTCCTTCAGCCGCAGCTTCCTCGAGGAGCGCATCGCCGCGCTGCCCGAAGGCTCCGCTCCGGCCAATTCCGCAGAGCTTGTAGAGCTGATTTTCAACCCCGAGCTGGCCGCCAAGCGCGTCAATCAGGTTGCAGGTCAGGATCTTATCGCTACCTCCGCCAACAACCTCTACGGCCCCGGAATCACCCAGGCCGAAGTTGAGGCTTACTACAACGGCATCAAGGTGCCCGGCGACAGCACCCCCGTGTCGTACGGCCTCAATACCCGCGTGGTCAAGGAGAACGGACGCATCGTTGAGCAGCCCTACCGCCTTGGAGGCCTCTACGGCGAGGCCATCGCCCACATCGTGGAGAATCTCGACAGTGCCGCCGTCTACGCCGAGAACGACGCTCAGCGCCGGATAATCCGCTCTCTCATCGAATTCTATACCACCGGCGACCTTGCCACTTTCGACCGCTACTCCATAGAGTGGGCCGAGGACACCGTCTCGCAGGTTGACTTCATCAACGGCTTTATCGAGAGCTACGGCGACCCGCTCGGCATGACCGGAGCATGGGAGAGCATCGTAAACTTCAAGAACATATCCGCCAGCGAGCGCACCGAAATACTGAGCGGCAACGCGCAGTGGTTCGAAGACCACTCGCCGGTCGATCCGCGCTTCCGCAAGCCGCACGTCAAGGGCGTTTCCGCCAAGGTTATCACCGCCGCCATTCTCGCCGGCGACTCCTATCCGGCGACTCCCATCGGCATCAATCTGCCCAACGCCAACTGGATACGGGCCGCCCACGGCTCCAAGAGCGTTACTCTCGAAAACATCACGCAGGCCTACGACGCCGCCAGTCAGGGCGACGGCAGCCGCGAGGAATTCATTCCGGATCCCGAAGTGCGCGAGCTGATGAACCAATACCTTTTCATCACCGACAATCTCCACACCGACCTCCACGAGTGCCTCGGCCACGCTTCCGGCCAACTTCTGCCCGGTGTAGACCCCGATGCCCTCAAGGAGCACGGTTCCACCATCGAGGAAGCTCGCGCCGACCTCTTCGCCCTCTACTATCTTGGCGACCCCAAGCTGGTAGAACTCGGACTTCTCGACAGTGCCGACGCCTACAAAGCGCAGTACTACAGCTACCTTCTCAACGGCATGATGACACAGCTTCGCCGCATAGAGCCCGGCAAGGACATCGAGGAGGCCCACATGCGCAACCGCAAACTCATCTCCGAATGGGTCTACGAAAAGGGCCGCGAGAACAATGTTGTCGAAATCTATAAAGAGAACGGCAAGACCTACCTGCGCGTCAACGACTACGAGGCCCTTCGCGGACTCTTCGGCGACCTGCTTGCCGAGATACAGCGCGTGCGCTCCGAGGGCGACTATGCCGCCGCCGTCGACCTTGTCGAAACCTATGGTGTGAAAGTAGACCCGGAACTCCACCGCGAGATACTCGACCGCTACGCACCGCTCAACATCGCTCCCTACCGCGGCTTCGTCAACCCGGTCTATACCCCCGTGCGCGACGCTGCCGGCCGCATCACCGACGTAACCATCTCCTATCCCGAGAACTACGTCGAGCAGATGCTCCGCTACTCCCGCGACTACTCCGGACTCAACCACTGATCCCTGGGTTTGAACACACAAAAAAATGGTTTCCGCACGCGGAAACCATTTTTTTGTGTGTTATTGGGGGTGTGGATTAATTTTGAGCGGTGAGGTTGAGGCCGATTTCGAGGACGGTAGTCTGCTCGATTACGTCGGCGGCGGAGGCAATCATGCCTGGGAGGAGAGGAGCGATGAAGGCACCCATGTCGGTCTGGCCGACCATCTCGACGAGCTGGTTTACAACGGCTTCGTTGCGGAGCAGGGGCAGGACGTTCTGCTTGAGCAGGGGCAGGAGGGTCTCGGTGGCGAGGTAAACGCTCATTTTGCCGTCGGCGCTCTTGCGGTACTGCATGGGCACGCCGTTGGTCATCATGGGTGCGAGCTGGCCAAGGACGTTGCCGAGAACGTTGTTCATGTCGACCGGACCGACAGCGCGGGAAGCGTCGGCGACAACGGCTGCGGGGTTGAGGAAGAAGAGCATCTGCTTGTCGGAAGCCACGACGTACTGAGCCATGTTGACGGGGCTGGTGATGTAGTTGCGCACCGACTCGTTGTCAGCGTCGAGGTCGAGGTAGTTTGCGGTGATGTTGCCGTCCTGACCGAAGGTGACGTCCTTGAGGAGGGTGGTGAGGTAGTTGGGCACGGTGGTGTTCATGTCGTCGAGGAGCGGCATGGTGAACAGGAGCTTGCAGAGTTCCTCGGGAGTCATGGGAGTGCCGAGGAAGTCGAGCGAAGCGCCGCTCTGCCAGTTGACGTAGATGGGGTTGGTGAAGATTGTGCCGTAGGTGTCGCTTTCCCAGTCTTCGTCCATGGTGAAGCCTTCGAGGGCGTAGCGGCCTGCGAGCGAAACGTTTTTGAGTCGAACGTCGGAGAAGGCGAGGTTGATGGCGTTGTCGGTGATGGTACCGGAGTAGTTGTAGGAGGCGTATTCGGTGGCGCCGGAGCCCTGGAAGGAGCCGGTGGTGCCAGCCTGGTCGAGTTCGATGGTGACAGGGATAGTCAGTTCGGGGGTACCGGGGATGGCTCCGGGGCCGGCGATGGACTGTTTGAGGGCCTCCGGTGCGCCGGGGATTGCGGCGAGGTCGAAGCGGCTGTAGACCTTGAGAGTGCCTTCGGAAGCGTTTGCAGCGGGAGCAAATTCAACCGTCATGCCGGGCATAGTTGCGCCGCCTACGGTGAGGTTGAGGCCGTTGGCCTCGGTGCGGGTAGCTTCGGCGAAGGTTTTTGAAGACTTGGGGTCATCGTCGGAGCATCCTGTGGCCATTGTAGCGGCCACGAAAGCGGCCATGGCGTAGAAAAATACTTTTTTCATCTAACATTTATTTAAAGACCGCGCAACAGCGTCCGCGGTGACGCGGTCAGGTTAAAGATAATTCGGGTTGGTTTTCGGGGCGCAAAGTTACGGCATTTTTTTGGTCCGACAATACCTGGGATGCTTTTTGAGGGCAGTCGTGAGCCGCTTGGACCAATGGCGAGACCATATACGCCAATATTTTTTAACCCTTTTGTGGCGAGCACGCAATAAAGTTGCGAAGCGGGCGTTTTATAAAAAGTGAAACAACGCCCCGGTTTCGGCCGGGAAGCAAAATTTCTTGTACCACGCCCAATGAAAAAGCACATTCTGACCGCCGCTGTGGCCTTTGCCGCCGCAATAGGAACCGGCGCCGCCGCCGACAGCGATCCCGTTCTCATGACAGTGGACGGCCACGATATCCGCGTCAGCGAATTCGAATACCTCTACAACAAGAACAACACCCAGCAGGTGCAGCCCCAGACACTGGACCAGTACCTGCAGATGTTTGTTGACTATAAGCTCAAGGTTGCCGATGCCGAAAACGCCGGTCTCGACACTCTGGCGTCGTTCCGCACTGAGTTCAACGGATTCCGCCGCGAGCTTGCCGAACCCTATCTGCGCGACACCACCGTGTTCGAGCAGCTTGTTCTGGACGACTACAACCGTCGTCGCACGGCAGTGAAGGTTAGCCACATCATGCTTGCACCCACTCCCGACGGACTTGCCGCGGCCGACAGCCTGCGGGCCGCCATCCTTGCGGGCACGGTTAGCTTCGAGGACGCCGCCCGCGCAAACTCTATGGACCGCGGCTCGTCGGCTCAGGGAGGGTTTATGGGCGTAGTCACCCCCGACCGCTATCCCTATTCCTTCGAGACGGCCGCCTACACCACGCCGGTAGGGCAGATTTCCGAGCCGGTCAATTCCGGCATGGGTTATCACCTGATTCGTGTGGAAAGCTCGGAGCCCAATCCCGGCGAGGTGCACGTTCAGCACATCCTGCTTCTGACTCGCCCCGACGCCGATGAGAGCGCCGTGCGAGCCCGCATCGACTCCCTCTATGCCGTTGCCACCGCCCCCGGCGCCGATTTCGCCGCTTTGGCCCACACCTACTCACAGGATCCCGGCAGCGCCCGCAACGGTGGCGAACTTCCCTGGTTCGGCCCCGGCGCAATGGTCGCCGAGTTCGACAGCGCGGCCTTCGCCACCCCCAACGGCACCATCTCCGCACCCTTCCGCACCCGCTTCGGCTACCACATCATCAATAAGCTGGACAGCCGCGCTCTGGCTCCTCTCGAGGAGCTTCGTCCTCAGATCATGCAGGCCATCAGCAACGACGAACGTTCTGCCCTGCCGTCGCGCGCCGTCATTGACCGTCTCATTGCCGAGCGCCATGCCAAGGTGCTTCCCAAGGCACTCGCAAAGGTCCGCAAAGACCTCGAGAAGCACGCCGGCGGCTATGATTCGCTGATGCGCGCCCGCTTGGGAGCCTCTGACCTGGCCATCGCCACATACGACGGCGGCGGCCGCATTACTCTGGCTCAGGTGATGGAGCGCGTGCCCGTAACGGCCAGCACGGATGTCGACAATGCTGTCAACCACATCGGTGGCGCCGCCAACATTATGCTTCGCGAGAACCTGCGCACCGACTTCATCAACTCGCTGGCAGAAACCAACGCCGACTACCGCAACCTGCTCAACGAGTACCGCGACGGTATTCTGCTCTACGAAATTTCGAGCCGCAACGTCTGGGACCGCGCCGCCCGCGATACAACCGGGCTGGAAGAATACTTCCGCGCCCACCGCGACAAATACCAGTGGGATCAGCCCAAGTTCAAGAGCTTCATCATCTTCGCATCGTCGGACTCTGTGCTTCAGGAAGCGCTTAACTACGCTCCGACCCTCTCTACCGCCGACGCGCAGGCTTTCACGGCTGCTATGCGCGAGCACTTTGGCCGCGATGTAAAGGTAGAGCGCGTCATTGCCGCCCGCGGCGAAAACCCCATCACCGACTATCTCGCCTTCGACGGCGATAAGCCGGCCGCCGACGCCCGCACACGCTGGGCCGCCTACGCAGCGTATCAGGGCCGCATCATCGACGGTCCGGAATGTGCGGCCGATGTTCGCGGAGCTGCCGTGACCGACTATCAGAGCGAACTCGACCGGCAATGGCTCGAGCAGCTACGCGCCAAATACCCCGTTCGCATCAACAACGGTGTATTTGAGGCCCTAAAGGCATCGAAGTAACAGCGTGACAATCAAGCATCTCATACCCGGCGCCGCCGTCTGCCTCCTGCTGCTTGCAGGGTGCAGCGGCGGCGCCGAGCCTTCTTTGCCGGCCGGCACCATAGTTGCGGTAGGGAACGAGGTGCTGACGGGCGCCGAGCTGAGCAGCGCCGTTCCGGCCGGACTGAGCGAAGCCGACAGTGCGGCCTTCGCGCAGGCCTACATCCGCAACTGGACTGACCGCAAACTCATAGCCAACGTGGCGGCTCGCGAGGTGGACCTCAACGAAATCGACGCCTTGGTCGAGGAATACCGCGAGGAGCTGATTATGAACCGCTACCGCCGTGAGATGGTTCGCCGGGCCGACAACACCGAGTTCAGTCTCGACAGCCTGCAGGCTTACTACGACAGCCACCGCGACGAGTTCGTGCTCGAACGGCCGCTGGTGCAGGGAGTGTACCTGAAGGTGCCGGACACTTCGCCCAAGCTGGCCCAGATAAAACGGCTCTACAAATCCACCCGACCGGTCGACATCGACCGTCTCGACCAGGCGGCCAACGCCGAGGCCGTGCACTTCGACTACTTCCGCGACCGGTGGGTCGATTGGGAGCAAATCGAGAACCGGATACCCTACGAGTTCAGCGGCGGCGCCGCGGCTTTTCTGCGCGCGGCGCGTCCGCTGGAAGTATCGTCGGGAGGGTATACCTATCTGCTTAAAATAGACCAATACCTACTTCCGGGGGAAACGATGCCTTTCGAGGCTGCGCGCCCCGTGGTCCGCGACCGCCTGCTCAACAGCCTTCGGCGGCGCTACGACACCCAGCTGCGCAACGAACTCGAAGAGCGCGGCCTGCGCACCGGCCTCCTCCGCTACCCCGCGGCCGACTAACCCGAAACAATGAAACGGATCATAATCAATCCCATAGGAGGCGCCGCAAATCGAATGAGAGCCATTGCTTCCGGTGTGGCTCTGGCGCAGCGGCTCAAATTGCCGTATACTCTTAAATGGCCGGTCAATAATGATCTCTTTGCGGGTTTCAATGATATATTTGAGCAGACAGAATGGCTGCCTGTGATTGACAACATCAGTTCCAAACAAGACTTACTTTTCTGCGACGGCCCCCGCAAAAAAAATTTATTCCTTTCCCCGCTGCTTCAAGTCGGCAGGTATGGTTTGAAAATAGATGATTCGAAACTTGAACCGCTGTTAGACCAACCTCACGCAGTTGAGCAATTGATTTCCGAAGTTGACGGCACAATTCTGATTCGGACCGGGAGCGAATTCTACCCCAACAGTGATACCCTCTACCGCAGCCTTTTCAAACCAACGGAAGCAATATTTCGCGAAGCCGAGCGTCGTCTGAAAATTGATAAAGGAGAGAGACCGGTAGGTCTGCACATACGCCGCACTGACAACACTCTATCCATCCTTAACAGCCCTGATGAGCTTTTCGAGAATGCCATTCGAGAAGAGCTGGAAACAAACCCACAGACTAAATTTTATTTGGCAACGGACAACGAGGAGGTAAAATTTAATCTTCATCGACTTTTCGGCGATTGTATAACATATTCCACCAAGAAGGCCGACCGCACCTCCCGTGATGGTATCATAGAGGGTATTACCGAGATGACCTCACTTTCGATGTGCTCAAAAATCTACGGCTCATACTGGAGCAGTTTCTCGGAAGCGGCAGCCCGCATCGGTTCAATCAGTCTGATACAGCTCAAGGCAAATTAAAAAATCAAAATCGTCGACAAATCCATTTGGGATGGCGGTCGGGCGACGGCTGAATCCGCCGCTCCATGGCGTTGAGGCAAGCCGGCGGGAGGATGGTTTGGAGGATTCAGTCGTGAATTATTGGATGGGGTAGGGGGATTACGGAAAAAAATCACTAAATTTGCCGCATGAACACGGACAAGGTCAAACAGGCTGACGCCATCCGGCTTTTCCGGGACTTTTTGGAGCGCACGGGCCGACGGAATACTCCCGAGCGTATCATGGTTCTGGAGGCTGCTTTTGGTCTGAAGGGGCACTATGGCGCCGACGAGGTTTGCACGGCTGTGGCAGCCCTCGGCAACCACATTGCTCAAGCTACGGTTTATACGACCGTCGGTCTGCTGGCAGAAGCTGGTATCCTTGCGCGGCATGAGTTCGGGGGCAAGACTCTCTATGAACAGGCTCCGGCGCGGCACTCGCACACGGTTTGCACGGCGTGCGGGCGCGTCCGCGACCTCCGGTTGCCCATACTTGAGCAGCAGGCGCGGACAACGCGTATAGCTCGCTTCACTGTCAGCCATGCTGCTATCACGGTGTACGGTCTGTGTTCGGCCTGTTCGGGCAAATCGGGCAAAACCAAGCAAACACTTAAACCCAAAATATCCAACCGATGAAAGCAGACTTGCTGCTGGGTCTCCAATGGGGAGACGAAGGCAAAGGAAAAATCGTTGATGTACTCGCACCGGAATATGATCTTGTGGCCCGTTTCCAGGGGGGTCCGAATGCCGGCCATACCTTAGAATTCGACGGTCGCAAACATGTTCTCCGCTCCATACCGTCGGGCATATTCGCCAAGGGAGGCAATAGTGTCAATCTCATTGGCAACGGTGTTGTGCTCGACCCGGTCTTGTTTCGCGACGAGGCTCGCGCGCTGGAGGAGGAGGGCATCGACCTTCGGTCCATACTTCGGATATCGCGCAAGGCCCACCTTATCATGCCCACGCACAGGCTGCTTGACGCCGCCAACGAGCGCCGCAAGGGTTCGTCGAAAATCGGCACCACGGGCAAGGGCATCGGTCCGGCCTACACCGACAAGGTGAGCCGCAAGGGCATCCGCGTTGGCGACCTTGAGCATCCGGATTTCGCCGAGCGCTACACTACCGCGCGCGACGCCCATATGGAAACCCTTTCGCAGCTTGGCAGCCCTGCCAGCGGCACTCCGGAATTTGTCAAGGCCGAGGCGGAATGGTTCGACGCGATAGAATATCTGAAGAGCTTTCCGCTTGTCGACAGCGAATTCGAGGTGAACCGCACGCTTGGGGAGGGCAAGTCGGTTCTCTGCGAGGGGGCTCAGGGGACGATGCTCGACGTAGACTTCGGTTCGTATCCCTTCGTGACTTCGAGCAATACCGTTGCTGCCGGCGCCTGCACGGGCCTTGGCCTTGCACCGGGCCGCATAGGCAAGGTTTACGGAATCTTCAAGGCATACTGCACGCGAGTAGGCAGCGGCCCCTTCCCGACTGAGCTTTTCGACAATACGGGAGCAACAATCCGTGCCATCGGCCATGAGTATGGCGCAGTGACGGGCCGTGAGCGCCGCTGCGGCTGGCTCGACTTGGTTGCACTGCGCTATGCCGTGATGATCAACGGTGTAACCGACCTTATCATGATGAAGAGCGACGTGCTTGACGACTTTCCCACCATCAAGGTGGCCACCGAATACCGCCTTCCGGACGGCACCGTCACCTCCGACTTTCCCTACACTCTGGGCGACGAAGCCGAGGGCGCAGGCATCGTGGAGCCCGTCTACCAAAGTTTCCCGGGCTGGCTGACGCCGCTTAAGAAGCTTCGCACAGTCGAAGAGCTACCTAAGGAGTTCACGGACTACGTTTCGTTCATCGAGCAGCAGACCGGGGTTCCGGTGACTATAATTTCGGTTGGCCCTGACCGCGAGGAAACCATCTTTGTTCCCGAACGTTAAGATCTAAGTCCGGGACGCCGCTTTCGGGGGCGCCCCGGACTCCCAAAAACCTACTATACCCTAAAACCACAAATCTATGGCCAAAATCAAGCCTTTCCGCGGCATCCGGCCGCCCAAAGAAATGGTGACGCAGGTAGCGTCGCGCCCCTACGACGTGCTCAACAGCGAAGAAGCGCGTGCCGAGGCCGAAGGCAACCCCCGTTCGCTCTACCACATTATCAAGCCCGAGATTGATTTTGCTCCCGGCACCGACGAGCACGACCCGAAAGTCTACGACAAGGCTGTCGAGAACTTTGCGGCTTTCCGCAGCAACGGCTGGCTTGTTCAGGACAACAAGGAGCATTACTATATCTACGCCCAGACTATGGATGGCCGGACGCAGTTCGGCATCGTCGTTGCCGCCAATGTCGACGACTACATGGAGGGCCGTATCAAGAAGCACGAGCTTACTCGGCGCGACAAGGAGGAGGACCGAATGAAGCACGTGCGCATCAACAACGCCAATATCGAGCCGGTGTTCTTCGCCTTTCCGGACAATAAGGTGCTCGAGGACATAATCCGTCGCGTTGCCGCCACCGAGCCGGAGTACGACTTCACAGCCGAGGACGGTTTCGGGCACCACTTCTGGGTGATCGACGACCAAGCCACCATCGACGCCATCACGGCAGAGTTTGCCAAGATACCTTATCTCTACATCGCCGACGGCCACCATCGCTCAGCGGCCGCCGCTCTGGTAGGCAACGAAAAGGCGCGCCTTAACCCCAACCACCGCGGCGACGAGGAGTACAACTACTTCCTTGCCGTTGCTTTCCCGGCTTCGCATCTTAAAATCATCGACTATAACCGCGTTGTGCGCGACCTCAACGGGATGTCGCCGGCAGAGTTCCTGGAGAAGTTGGCGAAGGACTTCGTTGTCGAGGACAAGGGAACCGAAATCTACACTCCGGCCGCACTCCACAACTTCTCACTCTACCTGGAGGGCCATTGGTACTCGCTGACGGCCCGTGAGGGTACCTACAACGACGACGACCCCATCGGGCAGCTCGACGTTACCATCTCTTCCGACCTCATACTGCGCGACCTGATCGGCATCACCGACCTCCGCAGCGACAAGCGCATAGACTTCGTCGGGGGCATCCGCGGCCTTGGCGAGCTCAAGCGTCGTGTCGACAGCGGCGAAATGGCTTTCGCGCTGGCACTCTTCCCGGTGAGCATGACCCAGCTTATGAATATTGCCGACACCGGCAACATCATGCCTCCGAAGACCACCTGGTTCGAGCCTAAACTCCGCTCGGGCCTGGTGATTCATTCGCTTGAATAATCGAAATAGACAGACATGTGCAGACGCATCGCATCCGGTGCGTCTGCACTGTTTTTGAGAAAAACGCCGAAAAAGTTTATCCTATGTTAAATTTTGCGGGGTGATGGGTTAAAAAGTGGTATTAAAATTTGGGAAAGAACGTTCGGGACGCTAAATTTGCAAGCGGCGGACGGCATTTTGCTCCGCTTTTCCTCCGGGGTTCTTTACCGGTTCTTGGCCTCGGGAGGAAGTTTCAAGAAAGAACCTCTCCCAATATATACTCATGAAAAAAACAGTGCTGGCTTTGCTCTTGAGTGCCCCCGGATGGTTGATGCCGGTCTATGGCGCCCAAGCGGTTCTTTGCGGTAGTGTGTACAGTACGTCGGATGCGTCGTTTACGCCGGGCGTCTATGAAGTACCGATGACGTCCGATGGCAATTTCAATCTCAAGGGAGCCACCGACGACCGCAAGGGCACCGGCGGCGGTTTTGCCTCCGGCGACGTCTATTATCTTGCAGACATCAACAATGTCTACTCCTATTGGGGCAACATGAACTACTACCCCTTCAGCATGGAGGACTGGACTATGCAGACGGGGTGGGGACTTTCGGTGAGCCCTTATCCCTGCGGCATGGTTTCGGGCATGGCCTCGGGCCCTGGCGGCGCGCTCTATGGTTGCGCCCAGGACTCTGAGCGCGAAAACTTTGTGCTCTACAGCTATGTGGTGAACATGGGCACCACCGAACTGGAGGAAACCGCCGTTGGCGTGATGGAACGCCAGATGGGCGCTCTTGCTTTGGACAAAGAAGGCACTCTCTACGGCATTGATGCCTCCGGCGCCCTCTACACCATATCGAAGACCGACGCCACCATAACCAAGGTGGGCGACACGGGTCTGACCCCACTGGTCGACGGCGAGTATGTGCCGTTTATGCACGCCTCGTCGATTTTCGGCAACGACGGCAAACTGATAGTGTCGGTACAGAGCGCCGACGGCAAATGCCGCCTCTACAGCGTAGACGCGGCCACTGCTCAGACAGCGTTGCTGAATGAATTTTCAGCCGGCACCGTTGTCGGCGGTCTCTTTATGGCAGAAGCCGCCGCCGAGCCGGGCGCTCCGGCTGCAGCCACCGAGTTGACCTTTACGGGCGTTCCGGGCATGCTCTCCGGTGTGCTTAGCTTCAAGGCACCGGGCACGACATACGATGGGAAGGAATATTCCGGGATGCTTAACTACCGCGTTTTGCAGAACGATGTGGAAGTGTCTTCCGGAAGTACATACAGCATGGTTGAACGCTCGGTCGACATCACCGTGCCTCAGCGCGGAACCTACGAGTTCAAAGTGATAATGTCCAACTCCGTCGGCGACGGTCCGGCCGCCAAGCTGACCACGGCCATCGGTTATGCCGCGCCGGCAGCACCTGTTGTGAGCCTGACGACCTACGGCTCGTCGATCAACGTGACTTGGGACGCCGTTACGACTACTGCCGACGGCGATCCTCTCGACGGCGACATAACATACAAGGTGGTCCGCAACCCCGACGGCAAAGTCGTGGAGGAAAGTACATCCTGGACGAGCTGCTGGGACTACCTGAGCTCATCGGAACTGACGGCCTACACCTACTCCGTGACGGCTTACTGCAACGGAACACCTTCGGAAGAAGGTATTTCCGACAAGGTCATCGGCGGCCAGGCACAGCCCCCCTTCACCGAAACTTTCGACGAGCGCGAGGTAATGGATCTCTACACCATAATCGACTCCAACAACGACGGCTACACCTGGGAATTCTACTACGGCGAAGTCCGCTCGGCTACCAACGAGGAGATGGACGGCGACGACTGGCTCATCACTCCTCCCATCAATTGCCAGAACGGGAAGTACTACATCGTGTCGTTCGACGCCCGCGTCTACAACGGCGACCTCCCAGGCAAGTTCGAGATTCTCGTCGGCGACGCTCCCACCGCAGAGGCCATGACCACCGTGGTCATCGAACCCAGTGAGGTTGTTTCGGAAACTCTGACCCGCTACACCGGCAACTTCGAGGCTACCGGCTACGGAAGCACCTATCTGGGCATCCACAATATTACGGCCAAGGAAAACTGGTGGCTCTTCGGCACCAATCTCACCGTGAGCGCGCCCTACGAGTCGACCGTGCCCGACGCCGCCACCGACTTCCGCGCCGCTTCCCTGTCGACGGGTGCCACCGGTGTGAATATCAGCCTGAAGGCCCCCACTACCGATATCGGCGGCAACGCACTTAACTCCATCGACCAAATTGAGCTGTTCCGCGACGGCGAGACTATTACGGTTGTCACAGCCGTGACTCCCGGTCAGCTCGTTGAGTACTTCGACGCCGAAGCCCCCGAGGGCTCGCACACCTATACTGCCGTAGCCACAAACTACGCCGGCGAGGGCATGGTTGCCACCGCCACGGGCTACTCCGGCGTGAACCTTCCGGCAGCCGTGTCGTCGGCGGCCGCTTATCCCACCGACACTCCCGGCGAGGTACGCATCGAATGGTCGCCGGTGACTACCTTCATCGACGGCACGCCGATGGATCCCTCTCTGGTGACATACAATATCTACACCAACGTCACCGGCACTGACATGATGATTCAGACCGGCCTCACGGGCACCGACTGCACCTTCCAGATTATGATACCTACCGAAGAGCAGCCGCAGATGTTCCAACAGTTCGGTGTCACTGCCTCCACATCGGGCGGCGAGAACACCAAGGGCGTGCTGACCGAGCACGTCGGCCTGGGCACACCCTACGAGCTGCCCTATGAGGAGTCGTTCTCGAATCTGACGATGAGTTACCTGTCGCTTCAGGGCGGCTCGAACATCTACTCCTACTGGGACTGCGCCTCGGACAATACTTTTGAGGAAGTGCAGTCGCAGGACGGCGACAACGGTCTGATGGCGATGTTCTCGCAGTATGTCGGCAGCACGGCCTACTTCCGCACCGGCCTTATCGACCTGGGCGAGGCCGTCACTCCGATGCTGACTTTCTACGTTTTCCCGCTCATCGGTGAAATAGCCGACACCAACACCATCGATGTTCAAGTCGGGCAGTATGGCGTGTTCAACACCATCGCCACCGTCAATCTTGCCGACTACGAAACCGAGGGCTGGCATCGCGTGGAAGTGCCGCTGACTGAATATGCCGGCAAGACCATTCAGATAAACCTTATCGGCACGGTCAACTCCTACCAGTATATCCACGTCGATAACTTAAAGGTGATGCAACGTTACGACAACGATATGGCGCTGACGAGCGTGAGCGTTCCGGCCCGCGTCAAGACCGATGCCGTAGCCCCCGTTTCGATTGCTCTTGCCAACTATGGTCTCAAGAAGGTCGAAGAATTCACTCTCGAGCTTCTGCGCGACGGCGAGGTTATTGATTCGGAGACCTTCGCCGGCACCGAATCCGATGCGCGCCTGAGCCATACCTTCAGTGCTCCGCACACGGTTTCCACGCCCGAAACGGTTGTCTACAAGGTACGCCTCAATTTCGCCGCCGACCAAAATGCTGTCAACAACGAGTGGGCCGACATGCCCGTGGTTACCATCTACCCGAACTATCCCGCCGTCGACGACCTCCGCGCAACCTACACCAGTGAGGCACCTTCAACCATCACTCTGAGCTGGAGCGAGCCGGAGATACCTGTCGACTATGCCGAAGAGATGACCGAGGACTTCGAGAATGTTCTGCCCTGGACGACCGACGGACTCGACGGCTGGACCTTCGTCGACGGCGACAACTACTGCATCTACGGCTTCAACTTCATCGACATGCCGGACTATGGCCCGCAGCCGTCGTCGCAGCAGTCGTGGTTTGCAATCTCCGATGCCGACGAGCAGCTCAGCGGCCACTTCTCCGATCCGGCCTACTTCAAGGCTCACAGCGGCAGCAACTACATCGGCTCAATGGCCGTCACCGACGGAGAACCGGACTATCTGCAGAAACGCACCGACGACTGGGCAATCTCGCCCGAACTCAGCGGTGCCGCTCAGACCATCTCGCTTTGGGCCAAGTCTATGCTTGCCGACGCTCTTGAGGAAATGGAGATTCTTTACTCCACCGGCGGCACGGCCACGACCGATTTCCAGGTGCTTCTCAACGTGCCTTCTGTGCCCTTCGCCTGGACCCAGTACTTTGTGAGTCTGCCGGCGGGCGCCAAGCACTTCGCGATCCGCAACCACAGTCGCGACGCCTATGTGCTGATGGTCGACGACGTTACTTACACGCCGGCCGGTAACGGCGCGTCGGCACTGTCGATTGCAGGCTACAACGTCTACCGCAACGGTGAGCGCATCAACGGCGAACCCGTTGCCGACACGGCCTACACCGATGCCTCCGCTCCGGACGGCAGCCGCTACACCGTGACTACCGTCTACGCCAACCGCGGCGAATCGGTATTCTCCAACGTAGCCACTCCCGAACTCTCCGGCATCAACGCCGCAGCCGTCACCAACGTCCGCATCGCTTCCATCACCGGAGCCATCACCGTAAAAGGCGCTCAGGGTATGGCAATCGACGTCTATGGCATCGACGGACGACTTGTCGAACGCCTCTCCGGCACGGGCAGCGACATCATTCCGACCGCTGCCGGTGTATACATAGTTCGCGTTGGCAATCAGGTTGCCAAAGTGACCGTGCGCTAAGCACACCCCGTATCCTTTCCGAAAGCCATGCTCCGCGCGGAGCATGGCTTTTTCGATGTTCGCCGCGCGATTTCTCTCCCCCCCCCAAAAAAAATGTAACTTTGCCGATATTTTTGCGTCTATATAAATGAACACTATTCATTACAGCATATGAACTCATTTAAAACTTATTCCCAAATGTTAAAAACTCATCTTTTTTGTAAATCATTTCGGCCTTTTTCGGTTATTATGGAACCCCATAACGCCCTCAAAAGCCTTATGAATTCCTAAAAAATCTTTCGTTTTTACCTATTTGCGAAAAGTTTAAACGAGTTCTATGTATCGACTGACGGCACTATTTTTGACAATATTATTTTTGACGACCACGATGTCGGCACGAACCATTCAGGGCCAGGTGCGCTTCGAAAGCGATTCTACGGTGGCATCGGGAGCAATCTGCAGGCTGATGATAGGCGAGCAATTCGTTGGTGGGGCCACTACGTCCGACAATGGGTTGTTCGATATTTCAACCGATGTTAAATCGCGGCTTATGTTGGAAATAACGATGACAGGCTTCAATACCACTGAAATCGTCATCGAGTCGGACAAAAATGTGAATGTCGGTACGGTCTATCTTTCGGAGGGGGTGATGCTTGGCGAATTGCAGGTTAATGCCAACTCGATGACCGACACCAAGGGTCGCACCATAATTTTTCCGGCGGCAGCCGATGTTAAGGCATCCTCAACCTCCATCAGCCTCTTTCAGAAGCTGCCGCTCGCGGGCTTGGAGGCAAACCCCATAACGCGCTCACTGACAGTCGACGGAGGCACGCCGGTTATTCTCATAAACGGCATACCGTCGACCATTGCAGACCTCAACGCACTCCAACCCAAGGATATAGCCAAGATAGAATTTTCGAGAATCACACCGGCGCGTTATGCCGACCGAGGCAATACCGGCTTTCTCAACATCACTCTTAAGAAGCGAAACGACGGCGGCCAAGTCTACCTTTGGGGGCGGAGTGCAGTGAGCACTGTATTTGTCGACGCCAACCTGCGGGCTGCCTACCATCAGGGGCCGTCGCAGTTCACGCTGACATACAGCCCGTCGTGGCGCAACTATCAGCAGGTATATGATAATAAAACTGAAAGTTATATAGGCGACGACTTCCGTGTAGACCTCGAAGAGCACGACCGCAACCCGTTTAACTACCACAATCACAACATCGGCGTAAAATACGACTACAGCCCCAATGCGGCCACTCTGTTCTCGGCGACACTTCGCATGAATCCTTACTATCATAAAAGCCGTTCGCTGGCCCGGACGGAGGATTCCTATCTTGGCGAGTACAACAACCATAACCTTACGACCGACAACAGCCTGTCGTCGTCGCTCGATCTCTTTTTCAAGAGAGAATTCAACGAACGCAATTCGCTGGAGGTGCAGCTTGTCGGCACTCTGAGCTCAAGCGACTACCGGCGCAACAACCAATATTTCTTCAGCGACGGAGGCAGCGAGGACTACTTGATGGACGTCGACAACCGGCGCCGTTCGCTCATCGGCGAGGTGAGCTACAACCATCAGTTCGGCGACAACACATCCTTGTCGGCCGGCTGGCAGAATACCTTGTCGCACAGCACAAACACCTACCTGAGCTCGGACTACAAGCCGGTGCTCACCGAGAACAACAATTACGTTTACGCGCGCCTGGGCAAGCAGATCGACCGCGTCTACTTGTCGTTGGCCACCGGAGCAAAGATGTTCTGGATTAAGAACGACCTCAACAAACGACATTTCATACGCAATCTTACCACAGTCCAACTGTCGTGGAACATTTCGCAGAAGTGGAATATGGCTGCAGCTTTCCAGTATTCGCCGAGCATACCGTCGCTGTCGGCGCTTACTGACTATCCTCAGCAGCAGTCGCCCTATCTCATCTCCAATGGCAATCCCGACCTCAAGGTTGCCAATGTATTCCTTTACCAGCTTATGCCCTCGTTCCAATACAAGAAATTCAAGGCTTCGCTGCTGATGAACTACCGCCGTATCGGAGACTTTGTGATGAGCGACATGTTCTACCTTGGCGACAGGCTTTTCCTGTCGCAGTCGGTCAATGCACGTCGATCGTGGTACGCCGGGGGTAACCTTAACTTGAGAATTTCCGACATAGCGGGCTTCGGGGCTAATCTGAATCTGGGTCTGGATCATTACGAGACGATGACCGACACCCGGGGTCGCCATCTGACGGCTTTCAAAGCCAATTTCTCCGTATGGTGGAACAAGGGCCCGTATACCGTCTCCTACTGGCGCAAAATACCCGGGAAATACTTGAGCGGAAACTATGTGGGGCGCGACGAAAACGGCGATGCGCTCTCATTTGAATACCAACCGAACAAACATTGGACCTTCGAGGCAAGCTGGATGTATATGTTCGAAAAGAAAGGCACAAAGTATCCGGCATGGGGATATTCCGCGGTCAATCCCTACTATCGGGAACGCTACATAAAGAACAACGCCAACATGGTGGTGCTGTCGGTGAGCTATTCGGCCGACTTCGGCTCCATATTCCGCTCCTCGCGCCGCTCGCTCAACAACTCCGACAATGGTTCCTCACTCCTGAAAATGTGAGGCGCCTTTGTCGCGGCTTTGTCGCAGCGCCCTTCAAATGCAGCAAAAGCAAAAGACCTCAGGTTTCTTATGAAACCTGAGGTCTTTCTAAAGTGTCCGAGATGAGATTCGAACTCACACAGCCTTTCGGCCACTACCCCCTCAAAGTAGCGTGTCTACCAATTCCACCACCCGGACATTTGCGTTTTGCAAGTTTTGAGCGAAAAACGGGACTCGAACCCGCGACCCCGACCTTGGCAAGGTCGTGCTCTACCAACTGAGCTATTTTCGCA
>UQLO01000013.1 GCA_900541865.1 uncultured Porphyromonadaceae bacterium | reverse complement strand
GGGGCGCTTAGCTCAGCTGGTTCAGAGCGTCTGCCTTACAAGCAGAGGGTCGGGGGTTCGAATCCCTCAGCGCCCACCAAGCCACACTCCACCGAGTGTGGCTATTTTTTTGCATCCTATCAGGGCCGATGCCGAAGTTGGCCGTCGACCGATTGCCGGATTCATCGAAAATTTGTAATTTTGCGCTCGGAACACGCCGAGGGCGCCGGGAGAGGTTGCCCGTGTTCTTTTCTCGTCTTTTTAGGGGTGCATCGCCGGCATCGGCCGGCGGGGCTGAGATCAAACCCTTTTAACTTGATCCGGTTAGTACCGGCGTAAGAAACATTCAGACACATGAAACGTAATTTTGCGGTGTGTGCCTTCGCTGCAACCGCAACGGCCTGTCTATGGGCCGCCGAAGGCACCGACTTTAATGAGGCCGACAGCCTTGTGACCGAACTTAAGGGCGTGGAGGTTATTGCCAACCGCGCCGGAGTGAAAACTCCCGTTGCCTTCACCAACCTCACGGCCGAGCAAATCGCCAAGACAAACGACGGACGCGACATCCCCTCTCTGCTGGAGATGACTCCTTCCGTTATCTCAACCGGCGATGCCGGCGCTGGCATCGGATACAGCAGTCTGCGCGTGCGTGGTACCGACGCCAGCCGCATAAACATCACCGCCAACGGGGTTCCCATCAACGACAGCGAGAGCCACAACGTCTACTGGGTGAACATGCCCGACCTGGCTACTTCACTGAAAGATATTCAGATTCAACGCGGCGCCGGTACGTCGACCAACGGCGCCGGCGCTTTCGGCGCCTCGGTCAATATGATCACCGACGCGCCGTCTATCGAGCGCTCGGCTCTGGTGTCGGCTTCATATGGCAGCTACAACACCAACCGACAGTCGGTCAAAGTGGCCTCCGGCATGTTCGGCAACCACTGGAGCGTCGACGCCCGCATAAGCCATATCGGCTCCGACGGATATATCGACCGGGCTTTCTCCCAACTTTGGAGCTACATGGGCCAGCTGGCATACCGCGCCGACAACACCACTCTGCGTCTGCTCGCCTTCGGTGGCAAGGAGCGCACCTACATGGCATGGGACTACGCTTCCAAGGAGGAAATGAAGGAGTATGGCCGCCGATACAACCCCTGCGGAAAATATACGGCAGCCGACGGCTCGACGGCGTTCTATCAGGACCAGTGCGACAACTTCATCCAGCATCACTTCCAATTGCTTCTCAATCAGAGCATAGGCCGCTCGATTACTCTCAACGCCGCCCTCCACTACACCAAAGGCGACGGCCACTACGACCAGTACAAGACCGGTCGCACACTCTCTGAGTACGGCCTGCAGCCCTACATCGACGCCGAGGGTAACAAGGTGAAGAAATCCGACCTTATCCGCCTTAAATTCAACGACAACGACTTCGGAGGCGGAATGTTCAACCTTCGTTGGCGCCACGATGCTCTCACCCTGGTGGCCGGCGGCGCCGCAAACTGGTTCCGAGGCAACCATTTCGGACAAATAAAGTGGGTGCGAAACTACGTCGGACCCATCAACCCCCTGCAGGAATACTACCGCAACACAGGCCGAAAATTCGACAGTAATATCTTCGTGCGCGGCGACTATGAGTTCGGCAGCGGTTTCAGCGCCTACGCCGACCTCCAATACCGCCACATTCACTACACAATCCGCGGCGTGAGCGACAATTTCGACTGGAATACCGACGGCATGGCCGAACTCAACGTTCTTCGCAACTGGAACTTTTTCAACCCCAAAGTAGGTCTGAGCTACAACCACGGTCCGCACCGCGCATACGCCTCCTGGAGCGTGGCCCATAAGGAACCCACCCGCGACAACTTCACCGACAGCGACCCCAACCTCTATCCGAGCGCCGAAAGGATGTTCGACTACGAAGCCGGATATTTCTACACCGGCCGCATCTTCACCGCCGGTGCCAACCTATACTATATGGACTACCGCAACCAGCTGGTGGTCACCGGCAAACTCTCCGACACCGGTAACGCCGTGTGCGTCAACGTGCCCGACTCATACCGCATGGGCATCGAGCTGCAGGCCTCATTCAAGCCGGTGCGATGGTTCGACTGGGCAATAAACGCAACCCTCTCGCGAAACCGCATCAAAAACTTCACCGAGTATATCTACGAGGACGAATGGACAAACCCCATCGCTATCGACTGCGGGAACACCCCTATCGCCTTCTCCCCCGACTTCGTGCTCCACAACGCCTTCAACTTCAACGTCGCCGGCTTCGAGGCCTCGCTGATGAGCCGCTTTGTCTCAAGCCAGTATATGAACAATGCGCGCTCCGAGGCCGCTAAGCTCGATTCCTATTTCGTCAGCGACCTCGCCCTGGCCTACACCTTCCGCTCAATTCCCTCGGTGCGCGAGCTGCGGCTCGGTGTGACCGTCTACAATATTTTCGACAAGAAGTACTGCAACAACGGCTACGCCGGCGCCGGGTACACTCTCGAGGACGGCAAGCCCGTCGTCTACCGCTACGCCGGCTATGCCGCTCAAGCCACTACCAACGTTCTGGCCAACGTAACCCTCACGTTCTGAGCATGGAATACGCTTTCACATGGGACACTGCCCTTGAGATATTGGGCTTCATCACCGGCCTGCTCTATCTATGGTGGGAATACCACGCCGACAGCAAGCTCTGGTTCGCATCGCTGGTGATGCCATGCATTTCCATGTGGATCTACTTCAGCAAGGGCCTTTACGCCGACTTC
The DNA here is from genome assembly GCA_900541865.1 of uncultured Porphyromonadaceae bacterium. GTDB lineage: Bacteria > Bacteroidota > Bacteroidia > Bacteroidales > Muribaculaceae > CAG-873. The sequence goes on along the minus strand of UQLO01000013.1, from coordinate 58,739 downwards.
GGCATCAACATCTACTATCTTGTCATCGCCGTCTACGGTTATATAGCCTGGACGCGCCGCAACCAAACCGACTCTTCCGACAAGGACAAGCCCTCTTTACCCATTACGCACACTCCGGGGCGTGCCGCCGCCGTCTGCGCGGCGGCGGCCCTGGTGCTGTGGGGCGTCCTCTACCTCATTCTGCGCTTCCTGACCGACAGCACGGTCCCGGCAGCCGATGCCTTCACCACGGCCCTGAGCATCGTCGGAATGTGGATGTTGGCCCGCAAGTACCTGGAGCAATGGCTGGTATGGCTGGTGGTGGATGCCGTCTGCGTGGCGCTCTACATCTACAAGGGCATCTACTTCTACGCCGCACTCTACGCCATCTACACCGTCATCGCTTGGTGCGGCTACCGCAAGTGGCGACGAATGATGTAGCCTCCCCGGTCGGGAAATGCAAAATGTAGAATGTAGAATGTAAAATGGTGAGGCCCAAGGAGAGCGAGCTTCCAGCTCGCGAGCGGCCGCCGGCGCTATTATAAACCGCGAAAGGACCCGCAAAACTATTTAAAAAGAACCGCAGAGCGGTTCAAGAATGTAGCCCGGGGTGATAACCCCGGGCTAAATCAACACCCTGAAAATCTGCGACCCTGTAGGGGTCGAATATGGTCGGCCCTTTCGCGGAGGTTCGACCCCTGACGGGGTCGCGGCTTCCATATGGTGACACTTTCTGCGAAAGAGCGTTTCCAACGTATGGACCGAGGGCTTCAGCCCTCGCACATTCCCGAAGGGAAACCCACGCGAAAAAGAATGCCACGCCGGGGCTGTGACGGCTGAAGCCGTCACTCCATAGGACTCCGAAAAATGGAGACCGGGGCAAACTTTGAGGCCGCCGGAATTGTTCTAAAAGCAAAGACGGGCCGCGGCTTCGGCAGCGGAAGGATTTGAAATCCAGTCTGATGGTCGGCTGAAAGTGCCGGCACGCATCTCCGGATTCCACGGCACGCCGAGTATGTTAACAATCCACTATTCCAGATTCAACGCCAGCGGGCGCCAAGGTTTCCGGAAACCTTGGCGCCCGCTGGTGGTGTGTGGTGGGGAAGTCGTAGTTTATTCTTCGTCGTCTTCCTCGCGCATGTTGTGGAACACGTTCTGAACGTCCTCGTCCTCCTCGAGTTTCTCAAGGAGCTTGTTGAGGCTCTCGCGCTGTTCGGCCGTAACGTCCTTGTAGTCGTTGGGTATGCGCTCGAATTCGGAGCTGATGATTTCGAATCCGTTGTCTTCGAGGTACTTCTGGATGTCGTTGTAGTTCTCGAAGCCGCCGTAGAGCACAATCTGCTCGTTGCCGTCCTCATCCTCGTCGTGGCCGAGCTCGTCGACGCCGTAGTCGATGAGTTCCAGCTCGAGGTCATCGAGGCCCACACCGTCTTTGGGTTTGATTTTGAAGACGCTCTTGTGGTCGAAGAGGAAGGTGAGCGAGCCTTGTGTGCCCAGAGAGCCGCCGTAGCGGTTGAAGTAGGAGCGCACGTTGGCCACGGTGCGCGTATTGTTGTCGGTAGCCGCTTCTACGAAGATAGCGATGCCGAAGGGGCCGTATCCTTCGTAGGTGATTTCCTTGTAGTCGCCGGCATCCTTGTCGGTAGCCTTCTTGATGGCGCGTTCTACGGTGTCCTTGGGCATGTTTGCAGCCTTGGCGTTCTGCATGAGTGCGCGCAGACGGGGGTTGGTGTCCGGGTCGGGACCGCCGGCTTTGGCGGCGATAGTGATTTCCTTGCCTATGCGGGTGAAGGTGCGGCTCATGTTGCCCCAACGCTTCAGTTTGCGGGCTTTGCGGTATTCAAATGCTCTTCCCATGGGAAAATATATGATGTACTGGTTAAATTATCTCAGTTCGGCACCGAAAGTGCGCTTGAGCGTTTCGGTGATTTTACTCATTATCTTGTCGATGTGCTTGTCCTGCAAGGTTTTCTCGTAGTCCTGCAGCTCAATGCCGATGGCGTAGCTCTTTTTTCCGGCGGGGAGTTTGTCGCCTTCGTAGACGTCGAAGAGCTCGACGGTGCGTAGCAGCTTGGGCTCGCACTTGCGGATGGTGGCTTCGAGCTCGGCCATGGTTGTGGAGCGGTCCAGCAGCAGGGAGAGGTCGCGGCGCACGGCCTGAGTGCGGGGCAGCGGCGAGAACAGCGCCTTGTGGCGTGCGGCCAGGCTTGCCAGGCGTGTCCAGTCAAGCTCCGCGTAGTATACCGGCACCTTGATGCCGGCAGCTCGGGTCACGGCGGAATCGACAAGCCCCGCAGCGCCCAGAAGGGCTCCCTTGGCGGTGACGATTTCCATGCGGTCGCTGAAGATGGCATCCGGCTCGGAGGCGTTCATGCGGGCCTCGACGCCGCAGCGTGCCAGGATGTTGGCCACAGCGCTCTTGAGGTCGTAGAGCGTGCCCTGCTCGGCGCCGCGAAGCCAGTTGGCGGAGCGGACATTGCCGGTGAGCCACAGACCGAGGCGCGCAGATTCGGAGTAGGGCGCCAGAGGTTGCTCGGCGGTGCTCTGACGGCTGCCGTCGAAGAAGTACACGTTTCCGAACTCGTAGAATGCCAAATCGGGATTGCGGCGGTTGATATTGTGCTCGATGCTCTCGAGGCCGCCGTAGAGCAGGGTCTGGCGCAGCACGTTGAGCTCCTGGCTCAGCGGGTTGAGCAGACGCACACAGCGTTCTTCGGGGTAGACGGCATTGTCGGCGTAGTAAGCGGCGGCTGTGAGGGAGTTGTTGAGGATTTCGGTGAATCCGGCGCCGCAGAGCTGCTCGCTGAGTGTGCGCCGAAGGTCGTCGGCGGCATCTACCGGAGTCTTGAAGCTCAGACAGGCATGCACTTCGTCGCTCATGGCGATGTTGTTGTAGCCATAGACGCGAAGCACGTCCTCAATGACGTCGCAGGGTCGCGTAACGTCGACGCGGTAGGTGGGCACGTCGATGGTCAAGCGGCTGCCGTCGGCGGCCACGTTGCACTCGAGGGAGTCGAGGATGGTGTCGACGGTTTCGCGGGGTATTTCGCGGCCTATGAGGCGCTCGAAGTCGGAGAAGTCCATCTCCACGCGGGCCGGGAGCACCGGCGTGGGGTAGACGTCGACTACGTTGCCGACAATGGTGCCTCCGGCACATTCCTTCACCAGAATAGCGGCCATCATCAGGGCGTACATGCACCCGTTGGGGTCCACTCCGCGCTCAAAGCGGAAGGAGGAGTCGGTGCTGATGCCATGGCGACGCGCGGTGCGGCGAACGGAGGTGCTGTTGAAGCATGCCGACTCTATGAAGATGTCGACCGTGGCGTCGGTGACCCCGGAGTTGAGGCCGCCGAACACGCCTGCCATGCAGCGAGCCTCGGTGGCGTCGCAAATCATCAGGTCGGAGCCGTCGAGGGTGTGCTCGACGCCGTCGAGCGTCACGAATTTGGCGCCGGCGTCGGCGCGGCGCACCACAATGCGGTTTCCGGTCAGGGTCGCAGCATCGAAGGCGTGCAGAGGCTGCCCGAAGGCGTGGAGTATGTAGTTGGTGATGTCGACGATATTGTTAATCGGATGCATGCCGATGGTTGTCAGGCGGTTGCGCAGCCATTCCGGGCTTTCGGCAACCTTTACGCCGCGTATGGTGACGCCGCAGTAGCGTGTGCAACCGGCGGTGTCGCGCACCTCGACTTCGACTCCGGCCTCGCCGGGATTGTCGACATGGAAGGACTGCGAGTCGGGCTTGACAGCCTTGACGGGATTGCCATGGCAACTAAGATATGCGGCCAGATCGCGGGCCACGCCGTAGTGGCTGGCGGCATCGATGCGGTTGGGCGTAAGGTCAACCTCAATCACGAAGTCGTCGTCGATATTATAGTACTCTGCGGCGGGACGGCCCGGCGTAGTGTCGGGACCTTCGGGGAGAACGATGATGCCGTCGTGGCTGGTGCCCACGCCGATTTCGTCCTCGGCGCATATCATGCCCAGCGACTCCACACCGCGTATCTTGGATTTCTTGATTTTGAAGCTCTCGCCGTCGGGGCCGTAGAGAGTAGTTCCGACGGTGGCCACCACAACAGTCTGGCCGGCGGCAACATTGGGAGCGCCGCAGACAATCTGCACGGGGCCTTCGGGGAACCCGAGGTCTACTGTGGTGATGTGAAGGTGGTCGCTGTCGGGATGCTCGACGCAGGTGAGCACTTTGCCGATAACAATACCGGCCAGGCCGCCGCGGATGGTCTCCACGCGCTCAACGCCGCCGGTTTCGAGGCCGATGGAAGTAAGGGCAGCCGAAACTTCCTCAGGCGTGAGGGTGGTGTCGACGTATTCCTTAAGCCATTTATATGAGATATTCATAGGGATACTTGCAAAGGGGACAGGCATACGGGCGCCTAATCCCTAACAAAGCGCAAAGTTAGCAATTTTTTTTTATACACGCTCCACCCGTTCGCAAAAATCCCCACGGCAACCTCGCCTTGAGCCATCAAAGACCAAGAACTCCGGAGGAGTTCTATAAATTAGCCCCGTGTGACAACCCGGGGACAGATTGGCCTCTTTAAAAACGGCGATCCCGCCAGGGGTCGCCTGTCCTATATATACGGCAAACCCGGGGCTGTCGCCCCGGGCTACTTTATTGAACCGCTACGCAGTTCTTTTTCAATAGTTTAGCCATCCGGATTTCCCTTCGGGAAAGGGCGAGGGCTGAAGCCCTCGGTCCATACGTTGCTGCTTTCGCGGCTATTCGGCAGGCGGTATGGAGTGACGGCTTCAGCCGTCACCGACCCGCCGTGACATTCTTCCTTTCGTCGGGAAAGGGAGCTTGCTCAGAAGTAGCGTCCTACGGCCGTTGCGAGGTCGTTGGAGTCAACGATGCGTTCGCGGAGGTCGCCGTTGCGGTCGATGATGAAGGTCATCGGGACGGCACCGACGTTGTAGCTGCGCAGGGCGGCGTCGCCGTCGGAGGGTGAGTTCCAGACTGTTATCCAGGGGAGGTTGCGTGCGGCGGCTTTCCAGTCGACTTCGTTGTCGTCGAAAGCTATCTGGTAGATTTCGAGGCCTCTGTCGTGGTAGCGGGAATAGAGGTCGTTGAGCCGACCGTTGTAGACGGGGCTGTTGGGAATGCTGTAGGCGGTGAAACTCAGAAGTACTACCTTTCCCTGCGAGGCGAGCTCGGCCAGGGAGTGGAGGGTGCCTTCGTTGTCGTAGCGGCTGATGTCGATCACGCCGGTTTCTTCAACTTCGTACTCCGGACCCTGCACTTCGGGAAGTCGGCCCAGCGCCCGACGTCCTTCGAAGTACTCACGCTGCAGGGCGATGCCGCGTGGGTCGTCGGGACGGTACGTTGCGAACACCTGCGAGGCGGCGCCGTAGATTCGGTTGCCGAAGGGGTCGTCGGCGGCGAAGACGGGGCGGCCGTCGATGGTCTTGCTGATGATGTAATAAGCCACGATGGCTGTGGTGTCGCGAGTGAGATATGTGGCCAGTTCGCGCTGCAGCTGGGGCGTAACGGTGGTACCGGCAGCGGCTATTATGCTGTCTACTTGCGAGAAGGCTGTGGCCGCCGGGGTTCCGGAGATGCGTGCGGCGCCGAAGTTGCCGACGGTGGTCTGAAGAAGCACGTTGTCGACGGAGTCAACGGGGAAGTAGACCGAACCTTTTCCGGGCAGGGTGAGGCGCATCAGCTCGGGATAGTGCGCAGCCTCGGGAGCGTCGTAGCCGAAAGCACCGTCGGCTTCGACGGTAATAGAGTCGACCAGGAGCCAACGGCCGTTTGAGAAGTTTTCCAGGGCCAGGCGCGTGCCTTGGGGAGCGCCGTCGATTGCGCCGTCAACGCTCCAGCCCGAGGGAACGGAGCATGAGGCCAAACTCAGGAGTGCGGCAGAGCAGGCGGCCGCAAGGGTTTGTTTTACTGTCATTTGAAGTTTGCGGCTATGGTGTTTGCTATTTCCTGCATACGGTCGGCGCCAAGGCATTTCTTGGGTGCGCGGAAGTCCATGTCGGCCTCGGTGGTGATGGGCACCAGGTGGATATGTGCGTGGGGCACTTCCATGCCGAGCACGGCGGTTGCCACGCGCTTGCAGGGCACCGACTTGCGCAGAGCTTCGGCCACACGCTTTGCGAAGAGCTGGAGCGCGGCGTACTCCTGGTCCGGGAGGTCGAAGATGTAGTCTACCTCATGCTTGGGCACCACCAGGGTATGGCCCTCGCCCATGGGGTTGATGTCGAGGAAGGCGTAGTGGCTGTCGTCTTCGGCTACCTTGTAGGAAGGAATTTCGCCGGCTATGATGCGTGAGAAAATGCTTGCCATGGCTTAGAGGGATATTTCGAGGATTTCGAAGCGAACCTTGCCGGCGGGCACCTGGATTTCGACCACGTCGCCGACCTTGTGACCGAGCAGGCCGCGGGCGATGGGTGTGGAGATTGCGATTTTCTTTGCTTTCATATCGGCCTCGGAGTCGGCCACGATGGTGTACTCAAGCTCGGTGTTGCGGTCGAGGTTGCGGATGCGGACCTTGTTGAGCATCTGGACGTCGTCGGTGGAGAGCTTGCTCTCGTCGATGATGCGGGCATTGGCCACGAGCTCCTTGAGCTGGGCAATTTTCATTTCGAGCATGCCCTGGGCCTCTTTTGCGGCGTCGTACTCGGCGTTTTCGGAGAGGTCGCCCTTGTCGCGGGCTTCGGCGATGGCACGGCTGATGCGAGGACGCTCAATGCTTTCGAGGCGAGCGAGTTCTTCCATCTTGCGGTCGTAACCCTCTTTGGTCATGTATGTGATAGCCATATTTTTCTGAATGATTTAAAGTCTTGGTTGAACATAAAAAAAGAGAACCCCGACCGCCAAGAACTGATGGTCGAGTGCTTCACGATGGGCTTTTGTCTTACCCGCAGCAAAGTTAGCAAGATTATTGGAGCGGGCGCAAATTATAATTCTTAATAAAGTTTAAATTTGCTTTTTACGCTAAAAAATAACTAACTTTGCTGATGAACTCATGAATCAGTCTAACAACACCGCAAGCGCACCTTTTGTTCGCGCCGTTTCGGAAATCCGCGCCCTCGAAGCCGAGCTCGACAGCCAGCTGCGCGCCCTCGAGGAGGTTTCCGACCGGCGTATGGCCCTCTACGCTTCGGTGCTGCGGCGAACAGCGCGAATAGCCGCCGGCTGCGGTAGCGCTGTGGCCGCAGTGCGCTGGAATCTGGCCGGGGCCTTCGCCGCTAAGGCCGTAATAGCCGCCTCAAAGGCTGCCGCGGCACGACGCCACAACGCCGGCCTCGACAAACTCCTGAAGAGCAAGCGGGCCATCGCCGCCGCAAAGCTGCCCGCCCTGCAGGCGCTGCGCGGACGCATCGACGCCAACGGCGTCGCCACGGAGCGTCTGGCGCGGCAGTATGGCGCCGTGAGCATCGCCACCGGCAGAGCCGCCGCCGAAACGCCGGCCGCCCTGCAGGCTCTTGAGTGCCGACGCTCGTCGATGCACCTGGCCGCTGTGGCCGACTTTCTGGAAGCGGAGTACTCGGCCTGGCTCGACGGGCGGCAGCGAGGCCGGCGCATCTACCCTCTTCCGGTGCACACTCTGCGGCGCCTGGCTGCCCAGACCTACGGCAACGACCTTCGCGGCGCCTTCGTGGCCGCCGCCACAGAGGGAGTGCGCAGCGGCGCCGACCTTATGCTGCTGGCCGACCCGGCATTGGCCCTGCTCGCCCTCCATGGCGGCGACGACCGCGCGCAGCTTTTCACGCTCGACCTCGGTGCTTGCGAGCCCGAGGCTGCAGCCGTGATCAGCGCCAATCCGGCCCTGACCGACTACCGCAGCCGGGTGGCCGAATACACCGCGGCCAGCCGCCGGAATCCCGTCGTTGCATGGGATATAGTCGCTGCTCTGATAAGCGCCGCCGCTCTGACTGCGGTCTGGCTGCCGGAGTCGTTTGCTTTGCCGGCCAAAATAATAGGCACGGTCGCCTACCTCGCCGGCGGAGCGCGAATATGGCTGACAACACGCCGGAGAATTATCCGCGCCCACGTAGACTGCGTGCGGGCCCTTGCTGCCGGCGTGGCCGACTACGTTCGCGACCTCTGCGGCGAGTTCGCAATGCCCCAACCCGACCTCGAGCGCCGTCACCCGGGTGCCGAAGCTTTAAAATCGTTTTTAGAATCTTGATTTGCAATGAATAGTAACCTACCCTCATCCCTCAACGAAAGCAGCGCCCTGGTGCGCAGCAGCAACGAGCTCATCGCCACCCTCGGCGAAACCCTCACCACGGCGATGCGCTCGCTCACGGAGCTGGAGGCCGTGCGCGGCAAGATAGAGCTCGAGATGAAGCGCCTCGACAACGAGCTCCAGCTGGCCGTCGCGCAGGCCAACAACGATGTTGCGCTGCGTCAGACTCTTATCCCCGTCTTCGGGCAGCAGCTCGACCGCATCCAGAACCGCCTCGACATGGCTATGGAGAAGGCCCTCGAGCTCGTCGACGGCGAGCTCACCGACGACAACAGCCGGCGCCGCACAATGGTAATGGAGCTGCTGGCCGGCACGCAGGCCAATTTCGATGCCATGGTGGCCAAGATGCTCGGATGAAAAAGGAAGAGAAGAACGACCGGACCATGACTCTGCTCTTTGTCAAAGGAGCGGCCGCTATGATTGTCTATGCTCTGGTGGTGCTTTGGGCCATGGGACGCTGGGGAGGAGCGGCATGAACGGCGCTTTTCTCAAGCCGGCGGAGTCCGACTCCTTCCTGCGGTTGGCCGAAAAGGCCGACCGCATGCAACGCGCCCAAACCGAGCGCAGCGACGGCATTCGCGCTTCGTGGTCCTACCGGGTGGCCGACGGTGTGCGCCGCCTTATGGACGACTGGTTTCTCGATCCCCTCATCGGCCTGGCCTTCCCCGCCGCGGGCGACACCGTGTCGGCCCTGGCCGCACTGCCGGTGCTTCATCTGGCGGCAGTGCGCATAAAGTCGCCGCGTCTGGTGGCCGCAATACTTTTCACAATTATAATAGACTGGCTGCTTGGGCTAATTCCCGGTGTGGGCGACATCGCCGACGCCCTCCACAAATCCAACAAAATCGCCCACCGGCTCTGCAACGGCTTTATCGACCGCGACCCGGCCACTATGCGCGAAATCAACATACGCGCCGGCTGCCTGGCTGCCCTGGCCGTGGTGATTGCCGCCTCGTGGATTTTCTTCTTCGATATGGTTGTGGCCGGCGTGAGGGCCGTAAAATCTTTGTTTTAGTCGTCGTCCCTGACCCACTGTTTGAAGAAGGTGAAGGAGCCTTTTTCGGGATCGTAGGTGAGGGAGTAGAGACTTTGGCCGCTATCGTCGCGAAAGCGGAAATTCGACGAGTTCTGACCCATTATGGCCAGATATGTCAGCTCGCGGTCTTGGTGGAAGGCTTGGCGGAATCGGCTGTAGACCTCGTTGTCGGCCATGGTGAGCACCGTGACGGAGCGGTAGAGGCGATGGTCGTCGTCGCGCCGCTCGGTGTAGGTGAGGTTTGCGCCGGGCATACTCGATACTTCGTTCAGAACGGCCTCGATATGCTCCTGCGCCTGAGCCGCGAAAGCCGCGCCAAGAGCTGCGGGGATGAGGAATGCAAGAGGTTTCATGTCTACTCAAAAATTAAGGTGCGGAGGGCGGAAGCCTCTTCCCGGTCGGGAATGGTGCGTATTGCTTCTTCGATGACCAGAGAGTCGTCGGCGGCACGCGATATGCTGTCGCTGAGACGTTCGGCGGTAATTATATCGTCGTAGATGGTGGGCAGGTCGTCGATGACCTCGCCGTCGCGCACAACGTAGCTGCCCGAGAAAGTGGAGTACTCGGCATGCGGCTGATGCGACGGCTCTCTGCCGCCTATGCCGACCAGAGCAGTGCCGACCGCGGCCAGCGCCGCCACAGCGGCCGCTATGCCCACAATGCGCAGCCGGGGGACGCGACGGCTCTTGGGCGCCTTGCCCTCAAGGCCGGAATACCAGGCGAACATGGCGCGCATATTCTCAAGGTCGGGAGGCAGAGAACCCTCGGGGGCGGCGGCGTAGGCGGCGTAGAGGCTGCGCTCCTGCTCGGGCGTGGTGGCGCCGGCGAGGAAGGCGGCAGCGAGGCCGCGCAGGGCGTCGGGCGAGAGGCCGGGGTGATATTGAGCTTGTTTTCTGTTCATTTCCGTTTTTTGGGTTGGAGAGATTAATTAACGCCGAACACATTTGCCACCCGGCGCCGGGCCCGGCATAAGGCAGTGCGGACGGCGCCTTCGGTAGTGCCCAGCAAAGAGGCTATAGAGGCATTGTCGTAGCCCTCGATGTGGCGCAGGCGAATCAGCGTCTGCTGGGCCTCGGGCAGCGAGGCCAGCACGGCGTCGAGGCGCCGGGCACGCTCGCCGCTAAGGTACTCGTCCTCCGGGCCGGGCGTGGCCGCCGTGCAGAGTTCGAGCTCCACGAAGCGTCCGGTCGCTGAGGCGCGCACAACGTTGAGGGCAAGGCGGTGAGCTATTACGCACGCAAGAGCTTCGACCGAGCGGTAGCGGTCGATCTGGGAGCGTATGTCCCACAGTTTGAGAAGGGTATCCTGTACCACGTCCTCGCAGGCCGCCGACGACACTCCGAGTACACCGGCGGCGGTGCGCAGCAGCCTCGGACGCAGCTCCAGGGCAAGTTGGGAAAACTCCTTCTCGGTTATCATACTTAATATACACGCATCAGCCGGCAACGTTACACGCAAAATTACGAAAAAGCAACAAAAAAACGCCGACCCGGCGCGCAAGTTTTAAAAAACAATAAAAGGGACTGCTTCAGGTAGGCATTATGGGTATATTTTGTTACCTTTGTGAGCCTAAAAACGACACAAATGGATTTTTCAGCCCTCCAGATACTCACCTTGGCCCTATGCGCCATCGCGCTCGCGGCCTGTTTTGTCCGCCGCGTTTCGTCGGCTCTTATAGCCTATGGCGCAATGATTTGCGCACACTGCAGCGGAGGTACCGGCATCCATACCCGCGAGCTCGTCTTCTGGGGTGTGGCCACTGCCATAGTGCTCGGCCTGCGCTACCTTATGGCCGGCGACGGCCACGACCGCCGTGCAGCCCGCGGCTACACAGCCGGCGGCGCCGCTGCCGGCGCTTTCGTGGGTGTGCTGCTCTGGCCCGGTGCCGGAGGCGCCATTCTTGGCTCGGCAATAGGCACCGTCCTGGGCGCGGTGGCATATATGCGGCTTCCCTCGGGGCCCCACTACAGCATTGCCTCGGGCGAATTTGTCAACTTTGTGGCCTCGCGAGGCCTCCCGGTGATAGTAGGCACTTCGATAGTTGCCATAACCACGGTTGCCGTGCTCGGTGCCATAAGCGCAGGAGCGGCACAATGAGGAAGGCGGTTTTTCTGACAATGGCCCTGCTGGTGTGGCTCGGCGCTTGGGCCGCGCCACGAAGCACCGCTCGCCAGGAGCTCGGACGCCCGGACCTGGAGGCTATAGCACGCGAAAGCACCGACGAAACGTCGCAGTACTACTACCCCAAGCTGCTGCGCGCTTTCATGGAAAACGACACCACCATGACCGCCCAGGAGTTCCAGTATTTCTACTACGGCACTCTCTTTCAGGAAGATTACGACCCGTACCGGGGCTCGCCAAATCCCACTTTGCAGGAGGAGCTCATTCCGGTCTACGCCAAAACCAACCGCACCCGCGCCGACCGCGAGAAAATGCAAAGCTATGCCAATCAGGTCATTGCAGATAATCCCGTCGACCTCCGCCAGCTTACAAACCGAATCTACGTCTACGAGCAGAACCGCAAGTACGACCTTGCTAAAATCTGGCAGTACAAACTCAACCACCTCCTGCTCGTAATAGCCGCCTCCGGCACCGGCGTCGACGCCGAAAATGCCTGGACGGTGGTCTATCCGCAGCACGAATACGACTTTCTGAACCTCTCGGGCATCACGGCCACGGGTCAGCGCTTCGAGCCGCCCTACTTCGACTATATCATAGTCAATCCGCGCACGGCCTCCGATCCCACCGGCTACTATTTCGACATTGCCGAGATGCTCCGCCAGTACTTTATCAAGCATCCCGCCGAGCTTGGCGAAGCCGCCGAGGGAATTGATAATTGATAATTGATAATAATCGGGATAAATCGCGATGCAACGCGATTTATCCCGATTTATCTCTTTGACCATTCCGCCCCTACTCTATCACGCCCATCGCAGTGAGGCGCGAAGCGATGTCGTAGAGTATGTCCGGGGCGAGGGTGGCCGCTATGGGCTTGTCCTGAAAGGTGGCGGAGACGTCGACGAAGTCGGCGAGCGACTCGAAGGGCGCGCGGTACATTTCCGGCACCACTTCCGCACCGTCGAGTTCGCGGTAGCTCGCCAGCACAAGCGGGCCGAGTTCACCGTCGATGGCTTCGTAGTGGCCGGTGGCGAAGCTGTCGCCTTTCTGCGCCGCGATGTTTGCTGCCATAGCGCCCGCCATTGCCGTCTGGAGTAGCATCGAGAGGTAGACCGCCTTGTGCTCCACGGGGTTGAACCGTGCGCCGAAGGCCGTCAGCAGAGCCATCACGCCTGTGGCGAAGGCATCGTCGGCCAGCCCTACGCCCTGCAGCAACTGCATGTGGACTGCGGCTTCGTTAAAGAAATTTTCCGGCGTGCATTTGCCCTGCCGCATTTCGGCGGCAGCGCGCGCCAGGCGCTCGCCGCTGTCGGCAAGCTGCTGTCGAATTTGCTCTTCCATAAGCCTTTACTCTACCGAATGGAGGTCGTGGCCCATGCGAGCCTTCTTGGTGTGCATATAGCGCAGGTTGTAGGGGTTGGGAGCCACTTCGATGGGCACGTTCTCAACCACTTCCAGCCCATAACCTTCGAGGCCGATACGCTTGACGGGGTTATTGGTCATCAGACGCATCTTGCGTATTCCCAGCATGTTGAGAATCTGTGCGCCTACGCCGTAGTCGCGCTCGTCGGCCTCGTGACCCAGGTGAATGTTGGCTTCGACGGTGTCGAGGCCCTCCTCCTGGAGTTTGTAGGCGCGTATCTTGTCCATCAGACCTATTCCGCGGCCCTCCTGGTTAAGATATACCACGGCACCGCGGCCCTCAGCCTCAATCATTTGCATGGCTTTGTGGAGTTGCTCGCCGCAGTCGCAGCGCTTGGAAGCGAAGATGTCGCCGGTAGCGCACGACGAGTGGACGCGCACCAGCACGGGCTCGTCGGTGGTGACATCGCCCTTTATAATAGCTATGTGCTCCAGACCGTTGCTCTTCTGGCGGAAGGGAATGAGGCGGAAATGGCCGTAGTCGGTGGGCATATCGACCTCGACACCTTGCTCGACAAGCTGCTCGCTCTCAAGGCGATAAGCAATGAGGTCGCGTATCGACACGAGCTTCATACCCCACTCATCGGCGCGACGGCGCAGCTCCGGCAGGCGGGCCATGGTGCCGTCCTCGCTCATTATTTCCATCAAGGCGGCCGCGGGCTGGAGACCGGCCAGACGGGCCAGATCGACGGCGGCCTCGGTGTGGCCGCAGCGGCGCAGAACGCCTTGATCCTGAGCGTAGAGTGGGTTTATATGGCCGGGACGGCCAAAGGTGTCGGGCGTGCTGTCGGGGTCGGCCAGTGCGCGGATTGTGGCGCAGCGGTCCTCGATGGAAACACCTGTGGTGCAGCCTTCGAGCTTATCGACGGTCACCGTGAAGGGTGTGCCGAGCATTGAAGTGTTTTGCTCCACCTGACGGGTAAGGTCGAGTTCGCGGCAGCGCGATATGGTAAGAGGCACGCAGAGCACGCCTCGGGCGTTTTTGAGCATGAAATTGACTTGCTCCGGGGTGATTTTCTCGGCGGCGACAATGAGGTCGCCCTCGTTCTCGCGATCCTCGTCGTCGACAACAATCACCATTTTGCCCTGGCGGAAGTCCTCGATGGCCTCCGCGATGGTGTCAAGCCGTATTTCGTTGTCCATATGCGATGTTATATGTTGTTATGTTCGGTTTTACGTATGCGTTCTATAATCAGGTCGGTGGTCTGCAGCATGGCCGGCAACCGTCGGTAGGTGATGCGGAAGGGATAGCGGTTGAGCAGGTTGACCACATGCTTGGAGCGGCTGTCGGCGAGGTAGTCGACCAAGTCGTTGAGCTGCGGTTTTAGTGCGGCGCCGGGGCCGCTCATAAAGATACGTCTTATTGCCCAACGTCCGCCGAGCCGCCTTTGTTCGGCGACAATGGCCTGGCGGAAAGCCTCCAGGCGCGCCAGGGCCTCTTCGGGGTCGACTTCGTTCATTATCACTTCCTTGACGGCGAGCGAGCGCTCAGGTTCGCGGCCGGTGATGCGGCGGAAGAAGTTGGCGTAGGCGTCGAAGTTGAACACTGCCGAGTCGCCCACGGCCTTATAGGTGAAGAACACACCCAGCGGCAGCAATACCATGGAACTCAGCCATATACCTACCCAAACGTCGGTCTTGCCGTCGCGGGCCATTTTGTAGCCGGCATTGTCGATGATAAAGTACACGATGAAGAGCAGCACCGAGATGATAAGCGGTGTTCCCAAGCCGCCCTTCTTGATGATGGCGCCCAGGGGCGCGCCGATAAAGAAGAAGATTATGCAGGCAAAGGAGAGTGTGAATTTTTTCTGCATCTCGATGTCGTGGCGGCGCATCAGCTTGGCCTGCTCCGCCAGTGCCATCGAGCGGTAGAGGTATTCCTGTTTCTGCCGGCGGGCCTTGGCGAGGGCCTGCTGGATATAGCTCTTGGCGTAGGAGGGATTGGGAGCCTGAAAGAGAGAGTCGACATCGAGCGGCACCGAGAGCTCTACGGGCCGTCGAGGCACCTGGGCATATCCGCTGTCGGTGAGGCGGCTCACCGTAGGGCTCAGTCCGAAGTATGGAATGGAGAGTATTTCGGAGGCATAGCGGTTGCCGATGGAGTCGACACGCCGGCCGATAGAGTCGATGCTATGTCGCAACTCGCTGACGTTCTGACCTATATATTGGCTGCGAAGGCCACCCTCGTCGACGCGGTTGAAATTGGCGTCGAAGGGAAAATAGACCTGCTTGTCGGTGAAGTGCTCGCGGCGGAAGGGCAGATAGCGGCTGTTGCTGACGCCCATGGCGTTGTCGTGCACATTTTCAAAGAGTTCGCCCGAATGAAGGTGAAGGAAGAGGCGCGTGCGGTCCTCGGTGAAATTGAAACGCCCCGAGTCGGCAAGGATTACGCGGCTGTTCTCCTGCCCGCGGCTGAAGTCGTAGATGAGCATGTCGTAGAGCATGCCGGTTTCGGCATTTTTGGTGCCTACATAGAGCTGCATGTTGGGAATGGCGCCGTAGAAACTGCGCTCCGGAATTTCCACCTCCGGCGACTTCTGCCGCACCGAGAACAGCAGGGTCCACATCTTGGTCTGGGCCACCGGCAGCACATTGTTCTGAAAGAAAAACGCACCTACGGCCACCAAGCCCATGAAAACAATCAGCGGACGCATGATGCGGAAGAGCGAGATGCCGGAGGCCTTCATCGCCGTAAGCTCGAATTTCTCGCCGAGATTACCGAAGACCATCAGCGAGGCCAAAAGCACCGCCAGAGGGAGTGCCATAGGAACCATAGTGAGGGCCGCATAGAAGAAAAGCTCGGCTATAACGCTGACCTCAAGTCCCTTGCCCACAAGGTCGTCGATACTCTTCCACAGAAACTGCATCATCACGATGAAGAGGCAGATAAAAAACGTCATGGCAAACAGCGGCAAAAACCGCTGCAGCATATAAGTATATAGACGTTTAACTACTGCCATCTCCGTTATTGCTAATACAGATGCAAAGTTACGCATTTTCCCGCTACCCAACAATACCCTTTTCAAGTGAGCCGCCAACCGGACATCAAGCAGGCTATCGGCTCAAAATTACTTAAATTATTTGGAAAATCGGCTCAAGTTGAGCCGATTTTTGCCCTTTTTAGGCCTGTTTTGAGCCGATTCGCCCCCTATAGGGCCGACTTGACATCGCTTCCGAGCTCTGTTTCGGTCGAACTTTGGAGGCGCCGCGGCGTTTTACTTGTACCTCAAACCAAAAAACAAGACGACATGAACGATTATGATTCTCTGGTGGGGAGCGCTCCCACCGTCCTGGTGGAGTTTTACGCATCGTGGTGTCCTCATTGCAGGCGCATGATGCCCGTGGTTGCCGATGTTCGCGAACTTATCGGCCAGACCGTCCCGATCTATCAGCTTGATATCGACCAAAATCAGGCTGCCGCCGAATACGCCGGTGCAGAGTCGGTTCCGACCTTCATCATCTATCAGAACGGCAAACCCGTTTGGCGCCACAGCGGCGAGATGGAAGGCAACGACCTGCTTCAGAAAATACAGCAGTTCGCATCCTGACGGCTCAAAAAGGTACCGGCATGAGCAAGGAACACAGCATTTTCACTGAGTTTCTGCAGCGGCTGCAGGTGCCCGCCACGGCGGCTTACTCCGACGCCGCCTTTGCGGCCATGCCCTTCCGGTCGCTGTTCGGCATGAGCAAACTGCTCCAGAAATACGGTGTGGACAATGAGGCATACGAGCTTACCGACAAGTCGGCGGCAGCGTCCATTCCCACGCCATTTCTGGCGCAGTACGGCTGCTCCTTTGTCGTGGTCGACCGCATCGGCTCCGACGGCACCTGGCTGCTCAGCGACGGCACCGGCGAGCGCACCGTCGACACTCCGACCTTTATGGACCGCTTCGGAGGTAATGTGCTTCTGGCATACCCATCGGGGGAGGCTTCCGAGCCGGAGGTGCGCCTGCACCGCTTCGTCGATTTTGCCACCAAGGCCAAACGTTGGGTGCTGGCGGCATGTGTGGCGTTTTTGGCTGTCTATCTGATTGTTCGCGGCGAGATTTACCGCAGCTGGAGTCTGTTGGCTGTGCTGGCGGTCGACGCCCTGGGTTTCTACGCGAGCTATCTGCTCACCCTCAAGAGCACCGGCATCCGCTCAGATGCCGGCGATGCCATATGCGGCGTCATAGAGCGCGCCGGATGCCACACCGTGCTGGGCACGTCGGCTTCGCGCTTCTTCGGCATTTTCGGCTGGAGCGAGGTCGGGTTGGCCTACTTCGGAGTTTCGCTGGCGGCTCTGCTTGTCTTCCCGGAGCATGCGTCGGCCGTGGCGGTGTGCAACGCCCTGTGCTGCCCCTTCTCCTTCTGGAGCGTGTGGTATCAGAAATTCCGCGCCGGGGCTTGGTGCACGCTGTGTCTGACGGTGCAGGGCTGCCTTTGGGTTGCCTTGGTTTGTGAAATTTTCGGTGGTTGGTTCCACCATGCCCTCACCCCGCTGATGCCGGTGGTGGTGCTGGCGGTCTGCTATGTAGCGGCCGTGCTGGCGGTGGAAGCGGTAGCCGAAGCAACCGGTCCGAAAAATGAGTAGTCCGTTGAATATACCCCGCGTGCAGATTGCGGGTGCACGCCGACTGACGCCTTTGGAAATGAACGGCTTGCTGTTCAAGCTCAAAGGACGCCACACCCCGCTCGCACCCGTGGGTCAGCAGCCGAAAACCAGCTCTTCGGCCGCTCCGGCAGCCGCCAGGGCGCCCGAGCGCAAGCTGTGAACGCCGTTGACCCAAACGTCGGTTACGCTGTTGCCGACCTGACGGCGGTGGAAAGGCGTCCAGCCGGCCGGAGTGACCACTTTGTCGTCGTGGATTAGTTGTCCGAGGGATTGCACAAGCGTTAAATCGGCCTTGACGCCTGATTTTATGCTCCCGCGAAGGTCGATGCCGAAAAGTGCCGCCGGATTGGCAGCCATGGCACGCACAACAACCTCAGGCGCAAGATATTCCAGCATTACCGGCAACGCAAACTGAATGGAGGGCGCGCCGGAGGCCGCCGTGAGCGCCCCGCCGGCCTTGTGGCCGCGAAGATGGGGTGCGTGGTCGGTGCCGATGGTGTCTATGCGCCCGTCGGCGACGGCCTTGCGCAGTGCCTCGGCATCCTCTCCTGTTTTCACCGCCGGATTTATTTTTGTGCGCCAGCTCGGTTGGCTCCAAAGCTCCGGATCCATATACATCGGCGATGTTTCGGCCGTAATCTGCTTGCCTTCAACAGCTCCGGGCTGCAAAAATTCGCGTACTTCGTCGGCGGTGCTGACGTGGGCGATATGCAGTCGCGTGCCGTGGCGAAGGGCAAGCTCGACAGCACGCCCCGTCGACCGCAGGCAGGCCTCGCGGCTGCGGATTGCGGCGTGTTCGTCGATAGGAACGAGCTCACGCGAGCCATAGCGCGCTATGGCGGCTTCGGCATTTGTAGAAATAATGGCATCATCCTCGGCATGCACCATAACTACCAGATTGCGCTCGGCGCACATTGCGAAGATGCGGTCGAGGGTCTTGGGCGAAGGGCTCGCCACGGCTCCGGTTGTGGTTCCGAGAAAGAGTTTCACGCATGCCAAGCGCCGCCTGGGTATGGAGTCGAGAATGGCCGGGGTATCCTCGGAGGCTCCTAAGAAAAAGCCGTAGTTTGCTATCGAGCTTGCCGCGGCCCGGCGATATTTGTCGTCGAGGGCTTCGGGCGTGAGGGTTGCGGGCTTGGTGTTGGGCATATCCACGAAGGAGCTTACCCCGCCAAGGAGCGCTGCGCGGCTCTCGGTGGCGATACTGCCCTTTTCCTCCAGGCCGGGTTCGCGGAAGTGGACGTGAGTGTCGATCAATCCGGGCAGCAGCAGGCCGCCGCGGGCATCGAAAACCTCTTCGCCGGGCCGGGGCGAAAGCGGCTCGCCGAAGTGCACCTCGGAAATGTCGGTGCCGGCGATGCGAACCGAGCCGTCGCGGCGTATACCATCGGCGGCGACGATGGAGGCGTTGACAATGAGCATGTTCAGTCCTGAGGCTTGGGATACTTCTTGAAGAGCGAGTTCCATTTCAGACGAATCACACCGAATACGGCCTCGCCGAAGATTCCCGAGTTCATCTTGCTGGTACCCAGCACTCTGTTTACGAACACGATAGGCACTTCGACCACCTTGAAGCCATACTTGTGGGCCGTGAATTTCATCTCAATCTGGAAGGCGTAGCCCTTGAACTTTATCTTGTCCAGAGGCAAAGTCTCGAGAACACGTCGGCGGTAGCCTACGAAACCGGCCGTGGTGTCGTGGACGGGCAGCCCCGTGATGACGCGCACATATTTGGAGGCGAAATAGCTCATCAGCACACGCCCCATGGGCCAGTTGACTACATTGACTCCGGAGACATATCTCGACCCGACGGCTACGTCGGCGCCTTTGTCGACGACCTCTTGGCGCAGTCGCACCAGGTCGTCCGGATTGTGGCTGAAGTCGGCATCCATCTCGCACACAAACTCATATCCGCGCTGCAGTGCATGCTTGAAGCCGGCGATGTAGGCCGTTCCGAGGCCCTGCTTGCCCTCGCGCTCGATGAGCTCGATGCGTCCCGGATGCTCCGCCATCTTGCCGCGGACGATGTCGGCGGTGCCGTCGGGCGAACCGTCGTCGATCACTAATATATTGAAATCCACCGGCAGGGCGAGCACGGCCTCTATGATGGCGGCGGCGTTCTCGCACTCGTTGTACATCGGTATTATTACCAGCGAGTCGGTGGAGGGCTTGGCGGTGTCGGACATGGCGGAAAAAAGTGGTTTTTAAAGAAGTACGGGAGCGAGGTATTTGGCCATTGCCCAGCCACCTACCATGAGCCATACGAAGAGGATGGCGGCGAGGATAAAGGGCTTGGGGCCGGCTTTTTTGAATTTGTCGAAGCTTGTTTCGGCACCTAAGGCGGCCATGGCCATGGTAAGCAGGAAGGTGTCGATGTAGTTGATGACCTCCACTACGGCAACGGGCAGCAGATTGAAAGAGTTGAACCCAATCACGGCCAGGAAGCCCAGCGCAAACCAGGGTATGGAAATTTTGCCGCCGGAGGTGGTGCCACCCTGCTTGCGGGCGCGCATTGCCACCCAGAAGGCGAGCACAAGAAGCACCGGCACGAGGAGCATGACGCGTATCATCTTGACAATGATGGCAATGGGCGCTATTTCGGGTCCCATGGCCTCGCCGGCACCCACGGCGTGTGCTACCTCGTGGAGGGTGGAGCCGGCGAAGATGCCCATCTGCTCGGGGGAGAGCTCCAGGAATCCGGCTCGGTAGGCAACGGGGTAGATAAACATGGCTATTGTGCCGAATATCACCACGGTAGCCACTGCTATCGCTGTCTTGTAGTTCTTGGGCTGGATGGTGGCCTCCGCGCCGAGCACGGCGGCCGCCCCGCATATGCCGCTGCCTACAGAGGTCAGCAGGGCCGTCTCGGAGTCCATCTTAAGTAGTTTGCCTATGTAGACGCCGCCGAGGATGGTCACCGTCACTACTATCACGTCGATGAGCATACCTGCGAGGCCAACGGCCATAACGTCCTGAAAAGTAAGGCGGAAGCCGTACAAAATGATGCCGAGGCGTAGTATCTTCTTCGAGCAGAACTGAATGCCGGGCACCCACGTCTCGGGAAGGTGGTTGCGGAGGCTGTTGGCGTAGATCATACCCAGCACGATGCCTATTATCATCTGGCTGATACGCAGTTCGGTGAAAATCTGCGCGCTGCCGATATAGAAGGCGGCGCAGGCAAAAAGTGCAATCAGCAAAATGCCGTGCAGCATGCTGCTTCTTTTTTCTGTTAGCTTGTAAGGCATTGTCAATTGTGGTTGGAGAGAGGTTTTTATTCGTCTATGGAGTAATTTAGAAAATCGTTCATCGGTTTGAGCATCAGCGCCAAGCGTGCGGCCTCTTCGGGCCAGTCGGGCCGCTCGAAGAAGCTGCGGTCGAAGTAGTGGCACTTTCCGAATTCGGTGAGGCGCAGCAGGTCGATGTCGGGATGGTCGCGGTCGTAGCCCTTAGGCGCGGTTTTGAGCTGCCGCCCGTACCATCCGGGGAACTCGCGCTCTATATCAGGCGTTTGGGTAATGGCGCGAAACTCCTCGACGTTGTCGACGATGGCCTTACGGAGTTTGCGGAGCATGGGTCCTTCGGGAGTCCACACGCCGCCGTAGACCGCACATTCGTCGGCTCCGACGTGGAGATACCAGCATGCGCGGTCGCAGTGGCGTCCCGACGGTGAAATCAAGGCCGAGAAGTACGTCTTGAACGGCGTTTTGTCGGGCGAGAAGCGAGTGTCGCGGTAGATGCGGTAGATGGCGTCGCGGGCCTGAAGATAGCGCAGGGAGGGCTCGCCGGCGGCCATGGCGTTAATCATACGCTGCAGGTCGGCGACGAAGTCGGCGCGAAGGCCGTCGAATCGGGCGCGGTGTGCGCCGAACCAAGTACGGTCGTTGTTGAGCTTAAGCTCGTCCAGGAAGGCGAAAAGAGCTTTTGCGTCGGTCATTTCACGTCCTCCCATTCTATGTCCTCAACCTGCTCCTCACGGGTGAACTTCACCGGGTCGTGGGGCTTGGCGGAGCCTTTGATTTCAGTAAATTTGACGTACTCGCCGACGTCGGCCGGAATCTTCTTTTTCTTCAGAGCGGGTGTGGGGTCGGCGTCGCCGCCCAAGTCGCCAAGACCGGCGAAGAAGTCGAAAAGCGGATTGCCAGTCGAGGCCCGGGCGCCCGAACGGCGCTTCTGCTGCTTTTCAGCTTCCTTTTGAGCAGTGCCTATCGGGTCCTGCATAAACTGCCGCATACGCCGCTGAAAGCGCCATATGCGGTAGACGGCTGTCAGGATGGGCACCGCGATGAAAAGAAGGAGTATTATAAGGAGTATTTGAAACATTTTGGTGCGGAGAGATGAGTGTTTTATTTAGCTTGCGCCGCGTCGGGCGCCTAAAGAGCTCAAGGGTTTGAGAATAACGGACCTGCGGAGTTCCCTGCCGGGCTGCAAACATGCCGACGGCCCGGAAACGGCGCCTCTCACAGATGCTTGCGCTTGAGAAGCGAGAGGAAGAAGTAGAACAAAATGGTCCACATCAGGCCGGAAAGCCCGTTGAATACAACGAACAGAATGGCCGCAAGGATTATGGCATAGCGGGAGAAATTCTCGCGCACGCTGAAATTCTTGAATTTGAGGGAGAACATCTTGAACCGTCCCACCATGGCGAGCGAAACCAGCACCACCAGCACGTAGACCACTCCGTAGCCGGGATAGCCGAACTTCTCCACCCAGCCGTAGAAGCCGATCCAAAAGATGGCGTTGGCCGGTATGGGCAAGCCGCGGAAATTGACGCTCTGCTCAGTGTCGGTATTGAAGGTGGCAAGGCGGATGGCGCCGCACACCGCAATCATCAGCGCCCCGAAGGGTATCGGGAAGGGATTGCCGAAGTCCGACATCAGATTGAGCACCAGCATGGCCGGAGCCACGCCGAAGCTAACCATATCCGAAAGGGAGTCCAGGTCTTTGCCAAGGGGCGAAAACTTGTGGAGAAGGCGCGCGGTAAAGCCGTCCAGGAAGTCGAACACGGCGGCCGCACCTATGGCAATAAGCGCCCAGGAGCCTCCCGTGAGCGGGCCGAAGACCTCGCGCAGGTGGAAACTCATGAAAATGGCCACGCAGCCCGATATGAGATTCAGACAGGTGACCGAGTTTGGTAGCTGGTTGGTGGTTCTCCTAAACATCGCTGCTTGAACCGGTTGGATGGAGGCGACCCACCTCGGTGATGCCGCCGGTGGTCTTGTCGCCGATTTTAACGTTGATTTCTGTTCCCAAAGGCAGGTAGATGTCCACTCGCGAGCCGAATTTTATGAAGCCCATATGGTCTTCGATGTTGGCTTCCTCACCGACGCGGGCGTAGGTGACTATGCGGCGGGCCATGGCGCCGGCAACCTGGCGCATTAGCACTTTCTGGCCTTCCGGCGTGCGGATCACTACCGTGGAGCGCTCGTTCTCGGTGCTGCTCTTGGGGAGATAGGCGGCCATGAAGCGCCCGGGATGGTAGGCGGTGTAGATTACTTCGCCGTCGACCGGAAACCAGTTGGCATGCACGTTGAGCACGCTCATAAACACGCTCAGCTGGATGCAGCGGCACTTAAGGTACTCCGGCTCATAGGTTTCTTCGAGGGCAACGACCGTGCCGTCGGCCGAAGCCACCACCACATTCTTGCGGTCGCCGCGGAATATGCGGCGCGGCGAGCGGAAGAAATTGACCAAAAGAAGATAGAAAACTCCGCAGATGGCCGTGCTGACGATGGCCCAGACAAGAGGTCTTACCCATATCCACAAAGGAACATTGACTATCAGGAAGATAGCCAAGACCGTCAGCAGTATGTTGGTTCCTTCGTGGTGGATTTTAACTCTCATGGACGCCATTGTTTGGGGTACACAGATGCAAAGGTAGCAAATTTTCCGCTAATTGAACCTTTTCGCCAAGTTTTTTTTATAAAATTCACTTTTGAGCAATTTTTTTAAAACCTGCGCCGCCGAAATCAGTGGGGCGGCTCAGAGCCAGGCGTCGCGGCGGTCGCGGACGGCCATGGAGTCGGCCAGCATGCGGATGAACTCGGTTGCGGAGCGCTTGCGGTAGGCGTCGCGGAGGGTGTGCACGCAGCCGGTCATTTCGTTGTCGGGAAGTGCAAGCGGGATGGCTTTCACGCCGCTTTCGGCGTGGATTGTAGCCTCGGCGAGCACGGAGACGAGGTTAGTGGCCCGAAGTAGCTTCAGAAGGATATTCACTTCGTTGAGTTCCAGGCGTATGCGCAGGTCGGTGCGCGCCCCGGCGACGTGGTCGAAAGCATTGCGGGCCTGAAGGCCGCGCGACGGAAGCGCCAGGTCGTAGCCCGCAAGCTCGGCCAGGCTTACAGAGGTGCGCTCGGCCAAGCTATGGCCGGTGCGGACAATGGCGGCCAGCCGATTCTGAAAGAGCATATGGCTTTCGATGCCCTCCTGGGGTTGAAGCGGTTTGAAAGCCAGTGCGAAATCCACCTGTCGGCTGCGCAGTAGGCCCATCAGCTCCTCCATGGGCTTGTAGTAGATGTTTAGTTTGATGCGGGGATACATCTTCATGAACTCCACCAGAGTCTCGGTGAGAATGGGGCTGAAGGAGTATGTCACGCCGATGTTGAGCATGCCGGTGCGCAGCTCGGCGAGGTCGGCAAGGCGCGATTGGCAGGCGTCGGCCTCCGCTAAGGTTCGCCGCGCGCAGCCCACAAGCTCCGCACCGGCCTCGGTGAGGGC
Source organism: uncultured Porphyromonadaceae bacterium (assembly GCA_900541865.1). Lineage (GTDB taxonomy): Bacteria > Bacteroidota > Bacteroidia > Bacteroidales > Muribaculaceae > CAG-873. The sequence goes on along the minus strand of UQLO01000013.1, from coordinate 34,660 downwards.
CACGCTGTGGCTGCTCCGGCTGAAAAGGGGTGTGCCGAGCTCTTCCTCGAGCTGTTTGATTTGCTGGGAGAGCGTGCTTTGGGTGATGAACAGCCGGCGGGCCGCTTCCGAAAAATTGAGGGTGTCGGCCACGCCCAGAAAGTATTTCAACTGTCGTAGTTCCATAGGAAATATAATTCTATTTGCGGGTTGCGCAGAAGGCCATGCGCCGTAGCATAAATATGGGTATGGTGGCGCCGACCACCATTGCAAGCAAAACGCACAGGCAAGTGAAAGTGTTCGAGGCCATCAGGTAGAAGCTGTGGCCGAAAGAAGCGGCCTGGCCGCCGTGGAGCACGCACATGGCCATCGCTCCGAAAGCCCGGTAGGCATACATGCCCGGAATCATCGGCAGCAACGCCGGAAAAAGAAAGGTTTCGGCGGGCATGCGCGCAACCTGCGAAAGGAGCACGGCGAAGATACCCACGGCGAAGGCTGCCACCAGCGTGGCCGGCACGATATGCATGCTGCCTCCGAAAGCCGGCTGCAGCAGTATGTAGCGAAGGGAGTGGCCTGCAGCCGCAAGCACCCCGCACCATATGTAGGCGCGCCGCGGAGGACGGCTGATGGCGGCGAAACCGATAGCGGCTATTGCCGCAAACAATGCATCTTCTAAAATATCCATCATATACGGTTGTCTAAAACATTCCGACTCCCATCAGGAGCATGGCCGCGCACAACCCCGCCGAAAGGCAGGCGGTGAGCACGGCGGCATCGGCGAACCGGCCCAGGGAGCATATATAGCGGCGGTCGAGAAGGTCGCTGAACGAATTAAGAAGGGGTATTCCCGGAACAAGGTAAAGCACGCTGGTGCCGATGGCGATGTCGGGCGTGGCCCCCAGCCCGAAGAGGCCGTCGGTGGCTCCGAGCACTCCGCTGGCAAATGCGCAGAAGAAGAACACGGCCCTAAGATCCATTCGGCGACGAAGCAGGCTCTGCTTGAGGTAGTAGCCCGCCAGTGTGGCTATGAAAACCACCGTCATGGCCACGACGTCGCCCCCGAAGAGCCGGCAGAAAGAGGCGTTGGCCAGCGGGACCAGGGTGAGGGTGACCCATGCGGGCTGCACGTCGCGCGCCACGATGCGGCCCAGGCGGGCGCGGGCCCCGGCCAGGTCGAGGCGCCCGTCGGCAACGTCCCAGCTCAACCGGCTCAGCGACGTATTGACCGAATAGCTCACCGGAGCCGCCGGCACGGTGACTATCGCGGTGTCGCACTCGCCGCGTCGGCTCACCGAGATGTGGATGTGGCGCGGCATGACCACTACGTCGGCCCGCACGCCGAAGCGGTCGGCCATACGGGTCAGGTTCTCCTGCAGGCGCACGCAGGTGCTCCCGCAGGCCAGCAAGCGGGCGCTGTAGGTGCCCAGAAAGTCGCCGAGCTGACGCAGTGTGGCTTCCCGCCCGGGGTCAGTTGTCGTAGTCTTCATAGTCTTTGGGGTCGGGCTTGGCTGGGTCGCCCGGAACAAAAAATTCATCGCGCTCGCTGCCCAGCTCCACAATGTGGCGCCCGCGGGCCGCGTGCAGGGCTTGCACAATGTTAATGAGGGCCATAACGGCAAAAATGACAACTATTGCGCTCCATGTGAGCAGCGGTACTGTGAGTTCCATAATGCTTTTCCTTTTTGTTTTGCAAAGGAACAACCGCAGAGGGCGCCGTCGGGCGCATTTTCAATAGAAAGTTTCCATAGCGGCAAACGGGCGCGGCACATGGTGCGCCGCGCCCGTCGGTAAAACTATGGAATACCTCTTCCGGTTAAGCCAGCTGGCTGGCGGGGTCGAGGTTTGCGGACTCGATGTCCTTGAAGTAGCGGTATGTGCTCACCTTGAGGTCCAGGCAGGCATCCTCGTCGGCCACGATGAGAGCGTGGGGGTGGAGCTGGAGAGCGGAGATGGTCCACATCTGGGAGATTCCGCCTTCCACGCCGTGGTGGAGAGCGCGGGCCTTGTTGTGGCCGTTGACAAGGAGCATCACGCTGCGGGCGTCCATGATGGTGCCCACACCTACGGTGAGAGCCGTCTTGGGCACGAGGTTGACGTTGCCCTCGAAGAAGCGGGAGTTGGCGATGATGGTATCCTGGGTGAGAGTTTTCATGCGGGTGCGCGAGCGAAGCGAGGAGCCGGGCTCGTTGAAGGCAATGTGGCCGTCGGGGCCGACGCCGCCCATGAAGAGTTCGATGCCGCCGTAGGAAGCTATCTTCTCCTCGAAGCGCTTGCACTCGGCGTCAAGGTCCTTGGCGTTGCCGTCGAGGATGTTGACGTTTTCGGCCGGAATATCTATGTGGCTGAAGAAATTGTTCCACATAAAGGAGTGGTAGCTCTCGGGGTGGCTCTGGGGAAGGCCGACGTATTCGTCCATATTGAAGGTGACAACGTTGGCAAAGCTTACCTTGCCGGCCTTGTAGAGAGCGATGAGGTTGCGGTACATACCCAGGGGCGAGCTGCCGGTGGGGCAGCCGAGCACGAAGGGACGCTCCGCGGTGGGTTTAAACTCGTTGATACGCGATGCCACGTAGTTTGCCGCCCACTGCGACAGCTGTTCGTAGTCGCGTTCGATTACAAGTCTCATAGAGTGTCAGTTGTTTTATTTGAATAAAGGATAGTGTCAGAAGAGCCAGGCCGCCGTGATGGTCCAGTAGTTGTTGCGGCCCAGGTCGCCGGTGCCGGTTATGCCGCCCACGTTGAGTCGCTCTACGGTTTTGGTTATGCCAACGCCGTAGGAGGCGCCGATCTGGAGGTGGGAAATCAGCTGCACGCCGACGCCGAAGTTCCAGCTCACGTCGACGCTCTTGTTGCGGAAGGCCTCGTTGATGGCGCGGCGCGAGGTCAGGAAGGCGAAGCTCGGGCCGGTGAACACGTAGGGGCTGACGAATTTGCCCACTACGGGCAGCCCGAAGCGGTATTTGAAGTTGAGCGGAAGTTCGATGTAGTCGCGCTTGCGGTAGCTGTCGATATTGAGCATTGCGTCCTCATTGGGGTCGGTGCCGGCCATGCCGCTCTTGACGGTGTTGTCGTTGACGCGGTGAACGTACATCACCGAAAGATCGAACGACAGACCGATTACCGGAACGTTGGCCTCGAACATGAGGCCGCCGGTGAAGCCCGCACGGTTGTCGGAGTCGAACACATTGCTGTTCAGACGCATGGAGTTCACTTCGGTGCCGATGCGCGGTCCGAAACGGAATATTTTTTCGGCATGAGCGCCCATACCTGCGCCTGCAAGTACGATGGCGACGATAAGGAGTCGAATTAGTTTCATGGAAACGTGGTTGTAGGGTTAAGATGAGGGTTTATTGTGCAAAAATAAGCAATTAAATCCGCATTCCGCCCTTTAAGGCGAAAAAATATGTCAGAAAAGGCAAAAAAAGCCCTCCGGCTCAGGATTCGGGCTGTTCGAGGCGCGTCAGGATGGCTTCGAGCTCCTCCTCGGTGGCCACCAGGCGACTGCGGCAGAACTCCAGCAGCTCGGCAGCGCGGCGTGTGCGCCCTGCAAGGGTGTCGACGTCGCAGTTGTCGGACCGCAGCTGACTAAGTATCTTTTCAAGCTCCGCCAAGGCGGCGGAATAGGTCATTTCTTCCATTTCTCTTATGGGTTTTTGAGGGTTTCGAGTACGGTACTCTGTGCTGTTCCGGATGCGAAGTCGGTGGTGAGGACCTGGCCGGGACGCAGCGAAGCGGCGTCGGTGACGGCGCGGCCGTCGACGCGAGTTATGGAGTATCCCCTGCGCAGGGTGGCCTCCGGCGCCAGTGCTTCGAGCAGGTCGGCGCAGGCATCGAGGCGCTGGCGCCTACGGTCGGTCTGCACCTTGAGCAGCTGACGAAGGCGGTCGGGCGAGTTGCGCTCCAGAAATTCGCGGCCGCGAGCAAGCACGCCGCGGGCAAGGGCCGGCAGCTGGCCGCGGCAGTAGTCGAGCTGGCGGTGCTGGCCGCTCACCTTGGCGGTGGCGGCGGCATGCACCGCGCGCGCTATGCCGACAAGACGCTCGTACTCCGCGCTTTGGCGCGCCACAAGCATCTCGGCGGCCGCTGTCGGGGTCTTCACGCGCGTATGGGCTATGTAGTCCAGTGCGGTGACGTCGCGTTCGTGGCCGATGCCGACTACTACCGGCAGCGGGAACTGGGCAACGTTGTTGGCAAGCTCGTAGTGGTCGAAGCAGGCAAGTTCGCTGACAGCACCTCCGCCGCGGATTATCACCACGCAGTCGAACTCGTCCTGACGCGCCGCTATGCGCTCCAGGGCAGCGATGACACTCGCTGCCGCACGCTCGCCCTGCATCACGGCCTCGAAAAGCTCGGTGGTGAACCGCAGCCGCATCCCGCTGCCGTAGAGATGGCGCATAAAGTCGCCGTAGCCGGCGGCGCCACGAGCCGAAACGACTGCCACGCGCTGGGCCGGAACGGGCCACGGCAGGGTGCGGTTGGCGTCGAAGACGCCTTCGCGCTTGAGGCGCGCAAGGATTTCGTTGCGGCGCCGTATGAGGTCGCCGGCGGTGTATTCGGGATTTATGTCGCTTATTACGAGCGACATACCGTAGACAGCATGGAAATTGACGCTTACGCGCACCATCACCTGCATGTCGGAAGCCAGCCGCGAGCCGGTGGCCTCGGCGAAGCGGGCGCCGAGCCGCATGAAGGCCGACGCCCATATTACGGCGCGAGCCTTTGCCACGGGGCGTCCGGCGGCATCTTTCTGCACCAGCTCCATATAGCAGTGACCGCCGGAGGAGCGCACGTCGGAGGTCTCGGCCACCACCCACACCTCGTTGAGGTCGGGGGCCACGGCCAGCGCGTTGGTTATTCGGCGGTTAAGTTCGGCCAGGGTGAAAGCCTGTGTCTGCGCTATTGCCATCAGTGCTTGGTTTTGCGCCAGCGGCGGCCGTCGAAGGTGGCGGTAACGGTTCCGGCGAGGCGGTCGAGGCCGGCGGGCGTCTCCCCGGCGGTGTAGTAGCCCCGGGTAGTATTGGTGAATACGAAATGTGAGTTTATGCCGTCGTAGTGGATTTGGCAGAAGAACATAGCGGGCATATCGGCGGGCAGGTCGGAGGTAGAGCCGACAACAAAGTCGGCCATGCCGATGGTGTTTTCCGGAGCTACGGGCGACCAGTCGCTGAGGCGGTAGAACCGCACACCGCTGTCGGCCTGCGGTGTGAGCACGGTCTCTATAACGGCCACCAGTGTATCGCCCCGCAGGGGCAGAACAGCCAACTGCAGTTGCGAAGCCGGCCCCACCTGCACCATTATTGCGGCGGGATTGGCCTCTACGATGCGAGAGCTTCCCCCGAGACGGTTTGTGACCTGCGTGGGGAGGCTATAGGTGAAATAGTCGGCCATGTCCATACGCTGCGTCTTGGTGAACAGGGGCACTATGGTGTCCGGGGCGTTCACGAAGACCTCGGTGGCGCTGCGGGCCCAGGCGCCCGTAGTGGCCAAAGCCAAGAATGTCGCGGCGATGATGTGCTTTGTCATTAGTTTATGTATTTTGTGAGGGAGTTTCAGTCTTGCTGAGGCGCCACGAAGACGTATGCGCCCAAATCGGGTGTGGTCCCGCGCAGATAGCCGTAGCCGTCGGAGGCTGCGCGCGGCAGGGTGAGAGCCGGGTCGGCGGCGCCGATGGCAGGCGATTCGGGTTTGAGACGATAGTCGAAGAAATATTCCTCGCGCACGGTGTAGTAGAGCGGGTCCTCGTCCCATATGGTGTTGAGGAAGTTGTCGTCGTCCTCGCCTTCGCCCTTGATCAGGCAGCGGCGCAGGAAAATCTGCGTGCCGGTGAGGTCGCCGTGGCTGAAGCCGGTGCCGTTGCCGTAGATGATGCTGTTTGAGATGTCGGCCGCAAGATATGGCAGGCCGCTGCCGTCGTCGAGGCCCGTCTCGGGGTCCGAGCTGATGTGAGCGAAGCCCAGGGCCGGGCCGTCGAGCACCGAAAACAGGTAATAGTTGGCAAAGGTGCAGTGGTTGAACACGGCCGTTCCGCCGTTGAGGAACACCAGTCCTCCGCCGCCTTCGGCAAACTCGCAGCCCACGGCGCGCACGGCGGCGTGATAGCCTTCGAGCACGGTGTATGCCGAGTTGCGCAGCCGGCAGTTGACCATGTCGAGCTGCCAGTCGTCGGTCTGCGGAGCCGGCGCGGCCTGTTGCGGGCCGGCGATGGCCACGCCCTGCACCGTATTTTTTATGTCGGTATGGCTTAGGACGTTGCCGGCAGAGGTCGAGGTAAAGAACACACCGGTCCACTGTCGGCTCATAATGTCGAAACCGATGTCGCCCACCAAAATTCCGGTGCGGTCGCCGGCGAGGGTGACGCGCTGTTCGGGCGTACCTTCGGTGATAAGAGTTCCCCGCACTATGAGCGAGCTCTTGTCGTGGAAGAGCAGATTGGCGCCGGCCTCGACGGTCATGGTGATGCCTTCGGGCACCACCAGGGAGTCAAAAATCTGGTATGGGCGCCCGGCGGTGAAGCGATGGTTCTCGTCGAGGGTCACGGCGTGCAGGCGCGTCACGTTCTGGCCGTCGGCGGTAAGAACCACGCTGCGGGTCACGCCGTTGGTGGTGAAGTCGAGCGAAGCCTCCACGCGCACCGGCGTGTCGGCGCCGTTTTCGGGCAGCGTAGCCTCCACCATCACGAAGATGGAGTCGCGGCTGCGTATTTCGGTATTTTCGAAGGTGGTGCCCGTCATGCCGTCGACGTTGATGCGGAAACAGTCCGCATCCTGACCGCTCACGGCAATTCGACTGATGTTCAAGCTCTTGGAGTGAGGATTGAACACCAGCATCTTGGAGGTCGGCGTCACCTGGTCGGTGAAGACCACGCCCAGAGCCAGAGTGTCGGTCGAAAAAGCGGGCTGATCCGACGGCGAGGAGGTGTAGCCGTCCTCTATGCACGACGACAAGGCCACCGCCAGCGCGGTAAGCAGAAAAAGTATCTTGCAGCTTATATTTTTCATAAATCGGTTGGGAGAGAGCGCACATGCGCTTACTAAGAGTGGGTTTGGATTTGAAAAGATTTAATATTCAGAGATTTTTCCGAGCAGATTCAGGATTAAAATGAAAGAATGATGGGGTTCCATCATGACTGAATTTTAATCTTGAAGATGCCTGAAAAAGCCTGAATGGTGAATCTAATTTAAATTCAAACACACTCTTATAACGCACGGCAAGGCTATTTATTGCAGAAGGAGGCGCCCCGGGTGGAGCGCCTCCTTCGACGGTTTATTGCGGAATTGTGTTATTCGTAGATGAGCTCGATGTCGTCGACCCACATCGTGGAGCCTTCGCCGCCGCAGAAGTAGTCGCCATAGATACTTGCGGAGCATACGAAGAGCACGTTGGAGGGACGCACGTCGGTGCGGACGTAGTCCAGCGGTATGGTCACCTGGATCATGCCGTCGCCTTCGGTAGCGCTTTCGAGGCGGCACTCGCCGTAGGCAATCACACGGGCCTCATCCTTGCTGAAGAGGCGCTGCGCCGACTTCTTGGTGCGCACAACAACGGGCCACTCGTAGGTAGAGCCCTTTAATTCGTACGAATCGGTGGTGCCGTCGGTGAGGGCCATGTAGATGATGCCCTTGTCGGCGTCGCCCTCGTTGAGGTAGCCGCTCACCTTGCCCTTGCTGTTGACGATGCCGGGGGTGTACTTCACCCAAACCTTCACTGCGGTGGGACGCGAAGCGAACGCGCGGCCCCAGCCGAGGACGCCGTCGGTGCCGTCGGTGTCGAGGTACTTGCCGGCGAAGAGGTTGCCGGCGGCGAACTTACCGACGGGGCCGATGCCGACGAACTTGGAGTAGAGCTTGGCGGAATAGTTGCCGCTGTGCTTGATGTCGCCGTCGGGAGTGGTTATGCTGCCGGCGCCGGGCATGGTGGTGGCGCCGTGGTTGCCGCTGTCCCAGAACATCTCGCCGCCGGGGGCGTGAACGAGATATGTGCTGGACGAAGTATCCCAGTCCTCAAAGCCGGCGTTCGGCAGCTGGGCGGCAGCCTCGGTGGTGAAGGTGCAGGCGGCTGCGGTGAAGTCGTCGGCATAAGCGGCGTACTCATAGGCAGTGCCGGCTTCCAGCCCGGTGAGCTGAGCGGAAATTTCGCTGCCGGCCGGTGTGGCCTGAACCGACGTCCAGCCGCCGGCACCGGCGCGGCGGTAGCGGATGCCGTACTCAGCGGCGCCTTCCTTGAGGATGGTGCCGCCCACGGTGGCGCGGTTGGTGTAGATGCTCAGGTCGTCGGAGGCTATCTGCACGGTAGCCACGGGGGCATCCGAAACGTTGATAGTCAGCGTGGCGGTGCTTACGCGGCCGTCGCAGTCGGTGGCCTTGAGTTCGTAGGTATACTCTCCGTTGGTGAGGGCGTCGGTATACTCTGCCTCAAAGTTGATTTGGAGCAGTGTGTTGTTTTCGGCTTCGTTGTAGTAGCCGTCGACGTAGTTTATGCCGGCGTTGGCCAGTGCTTCGCGCACGGAGGCTTCCATGCCGAAGAGCTCAACGTCGCGACCGCCAACGATAGGAGTGAGGGCGTCGCTGACAATCTCCAGCGCGGCGATGCGGGTTGCCGACGAAACGTAGATTGTGCGGCGGCCGATGGTGCCCTGCTCGCCGGATATGGCCTTGTTGAGGTCGAAGCCGTAGCCAGAGAACGACGGGGCCACGATAATCTCAACGTCCTCGCGCTGAACGGGGATGGGATGCTCGTCGATGGTGATGGTGAAGTAGCCGCCACCCATTTCGGTGCTCTGCGGGTCGTACTTCACGTGCAGAAGGTACTCGGTGGCGGGTTTGGGGTCTTCGATGGTGCCGGTGTACTCGAAGGGAGTGCCGCCGAGCTGCTCGGCCTCGAGTTTGTACTCAAGGGCGTTGGCCGTCGAGGGCATCATGAAGTAGCCGCGGCTGGAGGCCGTTTCGCCGGCAAACTCCAGAGAGCCGCCGTTGTGGCCCACGGTCATACGGCAGTTGCGGAGCACTTCGGCAACGCTTTCGTCGTACTGCACGCTGACAGCGACGTTGGCTATCTTAAGAGCCAGGGGCACGGTGGTAGTCTGCCCGTCGTTGACGGTGAAAGGCACGTAGGCTTTGAACCAGCGGGTGTCGAACGAAGCGGGCACGGAGTCGCCGCACCAGCCTTCGGCCACGTAGCTGCCGCTCTGGAGCACCAGGGGCTCGGTGGGGAGCTCCGAGAGGCTGTTGTAGCGGCGGATGAGGCCCTGGTTGGAGCTGATCCAAATCATGGTGGAGGCGGCGTAGTCCTCTTCGAGCGTACGCGACACCACAGCCATGTCGGTGCTTACGGTGGTGGAGATGAGCACTCTGCCCTGTCCCGCACCAAAATTCTGCTCATCGGAGCAGGCGGTAGCCAGCATGGCAGCGGCTCCGGCGAGGATAAGTATCTTTTTCATAAGGCAGTGTGTCAGGATTTGAATTTGAGGGTCATAGACTTCTGAACGCCGTTGCGGTCGGTAACGGTGATGATGAAGTTGGAGTTACCCGGGTAGATGGTCAGCAGGGGCACGAACTGGGTGATGTTGAAGTCGATGGGATCGTTGGTGCCGGTCACTTCAGCGCCCGTGGGGAATCCGAGTCCTTTGAGGCCCTCGGTGATGTCGACGGTAGTGCCGTCGGAGAGGGTTGCGATGGGGTTGGCAAGGTCGAACTGCTCTGCCAGGCCGACGCCTTCGAGCACTTCGGGGGTGAGGCCTTCGGAATCAATCTTGACGATGAGATGGGAGAAGCCGTTCTTGCTGGTGATGGTGACGATGGCGTCGCCGCTGAAGGTGGCGGCGTCGTTGACGCCCTCAAGGTCGAGCGTGGCGCTGGTGAAATCAATCACATCCTCGGCGGGATCGTCGGGTGTCGGAGGCGTCGGAGGATTGGGGTCTTCGCCGCCCTGTTCCTGTCCGGGACGGTCGCTCGGGTCGAGCGGGCTGTCGGAACCGGGGTTTACGCTGCCGTTGATGGTCTCTTCGCTGACGGCGCCCTCAATCTGGATGCCGGAGGGATCTACGGTGCCGGTCTGCTCGGGAGGCACGGGGCCGTTCTTGACGCGGAAGGTGAGCAGGTAGTGCACGCCCGGCTTAACCTCGCCGAAAGTGACTACCTGGTGTGCGGCCACGCCGCCCACGGTGCCCTCGAAGGTTGCAACCAGGGTCATCGAGCCGTCGACAACCTCGAAGTAGCCGGCGCGGGTCTCGGTGGGGGTGTAGACCAGAGTGCCGCCGGTGTTTGCCAGAACGGTGACGGTGACGTCGTCGCCCATGGCGGCCTTAAGCTCGTCGGTGTAGGCCACGGTGACCTTCAGCGAGGAGAACTCGCAGGTAACCACGCCGATTTCGGTGAGCTTGTTGTTCTCGATGGTGAAGGTCTTGGAGGAGCCTTTGTAGTAGGGGCGGTCCCATTCGGCGGGCTGCACGGCGTGGCTTTCGACGTCGACGCGGTACTGGCCCAGGGGCAGCGAAAGAATCTCCGGCATGGTGCCGTAGGTGTAGTTGTAGGTTTGTCCGGCGCCGTCGGTGGGCACAACCTTCACTAAAAACGGCTTCAGGTCGATGGCGGAGCCTTCGGCACGGGAGTTGACCGTAGTGGCGGTGGTGTTGACGTTGACGCCCATAGACTTGAGCGAAAGCTGACCCTCACCCTGTGCGGGGGCGGGATTCCAGCTCTCGGAGCAGGAGGTGACGGCAAGAAGCAGCGCTCCGGCCGCCATCATTGTGCTTATCTTGGTGTTCATGTGTTGTCGTTTAGTAGTTGAGGGTTATGTCGTCGATGTAGAGCTGCGAACCCATGAAGGTGCCGCGGCTGAGGTTGGCGAATCCGGGGCCGGAGAGGTTGGCGTCGGTCTTGGTGAGGAATTCCTCGGAGTTGGTGCTCTGGAATTTCACGTAGAGTTTAGCGCCTTTGGCTGTACCCTGTGCGGGTGTGACCATATCGAGTGTTACGGTAGTCCAGTCGCCGGTGGCAGTCAGGTCCCGGCTTCCGGAGGCAATGGTGTTTCCGGTCGCGTCCTTGACCCAAAATTCGACCACGCCTTTGTCGGCGGAGTTCTTGGCGGTGTATTTGTAGCGGAACGAGAGCTGCGAGGGCCGCGAGGCGAAAGCTATGCCGCAGTCGAGGTCGTCGGTGGTGACGCTACCGGTGCGGTCGGGATGGCTTGCCGGGCGTACCGAACGGGAAGCGCCCAGATGGAGCAACCCGGCGTCGATATACTTAGTCGCGCCGCTGGAGCCTCTGGAGCCGGTGGCGGAGTTGCCGCTGCCCCACCCTACGGTGCGGATTAGCGCGCACTTGCCGTTGTCGCCGTCGGCCTTGGTGGTGCCGGAGATGCGGCAGTAGGCGTAGTTGCTGCCCTGGCTGGTGGTCATGGGGTTGTTGGTGCCCCATACGCAGTCCTGCTCGGTGGCAGCGGGGTATTCGCGCTCCCAATGCGACTCGCTGGCGGTCTGGCACCACTCTTCCATGCCTGCGTTGGGCACGCCGAGGGTAGCCTCGGTGGTGAAAGTGGCGACGCGCGACTGCAGGCCGTCGATGACTACCTTAATATAATATGTAGTGGAGGGCTCTACGGCGAGATGGGTGTAGACGCCGTCGACCGTGCCGGTGGCCTCGGTGTAGGTTGTGCCGTCGGTGCTTATGTAGTACTTGGCGGCGGCGGCGAGGGTGGCTTGGTCGCGGGTTTCGTCTTCGGTGCCGTTAACGGTCACGAAGGCATGGCGGGCATAGACGTCGTTGTCGTTAACGGCAACCTCAAAAGGGGCCGGCTTCAGAGTAAAGGTGTTGCTCTCCTGACCGCCGCATACTGCCTTGACGGTCACTTCTTTCTCGGTAGAGAGGGAGGGGAAAGTCACGGTGTAGTCCGAGGTAGCGCGGCTCACGGGGTCGGAGAAGGTCACGTCGGTGATGGCGTCGTAGGTGCCGCGGTTGTTGCCGGCATAGAAGGCAATGTTGGAAGCGGCGTCCGGTCCGTTGTAAGCCAGGGTGATGGTTGCGGGAGCGTCGGGCTGGAGGGCGTTGCCGCCGGTGATTTCGAGCACGAGCTTCTCGCAGTTGAGAGTGAGCACGACGGGTTCGCAGACCTTGAAGTTGGCGTCCTTGACGGTGAGTGCGAACTCGGTAGTGTTGTTGCCGCCCTCGAGGTAGGCGATATGGGAGGCTACGCCGGTGAAGTCGACCACGGCCATCTTGTCGGGGTTGTTCCACAGGCCGAGCACATCGAGACCGAGGTTGCGCAGGGCAGCCTGCTGGTCGGCGGTGGCGCCCAGAAGGTTGATTTCGGCGGGCCAGCCCTGTGCGAGAAGCGAAGAGCTCGTGGTGGTCAGGTTGACCTCTTTGAGGCCGCCCTGTGCTATCATATTGACCTTGAGGGCCTCCGAAGCCGGCATATTGGCCACGAAGTCGACGGCCTGACCGCTGGTGAAGCCGCTGGGCTCAGCCACGGGTGCCGGAGCGCTCATAACGAGGTCGGAGATGTCGATGACGATTTCCTGCTGATCGAGCTCGTCGTCGTAGGTAACAACGAGGACGGCATCGCCGGCACCGCCTTCGAGGTCCACGTTGACGTGGTAGTGGGTCTGGGCCTTGGCGACGAAGCGGGCTACCTCATATCCGGTGCCCTTTTCGCCGTTGGGCTTGGTGAAGTCTACAGTGACTGCTACCGTGCCGGGCGCCACGTAGACGGGGCGCGTTTCGCCGGCGGCGAAGCTCAGGCCGTTCACTTTGGCGCTGTACTCGGTCATGAAGTGGGTGAAGGACTCTGTGTAGGCCACGTCTACCAGGGCCTGGCTCAGAGCGGCCGTCAGGGCCACCGTGGTGGTCTTGCGGTCTTCGATTTTGACGGGGCACGACCCGTAGAAATAGGGACATTCGAAGCCCTCGGCACCTTCGGTGCCATACCATGCCTCGAGGGTGTAGTCACCAACCTTGAATTCCTCGTCGGATTTGAAGTCTGCCAGGGTAGCCCACTCCTTGCGGAAGGAGCCGCCGTCGGCGGAGACGAGTCTCAGAGAGAGCTGGGAGGCGTCGGGAACGTCGGCGCGGCTTTCGGGAGCGCGCGACTGGCGCGGTGCCTTCACCGTGCCGTCCATCGCCACATTCGGGGCCAGAGTGCCGTGACCCCGCGATATGCTGTTGGGGGCATCCTCGGAGCAGCTGCTCAAGGCAACGGCTCCGGCGGCAAGCACACAGGCCATAAAAGTGTACTTCGTCATTGATAATGTGTTTGGTTTATGTTTTTTGTTTGTTGTCTGAAATATGTTTTTGGTTTGTGCTTCCCGCGCGCAGCGTGCGCGCCGAATAGACAAAATTCGGTGCAAATATAAACATTTTTTTGCAACCGACAATGCTTTTTTCGCCTCGCCGATGTCCCATTTTTTAACACACAACTGTTAAAATGGCGCCAGACGCACTTCTGAGTGAACACGACGGCATTTCGGCGCGTTAAAAATTTAAAAGTTTTTGAGCATTCCACTCTCCTCTTTCCGCTAAAACTCATTAACTGACCCAGCGTATGACTGCCTACGATTCTCTTCCCGCTCCCACCCGCATCCAGAAGCTGCTCTGCCGCCTCCGCCTGACCGCCGCGCTTCTGGCCACGGTGGCCTTGGCCTTGACTCAAACCGCCTGCAGCCACGCCGACATATGGAGCGAGCTGCCCCAGGACATTTCGTCCTTCATCACCCATTACTTCCCCAACTCAGAGCTCCAAAGCTACACACACAACGCCGGCAGCTACCACGTTCGCATCGACGGCGGAGCCGGTCTTACCTTCGGCGCAACATACCAATGGACCGACATCGACGGCTACGGCATGCCTCTGCCGCAAGTGCTACTCTTTGACCAACTACCCCCGAAAATTTTCGACTACCTTCAGGGGACCGACCAGCTCAACGCCGTCTTCGCAATGCGCCGCGACGCCAGCTCCTACACCCTCACCCTGCTCAACAACGACCTCATCTACAATATCGCAACCGGCGAGCTCTCCGGCACCGCGCCAAAATAATTGATAATGGATAATGGATAATTGATAATGGGGCGCGGGAGGGCGGCAACGCCGCCCCGCTTTTTGTTAACCGTCGGATTCATCCGGCGGAAAAACATCACTTACGCACTGTATCCCAACGGGATACCGCTTTCCCGACGACCCATATCCGCCGAACTATTACAGAAAAGCATTTGCTGGTAAATTGCACAGGTTGACCTAAAGGGCATCGACATATTCATCCGGAGTGATGCCGTTTTCGATTAGAAGATTCCTGAGTTCATCGTCGAAAGATACCGAACTGTGGTGCGTTTCTTGATTGGCTATGTAGGCGATAATAGTCTGTCGGTCAAAATGCGAAACCGAAAAGGCGCCGTATCCTTTGCTCCAACCCTCAAAAGTCGGGAAGTCGGGATGGTGTTTGAAGGTTTGGGTTGTACGTACTTTTATAAGCTTGACCACGTCTGCCAGCAGAGCCGTTGCGGGCAGATCCAAAAGGATGTGCATATGGTTGAGGTATGCATTGATGCGCACCAGATACCAACCTTCGCGAATGCATAGTTCATGAATGAATTTCAGCATGATTTTCTTGGAGGTTTCCGGTAATGCACAGCACCGGAATTTGGTGGCGAATACTATATGCTGGTAATTCTTTGTGTAGCTCATATTTGTAGTTCTTGATGTTTGTTCGCCCGGAAAGCGGTATCCCGTTGGGATACAATGTTTTTGTGGTGTTTTTTCCGCCGGATGAATCCGGCGGTTAACATAAAGCGGGGCGGCCTTGCCGCCCTTACTGCGCGGACGCGACGCCCCATTCTACATTTTACATTCTAAATTTTACATTTTAAATTCATTTGAGGAATACGAGCCAGACGGCGGCGATGAGGCAGCCGAAAGCGGCGAAGTGATTCCAGTGCAGGGCCTCCCCGCGGAAGAACATCACGGAGAAAACCGTGAACACCGCCAAGGTGATAACTTCTTGTATAACTTTGAGCTGCATCAGAGAGAAGGTGCCACCGTTGCCCTGAAAGCCCATGCGGTTGGCCGGTACCTGAAAGCAATACTCCACCAGCGCTATAAGCCACGATATGAGGATGACAACTATCAAAGGCGTCGCCGAGCCTATCACTTTCATCTGCTGAAGTTTTATGTGGCCGTACCAGGCAAAGGTCATGAATATATTGGCTATTACAAGCAATACGATGGTCCAGAAAGCGTTCATTTTTAACTCCGTTTGGGTTTTGCGGCTGCAAAATTATGCAATAGTGGGGCGAAAACCAAATTTTAAGCTTTTTTAGCTATCAGCACCACCTTTTTTTATTAACTTTGCGCAAGAAATTCAGCACATTAAAACGTTATAACCATGACGGCGTGATTCGTCCGATTATATCCGATGCCGTCGACCTCTAAACTTAAGAACTTTAATTATTTCACAAACAGTCAGTTAGATATACACATAGCTTTGCCGGCAGCTTCCGATTTACGCCGCGAGGCGTACTGCCACTCTTGCAGAGCATATTCATAAAAACAGAAACACTAACAGCCTTTCATTCAACAACACCCATGGACTCCAATTCCAGCGAAAAGAAACCAAAACGCCCGCGCATAGGCCAGGCCTTCCGCGCAAGCGATGATGCCGGCGAGAGCCGTCCGCGCTTCGAATCTTCGAACTACACTCCGCGCCCCTCCGCCGACGACAACGGCGAAGGCGCCGACTACCGTGCCAAGCGCCCCTATCAGCCGCGGCCCTACAACGCCAACGGCCCCGCCCAGCAGCGCCCCTACCAGCCCCGACCCTACACTCCCGGCTCCAACGCAACCGCCTACCAGCGTCCCTACCAGCCCCGGCCTCAGCGCAACGACTACGATGGCCAGGACAACGACGCGCAGGCTGCCGGTACCCAGCCCTCCGAGCAGAAACCCTACACCCCTCGACCCTACAACCGCGAAGGCGGATACAACAACAACCGCCAGGGCGGATACAACAACCGTCAGGGTGGATACAACAACCAGAACCGTCAAGGCGGTTACAACAACAACCGCCAGGGTGGCTACAACAACAACCGCCAAGGTGGCTACAACAACAACCGCCAGGGTGGCTACAACAACCAGAACCGTCAGGGTGGCTACAACAACCAAAACCGCCAGGGTGGCTACAACAACCAGAACCGTCAGGGCGGCTACAACCGCAACAACCAGGGCGGCAACCGCCAGGGCGGATACAACAATAACAACCGCTACAACAACAATAACCGCTACAACAACGGCGGCTCCGACTTCCCCACACGCGGCAAGAGCTTCACTCCGCGGCCCAAGCGCGTGGAGTACGAAATGCCGGTGCCCGATCCCAACGAGCAGATTCGTCTCAACAAGTATATGAGCAACGCCGGTCTGTGCAGCCGCCGCGAGGCCGATGAATTCATCCAGCAGGGTCTGGTGAAGGTCAACGGACAGGTAGTCACCGAACTCGGCACCAAAATAACCCACTCCGACGTGGTTGAATACGACGAAAAGGTGGTTACCCTGCAGAGCAAGTGCTACATACTGCTCAACAAACCCAAAGACTGCGTCACCACCAGCGACGACCCCCACGGCCGCACCACGGTGCTCGACCTGGTCAAGGGAGCCTGCAACGAGCGCATATACCCCGTAGGCCGTCTGGACCGCAACACCACGGGCGTGCTCCTGCTCACCAACGACGGTGACCTCGCCTCCAAGCTCACCCACCCCAAGTTCGTGAAGAAGAAAATCTACCACGTTTGGTGCGACCGCGACATCTCCGAAGACGATATGCAGCGCATCGCCGACGGCATCGAGCTCGACGACGGCCCCATCCACGCCGACGCCATCAGCTACGCCACCGAGACCGACCGCAACCAGGCCGGCATCGAAATCCATTCGGGACGTAACCGTATCGTGCGACGCATCTTCGAGAGCCTCGGCTACCACGTCACCAAGCTCGACCGCGTTTACTTCGCAGGCCTCACCAAGAAGAACCTGCCCCGCGGCCGCTGGCGCTACCTCACCCAGGAGGAAGTGAACTACCTCAAAATGGGCTCATTCGAGTAATTGATAATTGATAATTGATAATTGACAATTGACAATTGATAATCAATTAGTTCGCCACGCATAAGGCAGGCCCGGGCGCTCAGCGTCCGGGCCTGCTTTTTTGTCGTCGCACCCAAGGAGGGCGAGCTTCCAGCTCGCAAGCCGCGAAAGGGTCCGCAAGCCCAAGGAGGGCGAGCTTCCGGCTCGCAAGCCGCGAAAGGGTCCGCAATGCCCAAGGAGGCGCAATGCGAGGATGCCACAGCGAAAACGAGGACCCCGGCGGGGGCCAATAGATTAGCCCGGAAACAGCGAGAAGTCCCGACGGTAGGGCGGCAACGCCGCCCTTGGCCGCGTCCCTACCGGGCAGCGGCCACTATTCACTATTCACTTTTAACTATTACCTATTTACGCGGGTTGCTCCAGCGGCGCAGGTACTGGCGCAGGGCAGTGATGGCGTTTGTGCCTCGGCTCGGCGGGAGTGCGGAGCGCAGCCATTCGCGGAGTTTCGACGGGCGCCGGATGTCGTTGATCTGACTGGGGTCGTCGTAGTCTGTATGGCGGTATACTTTGATTTCGCGCTCGCCTTTTATTGCAGCCAATGCATTTTCAGCCAAAGCCTTAAGCTCGTTTTCGCCGGGGTAGACGTAGATTGGAGCGAGGAAGCTGACGTGTTCGGCCACGAAGTCGGTGATACGCTTGCTGTGTGCCATGCCGCCGGTGAGGAGGATGGCGTCGACATCGCCCTTGAGTGTTGTGCTCATAGCGCCGATTTCTTTGGCGACGGTGTAGCACATAGCGCGGAGCACGAGCATGGCGTGTAGGTCGCCCTTGTCGATGCGGTCGAGCACTTCGGGCACGGAAGTAGTGCCCAGGTGGGCAACCAGGCCACCTTTGCCGTGTACCATCTTGATAAGCTCGTCCTCGGTGTACTTGCCGGAGAAGCACAGGTGAACCAGAGGGCCGGGGGGCAGCGAGCCGGAGCGTTCGGGCGAGAAGGGTCCGCAGCCGTCGAGGGCATTGGTGGTGTCGATGACCTGACCTTTGCGGTGAGCGCTGATGGTGATTCCTCCGCCCATGTGGCACACGATGAGGTTGAGATTGTCGTACGACGTGTGGGTTTCGCGGGCAAAGAGCCGTGCCACGGCTTTCTGGTTGAGGGCATGGAAAATGGACTCCCTCGGCAGCTCGGGGATGCCGCTGATGCGTGCGTAGGGCATCATTTCGTCGACCACGACGGGGTCGGCGATGAAAGCCTTTACACCGATTTCGTCGGCTATGTCGCGGGCGATGAACGCACCCAGATTTGAGGCATGCTGCATCTTGGCATGCTTGAGGTCGTGGAGCAAGTCTTCGTTGACTTCGTATACACCGCTCTCGACGGGGCTCATTATGCCGCCGCGGCCTATAACGGCATCGAACGACTTAAGGTCGATGCCTTGCTTGGCGAGGGTCTCGCGCACCAGGCGGTCGCGCCACTCCAGCTGGTCGGGTACGGAGGGGAACTGCGCCAGCTCTTCGGGCGAATGGCTTATGGATGCCGAGAAGAAGGGCTCTTCGTCGTGGTAGACGGCCACCTTGGTGGAAGTGGAGCCGGGATTGATAGCCAGTATCTTATGCATTTGCGATGGTTTTCTTACATTATATAGGGGAAGGTCAGCTTATGCATGCCAGAGCGATGGAGTAGAGCTTTGTGGCGGGAGTGTCGCCGCGCGAGGTTAGCACGCACGGAGCCTTGGTGCCCACTACCATGGCGGCTATCTCAGCCCCGCCGAAGTGGGTAGCGCTCTTGAAGAATACGTTGCCGCTCTCGATGTTGGGGAAGAGGAGGCAGTCGACCTGTCCGGCCACGGCGCTGCCGGTGACCTTCTTCTGCTCGGCCACTTCGGGATAGAGAGCCACGTCGAGGCTCAGCGGGCCGTCGACGGTGACCTTGCCGAGCTGGCCGCGGTCGCCCATCTTTGCGAGGATGGCAGCTTCGGTCGACGACATCACCGAAGGGAGCACCTGCTCCGACGGCGCTATGCAGGCGATTCGGGGACGGTCGGCGCCCAGGGTGCGGGCTGTGTCGGCCAGATATTTTATGAGCACTGTTTTCTGCTTGAAGTCCGGCGCGGGAATGACGGCCACGTCGGCTATCACGAGCAGGCGGGGATAGTCGGGCAGCTGGACCACGGAAACATGGCTGAGAATACCCTTTGGAGGCACCAG
This sequence comes from uncultured Porphyromonadaceae bacterium, assembly GCA_900541865.1. Lineage (GTDB taxonomy): Bacteria > Bacteroidota > Bacteroidia > Bacteroidales > Muribaculaceae > CAG-873. Next base: position 15,418 of record UQLO01000013.1, on the reverse strand, counting down.
ACCGTTCTCCTTGTCGAGAATGCCGCGCATATACTTGTCGGTGCTCACCAGGCCCTTCATAAGGACGTCGGCTCGCCCGGAGGCCACATCGGCCACGGCCAGACGAACGCATTTGACGTCGGAGGGCTCGTCCACGATGGTGAAATCGGCCGTATCGACGCCTAAGGCGCGGCATGTTTCGAGGATGGCGGCCTTGTCGCCGTAGATGGTGGGGATTACGATACCTTCGCGGTATGCTTCGGCCACGGCTTCAAGAGTGTGGGAGTCCTGCCCGTAGGCAACGGCAAGACGGCGCGGTCCGCGGCGCCGTGCTTCCTCTACAATCTGGTCGAGTTTCCTGATCATGGGGTATAGTTTTGGTTAAGGTTGCCCGGCGCAAAGGCCGGTAGGGTGTTTTCGGTCAGATTTCTCTGTGGGGCAAAGTTAGCCAAACTTCCGGTGATACGAAAGCGCAAAATGTGTTAATATTAGTTAATATACGTGTCGGCCGACAATTTTGTTCCCTTTTGGGACAACATTTCGAAGCAGCCGTCGGGCCGGAGAAAGCCGTGGTTGAGAATTATTAACGTTATTATGCAGTGAGTTCTGTTTTTTTGCACTAATTTTGCCAAACCAATCACACAAGCAATCGTCATAAACATGAAAATAACGCTCGTACGCCTTCTGCTCCTGCTGTTTGTAATGTGCCTGCCGGCAGTTTGCGCCGCCCAGTTCCGCTACGCCCCGGTTGTGGGTGTGACCGTCAACAATCTCGCCTTCAAGCAGGACCTTGTACCGGTCAAGCATGCCGTCGGCTTCGAGGCCGGCGTTATGGGAGAGCTTATGTTCCCGGGTCTGGGCTTCGGCATGGACTTCGGGCTGCTCTACAATATGGAGGGCGCCAAGGTCGACCTTGGCTCGCGCGAGCTTTGGGCCAGCCAGGGCATCGGCAACGACAATCTCCGGCTTCACACCCTTCAGATTCCGGTGCATCTTCGCTTCAAGTGGACGCGCATGAACGGCATCGAGGACTACATCGCGCCCTTCGTCTACGGCGGTCCTGAATTCGGCATCTGCGTGGGCCACTCCGGCCAGAAGCAGGCCGACGGGCAGGATCCCTTCCGCTATGCCGGCGGCGACCTCGGGCTTGCCGTTGGCGGCGGCTTCGAGCTGTGGCGCCGCTGGCAGGTGTCGTGCCAGTACACCTGGGGCATGACCTATATCACCAAGACCCGCAAACTCGACGACTACTCGGCGCGCAACCGCCAGCTGGCCGTCCGCGTGGCATATATGTTCTGACGCGCCATGAAAGCCTCTCTCCCCCGCCTCATTGCCGTTGTGCTGGCGACAGTGTGCCTTTGCGCACCCCTTGCCGGCGCCGCCGACACCGACGAAGAGCGCCATCACGTCACCTTTACAGGCGAAATGGGCTCCAACGCCTTTTCCTACGGTATCGGCTATCACTATATGGTGCTCCCCTCGCTCGGGCTGGGTGGCTCGATAGGCATATGGGGCGACCCGGACGACGTTTCGGCCGCCGTGCGAAACACCTGGTCGTCGTCGTGGGACGACTACTACGGTTATTATTACGACAATTATTACGACGCCGACTGGAGCAACATCGCCGTCTACTTCGAGCCGTCGGTGCTCATCCGCACGCCCTATCTGCGGCTTGGGGGTGCCTGCGCCGTCGGGCTGAGCGTCAATCCCTGGTTCCGGGTGAGCACCAACCACTATTCGTCGTCGTGGGGACCGGTCGGCGGGGATTACACCGAGATACCCTACCGCTCGCGTGTGTGGGCCGTGGGAGCCCGCATCGGCCCTACCTTCCGCTTCTCGATGATAGCCGTGACGCTGGGCTACGGCATATCCAATCTCGACGTCGACCGAGAGTACCGCACCGAGCGCGTCTACCGCGGCAAGGTGCAGCACACTTTCTCGTTCGGGCTGGCCGTCTATTTCTAAGAAATCAGGAGCGGCACTGGCCGGCGCCGGTAATCAGATATTTATATGTGCAGATTTCGCGCAGGCCCATGGGACCGCGCGCGTGGAGCTTTTGGGTCGATATACCTATTTCGGCCCCGAAGCCGAACTGTGCGCCGTCGGTGAAGGCCGTCGAGACATTTGCATAGACGCAAGCGGCGTCGACGCGGCGCAGGAAGGTGTCGATGGCCTCATGGTTTTCGGCCACTATGCACTCGCTGTGGTGTGAGCCGTGGATGGCGATGTAGTCGAGAGCCTCGTCGATGTCGGCCACTGTGCGCAGAGTCATCTTGTAATCGAGCCACTCGCGACCGTAGTCCTCCTCGGAGGCATGGCTCAGGTAGGGGTATGCGCCGTCGAGAGCGGCGTAGGCCTCTTCGTCGGCATATATCCTCACGTTCTGGTCGCTCAGGTGATAGCATATTGCGGGGAGGTCGGCCAGTCGCGAGCGGTCGATGAGCATGCAGTCCAGGGCGTTGCAGACCGAAACGCGGCGTGTCTTGGCGTTGAAGATGATGTCGCGGCCGGTTGCGATGTCGCCCGAGGAGTGGAAATAGGTGTGGCAGACGCCGGCGCCGGTTTCGATCACCGGCACAAGGGCGTTGGTGCGCACATAGTCGATCAGGCGTCGGCTGCCGCGAGGAATGATGAGGTCGACCGAGCCGCGCGCCTGAAGCAGCGCAAGGGTGTCGGCGTGGTCCTGGCCGAGAAGGCTCACAGCCTCGGCGGGAGCTCCGGCGGCGACAAGGCCCGCGCGGATGGCCTCAAGGGCCGCCATGTTGGTTCGGGCGGCCTCGTGGCCTCCCTTGAGTATGCAAGCGCTGCCGGCTTTGAAGCACAGGGCGAAAACGTCGAAGGCCACGTTGGGTCTGGCCTCGAAGATAACGCCGATAACGCCGAAGGGCACCGAGACGCGGCGAATATGCATGCCGTTTGGGCGCGTGGTGGCCTCGAGCTCCACTCCCAGCGGCGAAGGCAGAGCGGCCACGGAGCGTATACCGGCGGTGATGTCGGCCATGCGGTCGGGAGTGAGTTTGAGCCGGTCGTAGCGGGGGTCGGAGCTGTCCATTTCGGCGCAGTCGGCGGCGTTGGCTGCCAAAATGTCGGCTTGCGCGCTCTCTACGGCATCGGCCACGGCAAGAAGCACGCGGTCGATTTGGTCGGCGGTGAGGAGATTGATGCGTTCGGAGGCGGCTCGCGCTCCGGTGAATATGTTGGTGTCAGTCATTGTCGCGGAAAATATTGGTTTCGTCAATATAAAGATAGTCGGCGTGGATGATGGGCTTGAGGCCGGGGGTGCCGCACATTGCGGCGGCTTCGGCGGCTCCGGCTGTGGTGCGTCCCCATGCGACGACGGCACCTTCGGGGTCGCGCACCATCACGATGTCGCCGGCGTCGAAGTCGCCTTCGACCTCGGTTACGCCCACCGGCAGCAGCGAAACGCCCTGACGGTCCTTGAGAGCGTCGATGGCGCCACGGTTAACGCGGAGTGAGCCCTTGGAGAAGGCATCGCTGTGGGCAATCCACTTCTTGAGCTGCGAGGTAGGTCGGTCGGCGGCCACAAAGAGGGTGTGGGGCTGCTCGCGGGCACCTTCCAGAGCCATCACGGAGCGGAGAATACCTTCTCGCTTGCCGTTGGCAATCACCACCTCTATTCCCTCGGCGGCCACTCGGCGCGCTATCCGGCATTTGCTCGACATACCGCCTCGGCCCAGGCTGCTCTTGTTGGCCGAAATACCGGCGGTGGGGTCCTGGCCGGGTTCTACGCGGGGAATGAGCCGTGATGCCGGGTCGGCCGGGTCGCCGGTGAAGAGTCCGTCGATGTTGCTGAGTATTATGAGGCGGTCGGCATCGATCATTGTGGCGATGAGACCGGAGAGCTCGTCGTTGTCGGTAAACATCAGTTCAGTAACGCTGACGGTGTCGTTTTCGTTCATCACCGGCACGACGCCGTTGGCGAGCATAGTGCTCAGGCAGTGGCGCTGGTTGAGGTAGTGGCTTCGGCAGGCAAAGTTTTCCTTGGTTGCCAGCACCTGTCCGCAGTGCATGCCGTGCTCGCGGAAAAAGTCGTAATAGCGGTTGATGAGCTTCACCTGGCCGACGGCGCTGAAGAGCTGACGGGCAGAGAGGTCGTCGAGCCCGGCAGCCATAGCACGGCTGAACTCGCTGCGTCCGGCAGCGACGGCGCCGCTGGAGACCAGGACCACCTCAAGGCCGGCGCGGCGCAGGTCGGCGATTTGGTCGACCAATGCGCTCTGGCGAGTGACGTCGAGGGTGCCGTCGGAGCGTGTGAGCACATTGCTTCCTATCTTTATAACTATTCTTTGCATTGTCTATGTGTGTGTGTTTTAAGTCAGCGGTGTCGGCACGCTAAATGAGGCGCATCTTGTACTTAGTCAGGATTGCCTGCATGTCGGGGTGGTGCTCGAGCATATAGTCGAGCACGCGCTTCTCGGGCCAGTAGGCCGGAGCGAGGTTGGTGTCGTCGACCACCACGTTGTAGTCTATCAAATCGTTCTGCAGGGCGTCGGCCAGAAGGCGAAGAATGGTGCTCTTGTGGAGGGAGAGCTGGTCGCCCTGCAGTTTGGAGGGCACCGTGATGCCGAAAGTTGTGGCGCCGGCCTCTACGGCGGGCTCCACAAACTGGACGATGCTGGCGAGCATGGGCTCGCCGGTAAGCAGTGCCGGCAGTGCGTGCCAGGCGGCCAGAAGCGCCTCGGGAGCAAACTCGGTAGAGCGGCGCACGGTCTGAGCGGCTGCGGCCGCCTTCTGCTCCTGCATGTGTTGGCGAGCTCCGCGCAGGGAGAAGCCGCCCAGCGAAATACCGGCTGCCGGAGCCGGCGGAGTTTGCGGCGCCGGACCGGGTGCCGGGGTCGGTGCCGGAGCAGTAGTCGGCGCAGCGGGTGCGGCGGCGGCCGGAGCGTGAGCTTCGGCCACTGCCTCAGTAGGAGATGCCGCAGGGATGAGCGGCTTTAACTGCCCCTCGTCGTCTCCGTTATTTTCGGACGAGGGGCTGAATAATTGGCACAGTCTAATGAGCGTTAGCTCGACCAGAAATTGCTTGTTTGTTGCGGCGCGGAAGTTGTAGTCGCAGTCGTTGCAGAATTCCATCGCCTTATATATAAAGGTTGGATGGAGCTTTGCGGCGCGTTCGGCCATGGCGGTTCGCTCATCGTCGGGCCCTTCGAGGAGGACGGCGGTGTCGGGGTCGGCGGCCACCATCAGGTCGCGCATATACTGCGCCAGACCAGAGACGAAGAACTGAGAGTCGAAGCCGTGGTCGCGAATCTCTTTGTAGATAAGCAAAGCCGCGGGCACGTCCTGCGTCAGGAACGCGTCGAGCAGACGGTTGTAGAGGCTGCGGTCGAGCACGTTGAGGTTTTCGATAGTGGCGGCGTAGGTGATGTTGCCTCGGGTGCTGGCGGCGATTTGGTCGAAAATCGACAGGGCGTCGCGCATGGCGCCGTCGGCCTTGCGGGCAATGACGGCCAGAGCGGCCGGGTCGGCCTCGATGCTCTCCTTTGCGGCCACGGAGCGCATATGGCTCACCATATCCCGGATGGTGATGCGGTTGAAGTCGTAGATTTGGCAACGCGACAGAATCGTTGGCAGAATCCTGTGCTTCTCGGTGGTGGCCAGGATGAACACGGCGTGAGCCGGCGGCTCCTCAAGTGTCTTGAGGAAGGCGTTGAAGGCCGATGGCGAGAGCATGTGGACCTCGTCGATGATGAAGACGCGGTAGCGGCCCACCGTGGGGGGCACAATCACCTGTTCGATGAGGCTCTTGATGTCGTCGATACCATTGTGGGAGGCCGCGTCGAGCTCGATGATGTTCATCGAGCGGTTCTGGTCGAACTGCAGACAGGAGTCGCAGTGGCCGCAGGCCTCGCCGTCGGCGGTGCGCGACGAGCAGTTGATTGTTTTGGCGAAAATACGGGCGCAGGACGTCTTACCGACGCCTCGGCCTCCGCAGAAGAGGTATGCGTGGGCGAGACGGCCGGTGGCGATGGCGTTTTTGAGCGTCTCCGTCAGTGCCTGCTGCCCGACCACGCTCGCAAAAGTGGCGGGGCGGTATTTTCGCGCTGATACTATATATTGGTCCATTTGAAAGAAGTGGGGCCTCGGATGGAGACCTTGAAAGTGCAAAAATAATAAAAAGCCGCCGTTTGCGCCCCCTCCGAAGTGTTAAAAATACCCACCGCCTGCGCTATGGCTATGACTTTTCGGCCATGTCGGAGGCGCCGTTGCAGCGCGGATAGTTCGAGCATCCCCAGAACTGCTGCCCCTGTCTGTTACCGCGACGTATTGTGCGCCGGAGCATCGGCGCACCGCACTGCGGGCATCGTGGTGCGTCCTCTTTGGCGGCTTGCTCCCGCCTTGCTTCGAGGCGCTCCTGGGTGAGATTTTCGGCGAATCCTCCCTGACTGCGGAAATCGCGGAGCTGAGCTGCGAGCATGCTCGTCAGCATAGCGCTGATTTTAAGACACAAAACCACCAAGCAGTTTGCGGCATCCTCGGCGGTTCCCTTCTCGAGACAACCGTCGAAACGAGCCTTTTGGACCGCAATATGGTTCATGGCGTCGATGACGGAGTCATGACCATAGGACGGAGAGTCAAGTTTGGCCGTGATTATCTCCTGAAAGCGGCGGTCGTCGTTGGTCCAGGCCTTTAGTCCGAATCGCATAAGATAGTTGATGTAGTCGCCCATCAGTTCGTGGGCGCTTGCGCGTGCCACATCCGTTAGGCGCATCTCCGACTCGAGGGAGGTTTCGTGGCGCTCGGAGCCTTCGGCGATGTTTGCGCGCACCGACCTGGCCGCCATCACCATTTGGTCGAAAAGGCGCCTGGCGGGATCTATGCGGTAGTCGACGTAGCGTTCGCAGAATTTCTGGGTGGCCAGCTCGATGATGTTGGCGAGCACCCAACTGTTGAGCCAGAAATAGGAAGGGGCGGAACTGAAACCGATTGGCATAACGATTGGTTTTTGGTTGGGATTGTGTTATTTTGTCATGATGTCATTATGACAATTTGACAATTTGACATTTCGTCTTTTTGCGGCAAGGATTTTCCGGCTGCAAATATAGTTAAAAATGCGGTGCGTGAACCCGCGGCGGTTCAGAGGCGTTTGAATATTGGATGCCTGCGCTATGCTGCCCGCACCCTGTTTATGTTTTTTCTCACTCTTTCTATCCGCCACAAATGAAATATGTAGATTCCGGGTGCGGCAAGATTCCATTTATCTCCCTCATCGCCATTCTCTCCATCTCTCTGACGGTCAACCTTCCGGGCTTGGCCATCTCGCCTATTATGGGCAAGCTGGACTCAGTGTTCAAAGACGTCACCGAGCTCCAGATTCAGCTTCTTACGGTTCTGCCTAACCTTGTCACCATTCCCTTCATTCTGGGCAGCGGCAAAATCTGCACGCCTAAAAACCAGATTTTCATTCTGGGCCTCGGCCTGGGCCTGTATGCCCTCACGGGTGTGCTCTACTTCTTCGCTACCTCTATGATTCAGCTGATTCTGCTTAGCTGTCTGCTGGGTGTTGGCTGCGGGTTGGTCATTCCGCTTGCGGCGAGTCTGATTTCGCAGAACTTCGTCGGCAAGGCGCGCACCCGCGAGCTGGGCATGAAGAGCTCGCTGAGCAACTTCTCGGTGATTTTCGCCACGCTCTTTGTGGGCTGGATGGCCGAAATCAACTGGCATCTTAGCTTCATCGTCTATATGGTGCCCATCATCCCGCTGTGCCTGATTCCGTTCATGACCTCGTCGTATATCGACCGCAACAAGGTTGTCAACACGCCACCGCCACTGGAACCCAAGAAGGAGCCGCTTCGTCCCTCCGACGACGATATAGCCACCTCGAAGGCCACCCACAAGCCGGCCAACGTCAACTTCCACTTCCAGGGCAAGACTTCGCTGATGCTGCTCGTTGGCGTGATGGCGCTCTACTTCATCGCCACCTACGGCACTGAAGTTGTCAGCTACTATCTGCCCTTCACCATGGAGCACTACCGCCTGAGCACGGGCGACGTCGGCGTGGCAACGGCCATGTTCTTCTCGGCCGCCACCATCTCGGGCTTCCTGCTCACCAAAATCATCGAGCGGGTGGGCGTCTACACCATGCAGGTTGCCTTTGCGGTGACCATCGCGGGCCTCTTCTGCGTGGGTATTCTCCACGAGTACTGGAGCTTCATCATCGGCGTCTTCCTGATGGGCTTGGGCTACGGCGTGATCCAACCGGTCATCTACGACAAGACCTCCTACATAGCCCCCAACACAGCCAAGAGCACAGAGTACTTCTCCTACCTGCTCACCTGCAACTATATAGGCATCTCGCTGGTGCCCTTCATCGTCAAGGGAGCCGCCGGCCTCTTCGGCGCCGTCTCCGACCCCAATTTCTCGTATATCTTCAACGGGTTTGTACTCTTGGTAGTGCTCGGCATCGCCGTCTGGAAGCGCAACTCCTTCATCATGGAGGCCGACCCCAATTCATACGAAAAACCGGCTGCAAATGTCAAAAAATCGTGAACGTTTCTTTTGAAGCGGGCAAGATTTCTTAAGCAATGTTAACATTGGGCGATTTTGCGACGCCATGCGGCCGCGTTTAAAAACATAAGGTTGTAACTTTGTAGCCACACAAGTAACTGACATGCCCAATATACTGACAACACTGGTGCAGACCCAGCTGGCGCGCTACGGCGCGGCCCGCACCGCCTTCACCAATATAGACCTTGATGCCGCCGACGGCCCGACCCTTGTGCCCACCACATGGGGCGAGCTGTCCGCCAAGGTCGGCAAGGCAGCTGCGGCTATGGAAATCTTAGGCATAGAGCCTGCCGACATGGTGGCCGTGTTCGCCCCCAACTGCCCCGAAATACTCATCACCGACTTTGCCTGCTATGCCAACCGGGCCATTCCCGTGGCAATCTACGCCACCTCCAGCTCCGAGCAGGTGAAATATATCGTCAACGACTCCCATGCCCGCATGATTGTGGTAGGCTCGGCCGCCCAGTACCGCGTGGCACGCGAGATTTTCGACCAATGTCCCTCGCTGAAGCATATTATCACTGTCGACGCCGACATCGTGCCGGACAACTCTGACAAGGCCACCCTCAGCTTCGAGGGTCTTCTCGAGCTGGGCGCCATGGCTTCGCCAAAATGCCGCGCCGAAGTGGCTATGCGCAGCGCTGCCGCTTCGCCCGACGACATCGCCACCCTGATCTACACCTCCGGCACCACCGGCGAGCCTAAGGGCGCCATACTGCCCCACAGCAACTTCAACGCCGCCATCGACGCCCACAAGGCGCGTCTGGACTCGCTCTCCGACTTCGACACCACTGTGTGCTTCCTTCCGCTGAGCCACATCTTCGAGAAGGCCTGGACATACTTCTGCCTGTGCATGGGTATGACGGTCAACATCAACCGCGACCCCAAGCGAATACAGGAGGCTGTGGCCGCCGCACGGCCCACGTGCATGTGCAGCGTGCCCCGCTTCTGGGAGAAGGTCTACACCGCCGTGCAGGAAAAAATCGGCGCCGCAAAAGGCATACAGGGCTGGATGATACGCCGCGCACTCAAGGTGGGTGCAAAGCGCAATCTCGAATATGCCCGTCTGGGCCTGCAGGCGCCGTGGTGGCTCGAGCAGCAGTACCGCTTCTTCGACCGCACCGTCTTCGGTCGCCTTCGCGCCGCTATCGGCATCGACCGCGGCAATATCTTCCCGACTGCCGGCGCACCCCTTTCGGCACGCATCGTGGAGTTCTTCCACACCTGCGGCATAAACATCGTGGTGGGCTACGGTCTGAGCGAAACCACCGCCACGGTGAGCTGCTACCCCTCCGTAGGCTTCGAAATCGGCTCTGTGGGCACCGTGCTGCCCGAACTGCAGGTCAAACTCGGTCAGGACAACGAGATTCTCGTAAAGGGTCCGACGGTTATGCGCGGCTACTACGGGCGCCCCGAAGAGACAGCCAAGGCCTTCACTGCCGACGGCTGGTTCCGCACCGGCGACGCCGGCCTGATCGACGCCTCCGGCGCAATTATCCTCACGGAGCGCCTCAAAGACCTTTTCAAGACCTCAAACGGAAAATATATCGCTCCGCAGGCCATCGAAAGCCGACTGGGCGAAGACCGATACATAGAGCAGGTGGCCGTAATCGGCGACAACCGCAAGTACGTCACCGCTATAATAATACCCGCCATCGAAGCCCTCAAGGAGTATGCCGAGCGCCGAAAGATTGCCTTCAACTCCGTCGAAGACCTCGTGCAGAACTCCGAGATACGCAAGTTCATCGCCGAGCGCATCGAACGCCTCCAGAAGGGATTCGCCGGCTTCGAAAAAATCAAACGCTTCACCCTGCTGCCCAAGGAGTTCACCATCGAAAGCGGAGAGCTTACCAACACTCTCAAAATCCGCCGCCCGGTCATCAACTCCGTCTATGCGGCCCAGATTGAGGCCATGTACGCCTGACAGCTATGAAAACCCCGGCAATAGTTTCGCAAGGCGCCGCTCCGGAGCGCGCTATTCTTGTAGGCCTGGTCACTCCCACCCAGGACGAGGCCAAATCGACTGAATATCTGGATGAACTGGCCTTTTTGGCCGACACCGCCGGCGCCGTCGAGGCCGCCCGCTTCACCCAGAAGCTGGACTATCCCAACCCGCGTACATTCGTGGGCAAAGGAAAGCTGGAGGAAATACGAAAATACATCGAGGACGACGGCGACATCGCAATGGCCATCTTCGACGATGACCTCTCCACCAAGCAGGTGCTAAACATAGAGCGCGAGCTGGGCGTGAAGATTCTGGACCGCACGAACCTCATCCTGGACATCTTCGCCAAGCGCGCCCAGACGGCAAGCGCCAAAACGCAGGTGGAACTCGCTCAGTACCAATACCTGCTGCCGCGACTTACACGCATGTGGACACACCTGGAACGCCAGCGCGGCGGCATCGGCATGCGCGGCCCCGGCGAAACGCAGATTGAGACCGACCGCCGAATAATCCTCAACAAAATCTCCCTCCTCAAGGAAGAACTCCGAGCTATCGACCGACAGAAGGCCGTGCAGCGCAAAAACCGTGGCAAACTGACCCGCGTGGCTCTGGTAGGTTATACCAACGTGGGCAAGTCCACCCTGATGAACCTGCTGAGCAAGAGCGATGTATTCGCCGAAAACAAACTTTTCGCCACCCTCGACACCACAGTCCGCAAGGTGGTGATCGACAATCTGCCCTTCCTTCTGACCGACACCGTAGGCTTCATCCGCAAGCTCCCCACCCACCTTGTCGACTCCTTCAAAAGCACCCTCGACGAGGTGCGGGAGGCCGACATCCTGGTGCACGTGGTCGACATCTCCCACCCCAACTTCGAGGAGCAAATAGAGGTGGTCGACAAGACCCTTCGCGAAGTATGCGACGGTGCCAACAAGCCGATGCTACTTGTATTCAACAAGATAGATGCCTTCAAGTGCACGCATCGCGATCAGGACGACCTCACACCCCGTCAAGCTTGCCACCGCACCCTCGAGGAGCTCGAAAAATCGTGGATGGCAAAGATGGCCGACAACTGCGTGTTTGTCTCCGCCCGAAAAGGCACAAACATCGACGCCCTCAAGCAGCGCCTCTACCAAATGGCGCGCGAAATACACTTGTCGCGATTCCCCTACAACGACCTGCTCTACGAAAAATTCGAAGAGTAGCAGTGACGCCCCTCCCCGAAAGGAATATTTGCAAAGAATTTGGTCAGAAGGCGTTTTTGTCGCCTTGAATGGCGTTGATAATGGTGCGGATCATTATTTTGATGTCCAGCAGCAAAGTCCAGTTTTCGATGTACCACACATCGCACTCAACGCGACGTTCCATCTTCCATAGCTCGTCGGTGAGGCCCCTATAGCCGTTGACCTGCGCCCACCCGGTTATGCCGGGCTTAACCATGTGTCGCACCATATAGGTGTCGATCAGGCGGGTGTATTCCTCGGTGTGCTTGAGCATGTGGGGTCTCGGGCCGACCACGCTCATATCGCCCTTCCACACGTTGATGAACTGAGGAAGCTCGTCGATGGAGGTGCGTCGCAGGAAGTCGCCCAGACGCGTCTTGCGGGGGTCGTTCTGGGTAGCCTGGGCGCTGTCGGAACTGGCGTTTACGCGCATGGTGCGGAATTTGAGGCACTGGAAAGAGCGGCCTTTCAGTCCGGTGCGTTCCTGGCGGAAGTAAACGGGTCCCGGCGAGGACATCTTGATGGCTATGGCCACTGGAATGAAAATCAGGGGGTAGAAGATGAGGAAAGTACCGGAGACGGCCAGGTCGAACGCACGCTTTATGCCTCGGTTGACGGCTCCGTTGAGGGGATTTTTGCGTGTTCCCAGCACGGGCATATGCCCTATGTTGTTGAGCTGGAAGGCACGGGAGAAAGTGCGTGGGATCTGAGGCACGTAGTAGAACTCGACAACTTTGTCGTCGGCGGTTTTGATGGTTTTGGCCAGCGCGTCGCTGTGGCCGGAGAGGGTGAAGAAGATTTGTTCAACGTCTTTTTCGGAGACGAAGTCGGCCAGCCGGTCGATGCTACCCAGATAAGTACCGTTGAAAGCCGGGTCCGGCGCGTCATCGAAGAAACCGAGAATTTTGTAGCCGAAGCCGGGGTCTTCCTTCATGGCGGCTTCGAGTCGTTTTGCCGTAGGACCCGTGCCGATAATGACCACGCGGGTGAAGTTTCCGCCACGGCGTCGATAGGCCTTCAGAGCGTAGTTGCCGCTGAGGGTGAAGAGCATAAGCGCCGGCACCAGAATGCCGTAGAAGTAGATGTAGGCCTTCGGGGGCACAACGGTGATTCGCAGAAAAGCTATCAGCGAGAGGAAAACCAGAGCGTGGAGGCCAACGGCGATGAGTGTGGTGCGCATCACGCGCTCCATGGTGATGGCGCGGTTCTCGTGGGGATTGAAGAACTGTATGAATGCTGCCGGCACAAAGCTGACGTTGACGCAGAGCCACAACTCCCTCAGGGCCGACGGAATCGAACCTATGGTCGGGAAGGCCAGAAGAGTGAACCAGAAGATAAGGTTGACAAGAACCAGGTCGCCCGCTGTGAACAGCAGGGGAATGAATCTGGCTTTGCCTTGGTATCTTTCGGAGGAGGTCATTGGCAGGATGGGGTCTTGACTGTTTGGGGGCGTATGGTAGCGTAAGAGCGCCCCAGCGGGGCAACGACGGCAGGGAGCGCCGCCTGAGAGGCTGTCCCTGCCGTTTGCCGAATGGGGGTTACTGAATCTGCGAGTCCAGGCTCTTGGCCTTTTCGAGCAGCTTGGCGATGTCTTCCTTGATGCGCTCTATGCGACGCTCCATGTCGCGCACCAGCGAGTCGCCGGCTTTGCTGCGCGAGGAGAGGAAGCCGAGGTTGTTCTCGTAGGTGCGGAGCTCAGCGCGACGGCTTTCGATGGTGCGCATGAGCCGGTCGCGTTCGGTGTAGGTCTTGTCGGCCCCGTCGGCGGCTGCCGTGGCGGCTCCCTCGCGGCGCGTGCGGCGCTCTCCGCGGTTGGCCAGCCCGAAGTGTGCCCGAACGGCGTCGACGGCCTCGGTGTATGCGGTGTAGATTTTCTCTTTTTCGCGGAAGGGCACGTGGCCGGTTTCGCGCCAGCGCTTCTGGAGGTCGGAGAGGCGGGCGATGGCATCGCTCTTGTCGACACCGTCGGTGATGAGCGCTGAGAGCTCGCCGACTATTTCGCGCTTGGTTTTGAGATTGACATTCTGCTCGTTGTTCTCGCCGGAGCGCTTTTTGGCCTCGAAGAAAGCGTCGGTGGCCGCTTTGAAACGCGTCCAGAGCTCTCGCATCTGGGTGTGGGGTGTCTGGCCGATTTCCTTCCACTGTGCCTGCAGGGCTATGAGTCGGTCGGCGGTTGCGCGCCATGCCGTGCTGGTGGCCAATGCTTCGGCCTCTTCGACAATCTGTCGGCGCAGGGCGAGGTTTGCGGCGTAGGTCTGGCGGACATTGCGGGCGAATTCATTTTTGGAGGTGAAGAAAGCGTCGCAGGCCTTGCGGAAGCGTGCAAAGAGCTGGCGGTTGGCCTTCTTGGAGGCGAATCCCAGGGTTCGCCATTCGGCCTGCATTTCCTTGATTTTCTCGGCCTGACGCTCCCATGCGGCTATGTTTTTCAGAGGTGTGGTGTCGATGGCCTCCACACGCTCGCAGAGCAAGGTCTTTGCGGCCTCGTTTTGGGCTTCCTGAGCCTTGAGGGCCTCGAAGTACTCCTGGTAGCGGCGGTTGACGGCTGCGCTGGCCTCGCGGAAGTTGGCCCATATTTGGTCGCGCTGCTCTTTGGCGACGGGGCCTATCTGGCGCCACTTGTTGTGGAGGTCCTGGAGGCGGCGGTAGGCAGCGATGACGTCGTCGTCCAGGGCCAGAGCTCGGGCTTCGGCCAGCAGCGACTCCTTCTCGGCAAGATTCTTCTTGAAGTCGTAGTCGCGCAGCTCTTTGTTTATTTTGAGGTTGTCGGAGTACTGTTCGCGAACTTCCTGGAAACGCTTCCACACGGCGGTCTCCTGAGTGGGGTCCACTTCGCCGATGGCGTTGAACTCGTCCTGGAGCTCGCGGTAGCGCGGGAAGGTGCGGTTCACGTTGTCGGTGTCGTCGGCAAGAGCGGCAATCTGGTCGATGATTTCGTTTTTGCGGCGAAGGTTATCAGCCCGTTTGGCTTCCATTTCGGCTGTCCAGCGGGTTTTGCGGGCGCGCAGTTCGGCTATTGCGGCCTCGAACTGTGCGGACAGTGATGGCCGGGCGTCGGGCTGCACCTCGATTTCGTCGGCTGTTTCCTCTTTGGCGGCAGCGGGTTCGCTGTCGGGCCGGGCGTCTTCGGCGGCAGCGGCGTCTTCGGCGGCAACGGCAAGGTTACTATGGAGCATGGTGAAGCGCTGGCGCAGTCGGTTGATGTCCTCGCCGGAGTACTCGGAAGGATCTTTCTCGAGCATGGCTACCACAGCGGCCAGGAGTTCCTCCTCGGTGAGCTGATGGGTGCGGCGGGAGCTTTCTTCTTCCTTTTCGCCTTCGGTCATTAAATCTTCAGCGGCGGCTTCGGGATCCTCGGGAGCGCCGTCGGGACCGTCGGCTTCCAGGGGTTCCGCCTGATTTTCGATTCCGGCCCCGGCAGCGGTTGCCGCGGCTTCGTTGAGTGTGTTGTCCGTACCCTGGGCCAGGGGCTCTTCAAGGTTGGAGGGTTGCATGTCCATAGTCACTTATATTGTTAATTGCAGACCGCCGTCCGGGGCTCGCGGCCACCGGCGGTTCGGTTCTGTGCGCCAAAAATAGTAAAAAATATTCAACAAAGCGCAAAAAGTTTTCAAAAATCATTGTATCTGTGCCCCAAAGCCCTTTTTGGCGCCTCTGCGCGGGCTCAGGGCAACCGCATCAAAATTTCCAAAGGTTCTACCATCCGGAGATGACGTTTGCCGAGTTTTTTATTAATAAACTC
>UQLO01000012.1 GCA_900541865.1 uncultured Porphyromonadaceae bacterium | reverse complement strand
GCGCCACAAAGTTGGCGGCGGCAGCAAGATTTAACAATCCAGCTGCCGCCGCCTTTGCTTAACTTAATGACATTACCTGTAGGGGTCGAACACGGTCCACCTTTCGCGGAGGTTCGACCCCTACAGGGTCGCTGATTTTGATTTTACGTTTCTTTCCCGGGGTTGTCACCCCGCGCTACATTATTGAACCCCTACGGGGTTATTTTTTCAATAGTTTAAGCGGGTGGAGAATCCCTCCGGGATGGGACGAGGGCTGAAGCCCTCGGTCCATAGGTTGGCCCAGACTTTCGCAGGGAATCCCTCCGGGATGGGGCGAGGGCTGAAGCCCTCGGTCCATAGGTTGGCCAGACTTTCGCAGGGAATCCCTCCGGGATGAGGCGAGGGCTGAAGCCCTCGGTCCATAGGTTGGCCAGACTTTCGCAGGGAATCCCTCCGGGATGGGGCGAGGGCTGAAGCCCTCGGTCCATAGGTTGGCCTAGTTCTTTCGCGGCTTGCTTTGCCCGGACTTTCGCGGCTTGAGGCTGTCGAAAAACTCAGTTTTCTCCTTTACTTTCTAAAATATAGGAATTGTGTATCAGATATTTACAGATTGACATCCTACCATTTTGCTAGTTTTTCGACACCTCGCCCTCCTTGGGCCTCTTCAATTGTCAATGAAACAACGGCGAATTATTTGTAGAGGAAGCGGCGAATGGAGCGCTTTGGAGTCTTTTCGAACTCTTCGGGCATGATTTCGATTTTGTCGACCTTCTCGTAGGGCGCCACGAGCTTGTTGAGGCTGCGGCGGTTCTCCTCCATAGCGTCGACGAGCTGCTGGTCTGTCAGGCCGGCCTGGTGGACGGCATCGGCGTCGGGATGGCACAGGGCCACCAGCGTGCCGTGGCGCTCAACTACGAGGCACTCGTTGACGAAGGGCATGTTGCTGAGCTTGCTCTCTATTTCCTCGGGATAGATATTCTGGCCGTTGGCGCCCAGTATCATGGTTTTGTAGCGTCCGCGGATAAAGACAGTGCGGTTTTTGGGGGCACCCAGATAGCCCATATCGCCGGTGTGGAGCCAGCCGTCGGCGTCGATTGCGGCATCGGTTGCCTCGGGGTTCTTGTAGTAACCCTTCATCACGTTGAGTCCTCGCACTGTTATTTCGCCTTGCGGCGAGCCCTTCTTGTGGGGCAAGGTTTCGTCGACCTGAATACGGGCCTCCATTATGTCGGCCAGAGTGCGGCCGGAGGAGCCGGGCACGAAGGCGCGCCAGGGCGTGTAGCTGATCAGGGGAGCACATTCGGTCATGCCGTAGCCCACGGTAAAGGGGAATTTGATGCGGTAGAGAAAGTCTTCGACCTCGCGGTTGAGGGGAGCGCCGCCGACGATTACTTCTTCGAAATTGCCGCCGAAGGCCTCGACGAGCTTGGTGCGGATCACGGAGTAGACGGCCTTGTCGAGCATAGGCACAGCCAGTACCCAGCGCATGGGTTTGCGCGTGAGCATAGGCACGACGACCTTGCGGTAGATTTTCTCCAGAATCAGAGGCACACAGATGATGAGGTTGGGGCGCACCTGGCGCAGCGCCTTCAGCAGCAGCTGCGGGGTGGGCACCTTGCCCAGCAGGGTTACGTGGCTGCCCACGGCCAGAGGTGTGAGCATGTCGAAGGCGCAGCCGTAGGCGTGGGCCAGCGGCAGGAAGGACAGCGCGCGCGAGCCGCAGTAGTGCAGGCGGGAGCGGATGCCGAACACAACGTTGCCGCGCAGATTGTCCAGCGAGAGCATTACGCCCTTGCTGAAGCCGGTGGTGCCGGAGGTGTAGTTGATGATGGCCGTCGAAGTCTGGTCCATCACCGGGTAGAGGATGTCGGCCGGTGTGAAGCCCTTTGGATAGCGTGCGCGGAAGCGGCGCGTGAGACTCTTTACGATGGCCAGGTGGGTGCGCATGCGGCAGCCGGGGGCCACGGCGCGCTCGGCGATGACGGTGCGGGTGTCCAGACTGACCACTGCCCTCAGCTCCGGCATGTCGTCGAAGTTGAGATGCGAGAAGATACCGTCGGCCACGAAGAGCAGCACCGAGTCCGAGTGGTTGATGATATGCGTGGCGTCGGCGGCGTTGAAGTCGTGGAGCACGGGCACTATCGTGGCGCCGTAGGTAATAGTGGCCATGAAGGCAATCACCCAATTGGGGGTGTTCTTACCCAGCAGGGCAATCTTGTCGCCGCGCTGCACGCCGGCCAGTTCGAAGAAGAGGTGCAGGCGTGCAATACGCCGCGCCATATCGCCGTAGGTGATGGTCTTTCCCGTGATATAGTCCGTCAGTGCGGGCAGGGGGAAGTTGTCCACAAAAGAGTGGCGGTAGATTTCAAGCAGGTCGTCGTAAGGCGCGCTGTTGTAGGGAGCTTCGAACTGGTACATATTTAAGGTAGTGCGTGGGGGGGAGGGAGGGGTTATTTGTTAGCTTTCTCCAGCGATTTGGTGATGTTGGAGAAAATATCGTCGACCGTGCCGTTGCCGTCGACGGGATGGTAGTTTCCCTTTCCCACGTAGTAGGTTTTGAGAGGCGAAGTCTGCTTGTGGTAGACTTCGAGGCGTTTGCGGATGGTGTCGATATTGTCGTCGGCGCGACCGGAGGACTTGCCGCGCTCGAGCATGCGCTTTACCAGCTCGTCCTCGTCGACTTCGAGGCCTACGACGGCATGTATCTCGGTGCCGAGTTCTTTAAGAAGCTCGGAAAGAGCCTCCGCCTGCGGAATGGTGCGGGGAAAGCCGTCGAAAATCACGCCGCGCTCGATGTATTCGGGGTCGTTGCGGAGGGTGTCGGCGAGCACATCGATCATGAGCTCGTCGGGAATAAGCAAACCTTTGGAGATGTACACATCGGCAACCTTGCCGAGCTTAGTTCCGCGGTTGATGTGGTCGCGAAGGAGCTCGCCTGTCGATATGTGGCGCATCCCGTATGTGTCAATCAACCGCTCGCTCTGGGTGCCTTTTCCGCTGCCCGGAGCGCCGAAGATAACTATGTTCATTGTAGCAATGTAATTGCGTTAAGTGAGGGTGAATACCATAACAACAACCGCAGTGCGTCTGCGGTTTGGTGCCGGCGCCTCAGTCTTCTTTGAGTATATAGATGTCGTTGAGATTGCGGGCCAGGCCGTTGAGGTCCAGACCGTAGCCGATGATGAATTTGGTGGGTATGCTGAAGCCTACATAGTCCGGCTGCACGGGGCGTGCCAGGGCGTCGGGTTTGAACAGCAGTGTGGCGATTTTTATGTCGGCCGGGTTCTTTGCGCGAAGGTCTTCGACCAGGCGGTACATGGTGTTTCCGGTGTCTACGATATCCTCCACAATAATCACGGTGCGGCCCTCAAGGCTTTCGTGCAGTCCCAGCACTTCCTTGACGTTGCCGGAGGACGAGGTCCCCTCGTAACTCTGCAGGCGGATGAAAGTAATCTCGGCGTCTATGCCCTCGGCGGCGCGGAAGAGGTCGGAGGCAAAAGCAAAAGCCCCGTTCAGAACACACAGAAACAGGGGCTTTTTTCCGGCGCAGTCGCGCATTATTTCTTTGCCGAGCTCGTTGACCCGGGCGTCAATTTCTTTCTTGGAGATGTAGGGCTCGAAGGTCAAACCCTCGTAAGTCACTTGCTTCATCGTTGATTGAGAAAAATAATTGTGCAAAGTTACAAATATTTTTTTAGAGGGCACTCAGATTTGCTGAATTATTTCCTTGAAGGCATAGCGTCTCCCGTTCGAGAGGGTCAAAATACCGTCGGCGCCCACTTCGGCCACAGAGGCCCGGAATGGTTCGCCGCCCGGCTCGCGGAACCAATGCTCACCCCGGCCGTGCCACATGCGGGCGCGGTAGCGCTCCAGCAGTGCTACGGCCTCGTCGGGGGCGGCGCCGTAGGAGGCCACAGCATGGGCCACGCGGTCGGCAATGCGCTGCATCAAATCTTCGAGATTGCGCGTACGACCGTCTAACTGAATGAGCGACACCGGGTTTGGAGCATCGCTGACGAAGTCGGCCTGGTTCACGTTCAAGCCGATGCCGGCTATGGAAGTCGATATTGCTGCCCCGCTCAGCGAATTTTCGATGAGCATGCCGCACACCTTGCGGTCGCCGACATAGATGTCGTTTGGCCATTTCACGCCGACGGCGTAGGCGTGCTCCGAGCCGGCCAGCTCGTCGGCCACGGTGTCGGCCACGGCGAGCGCCACCAGCATGGAAAGCTCGAACTGCCGCGCCGCCGGTATCGCCGTCGGCCGCAGCAAGATCGAAAAAGTAAGGTTGAGGCCCGGCGCCGCCTCCCAGGTGTTGCCTCGCTGTCCGCGCCCTGCTGTCTGGGTGCGGGCTGCCAGGGTGAAACCGTGGGGAGCATCGGCATAGTCGCGTATTGTGGTGTTGGTAGAGGCGCAGGTCTCGACCCAGAGCACCTTGGCGGGCGTCATTCGCTGACGGTGATGGTGCGCGAGTCGTCGTCGCCCACTTCGATGCGCACGCTGACGGTGTCGGCGGGCAGTGCGGCGGCGATGCGTTCGGGCCACTCTATCAGGCATATGGCGCCCGAATCGAAGTAGTCCTCGATACCCAGCTCGAGAGCCTCGTCGAGGTCTTCGATGCGGTAGAAGTCGAAGTGGTAGATAAGCTCGGCGGTGGTGTCGGAGCGATACTCGTTGATCAGGGCGAAAGTAGGCGATGCGGTTTCCTCGGTGTCGACGCCCAGCACGGAGCACAGGGCGTTGATGAAGGTGGTTTTGCCGGCGCCCATGTCGCCGTAGAAGGCGAATACGGTGTTGTCGCCCATCATGGCGGCAAAATCGCGGGCTGCCTGAGGCAGAGCCTCAAGGTTGGGAACTTTTATTGTTTTCATTTCGGGTTTAGTGTGATCAGAGGAATGAGCATCTCTTCCATGGAGATACCTCCGTGCTGGAAGGTGCCGGTGTAGTACTGAACGTAGTAATTGTAGTTGTTCGGGTAGGCGAAGAAGTCGTCAGGAGCGGCGAAGATGTAGGTTGTGCTCACGTTTGGGCTTGGGAGGCCGTACTTCAGTGGCGTCTTAATTTCGTAGACTTGCTTTGCGTTGTAGGCCAGGTTTTTGCCCAGCTTGTAGCGGAGGTTGGTGTTGGTGTTTTTGTCGCCCACAACTTTGATTGGATTGTCGACCCGAATGGTGCCGTGGTCGGTAGTGAGCACAATTTTATAACCCTTAGCGGCTATTCGCCGGAAAATCTCCAGCGCCGACGAGTGTCGGAACCAGCTTTCGGTCAGGGAGCGGTAAGCGGCGTTTGTGGCGGCCAGCTCGCGTATCATTCTGCTCTCGGTTCGGGCGTGGGAGAGCATGTCGATGAAGTTGAAGATAATCACTACCAAGTCGTCCGAGGCCAGGGTGTTGAAGTCGCGGAGAAGGCGCTCGCCGGCGGTGTTGCCGTTGACTTTGTGGTAGCTGAAGCGCACCTTTCGGCGATAGCGTTCGAACTGGGTGGCTATCAGCGGACTTTCGTTGAGGTTTTTGCCTTCCTCGGAGTCTTCGTCGACCCATAGGTCGGGAAACATCTTCTCTATCTGTGCGGGCATGAGTCCGGAGAAAATGGCGTTGCGGGCATACTGCGTGGCCGTCGGAAGTATGGAGGTGTACAGCTGCTCGTCGAAGTCGAAATACTCCGCCAACAGAGGTTTGATGGTGCGCCACTGGTCGAGGCGGAAGTTATCGATGAGTACGAAGAACACCTTCTCGCCGGCATCGAGCAGCGGAAACACCTTCTCGGGGAAGATGCGCGGACTCATAAGGGGCTTGCCGGCGCCTTCCTCCATCCAGTCGGCGTAGTTGCGGCGCACCCACTTGAAGAATTCCTTGTTGGCCTCCACCTTCTGGGTGGCCAGCAGCTCGTCCATATTAGTGTCGGCCTGAGCCAGCTCGAGCTCGCGGTATGTGAGGCGTTCGTAGAGGTCGTACCAGTCGTCGATTGTTCCGGCGCTGTTGATGGCCATGCCGAGGCTGCCGAACTCCTCGCGGTAGTCGCGGGTGGCCTTTTCGGCCACCAGGCGGTCGGAGTGCAGGTGCTTCTTGATGGCAATAAGAATCTGGTTGGGGTTTACGGGCTTGATGAGGTAGTCGGCTATCTTGCTGCCCACGGCCTGGTCCATGATGTTCTCTTCCTCGCTCTTGGTAATCATTATCACGGGCACGTGGGGCAGACGCTGCTTGATCATTGCGAGCGTCTCCAGACCGGTCAGGCCCGGCATGTTCTCGTCCAGAATAATGAGGTCGAAGGGCTCGGCAAGGGCCATGTCGAGTGCGTCGCGACCGTTGTTGGCCGTGACAACTGCGTAGCCCTTGTTGCGAAGGAACAACAGGTGGGGCTTGAGGAGATCGATTTCGTCGTCAGCCCACAGTATGCGTTGTTGTTTGCTCATGTGCGTTCTTTTGCTGCAAAATTACGAATAATTTCCGGGATTTTTGCTTAACTTTGCGGCGTATCAGCGCAGGGAAAGCCGTGAAATCCGGCTGCAGTACCCGCTGCTGTAATTTTCGAGACGCTGCCGCCGTTCCGTTTGTGCGGGGGTCACTGCACTTATATATAAGGTGTGGGAAGGCCGGGCGACAGTTGGGAAAGAGCCAGAATACCTGCCGATACACCATGACAGTCAACCACAGCCGGGATCAGCTTGGTGGTCAGAGGTGTCCGTTCTGCGACAGCACGGGCCGTCGGGCTTCTTTGCGCTGTGCTTCACCTTTTTGCACACCTTAAAATGAAGCAGCGTTCTCTTTTTACAGCTCTTTTTCTGTCAGCGGCCACCCTGCTCTGCAGAGCGGCCGACCCCGGCAGCGAATATTGGTTCTGCGGCAACGACACCGTGACGGTCGACGGCAGCCTTCGGTTCTTCGACAACGGCGGTCCCGAGGGGTTCTATAACCGCGACCACTCGGGGGTCGTCGTTTTTCGCCCGAGTCATCCCGACCGGACCTTGAGCCTGAAATTCAATTACTTCATTGCCGGATATAACGACCAGTTGCTCATCTACAACGGCTCCGAATGTGTCGACGACCAACTTCTCATCCGGCTCTACGGCGACAAGGCGCAGACTCGCGATCTGGTAAGCACTGCCGCCGACGGCTCGCTGGCGGCATGGTTCAAGACCGGCCAATACGGCCTTATGCTCGAAGGGTGGGATATCGTCATCGAAGAGTTTGCGCCCGAGCCCCTCGCTGTAGCCGAGGTCACCGCAGCCGCCGAAGCGCCCGCAACGGTATTTCCCGGCTCGGACGATAACCGGATGATACATTTCGTCGTCACCACCGCCGGCGAGCGCGGCAGCCTCGCCCTCGAGGGCCTCGAGCTGAGTGCCTCCGGCGAGCCCGGCATGCTGGCCGGGGTTTCGCTGTGGTGCTCGGGCGAGGCGGAGTCTTTTGCCGCCGCCGAGAAAATCGGCAGCGTCAGCCCGGCCGGGCTGTCGGAGTTTTCGCTGCCGGCGAGCTATGTTTTCTCCCAGCCTGCCACCTACCACTTCTGGCTCACGGCCGACATAGCTCCCGGAGCGGGTGCGGGCCGCCGCTTCGCCGTCAGCCTCGACGGGGTGATGGTAGCCGGCGAAAGTTTCGCACCGCAGGGCGTGGCGCAGGCTTCCTCATCCACCCGGCAAGGCATGCACGGCAACTTTGTGGTAGGGCCGTCCGAAGCCGCCGACTACAAAACGTTCAACCAAGCCATCCGCGACCTTGCGAACCGGGGCGTCGACGGCCCGGTCAATATGATGGTCGAGTCGGGGTCATACGGCCAAATTCTAAACTTTCTGCCGGTGCCGGGCGCTTCGGAGCGCAACCGCGTGACCTTCGCGGCTCAGTCGGGCAGCCCCGACGATGTGGTGATTGCCTACGGCGAATCCGACAAGGCAATGAGTCAGGGTGTTGTGAACTTCACCGACGGCAGCAGCTTCATAACCCTGCGAAACCTCACCGTGGAGGCTCGTTCAAAGTCCTGTCCCGGCGTCATCTACATGCAGGGCGGATGTATGCACAACACCCTCGAGGGCTGCATAGTGCGCGCACCGGCCTCGGCATCGTACGAGCAACGCCATGTACTGGTCTACACTACATATCTTGAGGAGGACAACAAGAACTGCAACTACTTCACCATCAAGGGTTGCCGCCTGGAGGGTGGCTACTATGGCCTTTCCGTGACGGGTATTACGAATCTCAACCATCCGATTATGATCCACGACGTCACCGTGGCGGACAATACATTTGTCGATCAGGCCTGCAAGGCGATGCAGGCCATGGGCGTCAAGGACGGGCTGACGGTGCGCGGCAATGTATTCGCCAACTCCGGCCGCGTCATGACCTCGCCCTTCCACACTATGGATATCTACCGCTGCACGGGCCGAGTGGAGATTGCCGGCAACCGCGCCGACATTATCGCAGCCGATATGACCACCTCCGACGGAACTACCCGAGCCGGAACGGCCACTGGAATCTACATTCGCGACATCACAAACACCTATCCATCCGCCAAACTCATCTACAACAACGATTTGCGCCTTCACGGCATCGAAGGCTCCGACCACGGCCTTTTCGGCATCTACATCGACGACAACACTGCCGGCCAAAGCCTTCATATTGCCCACAACACCCTGCTGCTCACCGGCGACAGTAGCCCCTACTCCGCCCCGCTGATGCTCGACGCTCCGACGCCCGGCTCATCCCTTCGGGCAAATCTGCTGCAGAACGCTCTCGGCGGGGTAGCCTTCCGAGCCACTGCCGAGGCCACTCTTCACCAAATGACTATCGACAGCAATGTGCTCTTTGCCTCCAACGAGGTGCTTGCGCTCACTCCCGACGAAATCGAATCTATGGAAGCTCTGGCTGCCGCTGCCGGACAACCGGTGGGCTTGGTTGAGCAGGTAGCGTTCCTGGCCGACGATATTCGCGAGCCGTCCGCGCAAGGAAGCCTGTGCTCGGCCCCGGCGGTGGATTTTGTCACCACCGACATCACCGGCGCCCCTCGCCCCGCCCAAAACCGCACCGCTGGTGCCTACGAGTACCGCAACCAGAGCGGCACTCCCCAGTGGCTCGACGGGTTGCCAAGCCTCGAGCAGCTTGGCTCGGCTTCGGTTCTGCTCATTCTGGGCGCTGACAAGGCGTCGACAGCCCGTGTGGCTGTTCTGGAAGCCTCGGAGCCGGCACCCGCCGATTTCGAGGCTGCGCAGGCTGTTCTACTCCACTCTATGGCCTCCGAGTCGCTGCGGATATCCGGTCTAAGCGACGACACAGACTATATTGCCTACATCGCCCTGACGAGCGTACTCGGTGAGGAGGCGCCGATGGTGCAGATTGCCTTCCGCACCCTCTTCGACGAGCCTTCGTATGCCATCCCCGTAGCCTCGGCGAACTCCACTTCCGGCCTCACCGGAAATGAAGGCGAGGAAATTATTATGGAAGGCACCGTGGCCGGAGGAATGGAGCCATTCGTATACTGCTGGACCGACGGCGCCGGCAATGTCATCGGTTCGGAGACTTCGGTTGCGACCATTCTGACTCATTCCCAAACCTATACCTTCACCGCAACCGACGCCAGAGGCAAGGAAGCGTCGGCCGAACTCAACATCGAGGTGCGCGGCAACCGCTATGTCGCCACTTTCGAGGACCTTCAGCTTGCGCCCGAATCGCATTGGGCCGGTACCCCCGCCAACCGGCCCTTCTTCTCGGGATCTTTCGCCTTCGACAACTACAACGGCACCGACGCCGACTACAGCTATTGGGGAAACTTCACCTACGCAAACTGTACGGCACGAAACTACGAATCGCTCGCCGACCAGTTTAACTGCGCAGCCGGCTCCGGCGCACTCGGAAGCCCGACTTACGCCGTGGCCTACCTGAACTCCTACACGGGTGCCACCTACCTCTCCGTGACCCACGATGAAGCCGGCGACACCATTCCCGGCCTTTGGCTCACCAACACGGCATGGGTGGCCGACGCTATTGCCCGCGGCGACGGCCTCAGCGACGTCGAGGGCGGTTTCGCACACGGCGATTTCCTCAAAATCTCCATTACGGGCCTGCTGGACTCCCGCAACGTCGGCACGGTCGACTTCTATCCGGCCGATTTCCGCTTCGACAACCCGGCCGACCGCTATGCCCTCGATTCGTGGCAATGGGTGGACCTTTCTTCGCTCGGTCGCGTCAACAAGCTGTGGTTCAGAATGGAAAGCACAAAGCGCAACGCTTACGGCATGACCACACCCGCTTATTTCTGCCTCGACAACGTCGGCGAGGACTGCCCGTGGCGCGATGTCGCCGAAGTGGTGCTCTCTGCCGAAACTCCCTCCTTCCGGCTGTACGATTTTCTCTCTTGGGAGCCCTCCGATGCCACTGTAAGTTATGAGCTGACCGACGATGCAGGCGGCAAGGCGCATCTTTCGGACCCTAACGGCGGCGTGGTGTTGGTGACCGAACCTGCAGTCGAAGAGGGCGGCGAACCCTTCACTCTGTCCGCCACTGCCTCGCGGCAAGGCCAAAAGGACTATCTCCGCATCCCGGTGAGAGTTTCCCGGCAGTCGGGCATGGAGAATCTCGAGGCGCCCGGCGTGATTATTAAGTTGTTTGGTCGCACTGTAGTCATCTCGACTGAGTTGCAGAGCTATACAGCCGAAATCTTCGATGCTGCGGGCCGCTGCGTGATGCGGCGCCCCCTCTGCGGCAACGCGACCCTCCCTTTGTCGCTCGCCCCCGGCACATACATAGTTCGCGCCGGCGCCGAAACCCGCAGAATCACCCTGCGGTGACAGTAGAATCGACTGAGGGCGAACAATGAAAAGAGGCAGGTGCCGGGTGGCGCCTGCCTCTTTTCGAGTATATAAGTGGATTAGGTTTAGCGAACTACAACCTTGATGGTTTTGCCGGGCAGAGATACCAGGTAAACCCCTGCCGGAACGGCTACGGTTGCGGGAGTGGCTCCGCTGTACCATACGCGGCCGTCGGCTGCGCTTACGGTGGCGGCGGTTTCGGCGCCGGAGATGCGGATGCTGCCCTTGGCGGCGGTCACGGTCACTTCAGCGGTTCCGATGCCGTTGAGGCCGCTGACCTCAACGGTGACGGTGTTGGAGCCGGCCGACAGACCGTGGTTCCAGATGGTCACCACGCGGTAGGCATTGGTGCCTTCGGGAGCGGTAGTGTCGGTGTAGGCGGTCTCTTGGCCGCTTACCACTCCGGCAAGATGCTCGCCGTTGCGGTAGATGTTGTACTGACGAACGGTCAGGTCGGAAGGCAGTGCTGCGGCCGGGGTGTAGGCGATGTCGTCGACCATGAGCATGAAGGCATCGGCGGCGCAACTGCGTATTGCGAAGCGGGCGGCGTCCTCGGGCAGATTGACTGTGTAGAGAGTCCATTCGCCGGGCACGCTTGCCACGGTTTCGAGGCTTACGAAGTCGGCGGGATCAAGGCTGCCGGTGCTGTAGAGTATCTCGAGCTTTTCGGGGTAGCTTGCGCTGTAGCTGCGGGCCTTGAAGCTGACTGCACTACCTCCGAGGACTTCGGGCGAGATTGCCCAGTCGTCGACGGGCTGACCGTCCAGTCGGAAGAGAGAGGCCAGATACTTGCTGCCGCTTGCGGCTGCGAAGGAGAGGTTGAACTGAGGATAGTCGTCGCCGGCGTCGAAGACGAAGAATCCGGCTTTGCCGCCTATTGCATGGTTGGGTATTTCAGTGCCCTGGAAGCCTCCGACGGCGCTGTTGTCGCGGTCGATGAGCGTCCAGCCTTCGAGAGTGTCGGCGAAGCTGTCGGCGCCCTCGATGTCCTCGGTGACTTCGACGGGAACAGCCACCTCCAAAGCGGGTTCTGTCCAGCTCAGGCGCACGCCTTCAGCAACGAGCTCGCCACGGAGGTCGCTGACTGCCGGATAGGGAGTGGGCTGATTTTTGATGGTAATTCTCTCGGAAATGTTGTTTTCGGGAACACCATCGCCTTCGTAGTTCAGAACGGCGTGGTAGACAACATCCTCTTCCTCGAGCTCGTGGAGATACTGATCGAAAGTGTAGTTGCTGCCAACACCGGCCTCGAGGGTGTAGCCTTCGTGAGTGCTGACCTTCTCGTCGTTGCGGTAGAGGTCGAGAGTCCAGTCGGAGGCAGCGGCGGTGCCCATGTTCTCAAAGCGCACCAGCACGCTGAAGGCCTGACCCGGGTTGAGTTTTTCGGGAGCTTCAATAGCTGTCACGGCCATTTCGCGCTCGTAGCGCTCGGAAACCTTGATTTGGTCCAGAAGGGTGAAGGCCATATTGTTGCAGGTGGCTGCGATGTCGAGGTAGATGACCTGACCGGCATATTCGGAGAGGTCGACGGCAACCTTGCCCCATTCCATGGGCAGCGGAGCAATCTGGTCTACCTGGCCACTGAATACCTCAGTGAGGCCTTCCTGACCGGCTATGCCGACGCTTATGGTAACGACGTTCTTGGAGGTTGCGCCGTCGTTGCTCTGCAGATTGTAGGTTGCGAAGGTGAGACCCGGGTTTGTCATGCCGACCAGGGAAATCTTGCCGGTGTAGATGGCGGCGGCGTCGCCGACAGCGGATGCCTGCATACCGATGAAGCCGTTGTCGCCGTCGTAGGAGGGAACGCCGGAGGCATCGGTGAGAAGCGACCACTGGGGCTGACCGGAGATGCGGCGTATGCCCATGTCGTAGCTTACAAGACCACCGGGGAAGCTCTCGCAGAAGTCGGTGTAGGGAGTGCCGAGCTGAACAAAGTTGGAAAGCTGGCCCTCGCCCTCGCCGATGTCGTTGCGGGCGAATACGGCAAACTGCAGCAGCTGCTGGTCGCCGGGCTCTACTACAACGGCAGTGTGGGAGGTCTCGGTGAGGTTCTCGGCCACGAGTTTGCGGCTGGTGCCGTAGAAGATATAGACGGCGTAGGTGAGTTTGGACGCCGGAATGGCTGCACCGTACTCATCGAGGGTGACGGGGTCCCAGCTTACGGTGACTTCGCCTTCATTTGCGGTCTCCACTGCGCTTACTGTCGCCGGAGCTACAGGATAGGTGTTGCCTACAAAGACCGTCACAGAAGCCGCCTTGCCGGGGTTGCCGTTGGCAAAGGCAGTCACGGTGTAGGTAACATCTCCTCCGGTTCCCACGGGGTCGGTGTAGGAGAGTTCGGCGCCGGGAGCAGGCGATTCGATGGTGTGGACGAGGTTGAGCCCGCGCTTTATTTCAATCTTTTCAATAGCGGTAAGTTCGCCTCCGGCCTGGTCCGTTGTGGGAGCCTTGAAGGTGAGCACGGCGTTGAGTTCGCCCGACGGATCGGTAATACCGACCAAATCGGTAACCTGATCGGGACCGGCTGTCGTGGTGCCGGCTTCGATGCAGAGGTTGTCGATATCGAGGTAGTACTTGTCTTCGTCGGAGATGCCGTGGATGCCGACATAGTATTTGCCGGATACGCTCGGGCTGATGACGCCCTCGAAGGGAGCGAATTCGCTGGTAACGACGTCGCTCGGCTCGATTGCTGTTTCGGTCATAGCCTCTGCGGTAGGCGCTGTGCCGTACTTCACCTCGAAGCGTTCATTGTAGCCGCTGGTGTGGTGGGCGTCGAGAGTGATGCGGTAGTTTTTGCCGGCCTCGAGCATGAGGGCGGGCGTAATGGCCCAGTCGTCCATGGCTTTGGATGAATTGTAGGCCATGCGGAGCGAGCCGTTGCTTATGTACCACTTCTTGCCGTCTCCGTTGGCATCGATGATGGTGAAATCTTCGATGGAGAGGTCGTTGTCGAAGGTATTGATGTAGGGCGGAGTGCGCGTGCCCAGCGTGAGCACATTGGAGAGGGTCTCCTTATAGTAATTGTCGGCAGAGATGTACGTAACCCCGACGGCGTACTGATACTCAGTCTGCAGTATAGGGTCGTCGACTTCCTCGCTGAAGAAAGTATCGCCCGAGTCGGTCAGCGCTATTTCCTCGTGGGCCGGCATGCGGAAGAGTTTGTACGAAATCTGAGTCGGGTCGATATAGCCGCCGTCGACCGAAACATCAGCGCCGGTCCAGCTGACGCGAAGGGTCACTTTGCCGTTGTTTGTATCGCCGGCGACTACCATAACGTTAGGCTCGGAAGGCTCGCTGTGGCCCACGTAGACAGCCTGTGTAGTGCGAGGGCCGCTGATTTCGCCGTCGGCAAAAGTAATACCGAAATTGGTCATACCGCTGACGGCAACGGTGCGGGAAATCTCAAACTCTGCGCCGTAGGAGGTAGCCTCGGTGACGAATGTTTCGCCGTTGACGTCGATGGTGGCCGTGAGGGCGCCCGTGGCCTCGGTGCCGTCGTACTTCGTAGACGGTGCCTTCACCTTAAAGGTAAGGTCGCGGCTGCCGGGCTCGCAGACCACAGTGAATTCCTCGGCGGCTGCCGGGGCTGCGGGATTTATTACCTTCTCTATAATCAACGAGTTTACTTCCTCGCCATTGGGGAAGGCGGTAACCAAGGTGGTGGCGCCGGTCTCAGTGTTGACCTCAACGAGTTTGCCGGGGGTAGTGCTGTCGTCGCTCACGGCCCAGAACATGCGGCCCGTGTTGGGGTCGAAGGTAGCGCCGCAGGGGTACAGCGGCACTTGTCCGGTCGGACCGACTTCTGTGACGGTGCCGTCGGCCTTGTTGATTTTGCAAAGCGTGGAGCCTGCTACTTCACCGGCCTCGCTGTCGATGCGGATGCCGTAGATCTCGCCCTCGGGGCTGATGGCCATTGTTATCCACGACCCTTCCAGCGGTGCCACCAAAGTGGTCTGAGGCACAGGTGTGGAGTAGACAATCTTCATAAGATTCATGGCGTTGCCGGCGGCGTTGTAGAAGATGCCGTAGACCTCGCCGCTGACGGGATCCTGCGCAACGCCCGAGGCGATAATGTCCCAACCAGCGCTTTCATAGCGGAAGACTTCCTCGCCGGTGGCGTAGTCGAAGGCCTTCACATAATAGAATTCCAGAAAGCCGTAGTAGTTCTCGTAGTCGTGAGTGTAGAGCACGTCGTCGATGAGAACGCCGGAATAAGTAGTCTCCATCGACGATTCTGCGCTCCATATTTTGGTGAACTCCTGGCCGTCGGCGGTCGGAACATTGTAAAGACCGCGGTCGAAGCCGGTGCTCATCCAGGCGTCGGAGTTCATGAGCACGCCTTTGATCGAAGGCATGTCGGCAGAGGCGGCGTTGCGGGCAGGAGCCGCAGCGCGCAGTTCGGGAGTGCGCAGGCAGTGGATTGCTCCATCGAGCGCATTGGCCGGACGGGGAACCGGACGATAGAAACGATACGAGTTCCCGAGGGCCTGGCGGGGTGCCAATCGGGTCAAAGCAGCCCGATTGCCGTCGACAGACCGCTCCAGAGGCACATTCTGAGCGCCGGCGCTCGCCGCCGTCAGCAGAATGCCCGCTCCAAGAAGCATTTTTGTGCAAATGTTCATAGGGATTGGTTTTGGGGTGTGTTAAAAATCTGTTCTTAAATTTCCGCCCAAAGTTAACAAAAATTTTTCATTTTCCAACATTTCCCAACACCCCAACAAAAAAATCTCACGCAAACGACCGCCGCCAAAGGAGGCTGCGCCGTATAATCAAGGGCAATATATGGATTACGGCAGAGGGTAGACTTACCGCCAACTCCGATAAAATGCAGTATTTGATTTCAAAAACTCCGATAAGTCAATCTAAACGATTCACGAAATTTTCTAATATTATTGGCAACGAGATTTCCCATAACATGAATTCATTATTTTTGACTAAAACGAATCGGTAAGCAGAAAAGTCCTTAATGGCATATGGGTGTTAAAGAACCTGAGGATATGGTCAATGTATATCTCTCGCGAAATGATTTCCATATGTCAAAGGTAATGAATTTTATTTGCCATACCAAATAAAATTTACCATAGTGGCAATTTGATTAATCATACCAAATAAAACTCATTATCGAAATCGGAGAGAGAGGGCGATTGTGTATTTTCATAGGGGCAAAGCGACTTCGTCGATAACGCTGCTCTGCGTAGGCAAAGACTCTCCGCTGCGCTCCGAAAGCGCTTCGCGATGACGAACCCGGGTTCTCATCCCCGTCTTTACGCAAAAAAGCAGCCTTGTCGGCTGCTTTTTGCGGAAAGACAGGGATTCGAACCCTGGGTGCCCGCAAGGGCACAACGGTTTTCGAGACCGCCCCGATCGACCACTCCGGCATCTTTCCTTGGTCTTTTGCGGTGCAAAGTTAGTGATTTTTTTTGAATGTTGTGCCTGTCGGCCTCTTTTTTTGTTGTTTTATTTAGTTTTTCCCTCTTTTTCCCTCTTTTCCGCCTGTTCGGGAATCTTGCCACGCCGTCGAACATTTTTTGGTTTTGTCGTAAAAATATACTAAATTTGCGACAAAATTCGAGCTGAGCCCACCGCCGTACGCCACCGTTCGCTATTATTATATAAGATGGAAAGTATTGAGGTCAAGGTATATAATTCCATAAAACGGAGGAAGAAGGGTGCAATATTTTTTGCATCGGACTTCTCGCACCTATATGGGGGCATTGCCGTCAACAAGGCTTTGGAGAGGCTTGCCGATGCCGATAAAATAATCAGGCTGTCGAGAGGCATATACTGCCGTCCTCAAATCGACACTGATTTGGGTCTTGGCGTCATATATCCTTCTCTTGAGGAAATAGCCGAGGCAATCGCCAGGCGCGATAAATCTAGGATTATGCCCACCGGAGATTATGCTCTAAACCGCCTTGGTTTGTCCACTCAGGTTCCGATGAATGCCGTATATTACACCGACGGGGCACCTAGAAATATCAAAATATACAACGGCAGGGGCATCACTTTTCTCAGAGTCGTTCCCAAGCGGCTTGCATTCAAAAACAAGATGCCTGCGATGCTGACATTCGCATTGCAGGAAATAGGCAAGGGCAATTTGTCGGACGAACAGCGAAAACGCATCCGGTTCCTCCTCGCACAAATTCCACAGAGTCTGTTTGCCGAAGATTATCCGCTTATGCCGGAATGGATAAGGTCTTTAATAAAACGAATTTATGCAGAACTTCCTTAAACGAACTGACGCCCAGCGAAAGACCATTTACGAGCAGGTTGCCCTAAGAGTCGGCATTTCGGATCCTCGGGCCATCGAAAAGGATATGTGGGTGACATCCTTGCTGCAGATTGTGTTCGGGCTTCCATACGCTGACAGATTCGTGTTCAAGGGAGGTTCCTCCCTGAGTAAAGTGTGGAAACTGATTCACCGATTCTCGGAAGACATAGACCTCGCAATAGACCGGTCTATGTTCGGATTGGAGGGCGATTTGACTAAAAAACAACTGAAGAGGTTGAGGAAAGAGTCTTCCTTGTTCGTAAAAGACAAACTTGCGTCCGATCTTGGCGCCTCGTTGCGAAACTTCGGTCTCGACATGTATTGCGACGTTATCCCCGAACCTGACGGGGAGGGCGACAGTACGTACCCTGAACCACGAAAAATCCACATTGCCTACAAATCAGTATTCGATGACGGCGATGGCTATCTTCGCCCGGAGGTACTGCTTGAAGTCGGAGCGCGCTCACTTTTTGAACCGACATCAGAATCCACCGTCAAGTCCATGATTTCAGAAAACAGCGAGATAGAGACCTCTGTCGCTGACAATGAAATCATATGCGCGGTCCCGCAGAAGACATTTCTGGAAAAGGCATTTCTACTTCATGAACTTTTCACAACTGAAATGGGCATGAGGGCCAATAGAAAATCCCGACACCTATACGATCTGGAGCGGCTTATGGCCCACCAAGAAATATTGTCGGCAGTCCGCGACCGGGAGCTATGGGAAAACATCCGACATCATCGGGAAGTATTCACTTCAATCAGAGGAGTCGATTACACTCCGGATGCGCGGCAACGTATAGTCCTCATTCCGCCAAAAGAATTTGAATCCGAGTGGCGCAAAGACTACGATTCAATGCAAAAGTCTATGATCTACGGCGACCGGATGCCCTATGATGACTTGATTTTGAAAATAGGACTATTGCAGGACCTATTCAGGAACGTTCAGTTTTAATATCCGGTTGTCGGCCGGGTCAGAGTTTCCCCGGGGCTGTGAGGATATGGTACACGAGGTCGTAGAATAGTTGCTGGTCGGACTGTCGAGAACCGGTTCCTTTGTTCATGGCGTCGTATTGTCGGATGGCGGAGATTATTTCGACTGTTCTGACGGCGTTGTATTTGCTCATTCCGAGTCGCAGACGCTTGATTCCCATGGGATAGCGTATGCCGGTGGCTTCCATCAGGCCGTGGTCAGAGCTGTCGTCGGCATAGAAAGCAGACAGAAGGTCGGCGAAGAAGCCGAACACCGAAGCCGTCACCATTACCAGGGGAGCCGCTTTGGGGTTAGCCCGGAAGTAAGCCAGTATGCGGAAGCACTTAGCGGCGTCGCGTGAGGCGATAGCGTCGACCAGCTCAAAGCTGTTGTATTCACGGCTGATGCCGATATTTTGCTCTACAACTTCGGGGGTCACTTTAGCCCCTGATGGCAGGAGGGTGGCGAGCTTGTCGACTTCGTTGAAGAGTCGGCTGAGGTCGGTGCCGACGAAGTCGCGGAGCATTTCGAGGCTTTTTTGGTCGGCCGAGAGGCCTTTGTTGCGCAGATAGCTGCCTATGAAGGCGGGTGCGTTGTAGTCTGTTACCTTACGGCTTTCGAAGATAACGGCGTTTCCTTTCTTGGCCGCGGAGGTGAACTCCTTTCCGGTGAGTTTTACACCCCGGGCGGCCAGCACGAGTATTGTGGAAGCGACGGGGTCGGTGAGGTATGGAGCCAAGCGCCCGAGGTTAACGGCGCCCAGAGCCTGGGCGTCTTTGACAATCACAACCTGGCGGTCGGCCATCATGGGCATGCGGTGGCACAGATCCATCAGCTCACCGGGGTTGTCGATGTCGAGCCCGTGGAGCACGTAGAGGTTGAACTCGCGGTCTTCAGGCGGGAGGATGGCTTCGAACGACTTCAGCAGTTCGTCGACAAAGTATGCCTCCTCGCCGTGGAGAATGTAGACCGGGGCATACTGCTTGGCCTTGAGTTGACTTCGAATGCCTTCGAAGGTAGGTGCTGAAGAAGTTGCGGCGCTTGCCATGAATAAATCGGGTTGTTAAATAGGTTTGTCGGAGCGGTCGGGCCAGCGTGCCCGCGCTTTCAGGCCCTCAAAGGTAGTGATTTTTTTTCGAAAGGGCGTAATAAATCGGCAAAAGGCGCGTCTATTAAAGAAACACAACTCCACACTGCATGGACAATATACTGACAGCATCGCATATAAACAAGGCCTTCGTCAAGCACGTGGCCCTCGACGACGTGTCGATTGCCGTTCCCCGCGGCAAGGTCTACGGGCTGCTTGGCCCCAACGGAGCCGGCAAGACTACCCTTATCCGCATCATCAACCACATCACGGCGCCCGACTCCGGCACGGTGACCATCAACGGCCACACACTGACTGCCGCCGACGTACCCCTAATTGGTTACCTGCCCGAGGAACGCGGGCTATATAAGAAGATGAAGGTCGGCGAGCAGGCCATTTTCTTTGCCCGCCTAAAGGGCCTGAGCAAGGCCGACGCCACGGCGAGGCTCAAGATGTGGTTTGAGAAGCTCGACATCGCCCAGTGGTGGGACAAAAAGGTCGAGGAGCTCTCCAAAGGCATGGCACAGAAGGTGCAGTTCATCGTCACGGTGCTCCACGAGCCGGAGTTGCTCATCTTCGACGAGCCCTTCTCGGGCTTCGACCCCATCAACGCCGCCGTGCTCAAGCGAGAAATCCTCGAGTTGCGCGACAAAGGTGCCACCGTGATATTCTCCACCCACAATATGGCCAGCGTCGAAGAGCTGTGCGACGAAATCAGCCTCATCAACCGCAGCCGCAACATCCTGTCGGGCTCTGTGCGCGACATCCGCGAGCACTTCGCCGACAACCGCTATGAGCTTGCCTTCGTCGGCGACCCCTCGCGGCTTACGGCCGCGCTGGAACCCTTTGCGGCCAGTGTTTCCCTCGGAGCGCTCGACAAGGACGGCAATGCTACGGCCACTGCGGTGTTGACCGGCAAAGATGCGCTCAGGCCCATGCTTGCGGCCGCCAACGAAGCCGTCGACATAGCTGCCTTCCGCCGTGTGCTCCCCTCGATGGACGAGATTTTTGTCTCCGCAGTCAATACCTACAACAGCCAGAACGAACCCACAACCCAAGCCGACTGAACCTATGAACTCACCACTCGGAATAATAATAACGCGCGAGTACCTCGAACGGGTAAAGCGCAAAAGCTTTATCATAAGCACCATCCTGGTGCCGCTGTTCATGATTTTGGTAATGGTTGCGCCGGCGGTTATTATGCTGATGACCACACCGGAAAAGAGCCGCGTGGCCGTGCTCGACCAGACGGGCCGCATAGCGCCGCGCCTGCACAGCAACGACGAAGTCAGCTTCGTGGTCTGCACCGACTCGGCCGATGAGCTTCGCGCCGACGAAACCAACGATGTCATAGTTGTGGTCGGACCCGGCGCCATCGACCGGCCGCAGTCGGAAATCACCGTCTACTCCCGAGGCGCGCTCCCGATGATGACCGACTCGTATATTGCCGGCCAGATCAACCGCGCCATCGAGGATGTGCGCCTGGACGCCTACAATATGGGCAACCTCCGCCAGATAATGAACGAAGTGAAGGTCGACTGCAACTACCCGGCCATACGAATCGACCGGGAGGAAGAGACAGCATCGTCGTCGACGGCATCCTATTTCATTGCCTTGATGATGGATATGCTGCTGTATATGTTCATCCTCATCTACGGTCAGATGGTCATGAACTCCATCATCGAGGAGAAGAACAACCGCGTGCTTGAGCTGGTCGTATCGTCGGTCAAGCCCAAGACCCTGATGCTGGGCAAGATAGTCGGGGTGGGGCTGGTTGCCATAACCCAGATTCTCATCTGGGCCGTTGTGCTTGGCGCCTGCTCCATGTGGGCTCTTCCGGCTCTGTCGGGCTCTGTGGAGACCATCGACGACCCCGAGGCCACGGCAGCTCTGGCGCAACTCTCCGACCCGGCTTACTTCCTGAACCTCTTCGTGTTCATGATTCTGTTCTTCATCGGCGGCTACCTCTTCTATTCTGCAATATATGCCGCCATAGCCTCGGCCGTCGACAATATACAGGACGCCGGCCAGCTATCGTCGGTGGCCACCATCCCAGTTATAATAGGTATCATAGCGTCGATGAGCGTGATGAACAATCCCAACAGCACGGTAGCCTTCTGGATCAGCATAATCCCTTTCACCTCGCCGATGGCAATGATGTCGCGGCTGCCTTTCGGGGTCCCGCTGTGGCAGACGCTGCTTTCGCTGGCGGTACTCTACGTCTCGTTTATGCTTCTGATTTGGCTGTGTGCCAAAATCTACCGCGTGGGCATCTTCATGTACGGCAAGAAACCTACTTTGGTCGAAATCATCAAGTGGGCGCGCTATAAATAGTTTGGGAAATTTTGCGTAACTTTGCGGCGTAAAATTCCCGAACGAAGAATGAACGACTACTATAAAGTGCGATTTGAGTTCGCTCCCCCGTCGGAAACGGCGAGCGACCTCCTTGCCGCCGCATTGGGAGAAATCGGCTTCGAGAGCTTTGTGCCCGAGGCCGACTTCTCGGCTATGGATGCCTACGTTTCTGCGGCTCAATACGACGAGGCCGCTCTGGAGCCCCTGGCCGAAGAGCTTCCCGAAGGCATCGCCCTGAGCCGGAGCGTTGAGTTCGTGGCCGGCCGCGACTGGAACGCCGAATGGGAGAAGAACTATTTCAAGCCTATCGTCGTCGACGGCCGCGTGGTCGTCTGCGGCACCTTCCACACCGAGGTTCCGGCCGCTCCGATGAAGATTTTCATCAATCCCAAGATGGCCTTCGGCACCGGTCACCACGCCACCACGGTGCTTATGATGCGCAGCATACTCGAAGGCGGCGACATTGCCGGCGCTTCGGCCGTCGACATGGGCACCGGCACGGGCATCCTGGCCATACTTGCCGCCATGTGCGGCGCCCGCAAAGTGCTGGCGGTCGAAATCGACCCCTTCGCCGCCGAGAACACCGCCGAGAACATAGCGCTCAACCTGCCGGCCGACACCACCATAGAGCTGGTCTGCGGCGACGCCTCCGCCCTCGACGGCCGCGGCGCTTTCGCCGACGTCTTCCTGGCCAACATCAACCGCAACATAATCACCGGCGACATGGCGCGCTACGCTGCGGCGATGAAACCCGGCGCACGACTGACCGTCAGCGGTTTCTACGTCGACGATCGCCCAGTGGTAGAAGCCGCCGCCGCTGCCTCCGGCCTGAGCCTGCGCAGCGTCGACGAGCTCGACCGCTGGAGCAGCATGACCTTCGTAAAGAACTGAGCCATGGCAGCCACGCAAGCGGAAATAGAGGCACTCATAGCCGCCGGACGACTCGACGAGGCCCTTGCCGCCGCCGACAGCGCCGACGAGGCCACCGCGCACTATCTCCGCGGCCGCATCGCCTGGAAACAGGGCCGTCGCGCCGAAGCCATCGCCGCCTACGGCCGCGCCGCCGCCCTCGACCCCGCCGGACCGGGCGCCACAGCCCTTGCGCAGGCCCGCGAGATTATGGACTTCTTCAACAAAGATCTTTACAACCCCTGAATCCACCGCAACCGCAGTATGCAACATTCATCACACTCCCTGACCGCGCTGCTTAGAATATTAGTGCTGGCACTGGCTCTGACGCCCGCCTTCGGCTCCCGCGCAGCCGGCGTCGACGACGGCGGCTACACTACCCTGCGGCCCACCTTCACGTGGGGCGCGGCCGCCGGTGCTTCCATCGACCTGACCACCAACGATATGAGCACCGTCGACTTCGAGATAAGCTTCGGCATGCGCCGAGGGTGGATCAACTTCCTTGGCGTAGGCGTCGAGGCCGACATCATGGTGAGCAATTCGTGCCGGTCGTTTCCGCTCTTCGCCGAGCTGCGCACCAACTTCGTCGACCGTCCGACGGTAGCCTTCGCCGACATCAAGGTGGGAGCCAGCCTCAACTACCTGGAGCACAACCACCAGCAGACGGGCGTCTACACCTTTGCGGGCGCAGGATTCAACCTTGCGCGCAGCTCGAAATTCAGTTCGCATCTCATAATAGGCTATACCTTCCGACAGCGGCGCACCGTGGTGGGCGAGGAGATGACCCACCATTTCCGCGACCTCCATTATGCCACAGTGAAAATCGGAGTGAGCTTCTGACGGATTTTAGCTTTTTTAATATACGGCTTCAACGGCGGATGCAATATTTTGACTAAGTTTGCACCCAAAGAAAACGCCCGACTACGAAAACAACACATCAAAAAAAACCATAAGATTACACCATGTATCGCAAAACACTTTATCTGGCATGCCTTCTGGTAGCCCTGACCCTGACTTCCTGCGGAAAGAAACTGGGCCAGTTCAGCGCGGACTACTTCACAGTGAACCCGAGCCCGCTGGAAGTGGTGGGTGAGAAAGTACCGGCCCGCGTCAGCGCCCGCATACCCGCCAAATTCTTCGTGCAGAACGCCGAGGTCACCGTTACCCCCGTTCTCAAATTCGCCGGTCAGGAACTCGCTTCCCAGGCCTATACCTTCCAGGGCCAGAAAGTGCGCGGCAACAACCCCGTGATTTCCTATGAATACGGCGGCACCGCCACCATTCCGGTGGACTTCGCCTACGAGCCCGCCATGAACCAGAGCGAACTCTACCTCAACTTCGCCGTTCGCCAGGGCAGCAAGCAGTATGTTCTCCCGGCTGTTAAGGTTGCCAACGGCGTGGTTGCCACGGCTGCTTTGGCCAACGCCGCCGGCGTCAAGCCCGCTGTGGGCGCCGATGCCTTCCAGCGCGTCATCAACGAGAAATACGCCGCCGACATCATGTTCCTTGTCAACCAGGCCAACATCCGCTCCAGCCAGCTCAACACCGACGCAATGGAGGAACTTCGCCGCGAAATCATCGAAGCCAACGGCGACACCAGCCGACGCCTCTCTGAAATCAACATTTCGTCGTACGCTTCGCCCGAGGGCGGCGTGAGCTTCAACACCCGCCTTGCCCAGCAGCGCGAAGAGAACACCAAGAGCTATATGCAGCGCCAGCTCAACAACGACCGCATCACCGAGCTCGGCGAACTCACCGCTCAGTTCACCCCGCAGGACTGGGAAGGCTTCCAGCGTCTGGTGGCTCAGAGCAACATCCAGGACAAGGACCTCATCCTCAACGTGCTTTCGATGTACTCCGACCCCGAGCAGCGTGAACGCGAAATCCGCAACCTCTCCGACATCTTCGAGCAGCTCGCCGAGCAGATTCTCCCCCAGCTGCGCTACAGCCGCATCACCGCCTCCATCGACGTTATCGGCAAGAGCGATGCCGAAATCGAGCGCCTGCTCGCTTCCGACCCCTCTCAGCTCTCCGTTGAGGAAATTCTCTACGCCGCCACTCTGACCGACAACAACGACCGTCGCATCAGCATCTACGACACCGCAGCTCGCCTCTACCCCAACGACTACCGCACCTACAACAACCTCGGTATGGCGCAGTATATCGCCGGCGACTACTCCGCCGCAAAGGCCAACTTCCAGCGCGCCGCTGCAATGGGCAACCACCCCGAGCCCCAGATGAACCTCGGTCTGATCGATATGCTCGAGGGCAACTACACCTCCGCCAACCAGCGCTTCGGCTCCGCTGCCGGCGTTGAGGAACTCGGCGACGCTCTCGGCCTCTACTACCTCAAGCAGGGCGATGCCGCCGCTGCCGTCAATGCTTTCGGCAACTCCCGCACCAATAACGCCGCTCTGGCTCAGATTCTGGCCCGCGACTACGCCCGCGCCAAGACAACCCTCGCTTCGGTCAACAATCCCGACGCTACCACCTACTACCTCATGGCAGTGCTCGGCGCACGCACCAACAACGAGAATATGCTCGTGACCAACCTCCGCCAGGCTATCCGCATGGATGCTTCGCTGGCAGAGCGCGCCACCAAGGACCTCGAGTTCGCAAACTACAACATCAACCGCGCCCTGAATTGATTCAGAGCGGGGTCCCAACCCGCATAAAACCTCTTCCGACACCCCGCGCCCGCCCCCAAGGACGCGGGGTGTTCTCCACAATGATCCCCAAAACTATCCATTACTGCTGGTTCGGTTCCAACGGCTCCCCCAAGCCGGCCGATGTGCAGAAACTCATCGATTCGTGGCGCCAAGTGCTGCCCGACTACACCTTCAAAGAGTGGAACGAGACTAATTTCGACGTCACCATGTGCGCCTACTCGGCCGAGGCATACGCCACGCGCAACTATGCCCACGTTTCGGACGTTTGCCGCATGCACGCACTGCTCACCGAAGGCGGCATCTATCTCGACACCGACATCGAGCTGCTCAAAAGCTTCGACCCCTATCTGCACCACGACTCCTTTCTGGGCCTCGAACTTGGCGACAACCTCGGCACGGGCGTCATCGGCGCACAACCCGGTCAAAAGTGGATTGCCAGCTTCATGGACTATTACCGCACCCACCACTTTATCAACGCGGTTGGTCATGAG
This sequence comes from uncultured Porphyromonadaceae bacterium, assembly GCA_900541865.1. Lineage (GTDB taxonomy): Bacteria > Bacteroidota > Bacteroidia > Bacteroidales > Muribaculaceae > CAG-873. The sequence continues at coordinate 39,166 of UQLO01000012.1, read as the reverse complement.
GTTCGCACACCCAATCCCATATTGCTAACCCGGCGCGTGCTGCCTCCCCTGCCCAAGGAGGATTGGCCGACGGTGTACCCCTTCGAAGTGTTCTGCGCCAAGGACTATACCACAGGCGAAATCAGGGCCACCTCGCGTACGGTGGCAATCCACAATTTCTCGGCGAGCTGGCGACGCCACAAAACCATTGCCGAAAGAGCGCGACGCCTTCTTCGCGGCCTGGCCGTACGCTACGTCCGCGGCAAATGACCATTTGGTCGGTTGGGGCTTTTTTTGTAACTTTGCCCCGACATAAGCAGTTAGAACCAAGCATTCAAGCAAGAATTACAATGAAACCTACACTCTATGTACTCGCTGCCGGCATGGGCAGCCGCTATGGCGGCCTCAAACAGCTGGACGGCGTTGGCCCTCAGGGCCAGACCATTATGGACTATTCCATCTACGACGCCCTGCAGGCCGGCTTCGGCCGCGTGGTGTTCGTGATTCGCCATGACTTCGAGGACGATTTCCGCTCCAAAATACTCTCCAAATACGAGGGCCACGTGCCCGTCGACGTTGTCTTCCAGAGCGTTGACGCTCTTCCGGAAGGCTTCACCGTTCCGGAGGGCCGCACCAAGCCCTGGGGCACCAACCATGCCGTGATGATGGCCGACGGCGTCATCAAAGAGCCCTTCGCCGTGATCAACGCCGACGACTTCTACGGCCGCGACGCCTTCAAGGTGATGGCCGACTACCTTACCGCGCTGCCCGACGACGCAAAGGGCCGCTACTGCATGGTAGCCTTCCAACTGGGCAACACAATGACCGAAAACGGCTCGGTGAGCCGAGGCGTATGCTCTGTCGACGCCGACGGCCGTCTCACCGACGTGGTCGAACGCACCTCCATTGCATATTCCGACGGCGGTGCCATCGAGTACACCGAGGCCGACGGCACCAAGGGCAATCTGGACGCCCAAACCCCCGTTTCGATGAATCTCTGGGGCTTCACGCCGGACTATTTCGACTACAGCCGCCGCGAGTTCGTGCGTTTCCTCACCAACCATATCGCTCGCCCCAAGAGCGAGTTTTTCATCCCCTCGGTAGTTGACAAGCTGGTGCGCAACGGTGAAGCCACCGTCGACGTGCTCACCACGACCTCCCGCTGGTTCGGCGTAACCTATCCTCAGGATCGCGACGATGTAGTGGCCAAGCTTGCCGCTCTCCACGCCGAGGGCAAATATCCCGACCGCCTCTTCAAATGACCTTCGACGTACAATCGACCTGCGAGGCCACCAAGGCCCGCGCCGGAGTCATCACCACCGACCACGGCACCATCGAAACGCCCATCTTCATGCCCGTAGGCACCTGCGGCACCGTCAAGGGCGTGCACTTCGAAGAGCTGCGGTCCGACATCAAGGCGCAGATTATCCTTGGCAACACCTACCACCTCTATCTCCGTCCCGGAATGGACGTGATAGAGGCGGCCGGCGGCCTCCACCGCTTCAACGGCTGGGAGCGACCCATTCTCACCGACAGCGGCGGCTTCCAGGTGTTTTCTCTGGCCGATAACCGCAAGCTCACCGAGGAAGGCGCCCACTTCCGCAGCCACATCGACGGTTCCAAGCACCTTTTCACGCCCGAAAATGTTGTCGACATCCAGCGTTCCATCGGTTCGGACATCATGATGGCTCTGGACGAGTGCGCACCGGGCACCTCCGACCGCGCCTACACCCGGCGCTCGCTCGACCTTACCAAGCGCTGGCTCGAGCGCGGCTGGAAGCACTACCGCGCCACCGAACCGCGCTACGGCCACTACCAAAGCTACTTCCCGATTGTGCAGGGCTGCACCTACCCCGACCTGCGCCGCGAAGCCGCCGACCACGCCGCGGCTCTGGGTGCCGACGGCTATGCCATCGGCGGTTTGGCCGTCGGAGAGCCCGCCGAGGTTATGTACGACATGATCGAGGTCGTCAACGAAGTACTTCCCGAAGACCGCCCGCGCTATCTCATGGGCGTCGGCACCCCCGTCAACATCCTTGAGGCCATCGACCGCGGGGTGGACATGATGGACTGCGTGATGCCGACGCGCAACGGCCGCAACGGTACCCTTTTCACCCCGGAGGGCACTATGAACATGCGCAACGCCAAGTGGGCCAAAGACTTCTCGCCCCTGCAGGAGGACGGCCCCTCGGTTGTCGACCGCGTGTACTCCAAAGCTTATGTGCGCCACCTCTTTGCCGCCAACGAGTTGCTGGGCATGCAGATAGCCTCCATCCACAATCTGGCTTTCTACCTCTGGCTCGTCGGCGAGGCCCGAAAGCACATCATAGCCGGCGACTTCCCCGGCTGGAAGCGCACCATGGTCGAAAAACTTAGCCGCCGCCTCTGAGATGTTCAAAATCCTCGACCGCTATATAATCCGCAAGTTCCTCGGAACTTATGTCTTCGCAATCCTGCTTCTGCTGGCTATTGTGATTGTGTTCGACATCAACGAGAAACTCGACGCCTTCCTCAAGGCGCCCCTGCGGGCTACTGTGGTCGACTATTTTCTGAACTTCCTGCCCTACTTCGCCAATCAGTTTTCGCCGCTGTTCACCTTCATCGCGGTGATATTCTTCACATCCAAGCTTGCCGGAAACAGCGAGTTCATCGCCATGTTCTCCACCGGCATGAGCTTCCGGCGCCTGCTCAGACCATATATGGTGAGTGCGGCCATCATAGCCGCCCTCACCTTTGTGCTCAGCGCCTACGTGATTCCGCCGGCGAATGTGAAACGCATCAACTATCAGAATACCTACGTCAAGAATAAGTCGGTCGACTACGGCGCAAACGTGATGCTGATGGTCTCTCCCGGACAGATTGCCTACATGAGCTCCTTCGAGAACACAACACGCACCGGACGTCGATTCGCCCTGGACCAATTCGACGACCAAAAGCGCCTGGTGTCGCGTCTGACGGCTCAAACAGTGAAGTGGGACACGCTCTACAACTGGAAACTCTTCGACTACACCCGACGGGAGTTCACCGGAGGTCGCGAGGTAATTACGCGGGGACGCCAGCGCGACACCTCCATAGCCTTCGAGCCGCGCGACTTCCTCATCTCCGAAGTCGACCACGAGAAGATGACCTCGCCCGAGCTATCGGCCTACATAGAGCGCCAGCGCAGCCGAGGAGTGGCCAACATAAAAAGCTTCGAGGTGGAAAGCCACCGCCGCATCGCCATGACCGCCGCGGCCTTCATCCTCACCGTCATCGGCATGACGCTGAGCGTGCGCAAGGTCAAGGGCGGTATGGGCCTCAACATAGGCATAGGTCTTGTGCTTAGTTTCAGCTACATCCTCTTCATGACCATCACGCAGACCTTCGCCGTGAGCGGTCTGACATCGCCCATGGTGGCCATGTGGATTCCCAACTTCATCTACATCATCATCGCCGTGCTGCTCTACCGCCGCGCCGCGAAAGCCTGACCGCCATGACAGCCGTCCGTCCGCTTGTTTCCGTGGTCATGCCGGCCTACAATGCCGAAGCCTTCATCGGCGAGGCCATACGGTCGGTGCTTGCGCAGACCTACGCCAACTGGGAGCTGGTGGTGGTCGACGATGCCTCGACCGACGGCACCTGCGCCATAGTCGAGGCCTTTGCCAAATATGAGCCGCGCATCCGGCTTATTCGCAACGCCGCAAACTGCGGAAGCGCCTTCGTGCCGCGCCTCACGGCCGTCCAAAACTCCCGAGGCGAGTACGTCTGCTCTCTCGACGCCGACGACACCGTCGAGCCCCGCTTCGTGGAGAAACTCGTTGACCGCGCCTCGGAAACCGGCGCCGTATGGGTCCTCCCGGAGATGCTTAAGTGGACTCCGGAGGCCGTCACAGGCTTTCCCGAGATGTTCGACGGAGTCGACACCGACCGCGTATACACCGGCCGCGAGTTGGTCCGCTTCACCCTCGACGGCTGGCGCATCGGCGCTAACGGCTTGGCTAAAACCGACTTCTTCCGCAATGTCGCCGAAGCCCACACATGGCGCAACCTGATGAACGACGACGAACTTCTGACCCGCCACCAGCTTCTGGTGGCCGACAAGGTGGCCATAGCCCGCGCCGAGTACTACTACCGCGTCAACCCGCAGAGCATTACCCGAAAATTCACTCTGAAAAAGTTCGACCCCATACTCACCGATGCCGCCATCGTGGAATTAACGGCCTCGGAGTTCGGAAAAGACAGCGAAGAATACCTGCGCGCCTGCCGCCAGCAGTTCCACGGCTTGGTCGACGCTATGGTGACGCGAGCAACCATGGAAAAGGGCGAAATGCGGACCACGGTCGACAAAATTATCAAGACACACCTGGCCGGACTAGACGGCGAGGCCCTCAGACGCGCCCGCGCGAGCTGGAAAATGAGGGGAATTCTGGCCATGCCGCTCCCTTGGGGCCTAAAGTGCGCCGCCATGCGCGCCTATTTCCGCCTAATGAAAGCCGTCAAGTCGTAAATCTTGCACTTGTAGGGAATATTTTGTAATTTTGCGGCAATTTTCCAATCAGATACACCGGGGGCAGCCCCTCCGGCGAGTGTAAAAAAGATTATCGCATGACTAAACAACTACTCCTTTGCGCCGTTGCCGCCGCTTCGCTGACGGCACAGGCCGAAAGCGTCGCCACCGCAATCCGTGCCCGCGGCGCCAATCCCGCACCAGCCCGCACAGAGGCAGCCATCCTCGAGACCCCTGCCGGCGAGCTCCGCAGCGACCTCACCCTCTCCGAATTCGCCCTATTCCCCGCCGGCATTGGAATATTCCAGCGTCAGGTGGACGGTGCCGCAACCGCCATTGTCGAAGGCGAGGACGGCTGCCTGTACGTTAAGAATCCCATCGCCGTCTACAAGACCAATTCCTGGCTTAAGCTCGACCACGTCGAGGGCACCACCTACGTGGCCAATCTCCCGCAGCCGGCGTCGGCTCCTTGGGACTACGAAGGCGAAGAAATGCGCTTCAACTACGACCGCCTCGCCTACGATGAGGACGAAGAATACTACTATCCTTCCTTCAGCACCAGCCAGATAAGCTTCAACTATGAAAACGGTGTGCTAACCTCTACCGGCGACATGGCCGAGGATGAGGAAATGCCCGTTATGCTCGGCCTGACCTACGACGGCGTCACCGAGGACGAGAAAGACGAAGCATGGGCATGGTACGGCGTGAACAATATTGTGGTGAAAGCCTGCGAAGCCACAGCGCTCACCGAGCTTCCCGGCTCGCTTGAGGCCAAAACCTGCGTGCTCTCAACCGACGACGACGCCGTCCCGGCCTGGGTTGCCGTCGACGGCGAGAACATCTATCTCCGCGTGGGGGAAGTTCCCGGCTACATCGCCGGCACCATCGCCGAGGGCAAAGCCGTCTTCGCCAGCCGCCAGTATGTTGGCATTGCCGACGACTCCCACTGCTATTTCTACGGCGCGACCTCCGAATTCGTCGAGGATGAGGATTATGCCGACGGCGGTTACTACCACTATGTGGCCGCCGGTAGTCTGAGCTTCGACTATCTCCCCGAAGGCGCGCTGCTCAAAAGCGCCGATGCCCTCCTTTTCAACGAAGGCAACTTTTCGCTCCACGCTGTCGAAATCTACAACGAGCCCGTCGTCAAGGAGTACACCTCCGTCGCCGCAGCTCCGGCCGACCCCGTGATTACTTCCTTCATGGCGTATGATGACTTCGACGAGTACGGCGCCATCAAGTTCGAGCTGCCCGCAATAAGTGTCGACGGCGACGAAATCAGCACCATCAACATGTACTACAACCTCTACCTCAAAGGTAGTACAGAACCCTACGAGTTCACTTCCGCAAACTACATCGACCTGCCCGCTTCGATGGTCAACGTGCCCTACAACTTCAGCGACGGCGGCTACGACTTCACCGTCAGGGGTGCGCTCCACACGGTGGTGTTCTACGTCGACACTCCCGCCATCGGCGTGCAGAGCATCAACGTATGCGACGGCACGGAATATCGCTCGGCAATCGTGTGGAGCGACGGTGAGAGCGGCGTCGGAAACGTTGCCCTCGACAGCAACGCCCCCGCAGAGTACTACGACCTTACCGGGCGCCGGGTAGAGTCTCCCGCCTGCGGCATCTTCATCCGCCGTCAAGGCGCAGAAGCCACCAAGGTCATTCTGAAATAATTGTTCCCTACGAAACGACAAAAGCGGCCGATCCATCGGTCGCTTTTGTCGTTTTTTTGATTATCGGTCAGGCCGTTTCGGCGGATTTGCGGCGGGGGTTGGCCGGGAACCAGCCTTTGCGGACGCGCTCTTCCTGCTCGGTGACTTCCTTGATGGACCAAAAGCACGAGAAAGCCACCACGGCGGCCAAAGTGCTCAGAATGCGGTCGGCGAGAAGCACCGAAACCACGCACATTGCCACGCCGGCCGCAGCAAAGGCCCAGCGGCAGCCCAGCCCGAAGTAATAATGGCCCTTGATGACAAGCGGATGGAAGATGCCGATTATCAGAAATGTCACAAGGCCGATGGCCAGGCCGTCGACTCCATACTGGTGGAGCAGTTCGCTTATATTTTCCATAGTGAGCGCAAAGTTACAAAAAATATTACAGTAACTCATGATAATGTGTTGTGCCCTTTGCGGCAAAGAAAATGACAAAGAAAATGCTCATAGGAGCCAAAACTTGCCGATATCGGCAAGTTTTACTATCTTTGCAGACGAAAACCCAATCAAAACTTGCCGATAGATGGAATACATATCAGTCAAAGAATGGGCCGAATCGCATGGCGTATCCGAAAGGACGGCACGAAATTATTGCGCCCAAGGAAAAATCAAAGGCGCTTTTCTTGTAGGCAAGACATGGAGCATGCCCCTTGAGGCAGAGTTGCCGAAAAGGAAATCCAAGCCAAAGGTATCGCCGCTTCTCGCCGCTTTAAGAGAGCAAAAGGAGGGAAAGGTGAAAGGCGGCATTTACCATCGCATACAGATTGACCTCACCTATAACTCCAATCACATTGAGGGCAGTAAGCTGACGCATGATCAGACACGCTGTATTTTCGAAACGAACACAATGGGTATAACAGACGCAGCGGTCAATGTAGACGATATTTTCGAAACGGCAAACCACTTCCGGGCAATCGACTATATTATCGATAACACCGACAGCAGACTGACCGAAAAAACCATCAAAGACCTTCATCGCATCTTGAAAACCGGTACATCCGACGAGCGCAGGAGTTGGTTCCGTGTCGGTGAATATAAGAAACTTCCCAATGAAGTAGGCGGTAACGACACAACCCTCTCTGAAAACGTCTGTGCTGAAATCAAGGCGCTGCTCGCGGAGTACAACAACCGTAAGGCGCCGACTTTTGAAGATATCGTCGATTTTCACCATCGGTTTGAGTCTATCCACCCGTTCCAGGATGGAAACGGGCGTGTCGGCCGTCTCATAATGTTCCGCGAACTTCTCCGATTTGGTTATGTGCCGTTTATCATCACAGATGATTTGAAAATATATTATTACAACGGGCTCCGCATCTGGCCAAACATCAAGGGCTACCTCCTGGATACCTGCCTTGCAGCTCAAGACAGTTTCAAACGTATTCTCCAAAAATTCCGTATTCCCTTCAAGGAGTAACTTTCAGCCCCCTTGGCGAAGTTACAAAAATTTGCAGTTTATCAGCCAAAATATTAACTTTGTGCATCGGAAAAATCAGGTATGGCACAGCATAATCAAGTAGGCAGCTGGGGCGAGGATCTCGCCTGCACGATGCTCCTGGAAATGGGAGCCGTGGTGCGCGAGCGCAATTTCCGCTCCGGAGGGGTTGAAATCGACATCATTGCCTCTTTGGGCGACGAGATTATCTTCGCCGAGGTCAAGACGCGCACCAATCCCGCCGAAGACCCGCTGGAGGCCATCGACCGCCGCAAAATTCTCCGTATGGCCCGTGCGGCCGACACCTACCTGCGGATGTGCGAAGTGCCCCTCTTCCCGCGCTTCGACCTATTCGCCGTGCGCGGCACCCCGGAGTGCCACACCATAGAGCACGTGCCCGACGCTTTCCACGCGCCCGCAAAAACATACCGGTAACCCTTTTTAACCTTGCAAAAATATTAAAACCCACAATATGTCGACAGATTACAAATCAAGAATACAGGCCCTGCGCGCACTGATGGCGCAGGCCGGCGTACAGGCCGCTATCGTACCGCAGGCCGACGCCCACCTGAGCGAATATCTCGCCTCCCACTGGCAGCTACGCCGCTGGCTCAGCGGCTTCACCGGCTCTGCCGGCGACCTGGTGGTGACGGCCGACAAGGCTGCGCTCTGGACCGACTCCCGCTACTTCATCCAGGCCGCAAACCAGCTGGAAGGCACCGGCATCGAGCTGATGAAAGACGGACTGGCCTCTACGCCCTCTATTGCGGCATGGCTGGCTTCCGAGCTCAAAGCCGGCGACACCGTGGGCTTCAACGGCCTGCTCTTCCCGGCTCCCCGCATGGAGGCTCTGGAGAGCGCCCTGGCCGCTAAGGGCATCAAGACGGACTGCGGGTTCGACCCCGCCGCTGTGTGGTCCGGCCGCCCCGCCCTGCCCTCCGACAAAATCTACGAGCACGAACTTCGCTTCGCCGGCCGCAGCGCTGAGGCTAAAATCGCCGACGTGCTCGCCGCCGTGAAGGCCGCCGGCGCCGAGGCCACCTTCATCTCCGCACTCGACGAAATCGCATGGATTCTGAACATCCGCAGCAACGACGTGCGCCACACCCCGGTGGCCACGGCCTTCCTCTTCCTCAGCGAAGGCGAGCCCGGTAATATCCTCTTCGTCGACTCCGCCAAGACCACTCCCGAAATTCTCGAGTTCCTCCGCAAGGCCGGCGTGGCCGTGCAGCCCTACACGGCAGCCGCCGATTTCCTCAAGACGCTGCCCGGTGGAATGCGCGTTCTGGTCGAGACAGGCCGCACTTCCGGCGCCGTGATGCGTATTCTTGGCGACCGCGCCGTCAAGGTAGCCATCTCCCCGGCTACTGACCTCAAGAGCGTCAAGAACGACGTGCAGCTCGACGGCATCCGCCGAGCTATGGTGCGCGACGGCCAGGCTCTGGTGTACGCCTTCATGGAGATTGAGAAAAAACTCACTGCAAATGAACCGCTTACGGAGATGGACGTTGCCGAAATACTGCGCAAACACCGCTCCAAGGGCGAAAACTACCGCGACGAGAGCTTCGGCACCATCGCCGGCTACGGGCCCCACGGAGCCATCGTGCACTACGAGGCCACCGAGGAAACCAACGCCACGCTGCGTCTCGAAGGGCTGCTGCTCGTCGACAGCGGCGCACAGTATCTCGACGGCACCACCGACATTACCCGCACCATAGCTTTGGGCGCGCCCACCGAGGAGGAAAAACGCGACTTCACCTTGGTGATGAAGGGCCACATCGCCCTGGCCACCATGATGTTCCCCGACGACACCCGCGGCGCCCAGCTCGACGCCATCGCCCGCCAGTACCTCTGGCGCGAGGGCCTGAGCTACCTCCATGGCACCGGCCACGGCGTAGGCCACTTCCTTGGCGTGCACGAAGGCCCGCAGAGCATACGCCTCAACTACGTCGACGCTCCCCTGCGTCCCGGTATGATAACCTCCAACGAACCGGGCCTATACCGCGCCGACGTGCACGGCATCCGCTGCGAGAACCTGGTGCTCTGCCGCCGCGCCATCTCCAACGAGTTCGGCAACTTCCTGCGCTTCGAGACGCTGACTCTCTTCCCCTTCGACCTGAAACTCATTGACCAATTCATAATGACCCGGGAAGAGTTGAACTGGCTCGACGACTACCACCGCCGCGTTCGCATGCTGCTCTCTCCCGGCCTCGACGATGAAGCCGCCAATTGGCTCAGGGACAAGACCCGCCCGCTGAACACCTGCAGTCTCGACGGCGACCTTCCTTTCTGATCAACCCGAAAAAATACCCTTGAAAAAGTGGCACTTATAATACCTCTGAGGGGCTTCACCCCAAAAATGGGCCGCGACTGCTTCCTGGCCCAAAATGCTACGGTGATCGGCGACGTCACCATGGGCGATGAATGCAGCATATGGTTCAACACCGTGCTCCGCGGCGACGTCAACACCATCACCATAGGCGACCGAGTGAACATTCAGGACGGCAGCGTGCTCCACACGCTCTATCAGAAATCGACCATCGAAATCGGCAACGACGTCAGCATAGGCCACAACGTTACCATCCACGGCTCCAAAATCCACGACTTCGCCCTCATCGGAATGGGCGCCGTGGTCATGGACGACGCCGTGGTCGGCGAAGGCGCCATCGTGGCCGCCGGCTCCGTGGTGCTCTCGCGCACCCAAATCGGCCCCAACGAGCTTTGGGGTGGCGCTCCGGCCAAGTTCATCAAGATGGTGGACCCGGCGCAGGCCCGCGACATCAACGTCAAGATTGCCAAAAACTATCTGATGTACTCCAAATGGTACTCCGAACCCGGTTCGGAACCGATAGAGATGTAGCCCCGTGACCGATTGCCGGAATATTATTCATCTGAGCGACACCCTCTTCGCCGCTCTGGAGAAGCTCAACGCTCTCTCGGGGAGCATAATGACGCTCTTCGTGGTGGATGCCGACGGCGTCCTTGCCGGCACGCTCACCGACGGCGACGTGCGCCGCGCCTTTCTGGGCGGCGCGCTGCCTGAGTCGCCGGTGGACCGCGCCGTGCACCGCGACTGCGCCTTCGTTTGCGGCACTCCCGACCCGGCTCAGCTCCGCGACCTTCGCGCCCGCGGCATACGCCTGGTGCCGGTGGTCGACCAAGCCCGACGTGTGGTGGATGCCATCGACCTCAGCGGGCGGCGCACTCGTCTGCCTCTGAGGGCTTTGCTTATGGCCGGCGGAAAGGGCGAACGCCTTCGCCCCGCAACCCTCACCACGCCAAAACCCCTTCTCAAAATAGAGGGCAAAGCCATCATCGACTACAACATCGAGGCTCTGGCCGCCTGCGGAATCGACGACATCACCGTGGCCACCCGCTACCTGGCCGACCAAATAGACCGCCACTTCGCCACCCCCGTGGCCGGAGTGCAGGTAAAGACAGTTCGCGAGGAAGAAGCGCTGGGCACCATCGGCGCGGCCTCTATGCTGCCGCCATCGCCGATGCCTACGCTGGTGATGAACTCCGACTTGCTCACAACGGCCTCATTTGAAGAGATGTACCTTCATCACCGCGACAGCTGCGCCGACGCCACCGTGGCCGCCGTGCCCTACCAGGTCAGCGTTCCCTACGCCATCCTCACGCCCGACCCGGAGCACCCCGACCGCGTGGCCGCCGTGGAGGAAAAACCGTCGTTCAGCTACTATGCCAATGCGGGAATGTACATCTTCTCACCCCGGGTTATGGCCATGGTCCCACCCCGAACGCGCCTCGACGCCACGGACCTCCTCTCAATGGCCATCGCCGCCGGGCTGAAAGTTGCTTACTATCCCGTCAAAGGCACATGGATAGATGTTGGCTCTCCCGTCGACTTCCGGCAGGCCGGCGAGCTTATGCGCCACGTCAACGCTCTCTCCGACCGATAGCATGACGGCTGCCGCTTCCAAAAACTTTGCGTGCGCGCCGGCCGTTTTATTCTCAAACAACATAGAACACTTGCAGCAATGGCTGACTCCAATTTCATAGACTACGTAAAGATACTTTGCCGAAGCGGCAAAGGCGGCGCCGGCTCGCGTCATTTCTACCGGGCAAAATACGTTCCCAAAGGTGGTCCCGACGGCGGCGACGGCGGCCGCGGCGGCCACATCATTCTGCGCGGCAACCGCAATATGTGGACCCTGCTGCCCCTGAAATACCGCCGGCACATCTTCGCCGGCAACGGCCAGTCGGGCTCCGGAGGCCGCAGTTTCGGCAAGGACGGCGACGACGTTGTGGTCGAAGTGCCCTGCGGCACTGTCGTCTTCGACGCCGAAACGGGCGAATACCTCTGCGAGGTTACCGCCGACGGCCAAGAGGTGAAGCTGCTTCGCGGCGGTCGCGGCGGCTTGGGCAACTGGCACTTCAAAACGGCCACCAACCGTACTCCCCGCTATGCCCAACCCGGCGAGCCGGCAATCGAAAAGTCTGTTATCCTTGAACTTAAGATGCTGGCCGACGTCGGCTTGGTAGGCTTCCCCAATGCGGGCAAGTCGACCTTGCTTTCGGCCGTCAGCGCCGCCGAGCCCAAAATCGCTGACTATCCCTTCACTACCATGGAGCCTCAGCTCGGCATCGTTGCCTACCGCGACAACCGCAGCTTCGTCATGGCCGACATCCCCGGAATCATCGAAGGCGCCAGCGAGGGCCGCGGTCTGGGCCTGCGCTTCCTGCGCCACATCGAGCGCAACGCCGTGCTCCTCTTCATGGTTCCGGCCGACGCCGACGATATCGACGCCCAGTACCGCATCCTGCTCCGCGAGCTCGAGCAGTTCAACCCACAGCTGATGGACAAGCCCCGCGTGCTGGCTGTCAGCAAGAGCGACATGCTCGACGACGAACTGCGCGACGAGCTGGCCAAGACTCTGCCCACCGACCTGCCTTCGGTGTTTATCTCGGCTGTGACGGGTCAGGGCATTTCCGAGCTTAAGGACCTGCTCTGGCGTGCCATTACCGACGAGAACAACCGCGGCGACGCTGATGAGATTATCCACCGTCCGCTCGACGGCCATCACCGCGTGCGCGAGGAGGACGAATTCATCTTCCAGTACGAGCCCTCGCAGGAAGAGCAGGACCAGGAAGCCGAAGACCTTCAGAGCATTAACCCCGACGAATGGGGCGACGACATCGACTGGGACGAAGCCGAGTTCGAATACGGCGGCGACCCGGACGACGACGAGGCCGACAAAAACTCCAGATGACTACAGCTCAGGACTTCTATAAACTTGTGAGCGGCCGGCTCACCGAGGTGCTCGGCGCCTCGGAGGGGGCGGCCGCCGCTCGTATCATCTTCGAGGACGTTGCGGGCTACGACCGCAAGTGGCTCTTCATGAACGGCTCGCGCGAAATCACCGACTATATGCAGGGCAAAATAGATGCCGCAGTGCGCAAGGTCGAAGCCGGCGAACCGGTGCAGTACGCCGTTGGGTCGGCTCTCTTCATGGGTATGCGTCTGGCCGTGACGGAAGATGTGCTAATTCCGCGCTTCGAGACTGAGGGGCTTGTCGATGCCGTTGTCGACGTTGCCGGCGGCCGCAGCGACCTGCGCGTGCTCGACATCGGCACCGGAAGCGGCTGCATAGCCATTGCTCTGGCCAGGGCGCTCCCCTTCAGCCGAGTCACTGCCGTCGACATCAGCCCGGCTGCTCTCAAAGTGGCTCAGGCCAACGCCAACACCCTCAAAGTCAAGGTAGATTTCGAGGAGCGCGATGCGCTTACGATGAATGCGGCCTCCGGCGAGACCTACGACTTCATTGTGAGCAATCCGCCCTATGTGATGGAGTCGGAGAAGGCCGAAATGGACCGCCGCGTCTTTGGCTTCGAGCCTGCGGGAGCCCTTTTTGTGCCCGACAGCGACCCTCTGCGCTTCTACCGCGCCATCTCGGCCTTTGCCGCCGAGACCCTTGCGCCCGGAGGTTGGCTCTGCTTCGAAATAAACAGTCTTTTTCCGACCCAAACGGCTGAATTGATGGAAAAAGCGGGTCTTACAAACGTCGAAGTGCGCCGCGACTACCGCGGCAATCCCCGCTTTGCCTTCGGACAGAAAAAATGAAAGGAAAAGCCCGCGAAATCACCCCGGCCGAAGCGCTCATGCGCCTCGAAACCTTGTGCGCAAAGGCCGAGCATTGCCGGTGGGAGCTGCGCCGCAAGCTGACTCTGTGGAAGATAGCGCCGGCTGCGGCCGACGACATAATGCAGCGGCTTGTCGACAACCGCTTCGTCGACGACGCTCGCTTCGCCCGTGCCTTCGCCCGCGACAAATTCATGTTTGCCGGCTGGGGGCGCCGCAAAATCGAGGCGCATCTGCGGGCCCGCTGCATACCTCAGCCGCTGATAGCGGCCGCTCTCGCCGAAGGTATAGACCCGGCGCAGTACGAAGCGGCGGCACGGGCTCTGGTGGAGCGCCGCGCCGCCGCTATGCCGGATGCCGATACCTACCAGGGGCGTACGCGCCTCTTCCGCGCTGTTGCCGCCCGAGGTTTTGAGCCGGAGCTGGTGGCCCGGCTCATCAGGGCCCTTTCTCAGAAATAAAGAATCATCGCAGCCGCGAGCTTATTGTCCTCGGAGGGGTCGGCGTCGCGATGGTTGCGGTAGAAATACTGCTCGTAGTTGAGACGCATGTCGAAGTGCACCTTTCCGCGCTGATAGCGGGTAGTGGCGCCGACGGTGATTCTCTTGCGCTCGGGGTAAGAGACAGTGAGAACGTGGTCGGCGTTATAGTAGCCGTTAGAAGCGTCGCTGTGGCCGTCGAAGCGGGCTGCGAAGGCCAGAATGTCGACTATGCCGCGACCAACAGGGAGGTCATAGTTGACGAACACGCTGTACTGGTGCGAAGTGGGGAAATTGGCAGTGCAGTTTGCCATAAGATACTCTGCCTCTACCGTCCATCGGTCCCACATCCAGTTGAGGGAGGCGTCGAACTGGTTGAAGCGAGCGCCGGTGGCATTGTCGCCGTACTGGCGCGACATAAATCCTACTTCGGGGGTGAAGCCGCCGGGGAGCTTGATGTTTGCCTTGATGCCGTAGGTTAGCTCCTTGTTCCAGGTGCTGTGGTCGGAGCGCGAAGTGGCGTTGAAGGCACCGCCTTCGACGTATAGACTCGTGCCGGGGACGGTATATCCGGCCTTTACGCCCACGCTGCGGAGGTTGCCGGCATATTTGCCGATGAAGGGGCGGTTGATGAAGTAATATTTATGCGGGGCGCGGCTTGCCGATACGCTGAAAGGCACTCGCATCTGGCCTGCCATGAGCTTGAGGGCCTTTTCGGGAGTGATGCGCAGATAGGCATCGAGCAAGGTTATCTTGCCCCGGTCGCTGAAGTCGACCTGCAGGTAGTAGTCAATTTTGGGCAGTACGAAGCCGCCCACACTCAGACGGGCGTTGCGCACCATGAATCGGCTGTCGCCGTTGACTGTCGACATTTCGTATACTGCGCGGAAAGTGCCGTGAAAATCAGGAATGTATTTTGTCGGTCCGAGTTGTGAGCCTGCGCCCACTGTGTCTGCGTTCTGTGCGCCCATAGCGCCAAGGGCGGCAAGAAGAATGCCGCCAATCAGTGATGAAAAGCGTTTCATTTTAGTTTAGTAATCGTATTCTAACACAAAGTCGTCGATATAGAGAATTGAGCCATTGCCCCCGGTGAAGTAGTCGCCGTATTTGCTGGCGGATGCCGTCACGAGTATGTATTTCGGCACTCGCGATGTAGAAGTGTATTTGAGTTCGAATTCAAAAGGAATCCACTGCCCGACAGTCTGGCTTTGCTCGAAGTTGCCGTAGGCCACCACTTCGCTTCCGGCAGGATTGAAAAGCTGCCGGTCTTTGGGGTTTGTACGGATTTCGAAGGGTTCGTCGGAGTCGATCAGCGCCACCCAGACTATGCAGGTGTCGGGTTGGCCGATAAGCGATTTGTGGTCGTTGTCGGCGTGGGTGATAGCGGTTCCGGTGTACTTGTAGTATCCCTTCAGGCGTGTGGGCCGCTCGGTGAAGGGTCGTCCGAAGGAGAGTACGCCGTTTGTGCCGTCGGTGCGAACATAGTCCCCGGCAAAGAGGTTACCGGCGGCGAGTTTGCCGATAGCGCCGATGCCCACGAACTTGGTTTCGAGCTTTGCGGCCCAGCCGGTTCCGGTGGGGGTATCGTCGGTGGGAACGGTATTGGAGGGACCCAGCGTGGTTGCGCCTTTGTTGCCTGTCCCCCAATAGGGTGTGCCGCCTTCGGCCCACGGGCACCATATTTTGCCGTCGAGCCACCACTGGTCGAAGTCGCTGTTGGGCAGCTGGATGGCGGAGCCGGTGGTGGCCGTGAGGGTTTCGCCGGCGTCCTGGCCGGATGTTGCGCGGGCCTCGTATGCCGTGTTGGGGCTAAGATGGTCTACGCGGGCGGTGAACGACCCGCCGTTGTGGGTTATGTTAGCCGCCGGGACATCTATCCATTCGTTGTCGCCCTGGAGGCGGTACTGGGCGCCGTTGTCGGCGCCGGCTTCGGCGGAGCCTTGAATCCACATCACGTTTGTCCAGGCGTCGACGCTGACAGTCCGCACTGTTTCCTCGACCGTCTCGGCATAGAGGGTCCAGTCCTGGCGGTGGTCGAAGACGTATACCTTAATAGTAACGGGGTGAGAGGCGTCGATGGTACCGCCTTCGGCAATGTCGGGATCCATGGTCGAGCCTTCGTTGGCCAGCTTTGCGCGAATCACGCGCAGCTTGCTCAGGTCGCTGCCCTTGCGAACCTGCACTATTATGCGTCGGCCGGGAACGTCGATGAGCGAGGAGCCTACCTGGCCTTCGACTTCGAAATAACGTTCGATGGTCTGGTTGGCCTTGATGGTCCAGGTATAGTCCTGATAGAGCGAAAGAATGACGCTTACGGGAGCGGACATGTCGATTGGCGCCGAGAAAATGTCTTCCTGCAGGCTGGCGCCGGGGGTGAGGGTGTATCCGCTGACCTGCACGGCGTAGATGTCGGCCGTTTCTTCGAGGGTGACGGTCACCGAGCGGTTTATGGAGTCGATGACGGTGCCACCATCCTGCCCGAGCACGTTGAAAGTCAGAAAGTTGGGTTGTATGCGGGGATAAGGTATATCGTTGGTTATGCAGGCTCCCATTGCAAGGGTGAGTACCAGAGCCGATACAATCCTGAAGATTTTTTCCATTTTCATGCCTTAGATAACGACCATCAGGCCGAAATTGATATTGAAGATATTGAAACGGAAATTGGCGCCGGAAGTGAAGCGCGAGCCTTCTTCGACGCCATCGGTGTACTGCTTTTCGTGCCTCATTTTCAGGCCAAAAACGCCGAAGCTGACGTTGAAGCTCACATATTCCTGAATGAATACGCACACGCCCGGGCTGAAGTTGAGCGAGGCCTGCGTGGTGAGGGTGCGGGTGTCGCGCGGTTCGCCGTTGTAGAGGCGCTTGAAGCGCGATGAGCCGCTGGCAAACTGCAGGTCGACCTCGTTGAAGACGCCGAAGCGTCCGTTCTGGTCCAGACCGATATAGTTGCGGTAGAAGGCACCGACGGCGAAGCTCTGCTGGTAGTAGCTCACATCGCGGAGAGTGAAGTTGAGGTCTTCGTCGAAATCCACTGCCAGGCGCCCTAAGTCAGCGATGCCGCGGGTGTAGTTGAATTTGAGGCCTATGCTTTGGTTGTGGCTGATGAAGTAGCTCATGTAGGGCTTGATGGAGTACTGCTTGCCCTTGAAATTGACATCCTTGAGGATGGAGAGCACCTGGATGTCCTCGGTGTTGAGCTCGCCGTAGCTGGCGGTGACGCCGAAGCCCCATTTGCCTCGCGGAATGAATATATAGTTGAACAGACCGCGGTCGAAGCGTCCGAAGTTGCGCTCGGGAATGATGATGTTGACCGTGTCGCGGCCTACAACGACCATACGCACGCTGTCGGGCTCGCGTTCGCCCTTGCGGACTATGGTCTGGCCGGATGCTGCCATACTCACCGTGGCCAGCAGAAGCAGAAGTATCGTTTTCAGTTTCATATGGCCCCGGTATTATATGTAGAACATCACGCCGAAAGTGATGCTGAACAGGTTTATTTTGAAATTGGCGTGGTTGGTGTTCATGTTGGCCACGTAGATTTGGTCGGTGATGGCGTGGGTGTGGTTATAGCCGAAACCGAGCACGCCGACATTGACCTCCAGCGCGGAATAGTTGTTTAGAAATACGCACATACCCGGGGCGAGGCCGACGTTGAGGCTGAAGTTGCGCGAATACGTGCCGGTGAGGTCATTGCCGGAGCCGTTGCAGAGTTTGCTCTGACCGCCGCCGAGCTCGAGCTGCACCTCGGCGAACATGCCGAAACGCGTCGAGCGCCCCAGGCTGAAGTAGCTGCGGAAGAGGGCCGTGCCGTGGTAGCTCTGCGATATGCTGTAGAGATTGTCGATGTTGTAGTCCGTCTCCGAGTCCAGCACGATGTCGGCTGTGTTCAGTCGGGTGCGCTTGCGACTGTAGGAGAAGCGGCCGCCGGCGGCCAGATTGTCGCGGAAGCTGAAAAGCACCGTAGGGCTTACCTTAAACTGATATGTATCGCCGTTGATGCTTTCAAAAACCAAAAACTGATAGTTGTCCTGGTCGCTCTGGGAGTAACTTACGCTCACGCCGCCTATCCAGGCGCCTTTGGGCACAAAGCTCACCTGCTCCAGACTGCGGTGGAAATGCTCCTGGGCCGCAGCCGGAAGGCATGCCACCAAGCATACCGCAAAAACCGCAAACAAGCACCGGAGGTTTGATATTTTCATTGCCGTGATGATTGTCGTTTGTACTCTTTGTGCGGCTCGTCGTCGGCCGCCATAGCAAAATCGGTGTAAAATTACTTAAAATTTCCGAAACAGCCAAAAACATCCCGAAACCGGAACTCCGGCCAACCCTACTCCGACCTCTGCCAAAGCCGGCTCTGCAAAAGTTATCAACACTCCGACTACCAATGTCGATAACTTATCGACACTTATCAACAAACTGTTGATAACTTCTCCCAACTCATTAATCCGCAGAATTTTCCAAAGGCTATGCAAAAAAAGGAGGGCTGCCACCATTGCGGTGCAGCCTCTCCGGTTTTGGTTTGCGTGATTTCTATATATGGTGATTTAGACGCACGACAAGGCCACGAACATCGCGTGGTGCGTTGCTCGCAGCAGTAAAGTTATTCGAAAGTATGTAAGAGTCCTGATGTTGTTTTCATATCGCAAACGTCAAGTGCAGACGCAGTCCGCGCCTACCCCCCGAAGGGTTTGTTTTGAAGTTCGCCATCGGGAGCGATATGAAAAAACTATGATGCCTCGCCTGCGGGGGCTGACATCGCGACGATATGCCGACACTTCACTTCTGCCGCCGGCGAACCGGACCGACAAATTGCACAAACGGTGAAGATACCGTCGCAGAGAACCGACCTGCGGCCTCTTTTGCAAAAGCGAAATTAGCGCTTTTTTTCTATCCCCGCAAATTTTTCGCCCGGATTTAACATTTCCCCGGGTCGCTTATCGCATATTTTTGTAAAAATCGCGCTTATAACCGCAAAAAAAGCACCATCGCCGACCCTTCACTCGCCGTAGTAATAATAGAGGTCTTCGTCGTAATCGTAATTGTATTCGTCTTCGTCGTCGTCGTCGTCGTCATCGTCGTAGTAGTAGTCCGGGGCGGAGCGGAGAGCGCGGATGCGCTGCTGCGCCAGGGGACTGGTGGTAGTCGAGGGGATGAGGCATATGCTTTCTATTCCTCGCCGGCTGTAGTAGCGCACAGGGTCGTCGTCCTCATAATATTCGAGACTTCCTGTCAAACTATGCTCGGTGAAACGACATCGGGCGTTTGGCAGCCGCGTATTCACGGAGGAACCGTTGCTGCGGTAGGCCACGGTGGCATATTCGCGGGCACGCTCGAAATGGCGCGTTGTGGGGTTGAAGCGCTGCATGAACCAGTGCTCCTTGCCGCCGTACTCCCGCATGTAGCGCATTATCCACTCGTCGTTGTTGAGCCGCCAGAGGTAGATCCAGGAGTAACTGGGCACCCGGGCGCGTACCATCTGTCGGACGGACTCCAGAGAGTATCTCGGCGCATTTGCACGCGCTATGGAGTCGCTAATCCATTGCTGCCGTGCGCGCACCACTTGCTGCTCTGCAAGGTGCTCACGGAAGAGGACTGAATCAAGCTGATGACTCTCGCGGTAATGACGGTCGCGACGCTCCTCTTCTTCAAAATAATTATAGGAGTAGACCGCCATAAATAGCATGACCAACAGGCCGACTACCCCGATGATTAGAGATTGCCTGCCGCCGGGTCCCTGCGCCCCGTTTCGATTCTGACTGCTCTGATTGCCCATAGCGCCGCAAAGATACGCATTTTATTTGATTTTCAGACCCAAGAAGAAGAGCGGCCGGAAATAATATTTGCGTAAGTGAGAAAAAAGTATTACCTTTGCGGCCGGATTCCCAATCTCTGGCAGGACATGCAGCCTGTTTATATTGCGAATAATGTTAACATTAAACCAGTTATCAAACAATGGACTTGATTAAGATTGCCGAAGAGGCTTTTGCCACCGGCAAGCAGACCCAAGAGTACGACTTTGCTCCCGGCGACACTATCACAGTGGCTTACCGCATCAAAGAGGGCAACAAAGAGCGTATCCAGCAGTACCGCGGCGTTGTGATCCGCATTTCCGGCGAAGGTGCCAAGAAGCGTTTCACCGTCCGCAAGATGAGCGACAACATCGGTGTTGAGCGTATCTTCCCCATCGAGAGCCCCTTCATCGACTCCATCACCATCAACAAGCGCGGTAAGGTACGCCGTGCAAAGCTTTACTATCTCCGCAAGCTCACCGGCAAGAAGGCTCGCATCAAAGAGCGTCGTCCCGGCAAGAAGGAGGCTTGATAAAGCGTCTATTAAAAAGTCTTTGCCGCCTGACCCCTCCGGGTCGGGCGGTTTTTCTTTGGCGGATGAGGATTTTTTGCTAATTTTGCACCGATGCATCAAAAAATTCAACCTTCGGTTATTGTCCGCTTCGTTATTCTGGGCGTGATATGGCTGGCGCTGGTGGCGTATATTATTGCCCGCGCGCCTCTGACCCTCTACACGCTCTTTGTCATCGTGGCCTCGGCAATCATTGTGTTTGTGCCGATGTATAAAAAATATATCAGGAAATGAGCGTTTGCACTGTCACTCCCCTGCTCGATTCCATCAACTTGCCCGCCGACCTGCGAAGCCTCGCTCCCGAGCAACTTCCTCAGGTATGCGATGAAATACGCAAGTTCCTCATAGCCAGCCTGGCCGACAATCCGGGCCACTTCGCCTCAAGCATGGGCGCGGTGGAGCTTACCGTGGCCCTACATTATGTTTTCGACACCCCGCGCGACCGTATCGTTTGGGACGTGGGTCATCAGGCCTACGGCCACAAGATTCTCACCGGGCGCCGCGACGCCTTCGCCGGCAACCGACGCAAGGACGGTCTCAGCGGCTTCCCCAACCCCGACGAGAGCGAATACGACACCTTTGCCGCCGGACACGCCTCCAACTCTATCTCGGCGGCCCTGGGCATGGCGATTGCTTCGCGCCTAAAGGGCGAGGAGCGACGAAATGTGGTCGCCGTCGTTGGTGATGCCTCTATAAGCGGCGGTCTGGCCTTCGAGGGCATCAACAATGCCGCCAACACTCCGAATAACCTCCTTATCGTGCTCAACGACAACGACATGAGCATCGATAAAAACGTTGGAGCGCTCAACTCTTACCTCTCCCGCCTCACTGCTTCGAAGGCCTACAACGACGTCCGCTTCAAAATCTTCAAGGCGCTCCGCAAACTGCACCTCGTATCCGACCGTCGCCGCGGTGCCGTGCTTCGCTTCAACAATTCTCTCAAAAGCCTTCTGACCAAGCAGCAGAACCTCTTTGAGGGTCTCAACATACGCTACTTCGGACCCTTCGACGGCCACGACATTGAGACCATCGTGCGGGTGCTCACCGACATCCGCGATATGGAAGGCCCGCGCATTCTCCATCTGCGGACCGTAAAAGGCAAAGGCTATGCCCCCGCCGAGGCCGACCCCGCCACATGGCACGCCCCGGGCTGCTTCGACCCCGAGACCGGCTCCCGCAAAGGCTCCCAAAAGGCAGGCCCGCAACCGCTCAAGTACCAAGACGTATTCGGCAACACTCTGCTCGAGTTGGCCAAAGCCGACCCGGCCATAGTGGCCATCACGGCGGCCATGCCCTCGGGGACTTCGGTGGCAACCATGCAGGCTCAGCTCCCGGAGCGCGTCTTCGACGTGGGTATCTCCGAAGGCCACGCCGTGACCTTCGCCGGCGGCATGGCCAAGGACGGCATGAAGCCCTTTGTGGCCATCTACTCCAGCTTCCTTCAGCGAGGCTACGACCATATTATCCACGACGTTGCCCTCAACCGCCTCCCGGTGACCTTCTGCATCGACCGCGCAGGCCTGGTGGGCGAAGACGGCGCTACCCACCATGGCGCCTACGACCTTGCCTACCTGCGCACCGTCCCCGGCATGACCATCTCGGCGCCTCGCAACGAGCATATGCTTCGCAACCTGATGTTCACCGCCGCCACCACCGACCATGGTCCCTTCGCAATCCGCTATCCCCGAGGCGGCGGACGCCTTGTCGACTGGAAGAACGAAATGCGCGCCCTCGAAACCGGCAAAGGCGAGCAGCTCCGCGAAGGAACCGACGTGGCCGTGCTCACTCTGGGGCCGGTGGCCGACGACGCCCTCGCCGCCGCCGAACGCGCCGCCGAGAAGGGCGTGCAAGCCGCCGTTTTCGACATGGTTTTCCTCAAGCCTCTCGACGAGAGCATACTGCGCCGCATCGCCGATGCCCGTATGCCCGTGGTCACGGTCGAGGACGGCACCTGCGCCGGCGCCCTCGGCGGTGCCGTGGCGGAATGGATGGCCTTGAACGCCCCGGGCATAAAGGTTGTGCGTCTGGGCATCCCGGACCGCTTCATACCTCAGGCCACCCCCGCCGAGCAGCACGCCATGTGCGGTTTCGACACCGATTCTATCTTAACGGCTATTCTCTCCGCAAAATGAAAATCGTTATTGCCGGAGCCGGCGAAGTAGGCTCTCACCTTGCAAAACTCCTCTCCAACGAGGAAGAGGACATTATGCTCGTCGACGAAAATCAGGAACGGCTCGCCACCCTCGACGCCAACTACAACCTGATGACCCAGGTCGGCAACCCGACCTCGTTCGCCACCCTGCGCGAGGCCGGTGCCGGCGGCTGCGACCTATTCATCGCCGTTACGCCATACGAGACGAACAACATCGTGGCCTGCTCTATAGCCAAAAATCTCGGTGCGCGAACCACGGTGGCCCGTATAGACACCTACGACTTCATGAATCCGGCAAACACCAGCCACGTCAAGCATATCGGAGTCGACAGAGTGATCTATCCCGAATATCTGGCCGCCGAAGAAATCATAACCTCCCTGCGCCACTCATGGGTGCGAAACTGGTTCGAGCTCCACGACGGCTCCATTCTTCTTGCCGGCATCAAACTGCGCGAAGGCGCTCCCCTGGCAGGCATGCAACTCAAGGAATTCGCCTCCGGCCACCGAAACTTCCACGTTTCGGCCATCAAGCGCAACCACGAGACTATCATTCCCCGCGGGGACGACTTTATGGAGCCGGGCGACATCCTCTACATCACCACCACACGCGACCATGTGGCCGACCTGCCCGCCCTTTGCGGCAAAACCAGCCACAAGATACGGCGCGTGCTCATTATGGGCGGCTCCAAAATGGCCATACGTCTGGTAAACCTCGCCGGCGACCGCTTCAAATTCAAGATTATAGAGAAAGACCTCGAAGTCTGCAAACGGCTGCCCGCAAAATGCCCCGACTGCGAGATTATCCACGGCGACGCTCGCGACACCGACCTGCTGGCCGACATCGGCATTGCCGACTTCGACGCCTTTGCAGCACTCACCGACAGCTCCGAAACCAACATCCTAACCTGCCTGACGGCCAAGGAGATGGGCGTAAAGAAGACGGTGGCCAACGTTGAAAACATTCAGTTCATATCCCAAGCCGAAAACCTCAACATCGGCACGGTGGTCAACAAAAAGCTGCTTGCTTCAAGCTCCATATTCCAGCTCCTGCTCGACGCCGATTCCAGCACCAGCAAATGCCTGGCTCTCGCCGACGCCGAAGTGGCCGAACTCGAGGTGCACGCCGGCTCCCGCATCGCCGGTACGCCCGTCAAAGACCTCAAACTCAACCGACAGATGACTCTGGCCGGCCTGATTCGCGACGGTCGGGGCATGCTCATCACCGGCGGCACCATCCTGCAGCCCGGCGATCGCGTTCTGGTGTTCTGTCTGGCCGGGTGGCTCCATAAGGTAGAAAAACTTTTCAACTGACGCCCCCGTGATTGCCCTTGCCCGCCGACACCTTGTGAACCTGCCGATGCTTCAGCGCATCATCGGCTGGCTCCTTTGCATAGAATGTGTGTTCATGCTCTTCCCGGCGGGCGTTTCGCTCATCTACGACGAGCCCGACTGGATTCCCTTCCTGGCCACGGCGGCCGCCACGGGCATCTGCGGGCTCTGCCTGGCCCGCTTTGCCAAGCCCCAGTCCGCCCACCTGGGCAAGCGCGACGGCTTTCTGCTGACGGCCTCCGTCTGGGTCGTTTTCTCGCTCTTCGGCTTGGTGCCTTTCCTGTTTTGCTCCCGGCCCATTTCCTTCTCCGATGCCTTCTTTGAGGCCATGAGCGGCTTCACTACCACCGGCGCGTCGATTCTTACCAGCGTGGAAGGCATGAGCCACGGAATCCACATCTGGCGCGCCATGATGCAATGGATCGGAGGTATGGGTATTATCCTGTTCACTCTCGCCATAATCCCCATGCTCAACCACTCGGGGGGTATGCAGATGTTCAACGCAGAAGTCACAGGCATTACCCACGACAAAATCCGGCCCCGCATCAGCCAGACCGCCAAAATGCTGTGGTCCATCTATATTTGCCTCACAATACTTCTCATCCTGCTCCTTTGGGCCGGCCCGATGAACCTCTTCGAAAGCATATGCCACGCCTTCGGAGCCATCTCTACCGGCGGCTACACCACTCAGGACACCGGCATCGGAGCATGGAACGGCTCTGTCTACGTAAAATCGGTCCTGATTGTGTTTATGTTCCTCGGTGGTGTCAACTTCGGCCTGATATACAAGACTTTTACCGGTAATTTCAAAGCTCTGCGACAAAACGACGTCTTTACGACCTACGTTTCTGTCATCGCCGTGATGCTCGTGATTTTCTCTATCACCATCATCTACCGCGGGCAGATGAACGACTGGACTGACATCACCATCGACCCTCTCTTCCAGATTGTCAGCACTATAACCTCGACGGGTTTCACCGTTACAAATTTCGAGGCCTGGGGGCCGCTTGTGCTTTCGCTGACTTTCCTGATGATGTTCTCCGGTGCTTGCGCGGGGAGCACTTCCGGCGGTGCCAAAATCGACCGTCTGCTCTACCTCTTCAAAAATGCCCGAAACGAGCTCTACCGCTGCATCTACCCCAACGCCATCCTCTCCGTCAAGGTCAACGACAAGGTTGTCAACCCCGACCTGGTCACCAAGGTGATAGCTTTCCTGTGTATCTACATGATTCTTGTCGTTGCCGGAGGCACCCTGCTCTCGGCTTGCGGTGTTCCCATTGTCGACGCCTTCTTCTCGTCCTTCTCGTGCCTGAGCAACACCGGTTTGGGAGCCGGCGTTACGGGCTTCGGCGGCAACTACGACATCCTCCCCGACACCGCAAAATGGATTCTGAGCGCACTTATGCTCATCGGCCGTCTCGAAATCTTCACTGTATTGGTTCTGTTCACCCCCGCCTTCTGGCGCCGCTGATTCCCCGCCGCCCATCTTTGGCGCTCAGAGAATTTCGGCGATGAATCTGCGTACCGTACTCGCTATTTCGGTGGCATTTTCGAGATATGTGGCATCGAAGGTGCGGTGCGCACGGGCATAGTAGGGCTCGCGCTCGGCCTGAAGGGCCTCTACGCGCTGCCGCAAAGCCTCACCGCTAAGTCCGGCCACCAAAGGCCGCTTGTCGCCGCCCTCGACGAGGCGTCGAAGCAGCCGCTCGGGATCCGCGCTCAGTCGCACAACGATGCCACCGGCCAGCATGACATCCATATTGTCGCCGAAACACGGCGTTCCCCCTCCGCAGGCCACTATGAGGCCCCTCCGCCCGCACACAGTGCGCAAGGCGGCACTCTCAGCCTCGCGGAAGGCATCCGGCCCGAGCGTGGCGAAAGCCTCAGCTGCCGTCATGCCCAGCGTGGCCTCTGTGAGGTCGTCGAGGTCGACATATTCGCGTCCCGGCATATAAGCAGCCAGGGCACGGCCAAGAGTGCTCTTGCCCGTGCCCATGAAGCCTATAAGGAAAATGGGAGCGTCGGCTCCGATGTTATTTTTTGGACTCAAGGTCTTTGCGCAGCAGGTCGCGGATGTCGGTGAGCAGTTCCTCCTGAGTGGGAGCCGCAGGAGCGGCCGGAGCCTCTTCCTCTTTCTTCTTGAACTTCATGATCACGCGCAGGGCAACGAAGATACTGAACGCGATGATGAGGAAATCGACGATGTTCTGGATGAACATACCGTAGTTCACGGCGACTTCGCTTATAGTAACGCCGGCTTCGTCAGTGCCGGCCGGAGTAATGACATATTTGAGGTTGGCAAAGCCGCTGCCGCCGGTGACCACGGAAATCACAGGCATCAGGATATCGTTTACCAGAGAGCTTACTATCTTACCGAAAGCGCCGCCTACGATAACGCCGACGGCCATATCGATAATATTGCCCTTCATGGCAAACTCTTTGAAGTCGGAAAGAAATTTACCCATATCTTTTGATTGTTAGTCTGAAACGTTTTTGCAAAAGTAGTTAAAAGAGTCGGATTACACAAATCCACGGTCAGTACATCTAACAACCGCCGCCCCCGAATGGTTGTAGTGGATAGTGAATAGTGAATAGTGAATAGTGAATAATGGGAGGCACCCAAGGAGGGCGAGCCACAAGGAGGGCGAGCCACAAGGAGGGCGAGCCACAAGGAGGGCGAGCTTCCAGCTCGCAAGCCGCGAAAGGGCCCGCCAACAAGGAGAGCGAGCCACAAGGAGGGCGAGCTTCCAGCTCGCAAGCCGCGAAAGGGCCCGCCAACCTATGGACCGTTGGCACCCTCCGCTGCTTGCATCGACGCTAGGGGCTGGGATTTGCAATCCCAGCCGGGCGGCAAATGCTATTCTCTTTTCGAGCAAAAGTTAGCGCCGGCGGGTCGGCGGGGATTGCAAATCCCCGCCCCATAATGATTGGCGGCCCTTCGCGGCCCTTCGCGGCTTGCGAGCTGGAAGCTCGCCCTCCTTGGGCCTCCCTCCCAATATTCTCTTTTCGAGCAAAAGTTAGCGCCGGCGGGTCGGCGGGGATTGCAAATCCCCGCCCCATAATAATTGCCGGCCCTTCGCGGCTTGCGAGCTGGAAGCTCGCCCTCCTTGGGCCGCCCACTATTCACTATTCAC
The DNA here is from genome assembly GCA_900541865.1 of uncultured Porphyromonadaceae bacterium. GTDB lineage: Bacteria > Bacteroidota > Bacteroidia > Bacteroidales > Muribaculaceae > CAG-873. The sequence goes on along the minus strand of UQLO01000012.1, from coordinate 11,990 downwards.
TATTCACTCTATAGACAGGGCAGGGGCGCGGCCGGTGTGGTCGCGCCCCTTGCGTGGGTGGTATTTTGCCGCTTAGTTGGCGGGGTATACTTCTATTTTGGTGAAGTGGAATTGGCCGGGCTTGTCGGACTCGGAGCCGTAGACGCCCTTGTCGCCGACGGTGAAGGTCACCTCGGAGGCATCGCCTACCCAGGTCACGGTGGTATCGCCGGTGGCCTGTGCCGGGGTGATGGTGCCGGTGGAGGGCACGATGTCGGTGTAGCGGTACTTCATGGAGCCGGTGTTGACGGTGAAGACAATCTTAGCCATCTTTGCGCCGCTGAAGGCCATAGTGTTCTTGGCGTAGGTGCGGATTGCGGAAGTACCGGCGTGGAGAGTGGGAGCTGTAGCGCCTGCGCCCTTCTCGATGTCGACGGAGATGCCGCTCACGGTGGTGGTGCCGGGCACGGTCATTGCTGTTGCCGAGAAGGTCACTGCCTCACCGGGATTGGGATTGGGGTCCGGATCCGGATTGGGATTGGGGTTGGGATTCGGATCGGGAGTGGAGCCGGCGTTGAGACGGATGTTGTCGACGCACCAGGTGGCGTAGTTGGCGTCCTGAGTGGCGTAGTAGCGGAAGCCGATGTAGACGGTGCCGGAGTACGCCGCCAGGCTGACATTGCCGGAGTTCACGAAGCCGCTGTAGCCGCTTGCGGGAGCCGTTGCTATGGTGGCGTTGAGCTGGGTGGGATTACCGGTGGCGGGGTTGGCCGTGGTGAGCACGTAGACGCCGAAGGTTGTCGTAGTGGAGCCGTAGCCGTTGACCTGGCTGTCGAAGGTGAGCACCTTGTCGCTCACCTGGCTCAGATCGATGGCCGGGGAGATAAGCCACTGGTCGAAGGGCGGAGTGGTGCCCTTGTAGCCGGTCATGGCTGCGTAGTAGTTGTTGTCGAAGGAAGTTACATACCAGGCCTTGTCGCCGCTTACCTGAACGTTGCTCCAGCCGGTGGGCATGGAGCCGCCGTCGAAGGTAACGTTGAGGCTGGTCACGGTGGTGGGCGTCGGGTCGGGGGTGTTGCCGCCGCCGTTGCCGTCGAGCACGAACTCGGTTACATTCTTCATGCCGGGGCCGCCGCAGTACTTCATCACGTCGCCTTTGACGGCCAGCTTCTTGCCGAGGTTTTCAGGCTTGTTGGCCAGAGCGAGCTCGCCGCGTATGCTGGTGGAGAGCTGAACGCCGATACACAGGTTGTAGTCGGTGCAGTCGGGAGTCGGACCGAGCACGAGGTTGGTGGTGGCAGCGTCCTGGATGCCGAAGTTTGTGCCGCTCAGCAGCGTGGAGGAGCCGCCGGTGGGCATCGAGCCAACGATGTAGCCCTCGGCCCATACACCGGTCTCAACGGCAGTCTGAGTGCTGGTGGGATTCAGCGAGATAATCTTGGCAACGTTGTAGGGATCTTCCTTGGTGCCGGCTCCCTCGCCGGTTCCGGGGTTGGGATTGGGGTTGGGGTTGTCGGAGCCGCTGAGCTTGTAGTTGGTGGCGTTCTTGATGCCGGGGCCACCGCAGTACTTCATCACGTCGCCCTTGATTTCGAGCACCTTGCCGAGGTTTTCGGGCTTGTTGGCCAGAGCGAGCTCGCCGCGGATGCTGGCCGAGAGCTGAACGCCCACGCACTTGCTGTAGTCGGTGCAGTCGGGGGTCGGGCCGAGCACGAGGTTGGTGGTGGCTGCGTCCTGAGTGCTGAAGTTGGTGCCGCTCAGGGTAGTGGAAGAGCCGCCGGTGGGCATGGAGCCTACGATGTAGCCCTTGACCCAAACGCCGGTTTCGACGGCCGTGGTAGTGCTGGTGGGGTTGAGAGCTACCACCTGAGCCACGTTGTAGGGGCTTTCTTCCGTGCCGGAGCCTGCGGGAACCTCGCCGGTATCGATGGTTACGCCTTCGATGGAGAACTCGGATGCGGTGCCGTTGTTGCCGGTGATGCCCCATGTGCCCATATACTTCTCGAAGGAGCCCTGGAGGTAGATTTCCTTGCCGAGGTTGCCGGGGTTGTTGCGCAGGTTGCCGTACTCGCGCAGGGGGGAGTCGGCCGGCAGAGCGACTACGAGACACTGCGAGAAGTCGTTGGTGTCGGTCGTCGGGCCGATAACGAGGGTGTTGGCCAGCACTGTGGGTGCCTCCCACTCGATGTCGGTATTGGCGGCAACGGTCTCGACCTCGGGAGCGACAGCGCCCACGATGTAGCCGCGAACCCAGCCGCGGTCGGTGTTCTGGGCAGCTTCAAGAGCGATAACCTCGGTGACGTCGTAAGGATTCTCGCGGGTGCCGGGACGCTCGCCCACGCTCACAACGCCCTGACGGTCGTTGAGGATGAGGCGCCAGGAGCCGTTGAAGTAGGTAAGAGTGCCGACGATGTCGAGGTTGCCTTCGGGGAGGATTTCATTCCAGAATGTGGAGTAGCCGCTGGTGCGTAGGGTGATGCTCTGGCCGTTGCGGTCGATGATGTTGCGGTTCTGGGCGTCGTTGGTGTTTACGTGGTACTCGGAGAATTTCTTCTTGCCGGCATCCTCGAAGTAAACGTTCTTCAGGCGCACGAACTGGCTCTGGTACTTGCGCTGCACCTCGGGAGTGTTGGTGAGCAGCTCTGCGAAGGTCTCGATGTCGATGGTGTCGAGCTTGGAGATTTCGGGCACGCCGTTGAGCTCGGCTTTGCGCTGGAAACGCTCCAGGCTCATAAAGGTCACCTGAGGGGTCTTCTGCACGTCGTAGAACGACGAGTCGCCCATCTGCTGCTGGCCGGCATACTTGCCGACGAACATATCGGTGACGTCCATCACTATTTCCTGACCGCGACGGTAGTTGAGGTACAGGTTGTAGGAGTCGATGGAGAAAGTCAGGGCTGCGGTTTCGTCCTGAATAACGAGGAACTTGAACACGTTGCTCTCCTCGTCGGAAGTGGTCACGCGGCCGTGGATGATGATTCGGGCCTGCGGATCGTCGGGGTTGATGGCGTGGACGCAGTAATTATTGTCGTCCTGCCAGAACATTTCCTTGAACTCAGCCAGGGTGGTGTTCGGGGTGCTGGTAGCCACCGGGATGTTCACTGCGGGGGCGTCCACATCGTCCTGGCACGCAGTGAGCACGGACGCGGCGGCAGCGAAGGCGGCAAAGCCGTATAATGTTGATTTGAAGATATTCATGGGGCGGGATTATTTCTTGCCGGTAACGTTGAGGTTTTTGATTTCCCAGGTGTCGGCACCCGAGGCATCGGAGGCATATTTAAAGGCTATCTGAACTTTCTTGCCGTCGAAGGCCGAGAGGTCGATGCTGCCGGAGTTCTTGAAGGTCCATGCGCCGGCCGCGGGCCATTCGGGCACGGTAAGTGCTGTCCACTCGGTGGTGCCTTCGACGCGGGCCACAACTCCGCAGAGTTTGGTCAGTGTGGTCTGGAACTTGGCGGCATGGTCGAAGCTCATTGCGCAGCCGGTGGCGCCGGTGAGGTCAATCACGGGCGAGATGGCGTAGGCCTCCGAAGCGAGCGACTGGCTGTTGACATAGGCGCTGGCGTTGAGGTAGCCTTTCTCCTGGTATGTCTTCCACGACCAGATGTACGAAGCGCCCTCGGGGAGCACAACATTGTCCAGAGTCCAGTCGGCGGGCAGCTCGGTGGCGCTGTCGGGCAGGCCGGAGTATATCACGTTCTCCACGCCGGGGGTGACGGGAGTGTCACCGCCGCCGGCGGTCTGGCCGTTGTAGACTACCACCTGGTTACCCTGCGAAACTTCGGGGGTATTGCCCATATAGTTCACCAGAACGCCCTTGACGGTGACAGAGGCGCCAACTGCGAGCTGGTCTTCGGAAGTGAACTTCTCGCCGTTGAACCAGTATCCGCGGAAAACCTTCAGAGTCTCCGACGAGCCTTCGTCGCCGATGAGATAGGTGGCGTTGCCGAAGGAAGTGCTGAGTTCCTCGACCTTGGTGATTTTGCCGCTTACGTACACCTCGGTTTCGGCCGGGCCGGCTGCTATCACCTGCAGGGCCTTGGTTACGTTGTAGGGGCTGTCGGCAGTGCCTTCGCCTGTAGCGGCGCCGGGGGTGACGGGAGTGTCGGGAGTGTCGGGAGTGTCGGGAGTGCTGCCGTCGAAGCCGATGCAGCCTTCCTTGTCGATGAGCAGCAGCTGCCAGTCGTTGGAGTAGTAGCTCAGGATTGCTACGACGTCGCCGGTGCCGTAAGGCATGGCGTCGCCCGAGAAGGAAGCGTAGGCGCTGTTGCGAACCAGCAGACGGTTGCCTTCGGCATCCTTAATATAGCGGTTGGTGGATTGGGCGCCGGCAAAGGGCTGACCGGCCTCCTCAAAGCTCACGCCCTTGACGCGCACCAGACGGCTCTGCCAAAGGCGAAGGCCGTCGGTGGCAGTCTTGGCGGCATTGATTTCGGCAATGGTGGTCAGAGTGGTGTCGACCTTTGCGGGGTCAGGAAGACCGGAGCCGGTGCGCACAACGTGCTCTTTGAAAATGGCCTCGTCCATAAAGGTCATCTGGTCGCCGCTGATGGCGCCGAACTGGAACAGATTGCGGTAGGGACCCACGCTCAGTCCGGTAGCCACGATGGCCACTTCCTGTCCGAAGGGCAGTGTCTCATAGATGTCGTTGGCGTTGATCGACAGGGTTATTGCAACCTGCTCGCCCTGTTCGTTAGTGCCCTGAACGATGAGATTCTTGTAGATGTTGCCGGTTTCGTCGGAGGAGCACACACGACCCTTGAAGATGATGGTGTCCTGGTTCTCGTTCAGACCGATGGTGGTGGGAGCGTTCAGCGCGCCCCAATAGTCGGTCTTGAAATCGGCCAAAGTGGTGTTCGAGGTAATCTGGACAACCTCCGGGAGCACAACCGGCGGACGGGCAAAGTCGTCGTCGCAGGAAGCAGCGAGGGCCGCGCCGGCTGCAAGGAATATGAGATATTTTTTCATAACACTTGTTCTTTTTTGATGTAAGGCTTAAAACCGTTCAATCAGAATCTTACGCCAACGTTAAGGTAGACGCGGATACCCTGTGCGTAGCTCAGACGGGTCGGATATTTGTCGCGGTCGTAGTTGGTGCGGTCCAGACGGCCCTGCTGGTATGCGTAGGTGGCAATATTCTTGTTGTTGAGAATATTGTTCACGTTGAGGTTCACGTTCAGGCTCACCTTGCGGTTGATATAGATGAGCTTGCCGATGGAGGCATTCAGGGTGAAGGAGTTCTTCAGCTTGTCCTGGGCGGAGAGCTCGGCGATTTTCTCCTCGAGCTGAGCCTGGGAGTAGTTGGGGAATGCCGTCACCAGGTTGGGAAGTTCCTCGTGGTATGCCGGGGCGAGGTTGACGTAAGCGTCGCCCTGCCAGGTACCGTTGACGTTGAAGAACCAGTTCTTGGGAGCCTGCCAGTCGATGCCGAGGTTGGCGGCGAACTGGGGCGTGGAGCCCAGGTAGTAGTTCTTAAGGTATACGGTATTGGTGGTGTCGGCGTAGAGGCCGTTCTCGACGGAGCGGGTGCCCTGAGGATTGTTCTTGTACTGGAAGCGGGAGTACTGGCCGGCGAAGGTAGCCGTCACGCTCGGGGTGATCTTGTAGGCCATACCCAGCTCAATGCCCTTGTAGACGCGCTTGACGTCGGTGAGAACGTAGTTCACGTAGGTCTGGTAGTCGTCGTCGTAGAAGCCGTTTCGCTCGGTGGCGTTGTCGACCTGGGTGTAGAAGCCGGTGATGCTGCCTCGGAAGCGGCGGTAGTTCCAGATATAGGAGATGTCGCCGGAGAAGTCGCGTTCGCTCTCAACGCCCTCGGCGATGGTGTTCTTGACGCGGGGCGAGACGAAAACCTGGTCGAAGAGCGGGGCGCGCGTGCCGTACTCGAGGTGGAGTGCGAACTGGTTGCGGCCGTCGAGCTTGTAGAGAGCGCCCACCTTGGCCATGGCGTTGTCGAATCGCAGGGTCTTGCTCTTGCCAAGCGAGTTGTTGGGAGCACGGCCGTTGCGCATGTTGCCGTCGCGGTAGAACTGGGTGTAGGAGAGCTGCAGGCCGTAGTTGATGTCCCAGTGGGGCAGGTTGATAACATTTTGCAGCCAGGCATCAGCGCGGATGGCGTGGATGTCGTAGTCGTAGCCGAAGCGGTCGCCCTTGCCCACGCGGCGGTTGGGGTTGTCAAGGTCGTTCTGGAGCTGCTGCGGGCTCAGTGCTATAACGCGGTCGGAGAAGGGGTCGATGTCAAGCCAGAACTGGCCGCCCATGAGGTCGCGGACGGTCTTGTAGTTGGAGCTCTTGGTGTAGTTGAAGCTAACGCCGCCCTGCAGGCTCATCACGTCGTTGATGCGGGTGTTGATGTAGGAGCTGAGCATGGCGTTGAGCTGGTGGTTGATGCGGTTCTCCATGATGTAGCTGGAGCCCTTGTGCTCTTCGATGGGGAGCGTCTCGTTCTGGATGTTGTTCAGATAGTTGATCTGATAGAGGTCATCCCACTTGATCTGACGGAAGTCCTCGTTGGTGAGCCACTCGTTGCGGTAGAGGTCGGCGGCCTCCATGTTGTCGCGGCCTTCGAAGTAGGAAGGCAGGTAGCGGTAGTACGAGGGGTTGGGGTCGGTGGCTTTGTAGTACTGCAGGGCCGTGCGGTTGTAGTACATGCTGCGGAAGCCGGCGGCCGTGTTGACTATGGTGTTGTCCTTCTTGAAGAGCCAGTTGAGCATCACGGTGGGGTCGAAGGTCTCTGTGATGCGGGCCGAGCGCTTCTTGCCGTCCTGATAGCCCCAGTCGGGGTTGTAGAGGTTGGTGCCGGCCAGGTCGTAGGCTTCCTGCACTACGGGGCGGCCGGTGGCGCGCTGCGTGGGGCCACCGAAGGCGGTCAGGGTCAGCGAGTTGTTGGCGTTGAAAACCTTCTCGATGCTCATGAAGAGGCCGGCGCTGTTGTAGAAGGTGCCCTTCATGATGCCTTCCTTGGCATATCGGCCGATGGCGCTGACGGTAAATGCCCAGCCGTGCTTGTTGAGACCGGTCGAGTAGGTTGCCATGGCGCGCATCATGTAGTTGGAGTTGGTGTAGGCCAGCGAGCCGTTGAAGCCGGGGGCGTAGAGGTCGGTGACGGTGTTGTAGTTCACACTGCCGGCCAGGTCGCCGAAGCCGTAGGTCGACGCATCCAGACCCACCGTGGTGGTTTTGTTGCGGAAAGCGCGGCTGGTCATACCCAGAAGGTTGTTGAAGGTGAACGAGCCGCGGATGAGGTCGTTCATGCGGATGCCGTTCAGATACACGCTCTGGTACTGGCTGTCCATGCCGCGGTAGCGGAAATACATGGGGCCGAAGTTGTACGAGGCCGTGTTGTAGTAGATGTTGTCGTTGGCGCCGGTGAGGGCCGAAACACCCTGCGAAGCGCCTTCGTCGTTGTCCATAAGGGCTTCGTCGAACATCAGATCCTCGGCGTCGCCGTAGAACTCCTGACCGAAGTCGTAGGGAGTAAGGCGAATCTCACCAAGGTTGACGGTGCCGCCCGTCAAGGCAACATCCATGCCGTAGGCTTCGTAGCCGTCGGCAGTAACAGCCAGGTAGTCGCTGCCCGAGTGAGTGGTCTCCAGGCTGAATTGGCCGTTGAAGTTTGTGCTCGTGTGCAGTCCGGCATCGCGCAGGGTAACGGTAACGCCCGAGAGAGGCGCTCCGTTGGAGCCGTTGACTACCACGCCCACCACATTGGCCGCCGCGCTTTGGAAGGCGGGCCATACTGCGGCAAGCAGCAGTAACAGGAACAGTTTGATTTTCATACGTTTTGGTTAATATTGCTTAGTGTTGTTTCCGGTATAGTCCGCAATAGGCCCGTTCGACGCTGATGCGCCGAATGAGTTTTGGACCGCCAAAAATACTTAAAATTTTCCATACTTCACCTTTTTTAGCAGAAAAAAATGCCATTGGGGCCTCTCTCCGCTTTTTTCGGTGGTATTTGGCGGCCTTCGGTGATATTTTTCTCAGTCCTCTCCCTGCGGCAGCATGGCCAAGAACCGATCTTCGTCGATGATGGGAATGCCGAGCGTCTTGGCCTTTTCGAGTTTGGCCGGGCCCATGTTTTCGCCCGCAAGCACGTAGTCGGTCTTTTTGGAGATGCTTCCGGCGTTCTTGCCGCCGTTGGCCTCTATCATGGCCTTGTACTCGTCGCGGCTGTGGCGGGCGAACACTCCGCTGATAACAAAGGTCTTGCCGGCGAGAGCATCGCCGGTGGCGGCTGCCGTGTAGCTCGACTCCATCTGCAGGCCGGCGGCGCGAAGACGCTCCACAATGGCTCGATTGGCCGGATCGGCGAAGTAGTCGACTATGGTGGCGGCGATGCGCGGCCCCACATCCTCGACCGCCTCCAGCTCTGGAGCCGTCATGCTCATCAGGCGGTCGATATTGCCGGCGGCGCGAGCCACTTTCTTGGCCGTGGTCTCGCCGACGTAGGGTATTGAAAGCGAGTACACAACCCGCTCGAAAGGCACCTGCCGGCTGGCCTCCAGACCGGCCATAAGGCGCTGAGCGCTCTTTTCGCCGAAGCCCGGAAGCCCCGATATTTGCTCGGGACGAAGGTCGTAGAGGTCGGCGATGTTGCCGATCAGTCCCTTATCCACAAAGAGCGCGGCTATCTCCTCTCCCATTCCGTCGATATCCATCATTCTGCGCCCGACAAAATGCTCTATGCGCCCTACTATCTGGGGGTTGCACCCGCTGCGGTTTGGGCATATCCAGGCAGCCTCGCCTTCGACGCGCACAAGGGGTGTGCCGCACGCCGGGCAGTGGCTTACAAAGCGCACCGGGAGGGCGCCCACCGGCCGGGCCTCGAGGTCGACGCCGGTGATTTTGGGTATGATTTCCCCGCCTTTTTCAACGTAGAGCATGTCGCCTTCGTGAACGTCGAGGGCCTTCATAATGTCCTCGTTGTGCATGCTGGCGCGCTTGACTATGGTACCGCTCAGAAGCACCGGCTCCAGGTTGGCGACCGGCGTGATGATGCCCATGCGGCCCACGTCGAACGACACGAAGCGCAGGCGCGTGGCCGCGCGCTCCGCGGCGAATTTATATGCCACGGCCCAGCGCGGCGACTTGGCCGTGAAGCCCAGGTTGAGCTGCTGGCGCAGTGAGTTTACTTTGAAGACCAGGCCGTCGGTGGCCACAGGCAGCTTCTTGCGCTCGGAGTCCCAGTGCGCTATGTAGGCGTCGACATCGCGAAGGGAATGAAGCAGTTGCATATGCTCCGACACGCGGAAACCCCACCGGCGGGCAGCCTGCATATTGTCGTAGTGATTGTCGTAGGGCAGATTCTCGCCCAGAAGATAGTAGAGGTAGGAGTCGAGGCCGCGGCGCGACACCTCGGCCGGGTCCTGTGTCTTGAGGGTTCCGGCGGCGGCGTTGCGCGGATTGGCGAAAGGCGCTTCTCCGGCTGCTATGCGCTCGGCGTTGAGGCGCTCGAACTCCTTGAAGGGCAGTAGTATCTCGCCGCGTATCTCGAAGAAGTCCGGGTAGTCGTCGCCCTGAAGCTGCAGAGGGATGGAGCGGATGGTGCGCACATTGGCCGTAACGTCGTCGCCATGGGCGCCGTCGCCGCGAGTCACGGCGCGAATCAGCCGCCCGTGCTCGTAGATAAGCGAAATGCCGGTGCCGTCGAACTTCAGCTCGCCGACGATGGCAAACTGCTGGCCGTAGAGGGCCTCGTCCATTCGCCCGAACCACGCGTCGACGTCGTCGATGGAATAGGTGTTTGCCAGCGAGAGCATCGGGTATATGTGGTCCACCTGCTCAAAGCCTTTGGTGATGTCGGAGCCCACGCGCTGAGTGGGCGAGTTGGGGTCGTAGGCCTCCGGATGTTCGTTTTCCAGTGCCGTCAGCTCGGCCATGAGCTCGTCGAACTCCCGGTCGGAAATCTCCGGGGCGTTGAGCACATAGTAATTGTGGTTATGGCGGTGGAGGAGTTTGCGCAGTTCTTCTATGCGCTCCAGGGGGGCGGATTTCATCTTGTTATTCCGGTTTTTGTTCCTGAGCCGGGGTGCGTTCGAACTTGACGTAGCTCTGCGGGCACGGCGTATAGTCGGGGTCGTTCCAGAGTGTGCTCGAAATCATCAGATCGGCGCTGACGCGGTTGCAGGCGATGGGTATGTTGTGCAGGCGGCACTGGCGAAGAAGCATCTGGATGTCGGCTTCGTGAGGCTGCGGGTTGAGGTCGTCGATGAAGAAAACGGCCAGGTCGACCTCGTGCCGGACCACCATGGCGGCTATCTCGGCGTCGCCGCCCATAGGTCCCGAGTTCATGCAGCGTATCTCGGCCTCGACGCCGTCTTCCTTGAAGGCTTTGGCGATGAGGCCACCGGTGGTGCCCGTGCATACCAGATGGTGGCGCGACAAGTAGTCGGAGTTGAATCGCGCCCAGTCGACTATGTCGGCTTTGCGATTGTCGTGGGCGACTAAGGCTATGGTCAGTTTGTCTTTCATAAGTGCGTACTTTGTCCAATTTTTCTAACAACGGCGCCAACGCACCGGTTCAGGCTTGCACGTCTGCAAAGTTACGCTAAAATTTCAAATTTCCTCTTTAAGAAAATATGAAATTATTTCTTCGCCGCCGCCCGGGAAGTGTTAACGAGCCAAACACCGGAGAAAATCAGCACCACGGCCAGACCCTTCAGCGGCGTAAAGGTATCCATACCCAACGCCACGCCCACAAGGCAGGCTACTATGGGCTGAACATAGTTGTACATTCCCACCAAGGTCGGCCGAAGGTGCTTCTGGCCTATCATCACAAGTATATAGGCCACGAAAGTACCTCCGACAACAACATACATCGAACCGCCCAACTCGCGGAAGGTCAGCGAATACCAGTCGGTGGCAAGCCATTCCGGCAGCGAAAAAGGCAGCACGGCCAGAGCGGCGAACAAAAACATCCACTTCATCAACGTAAACACCGAATACTTGCGGATAAAGCGGCTATAGAAGGTCAGATAGAGCGCGTAGCTCAGTTGGGCGCCAAGCACAAGCAGGTCGCCGCCCAGCGAGCTCCCTCCCAATGCGCCTCCTATTGTCGAAAGCACCAAAATGAGTGCGCCGCAAAGGCCGAGGGCGATACCGCCGGCCTTGCGCGCCGTCACCGGCTCGCCAAGGAGCACTGCCGCAAGCAGCATGACCCATATCGGCATCGTGGTGGTGATAATGGAGGCCTCTCCCGGCGAGGTCAGGCTCACGCCGAAGGTGTAGCACCCCTGGTTGAGCACGATGCCGAGCATAGCCGCCCCGGCAAGCCGCAGTAGGTCCGGCCCGCTGACCTTTTCGTGCTTGACGAACAGTGAAGCCACCCAAAACAGCACCGCCGCTCCCACCATGCGGAAATTGGCCAGCAGAAGCGCCGATACCAAACCCGCTCCCATAACCATCTTGGCGACCGGTGCCATCAGGCCCCACAGCACGTTGGCGCCAAGCATGGCGAAATGTCCTTTAAGATTCTGTGCCATATCCTAAAAAAATCCGGCCCGTGGTGTACGGGCCGGAAGTTCGTTGCGTTGCGCGGCGAAGGATTACTTGCGGATGCCGAGTTCCTTCTGGGCGATGATGGCGCGGTAGCGGCTGATGTCTTTGCGCATCAGGTAGTCGAGCAGACGACGACGCTTACCTACCAGCATCTTAAGAGCGCGCTCTGTAGTATGATCCTTGTGATTTGACTTCAGGTGCTGAGTCAAATGAGCGATACGGACGGAGAATAATGCAATCTGTGCTTCAGGTGAGCCAGTGTCAGTCTTGCCCTTACCGTACTTCTCGAAGATCTGTACTTTTTCTTCAGAATTCAAGTGCATTCTCAGAAAATTTGTTAAGGTTAATATTTTGCCCGGAGGCATTATCGGGCGCAAAGTTACGGCTTTTTATCCGCACCGCCCAATCATTAACCTTTATTAACCTTTGTACTCACTCTGGTAACTACTCAGCTATCGCTGGGCGACGATAAAGTCATGGATTAGCGGTTGGCCTGTTAGACCAACGCCAAAACT
>UQLO01000011.1 GCA_900541865.1 uncultured Porphyromonadaceae bacterium | reverse complement strand
TTTGTTCAGGGCGGCATTATCTCAAGACTATCTACTGGAACTATTGCTCTCGGCTAAATTTTGATGCGGTTGCCCTGGCCGCTGCCTGCAGTATTTCGCTCAGCGACGGGTGCGCGTGGGTAACGGCCGCAAGGCGCTGCGGGGAGAATCCGGCCGAGATGGCCACGGTGGCTTCGGCGACGAGGTCGGCGGCATGCGCGCCCAGTATGCTGCAGCCTACTATGCGCCCGTCGGCCGGATCGACGGTCAGTTTGAGTACTCCTTCAGCGTGGCCGTCGGCAAGGGCTTTGCCGTTGGAACCATAGGGCATGCGGACGGTGGTGCCTTCGCCGGTGCCCACTGTGGCGAGCTGCGGGGTGGTGAAAACTACGGCGGGTATCAACTCCGGCTCCGACGGCAGTCCGACTGCGCGGCGTGCCTGGGCGCCGGCCGCGTGGGCGAGCATACAAAGGCCGTTTACATCGCCGACGGCCCATATACCTTCTGCGGCAGTGCGGTATGTGGCAGGGTCGACTTCTACGAAGCCTCTTTCGGTGAGTTTAACAGATGTGTTCTCCAGACCGGGCGGTAGCACCGCACGGCGCCCTACGGCGGCAACCACCGTGGAGGCGGCGATTTCGACCGGTCCTTTGCGCGAGCTGCACACTACTCTTCCCGGAGCGATTTCTTCCACGGCCGTCCCGCAGTAGAAGGTTATACCGCGCTTGGTCAGAGCCTGCCTGAGGCGTTTGGCAAGATCGGAGTCTATGCCCGGAAGTACTTCCTTGCAGAACTCAACCACGCTCACTTCAACGCCATATGCAGCGAGTATGCTCGCAAATTCCAGACCGATCACACCACCGCCCACTATCACCACAGGGCCGACGGGCAGCTGCTCCATAGCGAGGAATTCGTCGCTGGTGAGAGCATTTTCCGCCCCCGGGCATCGCAGCGGCGCCGGAGCCGACCCGGTGGCGATGATGATGGAAGGTGCGCTGTAGGTTTCTGCCCCCACTGCTACTTCGCTGTCGCTGACGAAACATGCTTCGCCCCGAACAAGGGTGACGCCGGCGAGTAGTTGCTCAACATCGGCCCGCAGTGTGGCCACGACTTCTTCGGCGCGACGGTGCGCGGCGGCATAGTCGGCGGCACAGTCGGCCACGGCGATTCCGAAATCGGGCGCACTGCGTATGTCGAGCAGCCGCTCGGCGGCGGCGGCAAGGGCTTTGGTGGGTATGCAGCCGCGGTTGAGGCACGTGCCTCCCAGACGGTCTTTTTCGACCAGCACCACGGTTTTGCCTGCCGAGGCGAGCTCATGGGCAACTTCGTAGCCTCCGGGGCCGCCCCCGATGATGATATAATCCGCTGTCATATCACAAGTCCTTGTAGGTGAGTACCGGTTCGAGCGCAGCTTTGTCCTCGTCGGGATGCGCAACGGGGGTGGTGTACGGAGCTTCCTTGACGAAGTCGGGCCTTTCGGCGGCATCGCGGGCGATTTCGCGCATGGCGGCGATGAAGGCGTCGAGGGTTTCGGGTGTTTCGGTTTCGGTCGGCTCTATCATCAGGCTTTCGTGGAATAGTAGCGGGAAGTAGATGGTGGGAGCGTGGAAGCCATAATCGAGCAGGCGTTTGGCGATGTGCAGAGTGGTCACGCCGGTGCTTTTGTCGCGCAAACCATCGAAAACGAACTCATGCTTGCATGGACCGGCCACAGGCAGTTCGTAGAGGTCCTTGAGGCGGTTGAGCACGTAGTTGGCGTTGAGCGTGGCCAACGGGCCTACTTTGGCAATGCCCTCACCGCCCATGGAGAGGATGTAGGCCAGCGCTTTTATGTAGACGGTGTAGTTGCCCAACCAGGAGCTTACACGTCCCAGAGAGTTGTCGTCGACGGTCTTGACGGCCAGGCTGCCGTCTTCCTTTTCGACCACACGGGGCAGAGGCAGATAAGGCTCCAGACCGGCGCGTACACCGACCGGCCCCGCTCCGGGTCCTCCTCCGCCGTGGGGCGTGGAGAAGGTCTTATGGAGATTGATGTGCATCACGTCGAAGCCCATGTCGCCCGGGCGGGCAACTCCGAGCATGGGGTTGAGGTTGGCGCCGTCGTAGTAGAGCAACGCCCCTACACTGTGCACCATCCGTGCTATCTCGGGAATGGCCTTCTCGAACATTCCGGTGGTGTTGGGATTGGTCATCATCAGCGCCGCCACCGAGGCATCGAGCTTGGAGGCAAGGTCGTCGGTGTCGACGGTGCCGTCCGGCAGGCTTTTCACTTCCACTACTTCGAAGCCGGCCATAACGGCGCTGGCTGGATTGGTGCCGTGGGCGCTGTCGGGCACGAGCACCTTGCGGCGCCCTTCGTCGCCCCGGTCGAGGTGGTAGGCGCGAATAACCATCAGGCCGGTGTACTCGCCGTGGGCTCCGGCGTAGGGGTTGAGGGTAAATTCAGCCATGCCGCCTATTTCCGAGAGTGCTTTCTCGAGGTCGCGGTAGAGGCGCAGTGCGCCCTGAACGGTGTCGGCGGGTTGCGCCGGGTGCAGATTGCGCACTCCGGCTGCGTCCACGGCGGCTTCGTTGGCCTTGGGGTTGTATTTCATCGTGCACGACCCCAGCGGGTAGAAGCCGGTGTCGACACCGAAATTGTTGTTGCTCGAGTTGGTGTAGTGGCGCACCATAGTCGGTTCGTCCACTTCCGGAAGCGCCGGCGCTTCGGCGCGGAGCAGGTGCGCCGGAAGGCCGCCGGTTTTAACACCATAATCATATGCAGGCAGGTCGGCTCCGCGGCGTCCCTTGTGGCTGTGCTCAAAGATGAGCTTGCTGTAGAGTTCTTTATTCATGGCTGGAGGCGCTGAAGAGTTTGACATATGCATCGACATCGGCCGGGGTGTTCATTTCGGTGCAGGCAATGAGTATGGTGTCTTCGGTGATTTTAACACCTCCCAGTATGCCCGCTTCGGCGCAGCGGCCTCTCACGGCGTCGGCCGTGAGAGGCTCAACGACTGTCATTGCAAATTCGTTGAGGAAGGGACGGTCGGGGTAGGTAAGGCGGAAGCATCCGGTTTCTTCGAGGCGCGCGGCCAGAGCGTGCGCGGCTTCGTAGCCAAGGCGGTTCACTTCCTTGAGACCGTCGGCGCCGAGCAGTGCCAGGTAGGCGGCGGCATGAAGTGTCATTATGCCCTGGTTTGAGCATATGTTGGAGGTAGCCTTCTGACGGCGTATGTGCTGTTCGCGAGCCTGCAAGGTAAGCACGAAGGCGCGGTTGCCGCGGGCGTCGGTGGTTGCGCCGACAATGCGTCCGGGCATCTTGCGCATGAGCTCGCGGCGGCATGCAAGGTAGCCGAGGCCCGGTCCGCCGTAGTTGAGCGGTATGCCGAGGCTCTGAGCTTCGCCGCAGGCTATGTCGGCCCCCCACTCGCCGGGGGTGCGGATGGCTCCCAAAGCACCGGCGTGGCTGTTGACAATCAGGAGAGCCTTGCGGGCGTGCACTTCGTCGGCTAGTCCGCTGTAGTCTTCCAGGATGCCGTAGTAGTTGGGACTGGCTACTACCACAGCGGCGACGTCGCCCGCCCCAAGGGTCTGACGCAGCACTTCGCGGTCGGTCACGCCGCGGTCTTCGGGAATAGTTTCTAAAATGATTCCTGAAGCGCCGGCATAGGTGCCCAGCACTTGCGCAACGGCCGGATTCAGCGTGGCCGAGATGAGCACGCGGCGCTTTTTGCGCACTGACGCCACGGCCATATTCATAGCTTCGGCCGTGGCCGTGGCGCCGTCGTAGACGGAGGCGTTGGCCACTTCCATGCCCGTCAGCGCGCAGACCATGCTCTGGTATTCGAAGATATACTGGAGCGTGCCCTGCGAGATTTCGGGCTGATAGGGGGTGTAAGCAGTGGCGAACTCGCTTCGCGAGGCGATTGCGGAAACGGCCGCCGGGGTGTAGTGGCGGTAGTATCCGGCGCCGGCAAAGCAGCTCAGAGCCGTGTTCTCGCGTCCTATGTTTTCAAACCACGTCTGCAGTTGCGGCTCCGTGAGGGCTTGGGGCAGGCGGTAAGGAGTTTTGAGGCGCAGTTGGTGCGGAACGTCGCTGTAGAGGTCGTCCAACGTCGTAGCACCACAGGCCTCGAGCATTGTCCGCACGTCGTCGGGAGTGTGCGGAAGGTAGCGGTGGGCGCTCATGGCGTTCAGTGTTTCAGCGTTGCGCAGTAGTCGGCGTAGGCCTTCTCATCCATGAGTCCTTCGAGCTGCGAGGGGTCGAGGATGTTGACTTTTACTATCCACGCTTCCATGGGATTGTTGTTGACCAGACGGGGATCATCGGCAAGTTCTTCGTTCACTTCCGTCACTTCGGCGTCGACGGGCATGAAGAGGTCGGAGGCTGCCTTGCGACTTTCGATGGCACCGAAGTCTTCGCCGCCGTCGAAGGTGTCGCCTTCTTCGGGGACATCGACGTAGGTTACTGTGCCAAGCTGCGTGGCGGCGTATTCGGAGATGCCTACGTAGCCGGTGGTTCCGTCTACGCGGATATATTCGTGGGAGGGAAGATAGTAGGTTTTCATTGGTACGGTATTCGGTGTTTTAGGGTGGTTATGGCGTTATTTTTTGTATTTGGGCACGTAGAAACGCTTTTTGATTACTGTGGCCGGGGCGGTGCGCCGGCGTATGCGCACCTGCAGTTTGGTGCCCAGAGGTGCGTAGGCGGCGTCGATGAGGGCCATAGCGATGTTGCGGCCGAGTGTCAATGAGTTATAGCCGGTGGTGATATAGCCGATGACTTTGCCGTCGAGGTCGAGCACTTCGAAGCCGTGGCGTGCTGTGGCAGCCCCTTCGAGCTCAAGTCCTACGAGTTTGCGGGCCACGCCCTCCTCTTTCTGGCGCTTGAGGGCCTCACTGCCGATGAAGCCTCCCGGTTTGTCGGTCTTTACGAACATTCCGAGTCCGGCCTCCACGGGTGTGATGTCTTCGGCGAGTTCGTCGCCGTAGAGCGGCAGCCCGGCCTCGAAGCGCAGGGTGTCGCGGCAGCCCAGTCCGCACGGGGCCACGCCGGCCGCGGTGAGCTTGCGCCAGAGGTCTACAATGGCGTCGGGGGCGGCATAGATTTCAAATCCGTCCTCGCCGGTATATCCTGTGCGGCTTATTATCATCGGCACGCCGTTGTCGGCGCTACCGGCAACGACGGTGAAGGTGTAGAACGGCATCGAGCCGAGGTCGACGTCGGTGTAGTCGGAGAGTATTCTCTCGGCGTTGGGGCCCTGCAGGGCGAGCTGGCCGTAGTCGACGCAGCGGTCGACTATCTCCACGCGGTAATCTCCGACATTGCTTTTAACCCATTCCAGGTCTTTTTCGGCGTTGGAAGCGTTGACCACAAGCAGAAACTCGGTGGCGCTGACGCGGTAGACGAGCAGATCGTCGACGGTGCCTCCTTCGGGGCGGCACATCATACCGTAGGCCACCTGACCGTCGGCCAGAGCGGCGGCACTGTTGGTGAATATATGGTCCACAAAGGCAAGTGCGTCCGGGCCTTTCACGATAATCTCTCCCATGTGCGAAACGTCGAAGAGGCCGGCGTCGGTGCGCACGGCGGTGTGCTCGCTGTCCAGTCCGGCGTATTCGATGGGCATGTCATACCCCGCGAAAGGTGCCATCTGCGCCCCAAGGGCGGTGTGCTCTGCATGCAGGCAGGTTTTCTTGTTTTCCATGTTTGTTCTTAAGAATTGAAAATTACTGCATTCTCAACTTCTGAATCAATGATATAAGGTGTTCGTTTTTCATTCCGGCTATGGCTCGCGAGGCGTCAACGCCCTCGGGCAGTCGGCCTGCGCTGCGGTCGGAGGCACTGAGCCCGGTCAAGGGGCGGCATATCAGGTGACCGACATCTCCCAAAACAAAGAAGTCGCCGCTGAGTTCAAAGGCCGCAATGGCTCCGCGGTCGTCCAGCCGATAGCGGGCGCTTATTTCGCCAACGCCCTCGAAACGCTCTGTGGTGGTGTGGATGTCGGGGCTGACGGATGGTGCCTGCGTCTTCAGCCATTCAGGCCGGTAGTATTTTTGTTCGATTTCTTCTATTGCACTGATGTCGGCCGCTGTGAGGGTGTAAGTGCTTTCGGTGAGTTGGCCAACGGCATACTCGCCGAAGTCTTCGACGCTCATCGCAAGTCCCTGCTCGGTCAGCGATGTTACACGCATGGGCACGCTGCGTACTCCTTTGCCCGCCAATTTGGCCCGCGATGGCGTCAGTGCGTGCGCAAGGCGCTCGCTGTCTATACTGTGAAGCATTGTGCCGTGCGCTATGGACCGGCCGGGAAGATGGTAGAATGCGTTGCCGGAAATTTTGCGGCCCTCGACGACGATGTCGTTGCGCCCGTTGGCCTGCGCCGCCACTCCTAATCCGCGAAGCATGCCGGCTACCATAGTGGTGTAGCGCGCAAAGGTGGTCTGCACCTCTTCCGAAGGGGTGATGTAGGAGAACATCCAGTTGTTCATGTCGGCATAAACGGCGCCTCCGCCGCTGCGCCGGCGCACCACAGCGATTCCCTCGCGGCGGCAGTAGTCAAGGTCGACTTCGGCCGCAATATCCTGATTGCGACCGCATATCACCGTAGGCGCCACACGCCACGCAAAGAAATAGTCGGCGGCGTCAAGCGCGCGAGCCGCCCACTCTTCCATAGCAAGGAAGAATGGCAGCCGACGTGTGCCGTGTTCTGGTAGGCTCAGGTGTATCATCCGGTTTTGAGGGTTGCGCCCCAAAGTTACACCTTTTCCGCCAAAACACCAAGAAAAACAAAAATTTTTAAGACCCCGGCCTTCAACTTGCTGCAAAACTTGCCTGCCACTTGCTTGCATGAACTCCGGGGTGCCCCTTAGGGCGTTTTCTCTTTGGGTCGGCATTGCCGCCGCTCTGTCAGAGCAAATCGAGATGTTCGAGGACCTGGCTATCACCGAGGACGAAATCGCCTTCCTACGCCGAAAGAGTTCCTATATTCCGAGCTGATTCTGCTCTTTCCGGAACCAGCAATGTCTACCCGGCCATGAAGTACGACTTGACGCCCATTGGTGCTATGGCCCACGAGTTTATGTGAGTCATCGCGGCTATGTACGGCCCGCTGATGGCCAACTGACACCGACAAGGCTAAGCTTGGCGACGATACTCGTTGGGAGTCATCCCGACAACTTTCTTGAACACCCGGCTAAGATGGTGCGGATAGCTGAAACCGAGCTCGTAGGCGATTTCGCTGACGGTGAGGTCGCTTTCGGCAAGCAGCTTCTTTGCGCGGGCCATCACGTAGAGCTGGATATGCTCGATGGCCGTCTTGCCGGTTTCCTTTTTGATGAGGTCGCCGAAGTAGTTTGCCGACAGGCATACCTTGCCGGCGCAGTACTGCACCGTCGGAAGGCCAAGACTCCGGTGAACGCCGGCGTCGAAATAGTCCCGGATTACTTTCTCCAATTTGTCGAGTACGCTGTGGTTGCTGATTTCGCGGGTGATGAACTGTCGCTCGTAGAAGCGCACGCAATGATTGAGCAAGGTCTCGATGTTGGAGGCAACTATTTGCTTGGTGTGCTTGTCGATGGCGTGCTCGAGCTCTTCGCGGATTTCGCGAAAACAGTTCACTATTATCTGCTTCTCGCGCTCCGACATATGCAGGGCCTCGTCGCTCGAATAGGCGAAAAAGGTGTAGTCCTTCATTCGGGAAGCCAGCGGTGTGCCGTGTAGCAAATCAGGGTGAAACATAAGCACGTAGCCTCTGGGGTTGTAGGTCACGCCGCCGTCGTCGACGCCGGCAACCTGCCCCGGACCGATGAAAAGCATAGTCCCTTCCTGATAGTCGTAGCGGCTCCGCCCGTAGAGCACCGTACCGCAGTCGAGTTCCTTGAGGAACACGCAGTAGAAGCCAAAGTGCTTCCGGCTGTGTGGTATTGCTTTAATCTCCGACAGGTCAGCCACGCTCACCAGCGGATGCAGGGTCTCGATTCCCAGAAACCTGTTGTAATCCTGTATGCTTTCAAGTCGTTCGATGGTATCCATAGCACTGCAAAGTTAGTGAATAATACCGTTTTTTTCTATTGACTTCACCGCAAATCGGTAAATCGGGTTATTCTTTCCGGAGTCTGTGTTATCACCGGGTGGCTTTTCTTGAGTAATTTCGCGTTGTGATACTTTTTTTCTTAAGCTATGTCTAAAGATGTGATGATTCTGACCGGAGCCGGTCAAGAATGCCGGCTTTGACTCCACAAGAAGACATTCTGCTGGCCACCACGCCCACCGAGGACCTTTTAGGTCTTGCCATGCTCAATCCCGAAAATATCAAAGACACCCACCATGCATACCAAATGGCCAAGCGGTGCAACGTCAAGCGCGTAATGGCCCAGGCCGTGAAATGGGGCCAGAGAGGCGCACGCATCAACTCTATTTCGCCGGGCATTATAGTCACTCCTCTGGCCATCGATGAGTTCAACGGCCCGCGAGGCGAGTTCTACAAGAATATGTTCGCCAAATGCCCTGCCGGACGACCAGGCACTGCCGACGAGATCGCCAACGTCGCCGAGCTGCTTATGCGGCCGCAGGGCGCTTTCATCACCGGCGCCGATTTCCTTATTGACGGCGGCGCAACAGCATCCTTTTTCTACGGCCCGCGGCGACCCTGACCTGCGTTGGGAATGAGTACTATTCGGCCCACACGTGCGTGATTCTTCCTATATATCGCGTGTGAAGATCGCGGGCCGGGTATATTTTGTTCAGTAGGGCTTTGTCCTTAAAATCGGCTTCGTTGAATACATCGGAGTAAACCACTTCGCACTCTATGATGAGTTTGGCCTCCCTGAAACCTATTTGACCGGACGGAAGCTCGTAGGCGGTCAGGCCCGGATAGTGCATTTTGTCGATGTCGCGCCCGCTTTTGGTCCCCATCACGCCGAGAATGCGCCGCATGTCGGGGTGGAAGAAGGCGATGGTATACTTCCCTTCGCGCTCAAAAAATTGGTGGGTGTAGCGTTGGGGGCGTACAAACACGGTAGCCATAGGTTCTCCCCACAACGAACCTACCATGCCCCAGGAAACGGTCATGGTGTTGAAATCGTCGTATGTGCCGGCTGTTACCAACGCCCAATCTTTGCCGAAGAGTTCAATGGCGTTTTCCGATATCTGCAGAGGACTTATCTCTTTCATATTTTTCGGTTATGGCGAATAAGAGTCGTTTTACTGCCTAAACATAATTTCGGCGGCTTAAGTTCGGTCGAGGTGCCGACTCCCTTGCTCTTGAATAGTCTCAGTCCGGCTCGTCGAAGCAGCCGTCGAGTTCGCCGGTGTTGGTTAGTCGTAGTCTACCCAAATGTCGTGTTCGGGGTTGCCGTTATAGTCGTTGCAGTCGCTCATTGTAAGCATTGGGTTGGTCAAAAAGACCCTTAGGCGCGGCTACCTTTACGATTCCGGCTCTTAGAAACCGATGTTGCCCTTGAAGAACTGGATGGTGCGCAGGTAAGCGTCGCGTATTCCCAGCCGTATGGGGGTGATGATGGGTTTAAACTGGGTCTGCCGCGTGGGTGCGAAAAGGCGCAGAGCACCGGCGTGGCAACGGATATCTATTGTGGCGGGCATGGAGGTGGGATCGCCATCGAGGTGGGCAGCTCCGCCCGAAGAGCGGGTTATGCGCAGGTTGGTGGCCCGGAAGGTGTCGACCATGGCGTTTTTGCCGATGTAGCCCGAGAGAAAGTCGACGGCCAGATTGGCCTGCTGGAAGATATTGCCCGTGTGGACCACGGTGACATCAAGTTCTCCGTCGGTCACCGAAGCGTAGGGGGCTATGAAGGCGTTGTTGCCGTACTGGCTGGCATTGCAGACCACCACCAGATAAGCCTTGTCCGAGATTGTCTGGCCGTTGGCCTCTATTATATAGTTCTCCGGCGAGAAGCTCACGTATTCGTCGATGGCGCTCTTGAAGTACATTATCAAGCCGCGGCGTTTCTGGCGCGCGAAGCGCTCCGACACAGCGGCGTCGAACCCTACGCCGAAGGTGCAGAAGAAGGGTTTGTCGTTGGCGGTGCCGAAATCGGCGTCGACAATGTTCTTTTCGGCGATTACAGCTATCGACTGCCGCACGTCGACCGGTATGCCGAGGTGGCGCGCAAGGCCGTTGCCGCTGCCGCACGGTATTATGCCCATGGGGGTCTTGGTACCGGTCAGTCCGGTGGCAACTTCGTTGACGGTGCCGTCGCCGCCGCAGGCCAGAACGGCGAAATATTTGCCCGAGGCGGCTCCCTCCCGTGCCAGGGTGGTGGCATGGCCGGGGCCGGTGGTGGCCCGCAGGTCGACGTCCCACCCTAATTTATGGAGCGAGCGGAGAACGTCAGGCACTATTCGGTGTTTCGACACGGTGCCGGAAGCCGGGTTGACGATGAGCAGAGCGGTCTGGCGCATGGCGTTAGGGATGAATAAGTATGAATTCCGGCACAAAAGCCTCCACGACTACGTTCTCACGGCCTTCGCCAAGGTCGAGAACTACGTCGGCGTCGGAGAACACTATTTGTACTTCGTTGGTGCTCGAAGTGTCGCGCTTGGTCACCGTCAGCACGTCCGCTCCGTCGACTGTACGTCGCTCGAAAGAGGCCCCGCCGCGCCACATCGCCGGATTATTGCGGCGGAAGGTGAAAGCGCGCGATATGTAGTCCTTCAGCGAGCGTTCGTCGGCGTTGCGCGGCTCGAGGTGGCCCGACGTGCGTGCCACGTTGTCTTTCTGCCCTCCGGTGGTGCCCAGAGTGGTATCGGCGTATTCGTCGCCGTAGTAGAGCGTCACAGGGCCGGAATAGGCCGCAAGAATAGCGTTGAGGGTCTTCAGTCGGGCGTACTTGGTGGTATCGCCGGGAGCGAAGTGATCGGCGGCACGATAGCCGTCGTGATTGGTAATGAAGAGGTTGGGCAGGAAGTTGTCGTGGCGGTAGCCGCGCGTTGTGGGCGAAGAAAGCACGGCGATGACATCGTCCCAACCACCTGCAAGGCCCGGTTCAAGGCTCTGCATAGGGCCGGAGATAAGTTCCTTACCGGCAAAGTCGAAGGCGCTCAGAAGACCGTTATCGCGGTAAACGCCGCAGTTGATCACGTCGGCGTCGCCCCAATCTTCGCCTACCATATAAGCGAGGGTGCCCCATTGCTCGCCGTTCTTCCTGCGCCGGGCAGCAAGTTCTTCGACGGCAGCGCGTATTTCTGTCCAGTAGTTGTGGCCGTCCTGCATGGCCTGGTAAGCTTGGTCAAGGCGCCAACCGTCGATGCCGTAGCGGTCGATCCAATAGGTCGCGACTTCCTTTATATAGTCCAGCGAGCCGGGATAAGCCACGTTGCCGGTTCCTCCATCGGCGCGGTCGCAGCTCACCCGGGTAGTGTCGAGCATATGTCCTGCCGGCGAAGGGGTTGTGACGCCTCCATGGTGGCCGAACACACCGTCGAGAATCACGTAGAGGCCGCGGCGGTGAGCCTCGTCGATCATAGTGCGGAATTCGGCTTCGGTGCCGAAATGCGGGTCGATGGAGAAATAGTCGTTGGTGAAGTAGCCTGTAGCCTGCAGTTTCTCGCCGCCAAAGGCTCGGCTGGAGTCGAACACGGGTGTGAGCCAGATGGCATTGACGCCAAGGGATGCGATGTGGTCCAGCGCACCGGTGATACCGGCTATGTTGCCGTTTTTGGTGTGGCCGTCCGGGCCCCACATGGCGTTGTAGCCGGGCGATCCCTCCGGGTCGTGGATAAAGGAGGCAACCATTATTTGGTATATTGCCAGCGACTTGTGCTCGTCCGGGCTGACCGGCGGCGCACTCTGCGCTGCCCCGCGCCCGAAAAAGGCCAGGGCGGCAAGCAGCAGCAGGCGGAGTCTACGCATTCCTTGGTGCATTGCTAATCATGTTTTTAGTCTTCCGAGGAGTCCCTTTCGGCAAACTCCATGAGGTAGGCCTTGATGAAATTGTCGAGGTCGCCGTCCATAACTCCGTTGACGTCGGCGGTCTGATAGTTTGTGCGGTGGTCCTTCACACGGCGGTCGTCGAAAACATAGCTGCGAATCTGACTGCCCCACTCTATCTTTTTCTTGCCGGCCTCTACCTTTGCCTGCTCCTGCATGCGGTGGTCGAGTTCTTTGGCATAGAGTATGGAACGCAGCTGGCGGAGGGCGTTTTCCTTGTTTTTGGGCTGGTCGCGCGTTTCGGTGTTTTCGATGAGGATTTCCTCCTTTTCGCCGGTATAGGGGTCGGTGAACTGATAGCGCAGGCGCACGCCGGACTCCACCTTATTCACATTCTGACCGCCGGCACCTCCCGAGCGGAAGGTATCCCACGACAGCAGGGCGGGTTCGACCTTCACTTCGATGGTGTCGTCGACAAGAGGCGTCACAAACACGGAGGCGAACGAGGTCATGCGCTTGCCCTGAGCGTTGTAGGGCGACACTCGCACCAGACGGTGCACGCCATTCTCGCTCTTGAGGAATCCGTAGGCGAAGTCTCCCTCGATGTTGAGCGTGCAGCTCTTGATGCCGGCTTCGTCGCCTTCGAGGAGGTTGGCTACCGAAAGTTTGTACTTGTGGTCCTCGGCCCAGCGCATATACATTCGCATGAGCATCTGGGCCCAGTCCTGGCTTTCGGTACCTCCGGCGCCGGAGTTGATTTTGAGCACGGCGCTCATTATGTCGCCTTCGTTGCGCAGCATGTTTCGGAGTTCAAGCTCCTCGAGCAGGGTGACAGCATGTTTGTAGGCTGCATCCACTTCTGCCTCTTCGACTATTTCCTCCTTGAAGAATTCAAGGGCAAGCTTGAGCTCGTCGACGGCGCCTTCGAGTTCGGCATAGTCATCGATCCATTTCTGGATATCCTTTATTTTTTTCATCTGGCGCTGGGCGGCTTCGGCATTGTCCCAGAAACCGTCGGCCATTGTGCGTAATTGTTCTTCTTCGACTGCTATTTTCTTCCCGTCGATGTCAAAGATACCTCCTCAGCGCAAGCATACGCTCAAAAGTCTCTTTTAATTGTTCCTGTGTAATCACGTGTATTGTTTTTTAACGTTGGTTATTTCATCGGGCCGCAAAGCGGCTCACCCGCCTTTTGGCGTGTGCAAAATTAGTCATTTTTTTCCATTCGGCAAAACGGGAGCCTACGCTCTCATCGTCCACGGCGAATGCGATCAAGCTCCAGGAAGGCGTCCAGCGGGTGCAACCCTTTGTTCTCCACCAGTGAGTGGAAGGAAATGCCCCGGTAGCGAAGCGTGGTCGAAGACCCGAATTCGAACCAGTCCATAATGGCGGCGGTGATGTGTCGGCCGCAGCAGCTCAGCCGCCATATGTACTTGGCGCGGTCAAGTACATTGCGCACGCGGTATGGCCGGTGCTTGAGTATCTTGCCGAACTTGCGGCTCTTCAACAGGATTCTGAATCGGTTTTTGTTCATAGAAAATCGGGATATTAGATTTTGATGATGTTCATGCCGCAGCGCGAGCAGTCGAAGTCGAGGCGGTAGGTGCCCGACTCATTTCGCAGAAAAAGCGGTCGGGGATATTTGTCGGCGTCGGCGGTGCGAAGGCAGGCGCCGAGTTCGCGGCGCAGACAGTACTTGGTGGTCATCACTTGATGGCCGGTGCATTTGTCGGGGTCGCCACATTCGGCGGCTTTCTGGGCCACTGTGGCGCCATGGTCTGTGTAGAATTTTTCGGCCAGCGAGTTGGCCACGTTGTCGTGGTAGCTCAGCGGTGCCTCGCCGGCATAGGCGTCGGCAGCGAGTGTGCAACGGCCCGGGGCGAGGGCTTTATGTCCGGCTTGTACGGCTGCCGACAAGCTTTGAAGCACTTCGCGTCTCTTTTCGGCCAGGAGCGAGGCCGGCACGAAAACATCGCCGAGGCGGTCGTCGATGTCGCCGAGGCGGTAGTCGGTGTTGCCGAGCTTGGCCAATAGGTTCCGGCGGGCGCTCTGCTGTGGCTTTACGGCTGTCTCGAAGGCTCCGGTGACCTCTACTTTGGCCTCAACTCCATTTTCAGCACTTGCTGAGAGGGTAAACCCACACTCGGCTGGCTCAAGGGCGAAATCGACCAGCAGAGTGCGCCGCGGACGGGCGGCATCCAGTGCGTCGGTGAACTGTTTGTCGTATGTGCGGTAGAGAGCGATTCCGGGTTTAAGGCCGCTCAGGGGCTGAGCCGGATAGCACTCGGCTCCTTCGGCGCGGTTGAGGCGAAAACCCAGAAACTGCCCCGTGGACGGCTCGAAATAGCCCAGGCCGTCGCCGTTGACGAGGGCCGCATGCCCCTTTATTTTAAAGGAACGTGCGCGCGAGGCGTTGGCAGCGGCCACACGTCCCACTTCGACGCCGGTGTCGTTGGGCGAAGCCAGACAAGCCTGCGTGCCTCCGCCGTTGGGGCGCCGGAAGAATCCCTTTTCGATGTCGGGAGTGAACCCCGGCTCGGATTTGCCGTGGCTCGACCGCACGTATCGCCCTCCGGAGGCCGCTACGACCTCGTCCAGCCGAGCCGAGTACCAAGCCACGACGTTGGCCACATAGCGGCGGTCCTTAAGTCGGCCTTCGATCTTGAACGAAGATGCTCCGGCGTCGGCGAGCGCTCCGAGGTCGGCCGTTTTGAGATCCGAGAGCGAGAGATAGTGGCGTCGCGGGCCCAACGGGTGACCCGCAGCGTCGGTGAGGTCGAAGGGCAGGCGGCACATCTGGGGGCACATGCCCCGGTTGGCACTGCGGCCGGTGGCGGCGTAGCCCATCTGGCAGTCGCCGCTGTAGCTCACGCAGCGCGCCCCGTGGATGAAAACTTCGACGGGCACTCCGGCCACCTCGGCGACCTCGCGAATCTCGCGCGGTGTAAATTCGCGCGGCAACACAAGCTGTGTAAATCCTGCGGCGGCAAGCAGCTTGGCCTTGCGCGGAGTGCGGATGTCGCACTGCGTGGAGGCATGCAATGCGATTGGGATTCCCATTCGCGTGTAGGCCATATCCTGCACGATAAAAGCATCGACGCCGGCCTCCACAAGCTCCATAGCAAGGGTTCGGGCTTGTTCGAGCTCGGATTCCTCGACGATGGTGTTCAGAGTCACGTACACTCGCGCCCCGAAACGGTGGGCATACTCGGCCAAGGCGGCGATGTCGGCCGTGCTGTTTCCGGCCGAAGCGCGTGCCCCAAAGGCCCGTGCGCCGATGTAGACTGCATCGGCGCCGCAGTCAATGGCGGTACGTCCCGTCTCAAGGTCTTTTGCCGGTGCAAGGAGTTCGAGTGCGCGTGCTGTCATACGGGTGTGAGTTTAAGGGCCGCCTCCGCAAGAGCGCGGAGTCCTTCGGCGCGGCCCGCGCATATGCGGTCGGGGTAATGGGCGTCGCTGTTGACCACCACAGGCACTCCGGCGGCCACCAACTCGGGCAGCAAAGCCGCAGAGGGGAAGAAGCGGCCATGCTCGTGGTATGCCTTGGTGTTGAGCTCCACGATGACACCGGATGCCGTTATGCGGTCCATATATTGGCGAAGCAGGCCGCGGTAGTGGGAGCCGCCCTCAATGCCGGGGGCATAGTACGATGCGTTTTGGCCTATTTTATCGAAGTGGCCGAGGATGTCGAAGCCGCCTGCGGCGAGCATATCCATCGACTGGCGGAAGAAGGTGTCGACAACGTAGTCGATGTCGTCGCGAAAGCGGTCGGCCATCTTGCGCCGGAAGCTTTCGAACTTGCCGTCGATGTCGACCGGCTCTCCATCCTGTGTGGGTATGAAGTGGACCGACCCTATGGTGTAGTCCAAAGGCAGAGACTTAAAATATTCGGAGTGAGGGCCCCATTCGGAGCCGATATAGTCCACCTCCATACCTTTGAGGAAGCGGCAGCGGCCGGCATAGGCGGCGGCTATGCGGTCGGCCTCGCGGAGAAAATCGCCAACGGCGTCGGCCGACATATTGCAGGGGCTATCGAAGGGTATGGGGCTGTGAGGCGTAAAACCGTAGACGGTCATACCCTGCTCCACGGCGGCGCGCGCCATCTCGTCCATGGTGGCGCGGCCGTCGCAGTATTGGGTGTGGGAGTGTAAGGTGTAGTTTGTGTTGTCGGAGATAATCGCTAATAGATTCATAACTTTAGTCGGACAGCAAGTTAAGCCTTTGCCGGCGACAAGCCAGAGCAAAGCGCGCGAAGGCGGCGGTGCAGGCGACCGTTGTCGCCGCAGCAATCACCGAGGCTACCCCGGCTCCCAGACCGAAGCCTTCGGGAGAGGGTGCGCAGAAAAGGTAGGCGCTCACCACGGCCGTCATAAACATGGCCGGGATGAGGGTCAGAACATATGCCCGGCCGGTGCGGGCAAGCCATACCGTGCAGCCCCACAGCGTGAAGGCCGCCAGGGTCTGGTTCACCCAGGCGAAATAGCGCCAAAGCACGTTGAAGTCGATCAGCATCAGCGCAAGCGCAACGGCGAAGATAGGCAGCGTTACGGCAAGTCGTTTGACGATCGGCTTCTGGTCGATTCCGAACATGTCGGCCACCATAAGTCGGGCCGAGCGCAGCGCGGTGTCGCCCGTGGTGATGGGAGCGGCCACTACGCCGAGGATTGCCAACACGCCCCCGACGGCGCCCAGCCAGCCGGTGGAGATGTCGCTCACCAGCGCCGCTGCCTGGTTGCCATGGTCGGCCATATATCCGGCCAAGCCCTCGTAACCGCCCGTGAAGGCGATGGCGGCGGCAGCCCATATCAGCGCCACTATGCCCTCGGCGACCATAGCGCCGTAGAACACGGGGCGCGCAAGCCGTTCGTTGGCCAGACACCGGGCCATCATAGGCGATTGGGTGGCGTGGAAGCCGCTTACGGCACCGCAGGCAATCGAAACAAAGAGCATCGGGAACAGAGGATGGCTGTCGGGCTGCGGATGACGGTTGGCCACTCCCTCGGCGAAGCCGTCGGGTATGCTGACCCCGCTGAAAAGGAGATAGCCCAGCAGTCCCAGCGCCATGAAGAGCAACGCTACGCCGAAAATGGGATAAAAGCGGCCTATGAGCTTATCGACCGGCAGTAATGTTGCCAGAAGGTAGTACAGGAAGATGACGCAGCAGAAGAAGGTGGCGTCGGCCCACGCCGGGGTCATCCCCGCAAGTAGGTTGGCCGGAGAGACCACGAAAACAGCTCCCACCAGCACCAGAAGCACCACGGAGAGCACACGCAGCAGTTGGCGCACCGTAGACCCAAGCTCACGCCCTATGGTTTCGGGCAGCGAACGCCCGTTGGAGCGAAGGCTGATCATGGCGGAGATGAAGTCGTGGACGGCGCCTCCGAAAATGGTGCCGAACACAATCCAAAGGAATGCCGCCGGGCCGAACATAGCGCCCATTATGGCTCCGAAAATAGGACCGAGGCCCGCTATGTTGAGAAACTGCACCAGAAAGACCTTCCAGGTGGGCATAACGACGAAGTCGACGCCGTCGGGGCTGCTTACAGCGGGTGTGGGGCGCCCCGAGTCGACGCCGAACACTTTTTCGGCAACTAGCCCGTAGAGGAAGTAGCCTCCGATGAGGAGGCCGAGCGAAACGAGGAGAGTCGTCATTGCTTTTTCACTTTGATTCGGCTTCGGTACTTGCACCGAAGCTGTGGCGCATATCGGTGTCGGCTTCTATGTTTTTGAGTTTGTAGTAGTCCATCACGCCGAGGTTGCCTGAGCGGAATGCTTCGGCCATTGCCATGGGCAGTTCCTTCTCGGCTTCGATGACTTTGGCGCGGGCCTCCTGCGCGAGAGCCTTCATTTCCTGCTCGCGGGCGATGGCCATTGCGCGACGCTCTTCGGCCTTTGCCTGGGCGATGTTTTTGTCGGCCTGGGCCTGGTCGATCTGGAGGGCAGCCCCGATGTTGCGGCCTATGTCGATGTCGGCGATGTCGATGGAGAGTATTTCGAAGGCTGTTCCGGAGTCAAGTCCTTTCTTAAGCACGAGTTTGGAGATGGAGTCGGGATTCTCGAGCACTTGCTTGTGGCTTTCGGAAGAGCCTATCGACGACACTATGCCCTCGCCTACTCGGGCCAGCACGGTGTCTTCGCCGGCACCGCCGACAAGCTGACGGATGTTTGCGCGCACCGTAACGCGCGCTTTGGCGATGAGCTGGATGCCGTCTTTGGCCACTGCGGTCACCGGCGGGGTATCTATTACCTTGGGATTGACGCTCATCTGAACGGCTTGGAAAACGTCGCGGCCGGCCAGGTCGATGGCTGTGGCCATCTTGAAGCCCAGGTCAATGTTGGCTTTGTTGGCCGATACGAGTGCGTGGACGACGCGCTCCACGTTGCCGCCGGCGAGGTAGTGGGCTTCGAGGTCGGCCACGTTGACGTCTTTGAGGCCGGCTTTGTGCGCCTCAATCATTGCGCGCACTATCACGCCGGGAGGCACCTGGCGGATACGCATCAGCACCAGTTGCATAAGCGATATGCGAACGCCGCTCACCCGAGCCGAAATCCACAGGAAGAAGGGGCAGTAATAGAAGAACACAATCAGCAGCACCAGAACGAGAGCTGCCAGGATGATGATTGTCAATTCCATAATTATGATTTTGTTGGTTTATTCTGTTAATTGCGTCTTTCGAGGCGTATTGCCGAGTTGAGCAGGTTGCGCAGGGTGCGCCGCTGGCGCGCTGTGTCGGCCTCGGATTCTTCGATTTGGGAGGCCACGCTGCGGTCGCCGTTGCGATATCGGTCGCGCAGGGCCTGCTCCTGTGCGAGATGACGGTCCAGGGCCATTCGGGCGCCGAGGTACTCCACCATGGCAGAGCGGGCTGCGTTGTTGCGGAAGTCGTTGAGCTGGGTGTAGACGGTTCCGCCACCGAGGTCCAGGGTGAATATCTGGCCCGGCGAGTGGGTTTCCTGTCGCCGTTCGGGCAGTTTGCCGGCAAGGAGCGCGTCGTAGTCGACGCCGGCCCGTCGGGTCAGCGAGATGTCGCTCAGTCGGGCCAGGGCGACGAGGTTGGAGTCGGTAGGCTCAACGTTGACTCTCATCTCGGCCGGGGCGAACACATATATGGTAAGTGAATCGGCAATCTGATTGCGGTCGGTGGCCCACCAGCCCAGACCGCTGTGCTCGTCGATTGCGAGCATGTAGTCGTCGTAGGGCGAATTGTAGGGCATTCCGATGTTCTGCGGCTGCAGGTATGTGTCGCCGTCGTCGCTGTCGTGGTCGCGACGCGTCATAAAGATGTCGTAGCCGCCCAGGCTGTTGTCGCCGGTGTTTGCAAAGTAGAGGGTCATGCCGTCGGGCATCAGGAATGGGTATGCGGCGCTGCCTCCTTCTGCGAGGGCGGCGTCGAGCGGTGCTGAGTGCTCGAGG
This sequence comes from uncultured Porphyromonadaceae bacterium, assembly GCA_900541865.1. Lineage (GTDB taxonomy): Bacteria > Bacteroidota > Bacteroidia > Bacteroidales > Muribaculaceae > CAG-873. The sequence goes on along the minus strand of UQLO01000011.1, from coordinate 47,025 downwards.
GTGCCGTCGTCGAGTATTCCGGCGCCGTAGAGGGCCATGGTGCCGGTGGTATCGGCCTGCGCCCAAAGCATTTCGGTGCGGTTCTGCGGCATGAATGCAGTTCCGAGCTCGAACGCCCCCTCTCCGGCACCTACCCGGCGAACTGCCTCGGGAGGCAGTATGCGTCCGGCGGGCTCACTGAGGCGGTAAGCCTGAAAGAAGTCTTCGGCGCCCACTACGATGCTGTCGAGGATTTCGATGCTTTCGACTCGGGCCAGCATGTTTCGCAGCATTACGGCGCGCGAAGAGAGTGTCTCCAGTTCTTCGGGCACTTCGCGGCGGTTGCGTGTCAGCTTGGAACGCCACGACGAAATATAGTCGGAGGCGCTCTCGGGGTCGTACTGCTCAAGCGACTGCAAAGTCAGGATTCGGTAGGCATCGGTCACGCCGCGGTCGGCGGCCTTGACAAGGTATGGTTTGGCATCGGCATATTGCCCCAGTGCCGACAGGGAGGCTCCGAGATAGAAGTTGGCGTTGCCGTCGCGCGGGGTGCGACGCACCACGGGGCGCAGCTGCTCGACAGCCTCTTGGTAGTTGCCTTCCAGGTAGAGTCGGCGCCCTTCGTCGACCGGAGCTGCCCCTGCAAGCAGAGCGGCTGCCAGAGCCAGGACACTTGCTATTTTGCGCATTTTGATATGCATTGTATTTACGCTGGTGATTTTAACTACAAAGCTACGCTTTTTTTTTGAATTGAGCAAATGCAATGGCCTCGCAGGGCGTCGCAAGCAACTTTTTTTTGCCACCCGCGAAAAATTTCTTAATTTTGCATCTGCAATTCAGTAGACCATTTGCCCAAAATATGATAAACCGCAGTCTGATAAGAATCAAAACCGTTCAGATTCTGTACTCTTACTTGCTCACGCGCAGCGACTTCCAGCTTGCGCCGGCACCCAATCCGGCAGAGGCGTCGAGAGACCGCCGGTTCGCCTACTCTGTTTATCTTGATTTGATAGGACTTCTTTTGAAGCTGAGTTCGGTGCCTATGCCGGGCCGCTGGGGTGTGAACTTGACTCCTGACCCCGTGATTCAGAAGAACCGCGTGGGCGCTGCTATCTCTTCGGTGCCTTCCGTTCGGGCGGCCATGATGCAGCGCGCCGAGCGCATAAGCGCTTTCGACGCCAGTCTGGCCGACCTTGCTGCCACCGTTGCCGACAGCGACATTTACAAGGAGTACAAGCGTCGTCGCAAGCGCCGCATGAACGACGACGTTGAGTTCTGGACTATGGTCTTCACCTCCGTGCTCCGCAAGAACAAGTCGCTCGAGCGCGTGCTTCGCAAAGACGAGATGTTCAGCCATGTGGGGCTGGATATGGGCATGAATATGTTTGTCGGAACTCTCTCCGGCTTCGACGACAACCGCGCCAGCTACGATAAGGCCCGCGAAGACCTCGACGAGAGTCTTCGCCAGGCCTACAATCTCTATCACGCCCTGCTTCTGCTGCCGGTGGCCCTCACCGATGTGCAGGCCGAGCGCCTTACAAAGGCCAAGCAGAAGTATCTGCCAACCGAGGAGGAACTCAACCCCTCGACGCGCTTCGTCGACAATCTGCTGGTGAAGGCTATCCGCGACTGCAAGGCTATCGAAGAATACACCAAGGAGAATCCCGACGCGGACCCCACGTCCTGGCGCGACTTCGACAGTGCAGCCGGACGCATCCTTGATTCCATCACCGAGTCGGAGCTCTACCGCAGCTATATGGAGTCCGAACCGGGAGACTTCGCAACCGACGCCGCTTTCTGGCGCGAGACGCTCCGCAATATTGTGCTCCCCGGCGACGAGCTCGCCGAACTGCTTGAAACCAAGAGCGTCTACTGGAACGACGACCTGGTTACTATGGGCGAATTTGCCCTCAAGACCATTCGCCGCTCATACGCCGCCCCTCGAAGCGACGCCGACGCCGAAGGCGAGGCCGATACTCCCGTCCATCCCGGCTCGGTCGACCCGATGCCGATGTTCATGAACGAGCACGACGAGCAATTCGGCCACCAGCTCTTCCGCCATGTGGTCGACAACCGCGAGGAGTACCGCCGGATGATCGACGCCTGCATCAACACCGAGAACTGGGACACCGAGCGCATCGCTTTTATGGACATCGTGACGCTTCTGACGGCAATCGCCGAAATAATCAACTTCCCGACCATTCCCGTGCCCGTGACGGTCAACGAATACGTCGAGTTTGCCAACGACTACAGCACGCCCAAGAGCGGCGCCTTCGTCAACGGCATTCTCTCCACCATAGTGAACAAACTCAAGAGCGAAGGCGTAATAAACAAGTAAGCCCGCGCTTGATCACATTATACCGAACGACAATTCAATAACCCCTAAACAATACATTCAATGTTATCTATCCTTTGCGACGCAGCTCCCGCTGCCGGCCAGGCTGCCGGTGATGCCGGTTTCCTCGGTGGAGGTATGGGTTCAATTCTGATGATAGTGGCCATCTTCGTGGTCTTCTACTTCTTTATGATCCGTCCCCAGCAGAAACGCCAGAAAGAAATTCAGAAAATGCGCGAGGCCCTGGGCAAAGGCGACAAGGTTGTCACCGCCGGCGGCATCTTCGGCACTATCCGCGAAGTGGGCTCGAACTACTTTGTTGTGGAAGTGACCAGCGGCGTCAGCATCCGCGTGGACAAAAACAGCGTCTATGCCTCCGCCGAAGACGCTCAGTCTGCCCAGAACCAGGCTAACGACAAGTAATTCAGCCTATTCCCGGCCTTAAGCATGGCCTCGCTAAAGAACATGGAACATCGCGCCCGTGCGGCTCTCAAATCGCCGCGGGGGCGCGATGCGCTTATGTTTCTGGTTTTCGTGGTCATCTCGGCTGTGCTTTGGAGCGTGCTTTCGCTCAACGAGGAGGAGCAGTACGACGTGCGCATGCCTGTTCGAATCACCCATGTGCCGGATTCGGTGACTCTCATCTCTCCGGGGCCTGAAGCTCTGACTGTCAGTCTTCGCGCCCGTGGTACCCAGCTTCTGAAGATGCACCTTGGCAGCGTGCCGGCGGTCAATATCGACTTCCGCGCCTACCGCTCGGGAAAACACATCTTCCTTAGCAACGCCGAGCTCAAGGCTCTGGCGCGCGCCACTTCCGGCGGCTCGCAGGTGAGCGTGCTCTACCCCGACTCAATCTCCATTCCCTTCACTACTCATCCGGGGTTCAAAATGCCGGTGTCGCTCAACGTGCGCGCCACCGCCGGCCCTCGCGCCGCAATTACCGGGCGCCCTCGCCCCAGCGTAGACTCTGTCAGGGTGTTCACCGTCGACGGTAGCCTGCCCGACAATCTTACGGCGGTGTCGACCGAACCGGTGCGCCTGGAGGATCTCGACGGCCCCGTGACGGTGCGCACGCGGCTTGTGGCGCCGGGAGGCAGCCGCGTCATTCCGGACAGCATAGACCTCACCTTCGACGTCGAGCCGCTGATTATCAAAACGCGACGAGTGGTTATAGAGCCCGTCAACGTGCCGGACGACATCAAGCTCATCACCTTCCCGGCTCAGATTGAGGTGGCTTATATGGTACCGATGAGTGCCTATACCAACACCGACCCCCATTTCCGAGTGGTGGCAGATTACCGCCGCATCGACCGCGACGCGCCCACACGGCGTATGCGCCTGCGCCTTGAGGACGTACCGGCTAATCTCCAAAACGTTCACCTCAGCGCCGACAGCGCCGAGTATATCATCGAACACCTCTGATGCGTCCCGTCATTGCCATTACCGGAGGTATAGGCTGCGGCAAGAGCGTGGTGAGTCGCGTTCTGCGTATTCGCGGCTTTGAGGTTGTCGATTCCGACAGCCACGCCCGGAGCATTATGGACACGAGCAAGACTATCAAGGAGCGCCTGCGCCTTGAGATTCACCCCGCCAGTGTCGATGCCGACGGCATCATCGACCGCAAGCTGCTTGCCGATATTGTCTTCGCCGACGAAGAAATGCTCCGGCGTCTAAACAGCATTGTCCACGGAGAAGTGCTTGAATCTCTGCGCGAAATCGCACAGAGCGCCGACAGCAGCGTGCTCTTTGTCGAATCGGCCATACTCTACTCCAGTGGCTTGGACCGCATAGCTGCTGCCGAGTGGAATGTGGAATGCCCCGACGATATTCGCATCCGGCGAGTTATGGCCAGAAACGGCTTGACCCGCAGTCAGGTGGTCGACAGAATTGAAAGCCAGAAAACGGAGCGGCCCCAAGGGCGCCTTCCCCTTGTGCGTATTGTCAACGACGGCCTCACGCCCCTTCTGCCGCAAATCGACGAGGCCCTCGCGCGCGGAGGCTTCGCTTAATTTTTGCCGCCTCTCTCCACCATGAAAAAACATTTCCTTATTTTTCTCGCCATAGCTGTTGTGCTGCTCTCGCTCGCGGGGTGCGGCAGCCGCAAAGGCGCGGTTTTGCAGTCGCACCGCGAGCTACCCTCCATTCCCGCCGGCACGGCCAACGCCATAATACGCGAAGCCGAGAAGTGGATAGGCACTCCCTACCGCTACGGCGCCCAGACGCGCCGAAAGGGCACCGACTGCTCGGGGATGACTATGGTGATTTTCCGCGACAAAGCCGGGGTTGCCCTCCCACGCAATTCCGCCGAGCAGCAGCGTTTCTGCATGCCGGTGAGCCGCGATGACCTTCAGCCGGGCGATCTGGTGTTTTTCAGCTCGTCGACACGCGGAGGTCGCGTCAACCACGTGGGTATCTACCGAGGAAACGGCGATTTCATCCACGCCTCCAGCAGCCGCGGCGTGATGGTGAGCAACCTCAGCCAGAAATACTTCGCCAACCACTTCCACAGCGCGGGCCGCGTGCGCGAGCTGGCCTCCGCCAAGCCTCAGCGTCGCAAAAACGACCGCGTCAGCCCCCCGGAGCCCCTGCAAGAACCCGAACAAGCCCTGGTTGCTGTCGCCGAGTCTGTCCGGCCTCCGCAGAACTACGTCGAAATCATCTTCGGCGTCGACTCTTTCCCGCAGGCTTTGGTTGCGCGCGACTCTTTGCCCTCCGACACCGCCGAAAACCATTTTGAGCAGGCTTGGCAACGCGCCGAGGCCGAGCTCGACAGCATAATCACCGCTTCTATCGACTCGCTGGCAAACATCGCACCGGGTGAACAATGAGCGCGGGCAAATCGTTGTGATGAAAAGGGCTTTGGCCCCGGTTAACATTCATCACACCCTAAGTTGCCGATATGAAATTCATCGCAACCGCCGCATTGCTACTTGTAACTATCAGTGCAGCAGCGCAAACCACATCCCAATATCCTGAGCAGACCGAACAGGACAAACTGATTCGCAACACCCACGTCTTCGGCCTCCCCGACAGCACCCGAGACGCCGGAATGGAGGAAATGTACACCATGCTCGGCCGATTCTACGCCGACCAATACCGCAATTTCCAGGACCCCAAAGCGCCTTACTTCATGTTTATGAGCAAAAACGCCGACCTTGCCATGGGAATCGGCGGCGTGGTGCGCCTTAGGGGCTGGTATGGCTGGAACGGCGCCCTGCAGACAAACGGCTTCGCACCCTACAGCATACCCATACCCAAAAATCCGGCCGCACGCCGAGAACTGGCCGGCACTCCCGCCGGTACGGCCATCTTCCTCAACGTCATGGCCCACAAGCCGTGGTTGGGATACCTCAACGCCTATATAGAGGCCAATTTCAACGGCTACCGTCACCTCGGCTTCCAAATAAAGAAGGCTTATGTGACCGTCAATGATTTCATCGTGGGCTACATGCCTTCGACCTACACCGACAATGCCGCCCTCGCTCCTGTCATCGACGGCTCCGGGGCAAACGGCAAGATAGACCGCGCAAACCTGCTGGTGCGCTACCTCCATACCTTCCGCGACCATTGGGTGGTGGCTGCAAGTTTTGAATTTCCAAACAGCTATATAACCGTTCAGGAAGGACTCACCGCCAAATGTCCCGACGACTTCCCCGACATCGCCTTTATGGGCCAATATCAGTGGGACGGGGGCTTGAGCCATGTCCGCATCTCGGGCTTATTGCGCCGCACGCCTTACCGCGACCTCGTCGAAGGCCGCAACCACAACGTCGTCGGATTCGGCGGCATGGTCTCCGGTATGGCGAAGATAATCAACCCGCTCACTCTCTACGGCTCCTTCACCGCAGGCCGCGGACAGGGCTCTTACCAAGGCGACCTCCGCATCAGCAACTATGACCTCGTGCCCGACCTCGACCGCCCCGGACGCATGTATGCCCCCACTTCCATCGGCATTACCGCCGGCCTGAAGTACAACTTCCGCAGCAACGTCTACGCCTGCGCCTCCTTCGGCATGACACAATATTACCGCCGCCAAAAAATCTCCGACTCCGAGTACCGGCGCGGCCTATACGGCGCCCTCAATGTGTTCTGGGATCTCAGCCCGCGTCTTCAGGTCGGCGCCGAGTATCTCTACGGGCGCCGCCAGAACTTCAACGGCGAACACGCCTCGGCCGACCGCGTCGACGCACTGTTTATGTTCAGTTTCTGACAAACCCATTCTCAACCAAGCCGACTCCCGAAATGATAAACGAGGGAGCCGCGTGATCCAACTTGGCAAAAAAAGCGAAACTTTTCTATTTTCACCCGTTTTACCCCCTTTTCACCTCTTTTTCACATAGGCCACAAAAATGTGAACCAACTCACGTGGATTGAGAGTTGGTTCACACTTGTTGGTTCACACCATTATTTTTTACGCCACCAGCCTTTGAGTTTGCGCTTCGTAAGCTTTTAGGCTTTGGGTAGGCGTGGCGAAGGTTACTTCATCAGCTCGAGGGAGCGGGCGATGAAAGCGCTGAGGTCGGCGCCACGGAGCAAGCCGTTGCCGAGGAGGGCGAGGTCGACGAGCTGGGCCACGCGGGGTGCTGAGGCGCCATAAGCGTCGATTGCCTTGTTCTGAGCCTCACGGGTGTCGGCGACAGCTTTTTCGAGGTCTTTGACCTTTTGGTCGGCTTCGGCATCGAGGGGCTTGTCGCCGGCAGCCTTGCGTATTTCGTCGATTTTGGCGTTGTCGGCGTCGATTTTGGCCAGTGTGTCGCCCACTTCGGTGTTAAGGGCCTCGGTGGCACGGTCTACAGCGCTGCGCACCAGAGGATTGTCGGTGTTGACAACGAGGTTGTAGCTGTCGGGGAGTTCGCTGTAGAAGTTCATACCGGGTTGGAGAGCTGCCATTTCTTTCATACGGCGCATGTACTCGTTCTGAGTGAGCACCACGGGTTCGGAAGCCTCGCCGAGTGCTTCGAACTGCACCACGAAGTTTGTCTTTTCAATCTTTCGAGCGGGCTGCTCGAACAGGCGGGTCATGACAGCACGCTGCAGGGGCGTAAGGTCAGCGACGGGTCGGTCGGACTTGCGGATGAGATTGTCGACCACGTCGGCGTCGACGCGCACCAGGACGGTATTGTCGAGCTTGCGCTCCAGCAAGCCTACGAAGTGGTTGTCGAGCTGACCGTCGAGGAGGAGCACGTTGTATCCGCGGGCGTTGGCGGCCTGTATGTACTTGTACTGCGCGGTGGGGTCGGTTGCGTAGAGGTATACGACCTTGCCTTCGGAGTTGGTCTGCTCGGGTTCTACCAGAGCGCGGTATTCGTCGGGAGTGAAGTACTTGCCTTCGGTGTCCTTGAGGAGGAGGAACTTCATGGCGGCGTCGCAGAACTTCTCGTCGGTGAGCATGCCGTAGACGATGAAGAGCCGAATGTCGTCCCACTTCTTCTCGAATGCGGGGCGGTCGGCGCGGAAGAGCTCGTCGAGTCGCGATGCCACCTTCTTTGTGATATATCCCGAAATCTTCTTCACGGCGGTGTCGGCCTGGAGGTAGGAGCGGCTTACGTTGAGAGGGATGTCGGGCGAGTCGATAACGCCCTGCATGAGCATCATGAACTCAGGCACGACGCCCTCGACAGAGTCGGTCACGAAAACCTGGTTGCAGTAGAGCTGGATTCGGTTTCGGTTTACGTCGAAGTTGTTTCGTATCTTGGGGAAGTAGAGAATACCGGTGAGGTTGAAGGGATAGTCCACGTTGAGGTGAATCCAGAAGAGGGGATCCTCATCGGCGGGATATAGGTCGTGGTAGAAATCGAGATAGTCCTTGTCGGTAAGCTCGGAGGGCTTTTTGGTCCACTGGGGCTCGGTGCTGTTGACGACCAGGTCGCGGTCGGTGTCCTGCCATTTACCGTCCTTCCACTCGCGTTCCTTGCCGGAGATGACCGGCACGGGGAGGAAGCGGCAGTATTTTCGCAGCAGGGTGTCGACGCGTTCCTGCTCGAGGAACTCGGTGCTGTCTTTGTCGATATGAAGCACGATTTCGGTGCCGCGGTCGGTGCGGGTGCCCTCAGTCATTGTGTACTCGGGGGAGCCGTCGCACTCCCAGTGCACAGCTTTTGCGCCCTCCTTGTAGCTCAGAGAGTTGATTTCTACCTTGTCGGCAACCATAAAAGCCGAGTAGAAACCGAGGCCGAAGTGGCCGATGATGGTGTTGGCTGTGTCTTTGTACTTGCTGAGGAACTCCTCGGCGCCGGAGAAGGCGATTTGGTTGATATACTTCTCGATGTCGTCGGCGTCCATGCCGATGCCGCGGTCGGTCACGGTGAGGGTGCCCGCTTCTTTGTCGACGGCGACGCGGACGTCGAGAGTGCCCACTTCGCCCTTGAACTCGCCGAAGTTGGCCAGAGTGCGCAGCTTCTGGGATGCGTCGACGGCGTTGCTGACCAGCTCGCGCAGGAATATTTCGTGGTCGCTGTAAAGGAATTTCTTGATTACCGGGAAGATGTTCTCCGTGGTAACTCCGATTTTGCCTGTATTGCTCATATGGATTGTGTTTTATGTTTTCTATTTTGGTATAACAACTCAGCAAAAGCAATGCCAACGGGCAAAACTGCCATTTTGGCATATTTAACAATTGCGGGTACGGGATATTTTTGCTAATTTTGCACGCTCATTCAGAAGCGCATTAAAGAACTCACTATACGAATGAAAGTACTGAAGTTCGGCGGCACGTCGGTAGGCAATGCCGGCCGCATAAAACACGTAGCAACTCTCACCACCTCCGGTCAGCCGGGCAACATTGTTGTTCTGTCGGCGATGTCGGGCACAACCAATTCGCTGGTCGAAATTTCGGAATACCTCTACAAAGGAAACGTACCGGGCGCCCAGGAGACCCTCAACGCCCTGCACAGCAAATACCTCGGTGTTGCCGACGAGCTTTTCGAGGGCGACCCCACGCTTCGGGCTGCCGCTATGGCTCGTCTGGAGACGTCGTTCGGCACTATCCGGTCGTTTTTCGGCGACAACTTCTCCGAGTCGGCCGAGAAGGAAATCCTCGCCCAGGGTGAAATAATGAGCACCGCCCTGATGCAGGAATACCTCCGCGGGCAGGGCGTGGAAGCCGTTATGCTTCCGGCGCTGGAGTATATGCGCACCCTCGACAGCGGCGAGCCCGACGTCACCTACATCACCACTCGCCTGCGCCGTATGCTCGAAATGCAGCCGGGCGCACGCCTCTACCTCACCCAGGGCTACATATGCCGCAACAGCCACGGCGGCATCGACAATCTCAAGCGCGGCGGCAGCGACTACACCGCTTCTATAATAGGAGCCGTCCTCGAGGCCGAGGAAATCCAGATATGGACCGACATCGACGGCATGCACAACAACGACCCGCGCTACGTCGACAACACCGACGCTGTCGGCGAGCTCCACTTCGAAGAAGCCGCCGAGCTGGCCTACTTCGGCGCCAAGATTCTCCACCCTTCGTGCGTGCTTCCGGCAAAGCTGCACAACATCCCCGTGCGCCTGCTCAACACCATGGAGCCGGAGGCCGCCGGCACTCTCATCTACAACGCCCCTGCCGGAGGTGGCATCAAGGCCGTTGCCGCAAAGGACAATATCACCGCCATCAAGATAAAAAGCGGCCGTATGCTCCTTGCCTACGGCTTTCTACACCGCGTCTTCGAGACCTTCGAGAACCACCGCACTGCCATCGACATGATGGCCACCTCGGAAGTGGCCGTCAGCGTGACCATCGACAACGACTCGCGGCTTGCCGCCATCGTCGACGACCTGAAGGACTTCTCGACCGTCACGGTCGACCGCGACATGGTCATCATCTGCGTAGTCGGCGACCTCCGCTGGCAGAACCGCGGCCTTTGCGCCCGCGTGCTGGAGGCTCTCAGCGACGTCCCGGTGCGCATGGTAAGCTACGGCGGCAGCGACTTCAATATTTCGGTGCTCGTGCGCCGCGACGACAAGGTGCGCGCCCTGCGGGCCCTTTCGCAATATCTTTTCAACTGACACACCACCACTTGCAAAGATGATTACAGTTTCCAACTTAGGTATACAATTCGGCAAAAAGCCCCTCTTCTCCGACGTCAATCTCAAATTCACCCCCGGCAACTGCTACGGCATCATCGGCGCCAACGGAGCCGGCAAGTCCACCCTGATGCGCATGCTCAGCGGCGAGCTCAACCCCACCACGGGCTCGGTGACCCAAGGTCCCGGCGAGCGCATGAGCGTGCTGGAGCAGGACCACTTCAAGTTCGACGACTGCACCGTACTCGAAACTGTTCTCCGCGGCCACACCGTGCTGTGGGACATTATGCAGGAGAAGGACGCTCTCTACGCCAAGGAAGACTTCAGCGAGGCCGACGGCATCCGCGCCTCCGAGCTGGAGGAGAAATTCGCTGAGCTGGAGGGCTGGAACGCCGAGAGCGACGCCGCTGCCCTGCTCAGCGGCCTGGGCATCAAGGAAGACCGCCACGCTATGCTCATGCGCGACGTCAGCGCAAACGAGAAAGTGCGAGTGCTCCTTGCCAAAGCCCTCTTCGGCAACCCCGACAACCTGCTGCTCGACGAGCCCACCAACGACCTCGACCTCGACACGGTGGCATGGCTCGAAGATTATCTGAGCAAGTTCGAAAACACCGTGCTGGTGGTCAGCCACGACCGTCACTTCCTCGACGCCGTCAGCACTCACACCCTCGACATCGACTTCAACCGCATCCGCCTCTTCCCGGGCAACTACAGCTTCTGGTACCAAAGCTCCCAGCTGGCTCTGCGTCAGCAGCAGCAGGCCAACAAAAAGGCCGAAGAGAAGCGCCAGGAGCTGCTCGAATTCATTCGCCGATTCAGCGCCAACGTGGCCAAGAGTAAGCAGACAACTTCCCGCAAAAAGATGCTCGAGAAGCTCAACGTCGAAGAAATCGAGGCTTCGTCGCGACGATACCCCGGCATCATCTTCACGCCCTCACGCGAGCCGGGAAACAAAATTCTCGAAGTTAAGGGCCTTACCGCCAGCGTCGACGGCAAAGTGCTCTTCAAGGACGTCAACTTCCAGATTGAGAAGGGCGACAAGGTGGCTTTCCTCAGCCATGACCCCCGCGCCATGACGGCCTTCTTCGAAATCATCAACGGCCGACGCAAACCCGACGCCGGCACCTACGAGTGGGGACAGACTATCACCACGGCTTACCTACCGCTCGACAACAGCGAGTTCTTCAACACCGACCTCAATCTGGTCGACTGGCTCTGCCAGTTCAGCGACGACTCCAGCGAAATATACCTCAAAGGGTTTCTGGGCAAGATGCTCTTCTCCGGAGAAGATGTGCTCAAAAAGGCTTCCGTGCTCTCCGGCGGCGAAAAAATGCGCTGCATGATTGCGCGCATGATGCTCCGCGACGCCAACACTATGATTCTCGACTCGCCCACAAACCACCTCGATCTGGAGTCCATTCAGGCCTTCAACAACACCCTGCAGACATTCAAAGGCAACATTCTCCTTGCCTCCCACGACCACGAGTTCATCCAGACTGTCTGCAACCGCATCATCGAGCTCGCCCCCAACGGCATCATCGACAAACTCGCCGAGTACGACGACTACATCACCGACCCGCGCGTAATCGAAGCCCGCGAAAAGATTTATTAATCATACTTCCTCCGCTATGATACACCATATAGTAATGTTCCGCCTCGAAGGCGACGCCATCCAGGTTGCCGACGCTGCCTTCAAGTTCAAAACCGCGCTTGAGGCCCTCCCGGCAAACATAGAGGCTCTTTCGGCCATCAGCTGCCACCTCAACAACGTGCCCGCCGACGGCAACTGGACCCTCGTGCTCCACGCCGAATGTGCCGACGAAGCCGCCCTAGCTACCTACGCCGCACACCCCGCCCACATCGCCTGCGTGGCCCTCATAAAGCCCCTCATCGCCGCCCGCGCCTGCGTCGACTACACCCTCTGAAAACCATTACTCCCACTATAGCCCGCCCTCTGTTTGGGGTGGGCTTTTTTGTGGGTTGAACTTTGTTTTGGGCGGAATGTTGTATGTTTATGGGCCAAACGGGGCTTTGTTGCAAAATTTTGGTTATATTTGCAAGCGGAAAGGCTCGTTCGGGCCCGACTTAAACACCTTTAATCAAAAAAAGAAATACCAAATAATATCATAACTTACTTACCGACATGAAAATGATTCGTCACTTACTTGTTGTGCTGAGCCTGGTAGCCTGGTTTGGCGCCTCGGCACAGCTTGTAACCAGCGAGCCCAACCCTCTTCAGCAGGGCAGCATGGGCATTGTGCTTACTTACAATGCAGACTCACCGCTGGGCAACAAGGGCCTTGCCAATCTGCCCGAGAACATCGATGTCTACGCCCACATCGGCGTTCTGACCAGCAAGAGCGCCAACAGCGGCGACTGGAAATATGCACCGTTCCCCTGGCCGTCGACAGGCAACGATCAGGCCGCCAACACTTCGCGCAACCGTCTTACCCGCGTGAGCACCAACGTCTACACTCTGGAAATCGGCAACATCGCCGACTACTTCGGTATCACCGACGCTTCGGAGACGGTGACCGACATTGCGCTGGTGTTCCGCACTGCCGACGGCAAGAAAGAAGGCAAAACGGCTGAAGAACAGGATATTTTCGTGCCTGTGATGGCCGACGGCTTCCAGATTAACTTCAGCAGCGACGCCGTGAGCAATCTGTTGGCCGAGCCCACCGACATAACCTTTACGCTTGCAGCGAGTGCGGCTGCCAAGCTAGACATCAGCGTAGCGGGCACTTCGATAGCTTCCGCCGCTTCGGCAACTACACTGACCAAGACCTACAGCTTCACCGAGAACGGCACCTTCAACGTGGTGGCCACAGCGACCCTCGACGGCATTACCCGCACTTCGACCATACAGATAGCTTATCCTGACAATTCGGGCTCCAAGCCCTACCCCGGCGGCGGCCGACCCAAGATGGGCGCCGTCAAGAACGCCGACGGCTCGGTGACTTTCTGCCTTGGCGCTCCCAAGAAGAAATCGGCCATGATAGTAGGCGCCTGGGACGACTACCAGCTGTTGGAGTCGAACGTTATGAACTACTGCGACTACGACGGCCAGCGCTACTTCTGGATAACCATTCCCAACCTGCCCGACAACGAGTGGCTGCCCTACTACTACGTGGTCGACAATATCTACAAGGTCGGCGACCCCTACGCACACCTCACCCTCAATGCCAACGAGGATGCGTCGATCAATATGGACAATGTGTGGCCTGACCGCCCCCGCTACCCGCGCGACAAAGTGACCAACGGCGTCACGCTGGCCGTCTACCGCGGCGACATGGACAACTACAACTTCGACGCCTTCACCATTCCTGACCACGACAATCTGGTAATATACGAGCTACTTCTGCGCGACTTCACCGGCACCAACGGCGCCGCCGCCGGCAACGGCAACCTGCGCGAGGCCATGCTCCGCTTGCCCTACCTGAAGAGTCTGGGCGTGAACGTCATCGAGCTGATGCCTATCATGGAGTTCAACGGCAACAACAGCTGGGGCTACAACACCAACTACTACATGGCGCCCGACAAAATCTACGGTTCGCCCACCGACTACAAGGACTTTATCAACGAATGTCACCGAAACGGCATGGCCGTTGTGCTCGACATCGTCTTCAACCAGTCGGACGGTCTGCATCCGTGGTACCAGCTCTATTCGCGCCGCGACAATCCCTTCTACAACCAGGTTGCACCCCACGAGTACAGCGTGCTCAACGACTGGAACCAGGGCAATCCGCTTGTGCAGCAGCAGTGGACCGACGCTCTGACCTACTGGCTGACGGCCTACAACGTCGACGGCTTCCGCTTTGACCTCGTCAAGGGTCTGGGCGACAACGAGAGCTACACCGCCGCCGGTGGCACCGAGCAGTACAACCAAAGCCGCGTGGACCGCATGATTCGTCTGCACAACGTCATCAAGAGCGTCAAGCCCAACGGCATACACATCAACGAAGACCTCGCCGGCGTCCAGGAGGAAAAAGCCCTTGGCAACGACGGCCAGCTCCAGTGGGCCAACATCAACGATGCCTCCTGCCAATTCACCATGGGCTGGGACGACGGCAACAACAACCTCTTCCGCTTCCTCTCCACCAGCGACGGTCGTCCCTGGGGCTCGACGGTGAGCTATGCCGAGAGCCACGACGAGGAGCGTATGGCCTACAAGAACGCCACTTGGGGCGTGACAGGCGTCAAACTCCCCGCCGGCTCCGACGAAACCATCACCGAGATGAGCCTCAAGCGTCTGGGCTGCCTGGCAGTGCAGATGCTGATGATTCCCGGTCCGAAGATGATATGGCAGTTCGGCGAACTCGGCAACGGTCAGACCACCAAGTCGGCCGACGGCGGCAACAACACCGCCTCCAAGATTGTATGCTGGGACTACCTCGAAGACCCGGGCCGCGTGGCGCTCAAAGACACCTATGCCGCCATCATCAACCTGCGTATGGCCAACCCCGAGCTCTTCGGCCGCAACGCCGCCTACCAGGCAAAGGGCATCGGCTCCAAGTTCACCGCCCAGCGCACCCTGCACCTCACCGCAGGCACCAAGGAAGCTATCGCCTTCGTCAATCCGGCCCACAGTGGCGCCGACATGACCATAGAGTGCGACGCCTCCATGCTCACCCCGGCCAACAGCCAGCTCATCGCCGCCACCCCCGGCTTCTCGCCCGTGCTGCAGAACGGCTCCGGCTCCGGCAAAGTACAGGTAGTGGTGCCGGTGAATTCCTTCGCCGTCTTCGCCACCAAGAGTGTGACGGGTGTTGACGAGGCTTCGGTTGTCGAAGATGGCGCCAACAACGTCTTCGGCCTCGAGGGCCGCATCGTCATCGCCGGCGACTACACCGAAGCCGCAGTCTACAATCTTTCCGGCGTGGCTATGCCCTCGCTGGAAGTGCCCGCCGGCATCTACGTGGTTGTTGTCGACGGCACCGCCCACAAGGTGGTTGTGCGCTGACATCCCCCTCAATTAACAGCTTACCGAGCCCCTCCCGATTGCGGAGGGGCTTTTTTTGCGGAACCAAACGGGCTTTTTGGGCGTTATAATGCAAATACTTACCACGTTTGCAACTATGCGCTATTCATCATTGATTATTGCCTCGCTGGTAGCCACCACACTGAGCGCGAGCGCCACCGAGCCGGAAACGCCTGCCAAATGGCTCGACGAGCCCCTGCCGGCGGCTTGGAATGTTCCCGACAGCACATCGGGCCCCATAGCCACGTCCGACAGGTGGTGGGCCGGTTTCCACGACACCCTACTCGACACCCTTATTACCCGTGGCCGCGAAGCCAACTACGACCTCGCTTCGGCCGCCGCTCGCATAAAAATGGCGCAAGCCCAGCTCGGGCAGGCGCGCGCCGGTTATTACCCCACCGTAGGGGTTGCCGCCTCGTACACCCGCACGCGCATGAGCGGCCGCACCACATCACACGACATGGACGCCACCGTGGAGTCCTACTTCAGCGGCACGGCTACCATGAGCTGGGAAATCGACGTGTTCGGCAAGGTGACTGCGCAGGTACGCAGCGGCAAGGCTCAGGTTCGGGTCTCGGCCGCTGAATACGCCGCCGCTCTGAACTCGCTGGAGGCGCAGATTGCCACCACCTACGTTACCCTGCTGGCCGACCGCGAGCAACTTGAGGTTGCACGGCGCCACAGCGAGAGTCAGCAGCACATTCTCAATGCCGCCGAAGAGCGCTTCGAGGCCGGTCTGAACTCCAAGCTGGACGTTGCGCAGGCCCGCACTCTCTACTATTCCACCATAGCCTCCATCCCTATGCTCGAGGCCGAGATAGAATCGTGTGTCAATGCTCTTGCGGTACTTTTGGGCACCACCGCCGAAGGTCTCCCGGCCGGAGTCGGCGAGCTGCGGCCACTGCCCGACTTCCGTCAGTACGCCGATTTGGGCACGCCCTCCGAGCTGCTTCGGCGTCGTCCCGACGTGGTGGAGGCCGAGCGCAACATCGACCTTGCTGCCGCCACCCTGGGCATAGCCAAGAAAGAATACCTTCCCTCACTGAGCCTGCAGGCCAGCGTCGGCACAGCCGCCCATCGCTTCGGCGACCTGTTTTCGCGTCCTTCGTTCACCTACAGCATAGCCCCGACGCTGAGTTGGACCGTCTTCGACGGCCTGAGCCGGCGCTACGGCCGCATCGAGGCCGAAGAGCGGCTCCACGCCGCCGTCGACGCCTACAATATGGCCGTGCTGAACGCCGTGGAGGAGGTTCGCAGCGCCGCCACGCGCTATGCCTCGTGCCTGCGCTACATAGAGAGCATCGAGAAAGTGGTCGACAATGCCGCCGAGAGCACCACACTCTCCTTCGACCTCTACCGCCAGGGGCTGACATCGTTCACCAACGTCGACGACGCCGAATCGAACTATCTCACCTACGAAAACACACAGGTTACGGCTCATGCGGAGGCTCTGACGGCGCTCATCGACCTCTTCAAGGCCCTCGGAGGCGCCCCGCTCGACTGAAAAGTATTTACCAACCAGAAAACACCCGAAATATGAAATATCGCAGTATTATAAGTGCCGGCGCACTGCTTGCCCTGCTGACGGGCTGCTCTCACCACAAAGAAGAAACCGGGAGCGAGATAGCCACCATCGACGTGGCGCGTCCAACGGTCGACTCCGTCGTACTTCATCACACCTATCCCGGCGTACTGACGGCCAACCGCGAGGTCGACGTCGTTGCCCGCGTCAACGGCACCCTTGAGTCCAAGCACTACAATTCGGGCGACCGCGTTCGGCAGGGCGCCGTGCTATTCACCATCGAGTCGGGTTCGTACCGCGATGCCCTCTCCCGCGCCGAAGCCGCCCTGGAGACCGCCACCGCCCAGCAGGCCTACGCCGAAAGCCACTACACGGCCCTGCAGCGCGCGCTGGCCAGCGAGGCCGTGAGCCGCATGGAGGCCGAGCAGGGCCGCTCGGCCCTGGAGAGCGCCAACTCCGCCGTGGAGAGCGCCCGCGCCGACCTCAACAGCGCTCGCATCAACTTGGGGTACTGCACCGTACGGGCGCCCTTTACGGGACATATCACCACCGGAGTGCACGATGTCGGGGCCTACGTAGGCGGCGAAGTGTCACCGGTGACCCTGGCGCGCATCTACGAGGACGACACCATGATAGCCAACTTCTCTATCGAGGATGCCTCTGCGCTGCCCCTCATTCAGGGCGCTCTGCGCAGCGAAGGTATCGACTACCGGGCCATACCGGTGAACTTCAACGACACCCTCGGCCACGCCTACACCGCCAAACTCGACTACCTCGCACCGGCCGTCGACACCTCGACGGGAACCGTCTCCCTGCAGGCCACCATCGACAACCCCTACGGCGAGCTTCGCAGCGGCATGTTCGTCAGCGTCGACCTTCCTTCGGGAGTGTCGCCCCACGCCGTTTTGGTACGCACCGCCTCCATAGCTCGCGACCAACGCGGCAGCTATATGTACACCATCAGCGACTCCTCGACGGTTGTCTACAGCCCCGTTACGCTCGGACAGGCAGTCGGCGACTCGCTGACAATCGTCACCGACGGCATTACCGCCGACGACCGCTATGTTACCCGCGCCCTGCTCAAAGTGCGACCGGGCATGAAAATCAACCCTCGCTTAACCGAATGACGCCATGTTCAGCAAGTTTTTCATAGACCGGCCCATATTCGCCACCGTTCTGGCCATCCTGATGCTTCTGGCGGGCCTGCTGACGGTGAAGACGCTGCCGGTGGCTCAGTTCCCCGACATCACCCCTCCCACCATCTATGTGATGGCCAACTATCCCGGCGCCGACGCCGAGACAGTCGCCGAAGCTGTCGGTGCTCCCATCGAGCAGCAAATAAACGGTGTGGAAGGCATGATGTACATGAGCTCCACATCGAGCTCCGACGGCTCCTATCAGCTTCAGATCACCTTCGAAAACGGCACCGATCCCGACATCGCTTCCGTGAAGGTCCAGAACCGCGTGAGCCGCGCCGAGCCTACCCTGCCTTCCTCCGTCAAGCAGCAGGGCATCCAGGTGAGCTCGCAGTCGTCGAACATGATTCTCTTCGTGGCTCTGGAGTCGGACCGTCCCGAGCTCTACAACGGCCTCTACCTGACCAACTACGCCCAGCTGAGCATCGTCGACGAGCTTAGCCGTATTGACGGCGTGGGCAACGTTCAGGCCTTCGGTGCCGGCGAATACTCCATGCGAGTGTGGCTCGACCCGGAGATAATGCGCGTACGCGGCATCACCTCGTCCGACGTCATGGCCGCTATCCAGAGCCAGAACGCCGAAGTGTCGGCCGGCTCGGTGGGCGCGCCTCCGGTAGCCTCCGGCGAGCCCTTCGAATTCACCCTCACCGCCCAGGGACGCCTCACCACGCCGGAAGAATTCGGCAACATAGTGCTCCGCACGGGTTCCGACGGCTCCATGCTTCGGCTTCGCGACATAGCGCGGGTCGAGCTGGGCAGCGAGTCGTACTCCATGGTCAGCCACGTATCGGGCAAGGAAGCGGGCCTGATGGGCATCAGCCAGGTGCCGGGTGCCAACGCACTCAAAGTCGCCAAGGCCTGCGAGAGCCGACTGGAAGAGCTCAGCCAGTACTTCCCCGAGGGCGTCAACTACCGCATCATCCTCAACACCACCGACTTCGTAAACGCCTCCATCGACGAAGTGCTCGTGACCTTCCTCGAGACTACTCTGATTGTGATGGTGGTCATACTCCTCTTCCTCCAGAACTGGCGCGCCGTGGTTATTCCTATGATCACCATTCCGGTTTCGCTTGTGGCCACCTTTGCGGTTATGAAGCTGATGGGCTTCACGCTCAACACCTTGACCCTCTTCGGCCTGGTGCTTGCCATCGCCATCGTGGTCGACGACGCCATCGTAGTTGTGGAGGACTGCTCGCGAATACTTGACCAAGGCAAATGCACCCCTCGTCAGGCCGCCGAGAAAGCCATGGTAGAGCTGACGGGACCTGTAGTGGGCGAAGTTCTGGTGCTGTTGAGTGTATTCATCCCCACCGCCTTCATATCGGGCATCACCGGGCAGCTCTACAAGCAGTTTGCACTAACCATAGCCGTGTCGACAGCCTTCTCGGGCTTCAACGCCCTGACCTTCACTCCGGCCATGTGCGCGCTCTTCCT
Source organism: uncultured Porphyromonadaceae bacterium (assembly GCA_900541865.1). GTDB lineage: Bacteria > Bacteroidota > Bacteroidia > Bacteroidales > Muribaculaceae > CAG-873. The sequence continues at coordinate 27,553 of UQLO01000011.1, read as the reverse complement.
GCGCCCTGTCACCGGGCAGTCGAAGTTCTTCATATTCCGTTGGTTTGAAGCCGGCTTCCAGCGCGTTCTCAAGTGGTACAACAGCACCGTCGGCCTCCTCCTTCGCAAACCCGTTATGGCGTTGATTATCTTCGCCATTATCTGCGGCGCCGCGTTCTGGGGCTTCATGAAATGGCCTACCAGCTATATTCCCGAGGAGGATATGGGCTACTTTATGACCAGTATTCAGCTCCCCGACGGTGCCTCCCTGCAGCGCACCGACAGCATCACCACCGACATTTCGCGCATTATCGAGCGGCAGCCGCAGGTCAAGGACGTAATCGCCGTGAGCGGCACTTCCTTCATGGGAGGCGGCTCGAGCAGCAACGTTGCCGGTATGTTCGTGGTCCTCAAGCCCTGGAAGGAGCGTAAAGGCCACCGCAACTCAGTTGAAGCCGTTATGGATTCGGTCAACGCCTACACGGCGGGTATTCAGGAGGCCGTTGTCTTCAGCCTCAACCCGCCGGCCATTCCGGGTCTGGGCGAGAGCTCGGGTCTTCAGATGCAGCTACTGGACATCAACAACCTTGGTTCGGAGGCCATAGCGCAGACCCTTCAGGCCGTGCAAGCCGAGGCCGAACGCAACCCGGAGATAGCTTCGGTGACGAGTATGTACCGCGGCGAAGTGCCCCAGTACCGCCTCAAGATCGACCGCGACCGCGTCAAGATGCATAATCTCACCCTTGAGCAGGTCTACTCGGCGCTTTCGGCCAACACCGGAAGCACCTACGTCAACGACTTCGTTGAATTCGGACGCACCTACGAAGTGCTCGTGAGCGCCGGTTCCGACTTCCGCGCCAACGCCGACGACGTTATGCGGCTGAGCGTACGCAACACCGCCGGCGATATGGTGCCCTTCGCATCGTTCGCGGAGGTGGTGCCCTCGATGGGCGAAAGCACCGTGAGCCGATACAATATGTACCGCACGGCGTCGCTGACGGCAACGCCGGCCCATAATGTCAGCTCCTCGAAGGGCATAGAGACCATGGAGGAGATAGTGAAGCGTGTGGCAGGCGCCAACTTCAGCTATGCCTGGACCGGAGAGGCCTATCAGGAAACGCAGGCGGGCACTACAATCACCATGACCTTGCTCTTCGCCGTGATCATCACCATATTGGTTCTGGCGGCGCAGTATGAATCGTGGACCGACCCTGTGGCCGTAGTAGCCACCACGCCGACTGCCATCTTAGGCGCCATCATAGGTTGTATCTTCATGAGCCAGAGCATCAGCATCTACACCCAAATCGGCATCATCCTGCTGCTTGGTATGGCCGCCAAGAACGCCATTCTGATAGTAGAATATGCCATGGACTACCGCAAGCAGGGCATGCCCATACGCCAGGCGGCCGAAGACGCCGGCAACGTCCGCTTCCGCCCCGTGATGATGACGGCCCTTGCTTTCGTATTCGGCGTGATGCCCATGCTCTTTGCCACCGGCGCCGGCGCAGCCAGCCGAGTTGCCCTGGGCACGGCAGTAGTGTTCGGCATGGCAGTCAACGCCTTGGTGGGCACCCTCTATGTGCCGACCTTCTGGGAGTTGCTGCAGAAGTTCCAGGAGAAATATCTCTCGAAAGTCTTCGCCGTCAAGACACCGCCATCGGCCACCACCCCGACATCACCGACACCTACCGACAAAAAATCCTGAAATCGAGCAATCCCCGGGCAGTTCGTCCGGGGATTCTTTTTTCCGAGGCGCGACGAAGGCGGCTAACAGTATAAAAAAGCTTATATTATATAATGTGTGGGATAATTTTTAAAATGCCATTAATATGTTGGAAAAAGGTGAAAGGTGGAAGAAAAATAGGGAAAAGAAATATTTTTTTGATTTTTATTGCCAAAAAGTTGTGTTGTTAAACATATAATCACTATCTTTGCACAATCAAAGCGAACCAAAGGCCGAGCGCGGCCAAGGTAAGCGATGAGCCCGGGAGGGTTTAAGGTAGTGTCATTCTCACATAGGTGCTGTTTCTTAGAAGATTATATGCAAATAGAACCGTGTCCGGAGGGTGATGCAACCAAACCAAACCGAAAACGGAACCGGCAGCGCAGCAAAGCTCCGGCGACAAAGAACAGACAAACATTTCGTCCACACGGACAACAGAGATTCTAAAAGTTGTGCCCGACACGAATAAGGGATTTAACAATGAAGGCCAAGTTTTTGATGATGGCAGCAATCAGCGCAACGGCATTCGCCTTTGTGGGCTGCTCCGATGATCCTGCCAACGACCTTCCCGAAAGCGAATTTGAGATTCGTCAGCTTCGACTGGATCTTGTAAACGACGCTACCGGCAACAGCGGCCGCTCGTCTGAGAATCCCGCCAGCGGTACGACCCAAATCCAGTATGTCACCATCGATGCCGAAGGCGTTCCTTTCCGTAATGCCAACAATCGTCTTATTGCCAGCACTGTTAGCCTGACCAAGCCTACCGACGCTGTTATCGCAGCCGATGGCGACGACCTGACCGTATCGTTCATACCCGGCGAGCGCGTCAACACTGCCGACGTGGCTCTCTTCAACGGCACCTCCTTCACCCTGCCCTTCCACGGCGCCACCAAGAACGAGGAAACCGGAGAGATTACCTACGGCATGAAGAACGACTCTACCTTCAATGTGGGCAACTTCCAGGACGGCGCACTCATCAAGGGTCAGAATCTGATGAGCGTCAACGGCAGCATCTATAACTATACTGCCAATCTCTTTGTATGGCACTACCACCCCATCAATCTTAAGATTGAGAACAAGAGCAACGGTGAGTACGTGGCTACCTATCCCTTCAATGCCGAGCTTCAGGCTGTCGTTCGCGAGCAGGCTGTCGACGAAGCCGGCACTCCGATTGTCGACGAAGACGGTCTTCCGGTGTTTGTTGAAACCAACGTTATGACCGTAGCTCCCGACGATAAGCTCACCCTGACCTACGAACCCGCCTATGCCGGCGACGAAATTGCAGTTTCGATGCCCGACGGCGAGAACGTGGTTCTCAACGCCGCCAACAAGACCTACGAATGGACCGCAAACCAGTTCGGCACCAGCGCAACTGTGTCGGCAGCTCTTGAGCTGACCCAGGCCAACAACCTCAGCCTCCGCGTCTCGACGTCCTTCACTTTCAACGCTCCTGAAGAGGAGGCAACTCCCGCGGCTGAGTAATAAAAAAGCAACATCTATTGCATAACCGCATAAATGCAGGCGCGCTTCCACTCGGGGGCACGCCTGCTCTGTTTAGACACGACGACATGGAAAACGAACGAAACATCCGCTCGGCTCTTGTAGCTGAAGCCGGCCGCCGAATGATGCTTGCCGCGCGCACCGCTCCCAAGGCCAAGGGCATCGACATTATCGAGATACTTCTGTTGACCGAACGCTCGGAGCTTGAAATGCTCTCTGAGGCTATGCTGGCCAAAGCAGAGGCCACCGGGATGAAATTTCTGCTGCGCGACGCCGCCAACATTCTCCAGGGCGAGGCTCTGCTGCTCATCGGCACCCGAACTCAGCCTATGGGGCTGAACTGCTCCTTTTGCGGAGCGGCCGACTGCGCAGCCAAAGCCGCCGAGGCTCCTTGCACGCTCAACTCCATCGACCTTGGCATAGCAATCGGCTCGGCTTGCTCGACGGCAGCCGAGCTCAAAGTCGATACCCGCGTGATGTTCTCGGCAGGATGGTGTGCGGCCGACTGCGGTCTGCTGCCGGAGTGCAAGCAGACCATCGCCATCGCTCTGTCGGCCTCCTCGAAGAATCCATTCTTCGACCGCCAGCCCAAGTGACAACTCTGGGCGCGCTCTGGCGGGTGGCATTCCCTTCGGGATGGGCGAGGGCTGAAGCCCTCGGTCCATGCGCTGCGGGGTCTTCGCGGCTTGCGAGCTGGAAGCTCGCCCTCCTTGGGGCCCTCGGTCCATGCGTTGCGGGGTCTTCGCGGCTTGCGAGCTGGAAGCTCGCCCTCCTTGGCCCTCCTTGGGGTAAACAGATTGCGGGTGCGGGGTGTTGTATTTTTAAATTTTAAGAGATATGACAAATCGAATTACTTCTATACTTTCTATCCGCTATCCGCTCGTTCAGGCACCGATGAACTGGATCAATACTGCCGAAATGGTGGCTGCGGTCAGCAATGCGGGCGCCTTGGGCGTGCTGGGTCCCAATGCCGGTCCGAAGACCGAAAATGGTGTTCGACTGTCGACGCAGGAACGCGTGTCGCGTGTGCTGCGCCAAATCAACTCGCTGACCGCCAAGCCCTATGGCATCAACATCATCTCTGCTCCCGACGAAGCCACCCGTGCGTATGCGCTGAAGAACATCGCCGCGGCTGCCGACGCCGGAGTGCGCATTTTCGCCGTGGTTGGCACCTATGAGCCCGCTATCTACAAGGCCATCAAGGACCTCGGAGGCATTATCCTTCATCGCGAGCTCGACCCCACGCCTGAGGCCGCACACCGCGCTCAGGAGGAAGGCGCCGATATCATCGTGGCCACCGGACGCGACGAAGGCGGGTTGCTGCCCCACGGGCAGGCGGGAACTTTTACCATCGTGCCGCAGATAGTGGATGCAGTGACGGTTCCGGTTCTTGCCGCGGGAGGTATCAACGATATCCGAGGCGTACGGGCAGCTTTTGCGCTGGGTGCCGAGGGCGTGTATGTTGGCTCGCGTTTCGCCGTTGCCGACGAGTGCGCCACAGCTGCCGCCGCTAAGGAGGCCATACTGCGCGCCGACGGCACGGAGCTGGTCTATGTATCGGATTTGGAGCGTTCGCTGCCCACGCGCTACGCCTTGGAGATGAACCGACGCTACAGGGCTGGCGAACCTTCCGCCGCGCTCGAAGCCGAAGTGCACCACAACGGCGGACTGCGCCCCGCAATGCTCGAAGGTCGGCTCGACGACGGCATAATAAGCGTCAATACCGGAGTCGGACAGATAAAAAGCGGCGGAATGTGCGCCGACATAGTCGCCGAGATGATGGCCGACTTCGTCTAAAGCGCTCAGCAACATACAGTAAAATCTTAGGGGCTATCTCACGATAGCCCCTAAGCGTCTAAACCTTAAAAATCTAATCCTATGAAAAAACTAATTCAATACTTTACTTCTTTGTGCTGTTGCTATCCTTATTACGCAAAAACGAGGCCAAATGTTGTGTAGGCAAGGAAGAAAATTTTGATATTTATCACTTTTTTACATTTTGCCAAAAAAGTTTCCGCAACCTCCAAAGGCTATTCAGCTAGCCACCAATAAATTAAACCTCCAAAAGCGACCAAAGCTGACTTAAAAACCTCAAGCGGAATCAATACTTCTTAACAAATTAGGTCTTCACCATTGACAACCAGCGCAATAGCTCTAAAATCGGAGGAAAAGCCAAGTCGCGTGGTCTGCCATAGGGGATATTTTTTCTGACATTTAGTCAGATTTTGCATTTTCGACTGACAACACCTTCAGAAAAGAAGACACGACGAAATTGCTTCCACCAACGAAAACAACGCCTTCGGGGGCCGCTTCGCGAGCCGCGTCGGCAATGGCAGAATCGACGTCGGCGCACACTCGCCCTTCTATGCCGTGAGCGGCAAAGACAGCGGCAGTGTCGTCGGCTGCGCGGGCACGGTCGCCGGCGGGGGTGACAAAGCGATACGAAGCCGCGCGCGGCATATAATTCACGATAGCCTCCAGGTCCTTGTCGGCCAGGAAGCCCACGACCATGAAAAGCGGTCGCTCGGCAGCTATTCGCTCCAGACGGGGACCAAGATGCTCCCAAGCCCCGGGGTTGTGGCCGGTATCGGCGATAAATTTCGCTCCACGGAAGGTGCACGGCATCCACCGGGCGGTCAAGCCGCTTAGTGTCGCCACATGGGCGAAGCCTGTTTTGACAGCCTGAGGAGTAATGTCGAACCGCGTGGAAAGCTGCACGAGGGCGTTAAAGACCGTGGCGGCATTTTCGTGCTGGAAGGAACCCGTGAGAGGGCATGCCACATCGCCCCAGGGCGTGCCTCGGTAGAGACATTGTTCGTGCCGCTCTTCAACCTTTGCGTAAAGAGGATTATCCTCCGCAAAAATCACCGGGGGCCGGTCGGGCCCGAAGGCAGCTGCGGCCTCGAGGAAAACCCGGCGCACCGACTGCTGAGCGTGACCGACCACAAGGGGGACATCCGGCTTGATGATACCTGCTTTCTCGGCAGCGATGGCCTCGAGGGAATCGCCAAGAATGGCAGTGTGGTCGAGCGAGATATTGGTTATTACCGAAAGAAGCGGGCTGATGATGTTGGTGCTGTCAAGGCGCCCTCCGAGGCCGACTTCGACGATGGCCACGTCGACCCGGCTGCGGCGGAACCACTCGAAGGCCATGGCCGTGAGGGCCTCGAAGTACGATGGGCGCACCGGGCAACTCGGGTCGGCGAGGCGCGAGGCGAACTCAACCACGAAGTCGCGAGGCACGGGGAGGCCATCGATGCGGATTCTTTCGCACATATCCACCAGGTGCGGCGACGAATAAAGCCCCGTGCGGTAGCCGGCGACAGACAGCACCGCCGCCAAGAGCGCCGAAGAGCTGCCCTTGCCGTTAGTACCGGCCACGTGGATGCATTTCAGCTCCTTGGAGGGGGCACCCAGCCATTCATCCAAAGCCTTAATATTCTGCAAGCCGGGGTGATAGGCCGAAGCTCCGGCTTTGTGGAATGCACCGAGGCCTTCGAGGTATGCGACGGCCTTCTGATAATTCATTTCGGAATTCATTGATATGCTTTTGGAGCGCAAAGATAGTGAAAGGAGCGCAACGAACCCGATTTAGACTGCTAAAATTATTAAAATGAGGGCGAGGCATGTTTTTTATGAGTAATTTTGCGCAAAATTTCCCAGCTATGGCCACACCGATAAAAATAGAACGACTCGACGACCCGCGGATAGCAGTGTTCAGCGGGCTGACCGAAAGGCAGTTGCGCAATGTAAAGAACCCTGAGGAAGCACTTTTCATCGTGGAAAGCCCCAAGGTCATCGCCGTTGCCCTCGAAGCCGGCTACCAAGCCGAATCCTTCCTGTGCGAGCAGCGGCATATCGCGGGCGACGCGGCTCCGCTGCTTGCGCGATGCCCCGAAGCTCCCGTCTACACCGGTTCGCGCGAGCTGCTTAGCGCCCTGACAGGCTACACGCTGACTCGCGGCGTTCTCTGCGCCATGCGGCGACCTTCGGCTCTCAGCCTCGAAGAAGTAGCAGGCTGGCCGGGACGCCGCCGCATAGCCGTTGTCGACAGTGTAGTCGACAGCACCAACATCGGCTCCATCTTCCGTTCGGCGGCCGCCCTTGGCATCGACGGCGTTGTGCTGACCCACACCTCGTGCGACCCCTTGAACCGGCGCTCAGTGCGGGTGAGCATGGGCTCCGTCTTCCTTGTGCCCTGGACGTGGTGCGAAAGCGCCTCCGACCTCAAAGCCATGGGCTACCGCACAGTGGCCCTTGCACTCACCGACCGGTCGGTTTCCATCAAAGACCCCGTGCTCAACGGCGAAGAGCGTCTGGCGCTCATCCTCGGCACGGAAGGCACAGGACTGGAGCAAAGCGTAATCGACAGCGCCGACTACACCGCCCGCATACCGATGCACAACGGCGTGGACTCGCTCAACGTCGGCGTCGCGGCCGCCATAGCATTCTATCAACTCGTAGACTGACTTCTAAACCCTTATGAAAAAAAGTCTGATAGCCCTCGCGCTGGGGACCTTCGCCTTAGGTATAGCCGAATTCACTATGATGGGCATACTCGGCGACGTGGCCCGCTCACTGGATGTCAGTATACCCCGCGCGGGCCATCTCATCTCGGCTTACTCTGCGGGCGTGGCCGTCGGCGCTCCCGGCCTCATCTTTCTGCGTCGGATGCGCCTGAACAGACTGATGATGCTTCTTGCGGCGGTAATAGCCTTGGGCAACGCTTTGGTTGCACTGTCGCCCGGCTTCGGCACCATGCTTGCGGCGCGATTCATAGCCGGGTTGCCGCACGGGGCTTTCTTCGGCGCCGGAGCCATAGTTTGCACTCGGCTCAGCCCGGGGTCCGGCGCCTCGGCTGTTGCTGTGATGGTAGGGGGCATGACGGTTGCCAACGTCGTGGGCGTGCCTATGGCCACCTTCGTCTCCGGAGTGGTGAGCTGGCGTGTTGCCTTCGCGATAGTGTCCTTCAGCGGTCTTCTGGCCTTGGGGGCCATCCGCCTATGGGTGCCACAGCTCGACGCGCTGCCCGACAGCGGCATCCGGGGCCAGTTCCGCTTTCTGGGGAGCGCAGCGCCGTGGCTCATCTTCGGAGGCGTCTTCTTCGGTCAGGCGTCGGTCTACTGCTGGTTCAGCTACTTGGAGCCGTCGATGACGCATCTTGCGGGCTACAGCATGGCCGATATGACGTGGATAATGGTCGTTGCCGGCCTTGGGATGGTGGTAGGCAATGCCCTTGCGGGACGATTAGCCGACCGGCACGCGCCCTCTCTTGTGTCGGGCTGGATAGGTGTTGCAATCATCTTCGTGATGGGCGCCATCTACTTTTTCGCGGCCTCCAAGGTACTTTCGGTGGCTCTGATGTTTATTGCCACGGCGTGCCTGTTCGGCATCGGAGGGCCGGCGCAGTTCCTGATAGTACGGTTCGCCAAGGGCGGCGAAATGCTTGGGGGGGCCGGCATCCAGATTGCATTCAACGTCAGCAATGCTCTTGCGGCCCTGCTTGGCGGCACGGCCATCCGCTCCGGAATGGGCTGGGAGGGACCGGCAGTAGTAGGACTGCCCCTGGCAGCCATAGGAGCGACGGCCTTCTTTGTACTTCACCGAAAATACCGCTTGCAAGGGGCGTGAATACTCTCCGGAGGGTATTGCTCGAATGAAGAAAAATGGCGAAATTTGCCCCTTGAATTATGAAACTGAGTGAACTCAGACCGGGACAGACCGGCGTAATAACCAAAATCCACGGCCACGGCGCCTTCCGAAAGCGAGTAATAGAGATGGGCTTCGTGGCGGGCCATCCGGTGCGAATGTTGCTGGATGCGCCGCTTCGCGACCCGGTGAAATACACAATAATGGGCTACGAGGTGTCGCTTCGCCTTGCCGAAGCTGCTCTGATAGAAGTGGTTGCCGTCAGCGACGAGGCTGCCGCCGAGATGGGCGAGGCTTCGCTACGCCAACCCGGGCCCGACATTGCCGAGCGAGCCGCCATCGAAAAAGCCCGTCATCAGGAGCACACCATCAACATAGCCCTCATCGGCAATCCCAACTGCGGCAAGACGTCGCTCTTCAACATAGCCTCCGGCGCCAAGGAACACGTCGGCAACTACAGCGGCGTTACCGTCGACGCCAAAGACGGCCATTTCAAATACAACGGCTACCGCTTCAACATCGTCGACCTGCCCGGCACCTACTCTCTGAGTTGCTACAGCCCGGAGGAGCTGTATGTTCGCAAATACCTCAGCGAGAGCACACCGGATGTGATAGTCAACGTTGTGGACTCTTCGAACCTCGAGCGCAACCTCTTTCTGACCACCGAGCTCATCGACATGGACTACAGCATGGTTATAGCCCTCAATATGTACGACGAGCTACGCGAATCGGGCGCCGAGCTGGACTACGCAAGTTTGGGTGCCATGATAGGCGTGCCGATGTGCCCTGTTGTTGCCCGCAGCGGCGAAGGCATCCGTGAGCTTTTCGATACCGTCATCGCAGTCTACAACCGCACCAATCCCATAGTGCGCCACGTTCACGTCAACCTCGGCAGCGACGTCGAGGGAGCCGTCCGACAGATTGTGGACCGGCTGAAGGCCGCGCCCGAACTGGAGAAACACTTCTCGCCGCGCTACCTGGCCATCAAGCTGCTTGAAGGCGACCATCAGGTTGAGGACGAGACCGAAAGCATCTCCAATCCCGGGGGGCACCGCTCGCGCAAACACCGCACGCCCGGCCGCCTGCGCCATCTGGTCGACAAGATGCTTCACAAGCCGTGCTGCCAAGTTGCGTCGAACACCGACGAGACCCCGGAGGCCTACGACTGGCGCGAGAACGTCCGCTCGGGAGCCGGCAGCCCCATACTTCTACTTCGCGACCGGCTGCGCGGCGACATCGAGAAAATCCACAACGAAGACATCTCCTCCATAGTCGCAGCCGAGAAGTACGGCTTCATAGCCGGCGCCCTCGCCGAGACCTATCGCCCCGGCCCCAAGAAAGAGCGCCGGGCCACGCGCCTTCTCGACAGGCTTGCCACCAACCGCATTTTGGGCTTCCCGATATTCTTCCTGATAATGTTCTTCATCTTCTGGGTGACCTTCTTTGTGGGGCAGTACCCGATGGACTGGATTGAGGAAGGGGTGGCTTGGCTGAGTCAGACCGTCAATCTACTCATGCCCGACGGACCGCTCAAAGACCTCATTGCCGACGGAATAATAGGCGGCGTAGGCGGTGTAATCGTCTTTCTGCCAAACATTTTGATTCTTTACTTCTGCATCAGCTTTATGGAGGACAGCGGCTATATGGCCCGCGCAGCCTTCATCATGGACAAGGTGATGCACCGCATCGGACTGCATGGCAAGAGCTTCATTCCGCTGGTGATGGGCTTCGGGTGCAACGTGCCGGCCATTATGTCGTCGCGCGCCATCGAAAGCCACTCCAGCCGCCTGATAACCATACTCATAAACCCGTTTATGAGCTGCTCGGCGCGCCTTCCCATCTACGTGCTTCTCATCGGCACCTTCTTCGAGGCCAAAGCAGCTTTCGTGTTCATGGGACTTTACCTGACGGGGATAGCAGTGGCCGTAGTAACGTCGCGCCTTCTAAGGCGCTTCCTTTTCCGCAAGGACGAGACGCCCTTCGTGATGGAACTGCCCCCCTACCGCATGCCGACCCTCAAGGCATCGCTGACCCACACTTGGGGTAAAGGCCGCGAGTACCTCAAGAAGATGGGCGGCATCATCCTCTTTGCCAGCATCGTAGTGTGGGCGCTGAACTATTTTCCGCGACCCACCGAGGCCGATCCGGACCCCGACTCCTATCTTGAGACGGCCGGCAAAGTCGTCAATCCGGTGATGGAGCCGCTCGGCTTCCATTGGCGAGCCAGCGTGGCCGCCCTGGCAGGCGTGCCGGCCAAGGAAATCGTAGTAAGCACCCTCGGCGTGCTCTACACCAACGACGATGCCGTCACCAACCAGCGGCTTGGCGAACGCATCACGGCGCCCTCGCCCACCACGGGGAAGCCGGACTTCACGCCGGCAGCGGCAATGAGCTTCATGGTGTTCATTCTGCTCTACTGTCCTTGCATAGCGACAGTGGCAGCCATAGTCCGGGAGACCCGCTCGTGGAAGTACGGCGCTTTCAGCGTGATATACAATACGCTGGTAGCCTGGGTTGTAGCCTTCGGGGTCTACCGGCTGATGCTTCTGTTCTGATTAGCGGCGGAGGATGCCCAGGCCGTCGGCGATGACGAAGTCGACGGGAACGTCGTGTTCGTCGGTGTCGATGCTGTCGACGAGCTGGAAGTCGTAGCATACCCCGATTTTGATGGCGCGAGAGTTAGCCAAGAGCCTGTCGTAGAAGCCTTTTCCGCGACCAAGGCGATTGCATGCGCGGTCGTAGGCCACGGCGGGCACTACGATAAGGTCGATGCTGTCGATGTCGGTGAGGTCCTCTCCGTCGGGTTCCTCGATGTGGAACGCGCCCAGGTGTGTACGGCTGGCGGAGTACGGAAGGATGTCGAGGTCCGGACCGTTTACCCGCGGCAGATAATACTTCTTGCCTGCCGGAAGGTCGGCGAGGAACTCCCGTGTTGACAGTTCATCGGGCAAGGAGTGGTAAAGGAGCACATTTTCGGCCATTACGAAAGCGGCCATCGAACGAAGAGTGTTGAACACACGCAGACCGGCCAGGCGCCTTTCGTCGGCGTCGAGCAGCGACTTGCGTGCGCGCATTTTGATGCGGAGATCGGACTTCTGCATTATTGCTGATCAATTTGGTTAGGCACTTCGGGCCAAGCTTGTCCGCCTTCAATAGTTCGGACAGCCTGCTCGACGGCGGGGTCAGTGGCGTTGACTACCTCGAAGTACCCGTTCATACCGAGGATGTCGCGGGTGATCAACGCTTTAATTTGATTAACAATCAAAGGGGCAGAAGTGTTGATGTAGTACCATCGCGGAGCAATACCGCCGCGGGTATTTGCGTAGTTGACAAAAGATTGGAGCAGGACGTAGTCGGAGGGCAGCCTACTCAGGAGATCGTCGGCCGAGTCCGAAAGCGAAAGATTTTCGCGGTTGAGGTCGGCATACTCATAGGCGAAGTCGCGCAGCAGGCCGGCGTTGGCCACTCGGATATAGTATGAGGTTACGCCGGCGGTGTCGGAGGGTACGAAGATGTCGGGGACTATGCCGCCACCACCGTAGACCGGACGGCCGCCCTCGGTGTGGAAGATTTGAGCGGAGTCGACGCGTATGCTGTCGGCACTGAAGATTTCGCCATTGCTGTAGCGATTGTAGACCTCCGATTCGTACTCGTTTCGGCCTCCGGGAGTGTAGGTTTTCTGAATGCAACGTCCGGAGGGAGTATAGTAACGCTGCACGGTGAGCCGGAACTCGCTGGAGTCGCTCAGTTCGAAGGGCGTCTGCACCAGGCCTTTGCCGAAGGTTCGGCGGCCGATGACGGTAGCGCGGTCGTTGTCCTGGAGAGCTCCGGCGAGAATCTCCGATGCTGAAGCCGTGAACTCGTCGGTGAGAACCACCAAAGGAACATTTCCGAAGGAGCCGGTACGGTCGGAAAAGATGGTGCGGTTGTCGGAGTCGGAGCGGCCGCGCGTGCTGACAATCAGCCTGTCGTCGCGTCCGAAAAACTCGTTGGCCATCAGCACGGCCGGTAGCATATATCCGCCCGTATTTCCACGCAGGTCGAGGATGAGCGATGTTGCACCATCCATTACCTGGCCGGCGAAGGTGCGCAGAAATTCTTCGTAGGTATTGTCGGAAAACTTGCCAAGGCGGATGTAGCCGATGGAGTCGTTGATGATATATGAAGCGTCGACAGGCGAAACGGGCACCTCGGCGCGCACAATGTCAAAGTCGATAGGTGCGGGGCTGTTGGTTCGCTTCACCTTAATCTGCACATGGGTGCCTTCGGGTCCGCGGAGCTGCCTGAACACATCGTCGGTCGAAATGCCGACACCGGCGATGTTTTCACCGTCGACGGCGATTATGCGGTCGCCCGGGAGGATGCCTTCGCGCTCGGCGGCGCCTCCGGGGATTACTTCGATGACATAAAGAGTGTCGTTGACCACCTGGAAGGAGATGCCCACGCCGTAGAAGGAACCCTCGAGGTCGCGGTTTGCGGCGGCTCGGTCGGCGGCGGCGATATACGAGGAGTGGGGGTCGAGATTCTTAAGCAGTTCGGGGAGAGTTAGCTCGACGAGACTGTCGAGGTCGACCTCGTCGACGTAGTTTTGCGACAGGATGCCGAAGACCTCTCCCAGTTTTGCCTGAGCGCGGGAGGCGGGTCGCGTCGTGCCGTAGGAGCGGCCGATCCAGAGACCGGCGATAAGAAAAAACGCTGCCGTCAGGGGCAGCCAGAGCATATATTTGGAATTACGCTTCATATGCGGTCAGTCAAGGCTTTCGATGTGTACGCACTCGATGCCGGCGCGCTTCATAAGGTCGATGCCGTCGGCTATACGGTAATATTCATTGAATACAACACGTTTTATACCCGCTTGGATTATCAGCTTCGCACATTCCATGCACGGCGAAGCGGTGACGTAGAGCGTTGAGCCTTCGGAAGAGTTGTTGCTTCGCGCAACCTTTGTGATAGCATTTGCTTCGGCGTGGAGAACGTATGGCCGTGTTACACCGTTTTCGTCCTCGCAGACATTCTCAAAGCCGGCGGGAGTGCCGTTGTAGCCGTCGGAAATAATCATCTGGTCGCGCACAATAATAGCTCCCACCTTACGGCGTTGGCAGTATGAATTTTCGGCCCAGATGGCGGCCATTCTCAGATATCGTTTATCGAGCACCTCCTGTTTGTCGTGGTTGCTTTTCATCTTGCTTAGGGTTTACGGTGCAAAAGTACTCATTTTTCTTTTATTTCTACCCTCCGCGCCTCCATTTTTCTGTTTTACGGGAGAGGATGGTAAAAAAGGCGGGGATGTGCCACGATTTGGAACGGCAGTGTTCTACCTTTGCCGCGACATCATTAAAAAACCGACTAAAAAATGAACCGAGAACAGGAAATCATCTACTTGCTCCGACTGCTCGAAGACGGGCAGTTTACCTACAAATGTGGATTGCCCGGCCAAAACGGAGTGCACGTCATCGAAGTGGGCGGCTACAAATTCCTCTGCATCAAGGATGGCAAACTTAGGGTGTGGGTGGATAACAACGACCTGGGCGGAATCGACGAGCACGAGCGACTACTGGCTGCCTTCGACGACATCATCGACTCCGCCATGCTCAAGAGCGGAAATTGAACCGATTCGCCGGTTCTTCCTCAACACTACTCTTCCACGACAGACAAGCTCCGAGCCGCCCGACGGTTCGGAGCATATGCGTACGCATGGCCGGACACTTTGAAACTGTAATGTCAATAGAGTCTATACAGAAACTGGTTGAAGGCCGACCACTCGCCGCCTTGGTTGCGCTCGGCCACATACTCGCGGATTCGGCTCGGCGAAATGCCTGAAATAAGGAAAATTACATAGCCTCGGAAGTCGAATTCGCTCGGCATCATATTTGCCCGGCGAGCCGCATTGAGCCGGGATTCGAGCCAAGCCCGGACTTCGTCTTCGGAATGGGCGGCATACCTCATTCTTTTGGCTTTGTTGTTGAGCTCCTGAATGTCTAAAACGGTGGGATCGTCCTGGCGATGCCAGAAAACGAGAGGATTTTCCTGCTTTACGAGTTGTTTGATTTCCCGGACGTATTTAAATATCGTAATCGACGAAATGTTCAGCACGAGCAAACCGTCGTTGGCGCGGTAGGCGGCTTCGACAAGACGGTTCCAGACCGATGTCTTGGACAAGTGAGTCCATGATGCATCAATGTCGAGCACCGATATGCGATCCACGGGGAGTTTCGACAGGCATTCCTCGGTAACGACGCGAAATTCGTGTTCGCCGTTGTCGGCGACAATCACACCCTTTTGCAAGCCGCGACATTCCTTTCCGCTGCCAATCCGGTCGCATATTTCGGCGAGAATCTCCTTATAATCTGCGAGTTTGTCCATTTTGAATGGCCGGTGGCCGATTGGCATTTTATTCTGCGCGGTGGATAAAGGCGAAGAACTCGCGTGCTATACCGGTGACCTCCCAAACGGGGGAGTTGAAGCACACCAGGAACTCCGATTCCGGGACGTCGGCCAAAGAGGCATAGCTGGAGCCGACACGATGGCTCAACATCAGCAGGGCGTTTTCCCAAAGCACCGGCTCGATCATATCGTCGGCGCCGGAGATGCTTGCGTTGGCCACCGGGCAAGGATTGAACCATTTGGCGAGTTGATAGGCAGGATTGCCGTTGCCGCGAATAAATTCAACGGCCTTGACGGCCACTTCGCTGAAGTCGTAACGCTTCAGAATATATTCGGCCCAGTCGTCGAAGTCGGGGACGAAGAAAAACTGCTTGCAATTCGGGCCGAAATCGGCGGGGACGTCCTTGTAAGTGGCTTTGACATAAGCCACCACGGCCCAGTCGTAGGACAAAGCACCTTTGGCGTTGGAGTGAGAGTTGATAAACTCAAGACGTTGGCGGTTCGACGCTGGGAGGGTTGCTCCGCAAATAATAATGCCGCGGCCGGCGTAAAAAGGCGTCTCAGAGTCGGAGCAGAGAACTTGGTAGCCGGTGAAGTCGCCGTCATAAGAGGCGAAATCACATATGCCGTACCAAGCCGAGTCGAAGCCGAGGCCTTCATTGTATTCCGTGCAGCATTTCTGGACAATGCGCTCCAGTTCCGATTTTCCGACTCCGCCCCAAAGAACAAGCGATTTTTCCCTCGTAAGCCCGGGGATCGGCCAAACGTTGCATAATCTCAGCTCTGAGCCGTTTTGTGCCTATAAATTCCAAAGTATCAGTTGGTGTTCCTTGTTCTGCCACGCCCGTCAGATAGCAGTATAAGTATAAGCAGTATAAGTATAAAAGAAAACCGTGAGGGCTGCCCGACTGCTTCCTTCATCATTCCGAACACCTCGCATGCAAATCTTTTGTCGAAAAACTGCGAAACTTCGGAATAGCCGGAGAGCGAGTCTGGCGAACGCTTTTCGTCGTGCCGCAAAGCGACCACAGCAGAACCTGCCGGAAAGCCGCGGTGAGCAACTTCACAAAAGTATCGGTTTTTCCCGAAATGCCCGAATCAAAAACCGCGCCCACCAGTCAAACAATGTTAACGTGTCGATATCATCTGCTCAACGTCTCCGTCAGGCCCGACGAGCGCTATATATCCCTAATGGCTGCCTTTTTATCTTCGCTCGAACGCCACTGTCGACCCTCGCGAAATCGAAACTTTAGACTTCCGGGCTTTCATCTTCTGAACAGCTTCGAACCTACACTCCGAACCTCTACACTTCTCCGCTTTAAAAGCTCAAACTTTTTTTGGCGTTTCCGAAAGTTTTCCTTACTTTTGTCTAACCAATCAATTGGTTTTTTCATCAGCTCCCTCAGATGCCACGCCAAAAACTCAGCATAGAAGTTATGGAACGCCTTTTCTTGAACCGCCAGCGGTTCGAGCGTTTCGCTATGCTTTATGTCCGTTCGGCCGCTGAAGCTCAGGATATCCTTATGGAGAGCTACGCTTATATCTGGGAGCATCGCGATTCTATCGACCTATCCGAAAACATTGAGGCATACCTCTTCAATGTCATAAAACACAAATGCCTCGACTGGCTCGACCACCAGAACGTGCGCCGGAATGCCGAGCAGGAAATTCTCTCCGACTCGCAGTGGGAACTCGAGATGAACATTTCGACCCTGCGCGCCTTCGATCCCGCTTGGCTCTACGACGCCGATATTATCGCGGGTATCAAAGCTGCTGTCAACGACCTGCCTCCCACCACGCGCAATATTTTCGTGATGAGCCGGGTACACAACAAAACATACCGCCAGATTGCCGACGAGCTGGGAGTGTCTGTCAAAACCGTGGAATTCCACATGGGGAAGGCGCTCCGTCAGCTCCGTAAAAGACTGGGCCGCTTCTTCCCCGTCCTGATGATTCTCCTGCTGGACGCCTCCGCCGGCGCCGCTTAGCAAAAAAAAACCTATCTACTCGAAAACGGGAGCAGGCAGCCGACTGCCCGCTCCCGCGGAGGTTCGAGGAGAGTTGGAGAATGAGTCAATCTTCTTTGTAGACCTCCTTATGGAATCGGGGGTCGACGACTTCGTCGGCAGCCCGGCGGCTGAAGTCGCCTTCGGTGCTGATGAATACCCAGTCGATGTCGTTCAGTCTGCGAAGATCCGTGACGAAGAAGGCCTCGCTGTCCGGAGAGCCCACAACGATGATGCGGCCAACGCCGGCCTGGCGAGCGGCATGAACCGTATCCACAAAGTATTTCAGCGTAAGGTCGTTGGTGTAGGCATCCTGAAGGTCGTCGTTGTAGGTCAGAACAGCCTCGGCATAGCCCTGAAGGGCTTCTTCTACGCTTTCGTGGTTTGCCACGTTGAGGGCGCTGACAGTCAGTCGGCTGTCGTCGAGCATAACTTTTTCAGGGAAGTCGACCATAGCGTTCACCGTAAGGCCGCGTTCTAGTAATGCACCCAGCACATCGGCAAACACGTGGTTGTTGGTTCCCAGCAATGCTATTTCTTTCATATCGGTTGGAGTTGTTTTTAATGTTTGTAATTAAAACAACCCCGGAGCTCACTTGTTCACCTGCAACCCTCCCTCAATCTGACATTTTGACGATATGCCTTATCGCCGCGCCCCCCCGCGACGCAAAAAGCGCGGCCTGCCCGCAGGGGTAGGTCGCGCTCTATGCGAGGTAATTTCTTAGTGTATGAGATTGTTGCCCGTCATCTCCTTAGGCTGAGGAACACCCATGATGTGGAGTATCGAGGGAGCAACGTCGGCAAGTATGCCGTTGTCGACAAAGTGCTCCTTGTCGGCGGTGACGTAGACGAAGGGCACCGGGTTGAGGCTGTGTGCCGTGTTAGGCGTGCCGTCGGGGTTGGTGGCGTTGTCGGCGTTGCCGTGGTCGGCTATGATGATGCACTCGTAGCCGTTGGCCAGAGCGGCTTCCACGGTGTCGTGCAGGCAGTTGTCGAGGGTTTCAACGGCCTTCTGGATTGCGGGATAAACGCCGGTGTGGCCCACCATGTCGCAGTTGGCGTAGTTGACCACGATGAAGTCGTACTTCTCGCTGTCGATAGCCTCTACGAGCTTGTCCTTAACCTCGTAGGCGCTCATTTCGGGCTTGAGGTCGTAGGTGGCAACCTTAGGCGAAGGCACCAGTATGCGGTCTTCGCCGGCAAAGGGTTGCTCGCGGCCGCCGTTGAAGAAGAAGGTTACGTGGGCGTACTTCTCAGTCTCGGCGATGTGCAGCTGCTTCTTGTCCAGGCTGCTGAGGTACTCGGCAAGGGTGTTGTTGACGTCCTCTTTGTTGAAGATGATGTGAACGCCCTTGAAGGAGTTGTCGTAGGGCGTCATGCAGTAGTATTGCAATCCCGGGATGGTGTGCATGCCTTCCTCGGGCATATCCTCCTGGGTGAGCACCTCTGTGAGCTCCTTGGCGCGGTCGTTGCGGTAGTTGAAGAATATCACGCAGTCGTCGGCCTTGATGGTGCCGTCGACATCGGCGTTGTTGATAGGCTTGATAAATTCGTCGGTGACGCCTTCGTCGTAGCTCTTCTGCATAGCTTCAACCATGTTGTGTGCCTGCTCTCCCTTGCCGTCGACAAGAAGGTCGTAGGCTTCCTTGACGCGGTTCCAGCGGCGGTCGCGGTCCATAGCGTAGTAGCGGCCTACGATGGAGGCTATCACTCCGGCGCTCTTGGCGCAGTGGGCCTCCAACTGCTCGATGAAGCCTTTGCCGCTGCGGGGGTCGGTGTCGCGGCCGTCCATGAAGCAGTGGATGTAGACTTTTTCCAGACCGTATTTCTTGGCGATGTCGCACAGGGCGAAAAGATGGTCGAGCGAGGAGTGCACGCCGCCGTTGGAGGTCAGGCCCATGAAGTGCATGGCTTTGCCCGTGCGTGCGCAGTAGCCGAAGGCTTCCTTGATTTCGGGATTATCGTAGATGGCACCCGAGCTGATGGCTTTGTTGATTTTCACCAAGTCCTGATATACGATGCGGCCGCCACCTATGTTGAGGTGTCCGACTTCGGAGTTGCCCATCTGTCCGTCCGGAAGGCCGACGTACTCGCCGCTGGCCTGCAGCTGGCTGTGGGGATATGTGCTCAGGAGGTGGTTGTAGTAAGGGGTGGGGGTATTGTAGATGGCGTCGGCGTGGGTGTGGTTGCCGATGCCCCATCCGTCGAGGATGATTAACAGAGCTTTATGAGCCATAGCTTTATGCTTCTTTGGTAGGGTTTTGTTGTTCTTGGTCAGAGTTTGTTTCGCGGCGGCGCCGGCTGCGCAGCTTCTCCTGGCGCTTGAGGTTGAAGTGTAGAAGCACTATCACCACCACTGTCACTCCGAGAACGCCGAAGTAGAACAGCGCCGACTCTTCGCCGGAGGCGTACCGCGGCCAACCTATGGCTGCCATTACCAGAAGATAGACGGCAAGCATGGCCGGTACTAAAGTTGAACGCTTATACTTCATTTTCGGTTTTCTGATTGGTGTTTTCGCCGGCCTTTTTCTTGGGACGGCGCTTGCGCCGACGGCGTTTGGTAGTGCCGGCAGCGGCGGCTGCGGCTGCATCGCCCTGCGCCTTTACCTCTTCTTTTGTAGGGCGCGGCTTCTCCCGCTTGGGCTGAGGAATCTGCACCCCGGGCTCCGGATGGTGCCGGTAGGGCGAATGGAGGTGGTCGAAGCTGTGCTCGCTGAGCACATTGTAGATTTTGAGGCAAGCCCACGCGTCGAGCGCTGCGTAGGCCTGCTGGGCATCGGTGAGGGTGTCGGCTTCCCAGTTTGTGAGTCGCTGGCCTTTGCTGATTCTCTCGCCGAAGATGATGGCGTAGATTTTCTGAAGGGAGATGTCGGCGATTTCGAAGTGACGCACCATCTCCTGAAGCTCCACAAATCCTTGAGGCTCGAACTCCTCGCTGCGCCGGATGGCGCCGAAGTCGTCGTGAACGCTAAGCCCGATTTTAAGTATGTCGGGATTCTCCAGAAAGGCTTTCAACTCGGAGCATATGCCTATTTTGTTGAGCCGGAACAGAAAGCAGCGGTCGCACGTCGATATTTGCATCAGGGCGACTTTGTGGCGGCAGCCTTTGCGGAAAGAGGGCTTGGTTTCGGTGTCGAAGCCTACTACTTTCTCGCGCGAAAGGGCTCGAAGGGCCATGTGGGCTTTCGCTGCCGAGTCTACCAGGGTAATTGCCCCGGGATAGGCGGTCACGGGCATCTCGCCCAGCTCTTCTTTGCTTATGCTTAGTATGTAGTCCGGTTGAGTCATTTCTGAACCGCAAAATTACTAATTACTTGCTTAGCATCCGCATTTTTTAACTTTATTTACCACTCCGAGTGCTCCGGCATCACTATCAGCTCGGCTTCAGCGAAGCGACGTTTCAAGGTGCGCCCTATATAGCCCAAGGTGTCGGCTGCTATCACGGCGTCGGTGTCGTAATGGCAGTTGTAGACTACCGCCGCAAGGGTCAGCCCGCGTCGCTCGATGGCTTCAAGCGAGAGTAGCGTGTGGTTGATTGAGCCAAGACGCCCGTTGGTCACGAGCACCACCGGCAGCCCGTGCTCCCATATATAGTCTATGGTAGTGGTTGTGTCGGTCACCGGCACCATCAGGCCTCCAGCGCCTTCGATCAGCACGGTGTCGTAGCGCTCGGAAAGCCGTCGCGTGCTCTGCGCCACCAAGCCCAGGTCGATGTCGCGACCGTCGAGCCGTGCGGCAAGCTGGGCAGAGGCTGGGTAGCTGAATATTATGGGAGCGGTGGTGTGGTCGAGATCTTCAGGCAAGGGCCCCGTGCCGCAGAGTTCGCGGTGTTTTTCGATGTCCTCCGAAGTGTCGTTGCAACCGGTCTGGATGAATTTCTGGGTGGCCACGGTGCGCCCTTCGGCCTTAAGGCGAAGGGCAAGGTAAGCGGTGGCATATGTTTTACCGGCATCGGTGTCGATGCCGCTCACGAAGATTACGGGATAGTCGGTCATTGGACGTTTTCTGCTCTAAAGGCGAGGTAGACGGGGTGGTATGTAAGGGTGTAAAGGCCGGTTTCGGGGTCCGGCGTGTAGTTTCGCAGCGACGCCCGAAGCTGCTGCGGGCTGCCGCCTGCCAATGAGTTCACGCCGGTGCTTTTAAGGTGCCGAAAGATGTCAAGCGGGTCGGCGAACCGAAGTGTGCGGTGTTCTTCGAGCACTTTGACTGTACGCAGTCCGGCGATGTCGGCCTGGAGCCACTCCTTTACGCCCATTGCGGGCAAGGACACACCCCCCGAACTTTTTATTTCTTTGAGGTTGTCCGGCCCGAAGGTGCTGGCGACTATCATTCCGCCCGGCCGGAGAGCACGGGCGCAGTTGGCCAGAAAGCGTTGCGGCGAGTTGAACCACTGGATTGTCGACGAACTCATCACCAGGGCGAGCGAGTGCGGCTCCAGAGTGCGCACCAAGGTTTCGGCGTCGCCGCGCCGGAGTGTGCCAAGGTTAGCAAGGTCGTCGGAAGGTGCGAGGTCCCACATCTCCAGGTCCCAATCGGCCTTTGGGAGGCGCGCCAGACGGTGACTCAATAAGCCGGTGCCACAACCCACTTCGAGGATGCGCCCCGGCTCGGCGAAGGCTCCGGTGCTGAAGGCGAGCTCCAGAAGGCCGTCGACCACGGCGCGCTGAACGGCAGCGTTGGCGTCGTAGCTGGCAGCTCCGGCCGCAAAACGGCTGGCTGTTAGATCCTTGTCGATTATGTATTTTGCGAGTAACGTCTCAAAATCAGGAAGATGGCCGCTGTCGATTTGCTCGGTAGGCACTCCCTGCCATGCCGCAAGCTGGTTGGACGGGGGAAAGACAGCATCGGAGGTCCCGACCACTGCCCTGCTCCATCCCTCGTTGCTTGCTGCCGCATAGATGCCGGTGCGAAGGAACACTTCCAGCTCCGACGCAACCGAGCCAAGGCTGCGCTGCGGTCGACGCGCCATGAAATCCGCAGTCAGGGCGCGACCCGCCGTGCGTCGGTAGAATTTCTGGAGGGAGGCCTCCGTGAGGTTGGCGGCTGTGGCCTCGAAGAGGGCCGGAGGGATTCCGAGGGCATCGTCGAGGGGTGTTGTAGTTCCGTTCACGGCAAGCCGCAGTGTGATTTTGTGCTCAACGGGAGCTGTAATGCCGGTCGAGGCCGACGCCACGCTCACTCCGAGCGACCACGCAACGATGCATATCTCCCCGTAAGGATCCGCAAAGCTCCAGTCCAGGTGCGCAGTCGTGTAGTCCCACACCACTGCAATGTCGTAGCCCGCACGGTGCAGTCCGGCAAAGGGATGGCCGTCCATCGCCCATCCCGCAAAAATCACTATGAGGCGGTTCGCACCGCTGCGGTCTATAAATTCGACTTTCATTCGGATTGCAAAATTACTACTTCCGCCCTAAATAAACAACTCCGCAGCCAACTAAAAAAGCAGCCGGGAGCACTTCTGCCCGCGGCTGCCTGTCTGTGTCCGCCCTCGGCGGTCTATATTAACATATTGTCATTCCTTAATCAGACGGAGCGTCGTTCGGCTTTCGGGGAGCACCACTATATATATGCCCGCCGAGAGCTTGCTGATGTCGACGGCCTGACCCGGCTCAAGGGGCAGCGAAGCAAGCCGCACTCCCCCTGCCGTGTAGATTTCGAGGGAGGTGGGCTCGGAGATATTCAGCGTAAAGGCATATGCCGCCGGGTTGGGGAAGATGCGGATCGTACCTTCGGCTTCGACCGATGAAATGGCGGTGATGTCCTTGACTACCACAGGTATAGCTGCCTTCTTCCAGGTGTTCTGGTACTCAAAGCTATTCTCGTGAGCCGGGGCGGAGGCCTGAGCGCGGACTCGGGAGATGCGACTCTTGACCGGAACGGTCAGGTCGTCGCCGACAAGCTCAAGGTCGCTCACACTCACGGTCAGCACGGAACCTTCAACGCTTGCTTCGACGCCTTCCGGAAGGGTGGCATTGTCGAGGGCGAACTCGCGGGTGTAGATTTCCGGGACAAGTGTTTCCATAACGAATACCTCGGCCAAGTCGAGCGAACCGCTTAGGTGCGTGGGGTGGATTTCAACTTTGCCTTCGCCGATGGATGGTACCGGCACGTTGTTGCTCGGCATGTGCAGCACGGGCACGCGGTGCTCCTGAGTAACGCCGCTGAAGGTGGTCTCGAAGGTGAGCAGGTACTCTCGGTAGTCGTCCTTGATAAGTTTGTTGCCCAACGCCATGTCGGCGGTGATGATAAACTTGTCGTCGTGGCCCACCGGAAGCGTTTCGAGCAGCGTAAGGGCGTCCAGACGCTTGCCGCCGGTCTCAAAGATGCGGTTTTGGGCCACGGTGAGCTTGTTCAGTGCCTCCTGTGTGGTCCAGGAGCTTTGGTCGAAGGTGAGATAGTTGGCGATGAGCTTCACTTCGGGCAGGGCCGACACTTTGATGGTCACGGCCTTCGAAAGTGCGCCGTTGGTCTTTGATGTGGCCGTGACGATGGCCTCACCTTCGCCTATGGCGGTGAAGTAGCCGTCGGCCTCTACTGCGACTATGTCGGGATTCAGGCTCGTCCAGGTATAGCGGTCGTAGACGTAGCGGTTCTCCTTGCCGTCGTTGATGGTTTCCTCCGAACGGGTAACACTCTCGGCATGCAGCATATAGGTTTCGCCGACGTACACTTCCACCTCCTGAAGTTCAGCCCCGTTTCCGTTGACAATCAGCATGTCGGACAGCGTGACAACCTCTATTTCGAGGGTATCGGCCGGTGCAAGATCGGTGGCGCGGAATGTGAGTTTTGTCTTGCCCTCCGCCAACCCCGTGAAGGTCCCTCCTTCCGTGATGGTGCCTACGGTGGGTTCCGTGGAGGTCCAGTGTGCGCCAAGGTCGCGCTGTGGACGGCCGTTGCGGAAGGCAAAGCCCTCGAAATCTACGCTTTCGCCAACGAGAACCTGAAGGCGATTATAGTGTGCCCAATTAATCCAGTACTCCTCGTTGCCGGTGATACCCTCCTCGGGCTGAGTGGCACATACATAGCTGAGCTCGGCGGAAGCTTCGCCAAGCTGGCCACAGTTTTCGCTCACGGCGGTGTAGATTCTGATGAAGTCGATGCGGTCGAGGTCTACGTAATTGCCCTCGGCGTCGACTGCCCAGGAGATGTCGAAGCCGTCGGCCACGGCACCGCGCTCGTCGGCATAGTAGGGGTTGCGGGCTATGTAAGCGTTGTTGTCCACATTGGCGTGGTTGTCGGCGTAGCCAAAGGCCAGCGCACGCATACCTTCTATATAGGAAGGATTGCGACGGTCGTAGACGCCCGTGATTTCGGTGCCCGGGTAGGTCAGCGTGCCGTCGTTGCCGGCAGCGTCAGGGTAGCTGGAAGCCTGAGGGAAGTAAGGCTGGCGGTGGAAGGTATTCCAGAGAATCGAGCCGCGGCGCCCGGTGGAAGTCTCGAAGGGCACATCGTGCGCTACCACATAGCCCGGGTCGCTGTAGGTCATTGTGATGTTGCGCTGAGTGTCGCTCCACCAGTATTCGCTGCCTGCGAGTTCATACCATGTGTCGTCCGGAAGCCCGTTGCCATTGTCGTCGCGCATAACCATCACGGCAGCCGGCTCGGTCCAATGGCCCTTCTCCTGAGCCGCAAAAGCATTACCGCCTATCTGGAAGTCAACGCCGTAGGGGTTACGCGGATCGTTGTAGATTGAATGTTCGAAGCCAAGCTCTATGTAGCCGCCGAAGCTGCCCAGCGATACACTGCCCTGCTTGCTCTCCAAGCCGTTGCCCGACATATTGCCCCAAGCTCCTACCATACTCGAACCGTTGATATAGTTGTTGGTAAACTGCCCCGGAGCAGGAAGATAGCCATGCAGACTGCTCGGAGCCGGATTGTGGCGGAGGGTCACTGTCACCTCAGCCTCGGCGCTACCAACAACCTCGGTTTGATCGGAGTTCCAAACGCTCAGACGGTAGCGGAAAGTATCGTTGCTCCAGTTAGGAGTGTCGGCCGGGCCGCTGAATACATAGCGCGCCTCGCAGGCCTTGCGCCAGCTCGTGGAGGTGTTGACAAACTCCACGCTACCCATTTGCGGCTCGCGAACCATCTCGATAGTATACGGAGCCTCCATCATGTTATCGTTCTGCAGTATGTCGGTGCGCAGCGTGTCGGCAAAGGCGCCATGCATGGCATCGTCGGACGCCTGCACGTAGTACTGCGAAAAATTGTAGACCGCCTCGCGGCGCTCCCCGTTGCGCTCCGTCCATACCTTAATATATGCGTCGCCGACAACAGGATTCAGCGTATATCGGATGGTGGCGAAGTAATTGCCCGAACTCAGCTCCTCGACAGCTGCCGCAAGCCCTGCTACCATTTCCTCATTGTCGGTCTCGGCCCCAATTGTCATTCCAAGTTCCTCCCACAGAGCGATGTTGCTCCAGCCCGACGGCACATTGAAGAAGTCGGTAACGTAGTTCGTTATCTGCGAAGCCGAAGTCTTAACAGGTCCCCCGACGTTGTAGAGCGTAATTTTGTCGCGGGCCGTCAAAGGATTCTCGCCGCAGGCGTCGACGCTGACCGTGATTGTGTTAGTAGCCTCCTCGCCTTGATAGTGAGCAGTCAGAGTCAGCACAACCGTGCCATGCTCGAAAGGATTGATGTGGAAGCGAAACTGGTTGTTTCGATAAGGCAACGATGCGTCGAAGCCGCAGTTCTCAACCACAACAAGACGACCGTCGGGGTCGCTGGTTGTATATGTCACCGTGAAGCCCACATCGGCAAGGTCGCTGTTGGACCAGGCATTCACCGCCGACGGCAGCTTGAAGATGTCGGACCACACATAGTCCCCCTTGTAAGTGTCAGGCCGGGCTATTCCCGTGTACTTCACCGGCGATTGAGCCGCCAGCCCCGACTGAGCCGTGGCCTGCACAGGTGCCCAACCGAGCACCAGCAATAAAAATAGTTGTAGGATGCGATAGTTCATCTCGTATCGGTTTATTAGAAAATTTTATCTGTAGTGGAATTTAACTCCCGGGACCCCCGCGGGTTAGTCGTCGCGACAACCCGCGGGCCCGCCGGAGTGGCAGAAAAAAAGATGTATATGCTCAATGATGTATAGGCCATTGAAGTCCTGGAAATGCACGGAAGCCGGGGGGCAAACAAAAAACCCGCCGACGGCCGGAAGTGGCTGCTTGCGGGTATATACTTTCAAAAAATCGGTGCCGAGCGCTCGCCATACCTGGCAGATAGCTCTTGCAACGACCGAACCCATAATCCCGCAGGCTCAATCAGGCGTGAGGCACGACCGCCAAACGGGCGCGACCTCATAAATGCAAAGGCAGGTATTCTGACTCGTTCCGGACCGTCCGCCTTCCCGACCGTCAGGTCAGTGACTTCTTGGACAATCCATTTATGTGGAACTTACAGCAGCGGGTACTGTTCCGGACTCGCACCGGATTCCCTGGGCAGCATAAGCCGCCCTAACCATTGCGCCACAAAGGTACAAAAAAAATCCTAACCCGCAAAAACGGCCGCCAAAAAAATCCACCCGGCTCGCTGCCGATAATCAGAAAGATTTATGCGAACTCCGGTAGGGCTTCTCCCTGAATGCCTTACATCCCCGACATCCCCAGCGGAAGGGCCGGCAACGTTATGGAGTGAGGGCTTCAGCCCTCACCGTGCCGCCCCGCCACAAAAAAACGTCGGAGGCGGCAGGGAGGGCGGCAACGCCCACACAAGCCGCCAAAAGGCCGCCCAAAGAGAACTCCGGAGGAGTTCAATCTATTAGCGCGGGGTGACAACCCCGGGAAAACCGCGACCCTCCGAAAAACCGCGACCCTGTCGGGGTCGAACACGATCCGCCCTCGCGCATACCTTCGCGAAAGTTCGACCCCTACAGGGTCGCCGATGCGTGTGGGTGGCCCGTATACCCGGCGTTGATTACTTTCGAGGCGAAGAAGTTAGTGTAGGCGCGTCGGCGGGGATTGCAAATCCCCGCTCCATATTCACCCAACAAGAACCGCGTAGCGGTTCAATAATGGTTCGCCGACCGCGAGTACAAGCCATTGTGCGGTTCGCAAGCCTATGGGGCGGGGATTTGCAATCCCCGCTGACTCGCCGGCGCCATCTACAAAGCCGGAAAATGTGGTGAAGACCGGTCGGCGGGGATTGCAAATCCCCGCTCCATATTCGCCCGACAAGAACCGCGTAGAGGTTCAATAATGGTTCGCCGACCGCGAGTACAAGCCATTGAAAAGAGAACCGCGTAGCGGTTCAAGAGAGTAGCCAGGGGTGATAACCCCTGGATAGCTCATCCTCCTGAAAATCAGCG
>UQLO01000010.1 GCA_900541865.1 uncultured Porphyromonadaceae bacterium | reverse complement strand
TTGTTAATAAACATCTGATTTTTAGCGTATTATAAGATCAGAGGCATGCGCCTCACAAAATTATTTCAAAATTTACCTAAGTATTGGAAAAAAAGAGGCGCAAAAAAACATAAAGTCCCGCCGGCTTCCCGCCGGCAGGACTTGTATGACAAACAATTCCGTGTAAACTTTCTGGTTGCAAAGTTACGGCCGGAATCATGCGCCCGCAATACCCTAAATGTGGTATTTTCAGCGCATATGGTCGGCGAAGGCCTCGCGGAGGCTGTCGACGCGGTCGAGCTTTTCCCATGTAAATAGCTCTACGGTGCGCTCGAAAGGTTCGTGGCCGTGGTCGCGGAACGTTTTGGTGACAGTGCGGGGTGCGCGGCCCATGTGGCCGTAGCTTGCCGTCTCCAGATAGATGGGCTCGCGCAGTTTCAGGCGCTCGCAGATGCCATAGGGCGTCATGTCGAAGAGCTTCTCCATCTTTGCGGCCAGCTCTGCGTCGGTGAGGTCGACGTGGGAGGTGCCGAAAGTGTCGATGTGCAGGCTCACCGGCTCTGCCACGCCGATGGCGTAGGCAACCTGCACGAGCACGCGGTCGGCGATGCCGGCGGCCACCATGTTTTTGGCCATATGGCGGGCGGCGTAGGCTGCCGAGCGGTCTACTTTGGAGGGATCCTTGCCGGAGAAGGCTCCGCCGCCGTGTGCGCCGTGGCCGCCGTAGGTGTCGACGATTATTTTGCGACCGGTGAGGCCAGTGTCGCCGTGGGGACCGCCGATGACGAACTTGCCCGTCGGGTTGACGTGTAGAATAAAATCGTCGGCGGCGAAGAGGGCGTCCAGCTCGCGGGGCAGAGTCTTGCGCATGCGCGGTATGAGAATGTCGTGCACGTCGCGGCGGATAGTGTCGAGCATAATTTGGTCGGCCTCCTGCTGGGAGATGCCTCGGGCGGCAGCGTCGATAAACTCATCGTGCTGTGTGCTCACCACAATGGTGTGGATGCGCACCGGCTTGTTGTCCGGACCGTATTCCACCGTCACCTGACTTTTGGCGTCGGGGCGCAGGTAGGTCATGTCGACGCCCTCGCGGCGAATCTCGGCCAGGGTCATCAGCAAGCCGTGGCTCAGGGCCAGCGTGAGAGGAATAAGCAGCGGAGTTTCGTTGGTGGCATAGCCGAACATCATGCCTTGGTCGCCGGCGCCCTGCATGCGGAGCTCACTGCGGTCTACGCCCTGGTTGATGTCGGGGCTCTGCTCGTGGATGGCCGAAAGTATGCCGCACGAGTTGCCGTCGAAGCGAAGTTCGCTGCGGTCGTAGCCAATCTGATTGATGACGCGGCGGGCCGTCTCCTGAATGTCGATATAGCTCTCGGAGCTTACCTCGCCGGCAACGACAACCTGCCCCGTGGTCACCAGCGTTTCGCAGGCAACGCGCGAGTTGGGGTCGCGGGCTAGAAATTCATCAAGGATGGCGTCGGAGATTTGGTCGGCCACCTTGTCGGGATGGCCTTCTGAAACGGATTCAGATGTAAAGAGATAATTCATGTTTTAGCATTTTTTTAAGTGGTTGCAAGCTGGCAAATCCGTCCACTGTGAATTTGCGGCCACAAAGGTACGCAAAATTCCCGTAACGCGAAAAAATAAAATCACCGGGGCGTGAGGTTGATCAGCCGCCGATTGCCCAACACGGTCTGCTGCGCCACCTGCTGGAGATATTCCGCAACGGCCGGGTCAAGCCCCGCAAAGTAATAGCTCTGATAGGGAGCGCCCGTAATCGTGCAGAAAATCACATTGGCAGCCAGATAGCTCCCGGCAACCGACGGATGGCTGCTGTCTTCGCCGTAGAGGATAATGTCGGGCCGCTCGCGCCGCACGCGTTGCCACGCCTGGCCTACGGGCGCGCACAGGGCGCCCGTGCGGTAGGCCATCTCCAGATAGCTGGTGGCCAGGCGGTTCTGCATCCCCTCGTAGGTGTCGATCAGTGGGTAGTCGTGCTCGTCCTGACACCCGTATTTGTGGCCCCAAGTCATATAAAACACTACCTTGGCCTCCGGATTGTGGGCGTGCACAAGACTATCGAGAGCAAAGGCATAGGGATAAGTCTGTCGGGCAACGGTTTGGGTCGGCATGGCCGGCCGGGCGCTTTGCTCCTGAAGCACAACAAAGTCGTAGCCTCCGCGGGCTATTGCTTCGGCGGTCTCGGCGCTGGAGGCATGGCGCTCGAAACTCCATCCGCCCGGCGTACGCGCCCGGCAGCCCACTTTCAGCTTGCGGCCGGGATGAACATAAGTGTTTTCGGCAAGTTCGCCTACCATTTTGTACATATCGTGGCAGTAGGTATAGCTGTTGCCCACGAACAGCACGCTCACCGAGTCGGGGCGGCCGGCCTCCGCTGCCGTTGCTGCGAGCAGGCCCAACAGCGCTAAAACGAATTTAAGTGCCTTCATATCAATTCCCCGAGGCATAATTCAGAAAGTTGAGGCGCTGCATCGTTGTGGGCCAGTTGGAGTAGAGTCTTGGGTCGGCACCGTCGGCCGAAATCAGCATCAGGCTCCGCATATAAGCGTCTCCCTTGCCCTGGCGGTCCAAGGCGCGCCATGCCCAGAGGTCGGCCTGAAAAATCTGGTCGGTGTCGAAGTCGAAACCATATGTCAGAGCCAACGGCTGAGGTTCCGGGGTGCCGGTCTCCACCGTGACGTTCTGCGTCATCCGGTTATAGACGTAGACATCGTTGCTGCCGTCGTCGACTATCGCTGCCGCCGTAACCAAGGCAACGGCACCGGCGATGGCAAATCCGCGTCCTATCCGCGCGCGACGCTCGCTCTTACAGTCCTTATAGAGCGCCTGCAGGCGGTGGCGAAGGGCGCAGTGGGCGTACTCCCGGGCAATATAAGCGCCGACGATATCGTCGTTTATGCCCGGACGGCCCATCAAGGCCGTAGGGATGAGAATGGCGAAGCCACGGTCGGTCAAAGCGCTGAAAACCAACGGGTGAACGCACCGGATGAGATGAACCGACACGCTGTCGGTCGCAACGCCCACGCTGCGCGCTATGGAATCGAGTTTGTCGTCGTATTCCCTCACAATCAGCGTACTGTAGTCGGGATAGAAACGCTGAAGCTCCGAGTAGAGGTCAAGTGCCTGACGCTCCAGGCCTTTGCCCTTGGCGATATCGTTCTGAAAGCGCGTAAAGTCCGCGTCCCAGCCAAGAGCGATGTTCCAGAAAGCCGAAGCCGTGGTGTCGGCCGGAAGCGCCAGCGCCTCGGCCGGCACATCGATGCGACTGAGCAACTTGCGGTATTCCTTTTCGTTGTCGGCGGCTGCGGCGCTCAGACCTACCGCCAGCACGGCCAAAGCCATCATTCTGAGAATAGAGGTTTTCATAGCCTTAGGGTATTAGTCAGCTTACGGAAATGCTTACGCCACAAAGTTGCAAAAAATATTTCAATCCGCCAAATCACGCTTACCCTTTTATCTCAATTGTCCAAATCAGCTGAAAGAGCGTATTAAAAAGCGAAAGAAAAAGGTTTTTAGGCACAAGAAAGGGCGCGGGGTGTGTTGCGGCGGTGTGGCGAATTTTGTAACTTTGCACACTTATAAAGCAACAAATGGACAACACTCTCTCGCCTACGGTATCGCCCGAGGCAGCGGCTCCGGCCGCTGCCTCCCGCCCCTTGCGTACCGATTTCTATCTGTGGGGCACGTACTTAGTGCTCGTCATGGCCGCTTTGGTGGAGCTTTTTTCGGCCTCCATCCAGGAGGTTACCGACGGCAACATTTTCGGGCCGGTTGTGCGCCACGGCACTTTCATCGCCATCGGCTTGGTGATAATGTTCATTTGCCAGCGCATGCACTACCGCTTCATCTACGGGCTTATTCCGCCCTTCGTGTTGGGTTGCATTGTCCTTATGGTCGGCGTACACTTTGCCGGCAGCGAAGGCACCATCAACGAAGCCAAGCGCGCTCTGGTGGTCGGCGGAGTGCAGATACTGCCGGCCGACGCCCTCAAGCTGGCCGTGGCCCTCGGTATGGCCTGGATTCTGACCCGCTTCCGCGACCGAACCCGCAAAGCCACCCACGACATCACCACAGGTGGTCTGGTGGCCTGCATAATATTCATGCTCGTATGTGCCGGCCTGCTCTTTGAGCACGGCCTGTCGAACACTATTATCGTGCTTGCCATCGGCTTTGCCATGATGCTCGTGGGCGGCATGAGCTGGAAGAAGTTCGGCATCGCCCTGCTCGTTGTGGGCGGTCTGGGCGCCGCCGCCTTCTACGTCAAGACGCACCGCGCGCCCGATCCGGCTGTGGTGGAGCGTCAGGAGCGCGTGGCCCAACTCAACCAGACCGAAGTCGACGAAGCCGCCGGCCAGGGACGCGGCACCGTGTGGAACAACCGTATCGCCGACCACTTCCGACCCAACAAGCACCTCGAGCCCTTCTCCAGCGAGCACCAGCAGGAGCAACTCAGCTACATGGCGCAGGCCCACGGCGGCCTCACCGGCGTCGGCATCGGCATGTCGCGCGAAAACGCCCGTCTGCCCCTGGCTTATTCCGACTATATCTTCGCTATCATAATCGAGGAATTCGGCCTCTTCGTCGGCCTCTTCCTACTTGCGGTCTACATGTGGATACTTGGCCGAAGCGCCAAGCTCACCATGCAGTTCAAGCAGACCCTGCCGGCCCTGCTGGCCATGGGGTGCGCCTTCACCATTGTCTTTCAGGCGCTCTACCATATGGCCATCGTATCGGGTCTCTTCCCGGTGTCGGGCCAGCCCCTGCCCCTGATCAGCAAGGGCGGCGTGTCGGTGCTGGCCACCAGTCTGGCTTTCGGAATCATGCTCTCCGTGGCCCGACATGCCGTGCGCGTCACCGACACCGGCGACCAGGCCCGACAAGAGACCGACCTCCTTCCCAACACCGCCGTGTCCGACAACCCGACTATGGTGGCACCACCCGTTAAAACACCCGACAATGCCAAATAACGCATCCCGACCGCTGCGCGTGCTAATCAGCGGAGGTGGCACCGGTGGCCACATCTTTCCGGCTCTTTCTATCGCCGACGCCGTGCGCCGACGCCATCCCGACGCCGAAATTCTCTTCGTCGGCGCCGAAGACCGCATGGAGATGACCCGCGTGCCCGCCGCCGGATATGCTATCGAGGGGCTGCCCGTGGCCGGTTTCGACCGCCGACGCCCCTGGCGCAACATAGCAGTGCTCTTCAAGCTCTTCCGCAGCCTGCGCAAGGCGCGACGTATAGTCAAAACCTTCAAGCCCGACATCGCCGTCGGGGTGGGCGGCTACGCCAGCGGACCCACCCTGAAGGCCGCGCAGCGCCGTGGCGTGCCCACTCTGCTGCAGGAGCAGAACAGCTATGCCGGCGTCACGAACAAACTGCTGGCCAAGAAGGCGCGCCGAATATGCACCGCCTACGAAGGCATGGACCGCTTCTTCCCCGCCGAGACCATCGTGCTCACCGGCAACCCCGTGCGCAAGTCCCTCGCCGAGTGCTCGATGACGCAGGCGCAGGCCAAGGAAGCTCTCGGATTCGACCCCGACAAGCCCCTGGTGCTCATCGTGGGTGGCAGCCTGGGCGCCCGCACGCTGAACAGTGTGATGATAAATGTTGTTAACAACAAGTCGGCCGACGGCACCTTCAGCGTTTACTGGCAGACCGGCAAAGTCGATGGCGAGCGCTGCCGCGAGGCCCTCGGCGGCGAAGAACCCGCCTGGCTGCGCTCCGGAGAGTTCATCTCCGACATGGCCACAGCCTATCGCGCCGCCGACTTGGTTGTGGCGCGCGCCGGAGCCGGTACCATAAGCGAACTCGAAATGCTCGGCAAAGCCGCCGTGCTCGTTCCCTCGCCGAATGTCGCCGAAGACCACCAGCGCCATAACGCTGAGGCCCTCGTCGACCGCGGCGCTGCAGTGATGGTGACCGATGCCGACGCCCCCGAGGTCCTCTGGCCCGAGATATGCCGACTGGTGGCCGACCCCGCCGAGTTGGACAAACTTTCGAAAAACATCCTCGCGCTCGGCCGCTCCGACAGCGACGAACGCATAGCCGACGAAATAGACAAAATAGTAGAGTCGAACAAAAACTGACAATGGAAATCAAGCGAGTATACTTTGCGGGCATAGGCGGCATCGGAATGGCCGCTCTGGCACGATATTTCCTCTCCAAAGGTCTGCCCGTGGCGGGCTACGACCGCACCGAAAGCACCCTCACCCGCGAACTGGCCGACGAAGGCTGCACCGTGAGCTACCTCGACTCCATGGAGGCCGTCCCCGAGCCTTACCGCAACCCCGAAGGCACTCTGGTGGTCTACACCCCGGCGGTGCCCGACGCGAATATCCCTCTCTCCTTCTTCCGCGCCGGTGGTTTCGAGGTGCGCAAGCGCGCATGGGTGCTCGGACACATCACCCGCGCCACCAAGAGCCTCTGCTTCTCCGGCACCCACGGCAAAACCACAACATCCAGCATGGCAGCCCACATCATGCACACCGGACCGGCCGGCTGCGAGGCCTTCCTCGGAGGCATTATGCGCGGAGCTTACAACAGCAACCTCATCCTCGACCCCGGCACCGAGTTCTCCGTGGTAGAAGCCG
The DNA here is from genome assembly GCA_900541865.1 of uncultured Porphyromonadaceae bacterium. GTDB lineage: Bacteria > Bacteroidota > Bacteroidia > Bacteroidales > Muribaculaceae > CAG-873. The sequence continues at coordinate 66,784 of UQLO01000010.1, read as the reverse complement.
ACGAGTACGACCGCTCCTTCCACCAGCTCACGCCCTATGTGGCCGTCGTCAACGCCACCGACCCCGACCATCTCGACATCTACGGCACCGAAGAGGCTTATCTGGAAAGTTTCTCGCACTTCACCGAGCTTATCCGCCCCGACGGCGCACTGCTCATGCACACCGGCCTCAAATTCACGCCCCGTCCCCCGCAGGGCGTCCGCGTATTCACATACGGCCGCGGCGAGGGCGACTACAGCGCCTCAAACGTGCGGGTCGCCGACGGCCGTATGTTCTTCGACTTCACCGGCCCGCGCGGCACCATAGCCGACATTGAGCTCGGCGTGCCCGTCGACGTAAACATCGACAACGCCACCGCCGCCCTTGCCGCCGTCGACATCGCCGGACAACTCACCCCAGAGCTGGCTCGCGCCGCCATGGCAAGCTATCCCGGCGTGGAGCGTCGGTTCGAGTTCCACCTGCGCGAGAGCGGCCCCCACGGACGCGCCGTAATCGACGACTACGCCCACCATCCCGACGAAATACGCCGCTCAATAGAGTCCGTCCGCGCCCTCTACCCGGGCCGACGCCTCACCGTGGCCTTCCAGCCCCACCTCTACAGCCGCACCCGCGACTTCGCGCCCCAGTTTGCCGCCGCCCTCGACCTTGCCGACGAGGTTATACTCACCGACCTCTATCCGGCCCGCGAGCAACCTATCCCCGGAGTGTCGTCGAAAATAATCTTCGACCGCCTCAAAACGCCCCGGAAAAGCCTCATTCGCAAAGAAGATTTTGTGGATACGGCAAAAAAATGTAACTTTGAAATCCTATTGACGCTCGGCGCCGGCGACCTCAGTCTTCTGGTGCCCGCGTTGGTGCAAGCTCTCAAGAAGTAACTTTTTCGCTCATCTCTCCTTAAGGTATTGACAATGAACAAGAAATCTGTGTGGATGTGCGTGCTCACGCTGGTCATGGTGGCCTACGTGGCTTTTGCCGTGCCGGTCACTTGGCGTATGGCGCAGGCCGACACCCTCACCGGTGTGGACATTGTCATGGCCGACCCCGCAAGCCGCTTCATCACCGCCGCCGACATAGCCCGCGAGTGCGGCCTCGACTCCGACACCGCTTTCCGCGTGCGCCGGCAGGCTTTCGATCTCTACGGCCTGGAGCGACGGCTCGATGCCTCCGACAAGATAGAGACCGTCAACGCCAACATACTCACCAACGGCCGTCTGCGGCTCGAAGTGACACCGATGGTGCCCGTGGCGCGCGTCTTCGACGGCCCCGAGTCGTACTACATCAACATCTGCGGCAAGAAAATATCGGCCGAACTCCGCTACCACCTCGACGTGCCGGTCGTGGTGGGCTCCTTCGACAGCATTCATCCTGCCGAGCGTCTCCTCCCCCTGCTCGACTTCATAGCCCGCGACCCCGACGCCGGCAGCATAGTAGCCACCGTAACCCAGGAGCCCGACGGCGACATCATCCTTGTGCCTCGAGTGGTGGGACACGTCGTAAACTTCGGCGACACCTCCATGGTGGCCGACAAGTTCCGGCGCCTGCAGGCTTTCTACCGCCAGGTAATGCCCACGGTAGGATGGATGCACTACGACACTCTGGCCGTGAAATGGCGCGGTCAGGTTGTCGCCACCCGCCGCGACAAAGCGCCGGCGCCTCCTCAGCTCGTAACAGTGGAGGAACAGTCCGGCATCCTCGACCACTTCGACAATGAAACCACCCATATACCGGACAGCATAGCCCTGGCCGGCATGGAAGCCCCCTGACCTTATACCACAAAACCGATGGAAGCCTCATCCTTAGTAGCAATCGAGATTGCCTCGTCCAAAATAAAAGGCGCCGCTGCCGTTGTCGGCTCCGACGGCCGTATCACGGTTCTCGCCGTCGAGGAAGTGCATGCCCCCAACAGCGTGCGCCACGGCCGCGTGCAGAATGTGCGCGAAGTTTCAGCCGCCGTCAACGATATTATCCGCCGCCTGGAAGCAAACCCCGCCGTGGCCCCGCGTAAGGTCATGGCCGTTACCCTTTCGCTGGGTGGTCGCTCCCTGGGCGGAACGCCCGCTACGGCCACCCTACAGTTCCCCAAAGAGATTGAGGTGAGCGAGCAGACCATACGCCGCCTCCGAAACGAGGCCGAGAAAGATTTCTTCGCCTCCAAAAACATCGAGGAGACCATTGCGCGAAACTACTACGTCAACAACGTCCAGGTAAGCCCCGCCGTCGGAACCGTAGGCAACAACCTTCGCGGCGAATTCCTCATGCTCACCTGCGCCCGCGAAAACCGCCAGAACCTCGAGCGTCTCAAATTCGAAACAATACGCTCGGGCAACGTGGCCTACAAACTGCGGCCGCTCGCTCTGGCCGACGCTGTCCTAACCGACGACGACCGTCAGCTCGGTTGCGCCCTGGTCGACTTCGGAGCCGAAACTACCACCGTCGCCATCTATAAAAACGGCACCCTCGCCTTCCTGAGCACTCTCCCGATGGGTTCGCGGCTTATCACGCGCGACCTTATGGCCGGTCTGACTCTCACAGAGGCCGCCGCCGAAGACTTCAAAATCACCCTGGGCGACCTCAGCGAAAACCCCGCCGAGAGCGCCAACGCCGAGGAAGTCAACAACTACGTCCGCGCCCGCGCCGGCGAGATTGCCGCAAACATCGTCAACCAGATTGAAGTCAGCGCCATAGGTGCCGAAAACCTCGGCGCCGGCATTATCCTCACCGGCGGTGGCAGCCGCCTGCCCGAATTCGGAACCATGCTGGGCGCCCAGAGCCGACTGGCCGTGCGCACCGCCGCACTGCCCGCCTGCGTGCGCTTTGCCGACCCCGCGCAGGCCACAACGGCAAACATCGACATCGTGGCCATGCTCATGGCCGCCGACAATGATACTGAGGGCCTCTCGCCGCTGGAGACGGAAGCCGACCCCGAGCCGGCCGAAGTGCGCGAAATAGTCGACGACGAGCCCGCCGATGAGCGTCCGCGCCGCGCCGCCACGCCGCCGGCACCTCCGGCCCGAAAAACCTCGTCATATCGCGACGAGGACGACGACGACCTCCTCGAAGACGATGATGATGCCGACGACGACACGCCCCGAAATAACCGCACCGCTTACTGGGGCGGCGACGACGGCGAGGACGACGAAGAACCCGAAGAAGAAGCCGACGAGCAGCCCGCACGCGAGCAACGCTCCGGAAAGAGCATCATCGAAAGCTTCCGCGACCGCTTCGCGCGAATCTTCGCAGACCCCGAACAGGACGACAACGACAGAAACTGAGGTTACTATTCACCATACTCTCTCTCCCCACTCCAATTACTATGGCAGAAGCAGAAGACTCCGAACTCCTCCAGAAACTTGACAACCCGGCAATGCCCCAGTCGGCTTCCGACCCCATCATAATAGCTATCGGGGCCGGTGGCGGCGGCGGCAACGCCATCAACTATATGTGCACCCAGAACATCAAGGGTGTCGAATTTGTGGCCATGAACACCGACCGGCAGGCCCTAAACCACTGCAACGCTCCCACCAAGCTGCTCCTCGGTCCCAAGCTCTGCAAGGGTCTGGGCGCCGGCGGCGACCCCGAGGTTGGCGCTGCCGCCGCCGAAGAGAGTGTGCCCGAAATCGAACGCCTGGTCGACCGTAGCGTCGACATGGTGTTCATAACCGCCGGTATGGGCGGCGGCACCGGAACGGGTGCAAGCCCCGTGGTGGCACGCGTAATCAAGGAGCGCGGCGTGCTCACGGTGGGCATCGTCACCATTCCCTTCTTCTTCGAGGGCATGGACAAGATGCGCGGCGCCCTCGACGGCGCGGCACGCCTGAAGAAAAACGTCGACGCTCTGATGGTGATCAACAACGACCGTCTCAGCGACATATACCCCGATATGGAGTGGAGCGCCGCCTTCTCCAAGGCCGACGACATCCTGGCCACGGCATCGCGCAGCATAACCGAAATGGTCACCAACCACTCGGTGATCAACATCGACATGCGCGACGTCACCACTACCCTGCGCAACGGCCGCACAGCCTTCATCTCCGTGGGCTACGGCGAAGGCGAAAACCGTATGAGCAAGGCCATCCAGAACGCTCTCCACTCGCCCCTGCTGTGCGACACCGACATTGAATCCTCGCGCCACCTCCTCTTCGCCTTCTACTATAGCCGTCAGATCGATCCGCCGCTGAAGATGAGCGAAATAAGCGAGGCAAACAACTTCGTCAACGATATGAGCGCCCGCGTAAAGGTGATTTTCGGCTGGGGCTACGACGAGTCACTCGGAAACCAAATCAAGTTCACCGTGCTGGCTTCCGGCTTCGACGTTACTATCGAACATGGCACCGGCGACCGTATCATCGAAGGCGTCCACGACGAGCAGGACGAACCCGAACCTATCGATCGGGGCATCGCTCAGGCATACGGCCAGGACAAGGTTGCCGACTACCGACGCAAGCAGGAAACACAGAACTACTACATCCTCACCCCCGACCAGCTCGACAACGACGAGGCCATCGAGCAGCTCGAAAACAGCCCCGCCTTCCGCCGCGACAAGCGCAAGGTCGCTGTCGCAAAGGCTACTCCCATCGAGGCGCCCGAACCTCGCAAAAAGCAGAACAGCAACGAAATAAACTTCACCCTCGATGACCGCTGAAATCCGCAAACCCCGACTGGTTGTCTCCACCGGCGCCGGTATAAGCGCCGAAAGCGGCATCACAACCTTTCGCGACGCCGGAGGCCTCTGGGAGCAATATCCCGTCATGGACGTGGCAAGTGCCGACGGCTTTCGTCGAAACCCGGCTCTGATCCACAAGTTCTACAACGAACGGCGCCGCCAGCTCGCCTCCGTGGAGCCCAACGCCGCACATCGCGCCTTGCGCGAGCTGGAGGACATTTTCGACGTATACGTCATCACCCAGAACGTCGACGACCTCCACGAGCGCGCCGGTTCCTCCAAGGTGCTTCACCTTCACGGCGAACTCTTGAAAGTGCGCGCCCTCGACAACGAATCGCTTGTCTATCAGCTCCGGCCGGAGGACGAAACCACTGTCGACACCATCATCGACGGCCACCATGTGCGCCCCCACATCGTTTTCTTCCAGGAGGCCGTCCCCATGTTCGAGCCGGCCACCGAACTTGCCGCTCAGGCCGACGTTTTCGTCATCATCGGCACCAGCCTGCAGGTATATCCCGCAGCGGCGCTGCTCCACTACGTTCGTCGCGGGGTGCCTATCTACTACATCGACCCTCACCCGAGCGCAGTCCCCGCCGGAGTCACCGTGATTCCCAAAAAGGCCTCCGAGGGTATGGTCGAACTCGCCGCACTGCTCCGTGGCGGCGCACATTCTTAAAATCTTAAAGTAAAAAAGACAATGGCAAATTGGTTTGAATGTAAAGTAAAATACGACAAGCTCCAGGAAAACGGAGCCGCCAAGAAAGTTTCCGAACCCTATCTGGTCGATGCCCTCAGCTTCACCGAAGCCGAGGCTCGCATCACCGAGGAGCAGCGACCCTTCATATCGGGCGAGTTCTCCGTCGATGCCGTAAAGCGCACCCGCATATCCGAGATTTTCTTCAACGAGGGCGCCGACCGCTGGTATCTCGTCAAGGTGGCTTTCATAACCATCGACGAGAAGACCGCAACCGAAAAGCGCTCCATCTCCCAAATTCTGGTGCAGGCCTCCAACTTCAAGGATGCCCTCGATAACTTCATCAAGGGCATGGAAGGCACCCTGGCCGACTATGAAGTCGTATCCATTGCCGAAACGCCACTGATGGACGTCTACGGCATGAAAGTGGTCGACTGACGCAAATGACCGCCCCCGACACCATAGCAACTCGTCTCACCGCCATCCGCGCCTCCGTTCCCGAAGGCGTGGAGCTGGTGGCGGTGTCAAAATTTCATCCCGCCGAGCAACTCCGCCAGGCTTACGATGCCGGCCAGCGTGCCTTCGGCGAAAGCCGCGTGCAGGAATTGTGCGCTAAAATCCCTCTGCTTCCCGACGATGTGCGCTGGCACTTTATCGGCCATCTGCAGACCAACAAAGTACGCCAGCTCGTGGCGACGCGTCGCGTACACCTTATCGAAAGTGTTGACTCCGAGCGGCTTCTGCAAGTCATCGATGCAGAGAGCGAACGCGCCGGAATAGTCAGCCGGGTCCTCATGCAGGTCCACGTGGCCCGCGAGGATACAAAATTCGGATTCTCCCCGGCGGAGCTACACGAATTTTTCAATCTCAGACGCTTTGAAAGCCTCCGTGCGACCCACATCTGCGGAATAATGGGCATGGCATCCAACACCGACGACACTGCGCGCGTGGCGGCCGACTTCGCTGCCATCGCAGAGGCCGCCGCCGATGCCCTGCGCACCGCCCCCGACCTGCGAGGCTTCGACATCATCTCTATGGGCATGAGCGACGACTACCCGCTTGCCATCGCCGCCGGCTCCACACACGTCCGCATCGGAACCGCCATCTTCGGCCCCCGGCAATAAATCGGTTAGGGCGCAGGCGTCAGGCGGGCGGCGGCGCGGTCGGCTTCGAGGGCTGCTTGCAGCTCGGACAGGCTGCCGAAGCGCCGCTCGGCGCGCAGCCGCTCCAGAAAGCGCACACCGACGGGCTTGCCGTAGAGGTCGGCGGCGTAGTCGAATATATTCACCTCCAGCCATCGCCCGGCGCCACCCACGGTGGGCCGCATGCCTATATTGGCCATGCCTCGGCGTGGGGCTTCCTCGCCGGGTATTTCGACGTCGACGGCATACACGCCGTCGGCCGGCAGCATCTGCTCCGGCAGGCTGATATTGGCCGTTGGGAACCCTATTGTGCGCCCTATCCGGTTGCCGGACGCAACGACGCCGGTGATGGTGTAAGGGCGTCCGAGCATTGCGGCGGCATCGCGCACGCGGCCGTCGGCAAGAGCGGCCCGCACGGCGCTGCTGCTGATGCCTTCGCGGCCCGGACACACCGGCGCCTCCACAACCGGCATTATGCCCAAGTCGGCGGCCTGCGCGGCGTTGAGGCGGTCGCAGCCTATGTGGTTGTTGAAGCCCATGATGAGCGCCCGGGTGCCTTCCTCGGCCAGACGTTCGAGAAATTCACGCGCCGTCAAGGCGCGTATGTCGGCAAAGTCGAGCTCGTCGACGCGGTCCACTCCCGCCTCTTTCAGCAGGCGCCGGCGCTCTGCGTTGGTACTTATGCGCACCGGTGTGCGTTCGGGCGTCAGAAGGGCCATAGGATGCGTTGTGAAGGTGCACACGCGGGGCTCCAGCCCGGTTTGCGAGCAGTATTCGGTCAGGGTGTCCAGTATTGTGCGGTGTCCGAGGTGAACGCCGTCGAACATACCCACCGTGGCGGCAGTTGCGGGCCGCGTCATTCGGCCGGAAGATAGTCTGTGAACTCCGTGCCGGGCTTGACCAGGGCAACGTGCAGGCCGAGACTGCGTCCGGCCTCTGTGTTGGCGCGGGAGTCGTCGAAAAACAGCGTTTCTGCCGGCCGGATATGGTATTTCTGATGAAGTTTGAGGAAGATTTCGGTGTCGGGCTTGGCCGATTTGGCTTCGAAGGAGGTTATCATGCCGTCGAAATAGTCCTCGCGCGTCAGACCCTCTTTGCGGAACTCGGAATCGATGATGCCGTTCCACATTATGGGGTTGGTGTTGCTGATTAGATAGATTTTGTAGCCTTGCTCGCGGAGCCGGCGCAGAGCCTGCAGGCGGTGTACGGGGATGCCGACGATGAAGCGCTGAAAGGCCTCGTCTATTTGGGCGTTTGTGGTGCCCGAGGGCAAGCGGTGACGAAGATAGTTGTGGAACTGGTCCTCGTTGATGCTTCCGTCCTCAATCTGCATGAAGACGCCGGTTTGGGCATAGTCGCCGAAGTAGGAGTCGGCTTGCTCGAGGCCGAGAGCCTCAAAGGCGCGTACGCAGCGCTCGCGTTCTATGTCGATAATCACGCCTCCAAGGTCGAAAAGCAGGTTTTTAATCATAAAGCTGAGGTTTTGAAAGCACGGTATATGTTGCAGCCCAGGTAGTTGCCGACCACCGTGGAGAGATAGACCATGGTCATGCGGGCAGGCATATCAATCAGAGGCGCCGGGGCGGCGGCGTAGTAGAACACGTCGGCCACGCAGTGAGGAAATCCGCAGAGAATGAAAGTGGGCACCCCGAAGAGCAGTGGCCACCATGTGCCGGCCTTGGCAGAGCGCACGGCCAGTGTCATGATGAATCCGCAGGGAATGGCGCGGAGGCCGCTGAGCAGGGCGCCGTCGTTCAGCCGTTTCATCACTATCGTCGATGGGTCTATGGCCCAGGCGGCGCTGTCGGCGATGAGCGTCATGGCCGCGCAGCCCGCTATGTTGAGCAGCAGCATAGCGGCTAAGGCGCCGTAGCCCAAGGCACGCGGGTCGGCGGGGTCTGGTCGCCCCCATGCGAACTGGCTGCGCCCGGTGAAAAGACGCAAGTCGAAGAACACCACCGCCATAAGCCCGAAGGCAAAGAGCACGCAGCCCTCAAGGCCGCCGAGGCGGAGATATGTCATTGCGGCGATGCCTATGCAGGCACCGGCGCCCAGCGAGGAGGCGGCGAAGACGGCCGCGCGGGCTGCCGTCGACTGCGAAGCGGAGGCTGAGGTGGTTGCAAGTTCCATAGTGTCAGTCTTTTTGGTCAGTTCGGCCCTCTTCCGGCAGTGCGAGGCTGAGTCGGATAAGCTCAAGGCGGTTTGCGCTCTTGCGGAGTATGTCGAAGCGGTATTTGCCCTCCATAACCGTCTGTCCTTGTGCGGGAATTGTGCCGGTGGTGTGGAGTATATACCCTGCCAGTGTCTGGTAGGCGTCGTCCTCGGGAATCTCAAGGTCGAAACGCTCGTTGATTTCCGCAATCTCGCACCGTCCGGAGAACTCGAAGACGCCGTCGGCCACTTTCTTGGCCGTAAGGCGCGTGGTGTCATGCTCGTCCTCGATGTTTCCGCATATTTCCTCCATAAGATCCTCCAGAGTGAGCATGCCGGCGGTGCCACCGAACTCGTCGACCACGATGGCTATGGAGCGTTTCTGCTGCAGCAGGCGCCGCATCATAGTGTTGGCCATCAGGTTTTCGGGAGCGTAGAGCACGGGTTTGATGTGCTCGCGCCAGTCCTTGGCCGGATCAAAGAGCTCGCTGACGTGGATATAACCCAAAATAGAATCGATGTCGGTGCGGTAAACGATGATTTTGGAGCGCCCGGAGGTGATGAAGAGTGCCGCGAGGTCGTCGCGGGTGGTGCCGTCGATGTTTACGGCAACTATCTCGTTGCGCGGTATCATGCAGTCGCGAACGTGGGTGGAGCTGAAGTCCAGAGCGTTGCGGAAAATTTTCACTTCGTTTTCGACCGTCTGCTGCTTTTCCTCGAGGTCGTCGATGCTCTCCTCGATGTAGTCGTTGAGGTCGCCCATAGAGATGAGGTGCAGGGGTTTGTTGCGGTCTTTGACGCCGGCAAGGCGCATGAGCATGCGCGAGAGCCACGCTGTGAACACCGAAACGGGGTAGAGCACAACGTAGAAAATGTAGACCGGTATAGCGAAAATCTTCAGCGAGCTGTTGGGGTTGATGCCGAAGATGGTTTTGGGGAAGAACTCGCCGGTGAAGAGGATAACCAAAGTCGAAATCAGCGTCTGGGCAATGAGCACGAAGGCTTCGTTGGCCCACACCATGCGCAGATAGGGCTCCAGAAGCATGGCCGCCCCCATACCGTAGATAACCAGCACCACGTTGTTGCCCACCAGAATGGTGGATATGAACAGCTCCGAGTTGGAGTAGAATCGGCGTATGATGGCGCCTATCGGGCCGCCACGCTTGCTGTCGAGCTCCACGCGCACGCGGTCGCCGGTGACAAAGGCCATCTCGCAGCCCGAGAAGAGGGCCGAGAGCAGAAGCGATACTACTGTTATTATTATCCAGGTTTCCAAGCGTGTAAGTTTTTGGGTTAATCTGAGAGGGTTGAGGGCTTATTGTGCAAGCACTTCGGGCTGCTGCGCCGCCATGCGCCGTCGCCCCGAGGGGTTTTGTCGGCGTGGCCGCGATGCGGCGGTGTCCGGCAGCACGGTGTCGGCCGGCGCCACGGTGTCTGCGCGGCCGCTGCCCCGTTCGGCCGGCAGAATGGCCGTGGGGCGGTGCACGGTGTAGGAAGTCATGCTCTGGTCGCTCTCGAAGCCGTAGCCCTCGATGATGCGGTCGGAGCGAACGATGTGGATAAAGGAATCGCTGTACATCTTCTTGGTGAGCTGATTCCAGTAGAGCTGCTGAGTCAGAAAGCTGTCGCGCAGCGTATTGACCATAGTGACGGTGCCGTCGAGGCGCCATAGGCGCTCGCGCGAGAAGTAAATGGCCGAGTCGCACTCCACGTGACTCTCTGGCCGCATGTCCAGGTCGTACTGCTCAAGATATAGGCCGTCGGGGAAGCGCCAGTAGGGGTTTTCGCAGTCCTCGAACATCTGCCACAGAGGCGCCACCACCTTATATCGCGTGTAGCCGGAGTCGCTGATGAGGGTTTCGACGTCGGTGGTCGCCATGGTGGGCACCGTGGTGCCGTCGCCCATATTGGGCACGTAGTGGTTCTCGTCGCCGCCGCACGAACCCAGCAAGGCCAAAGCCACCGCCGCAGCGGGCAGCAGGCGCATAGTGCCGTAGGAAGAGCGGGAAGCCATAGTGCCGTGCGGGCGCGAGTATATTAGTAGATTTTGCTCTGGCGGAACCACATCTCGTTGAAGTTCACGCCGATGACGATGTTGAAGTAGTTCTCGCGGATGAGCGGGTCGGGATGAGCGGCGCGACGCTTGTACTCCAGACCGAGGTTGACGATAGTCTTGAGCGTCGGTACGGGGAACCCGAAGCCGGCCGTCAGCGACCACTCCTTGAGGCGGTTGAAAGAGTCGTTTTTGCCCAGAATGGAGAGGTAGTCGTTGTTGTACGACGCACCCACGCGGTATCGCATGCGCTTGAAGTAGCCGCCTCTCAGGTCGGGTTGATACTCCAGGCCGACGGCATACTTTGTCCGGTCGGCGAACTTGAATGTGGTCGGCGTTTTCTCGTAGCCGCGGTATTTAGCCTTTGCCCAGGGCTGGTAGGTGAAGTCGAATTCCACGGTGAGACGGCGGTTGAAGTTGTAGCTGATGCCGGCGCCCCACGTTTCGGGCAGCGAGTAGTTGTCGCGTAGCGAATGATGGTCCTCGACGGTGCTGGTCTGGTTGGTGCCGTCGTTGACGACCACCACGGTCTGAGCCGTGCCGAGCAGCGTCTTGGCCGGGCTGTAGGTGAGACCGAGCGTGAGACGGTCGTGGCGGTTGACGGTCACGCCGTACTGCAGGCCGAAGTTTAGGTGGTAGTCGCGCACCTGCATCTGGTTCTGGAAGAGCGAGCTGCCGCCGGTGGTGAGGTAGCCGTAGGTGTCGTTGAGGATGGTGCCGAAGAGGTAGCTGATGTTGGCGCCCACGCTGAAGCCCTTGAAGGGCCGGCCGGCGATGCCGACATAGAACTCATTGAGCGAGCCGGAGCCCTGGCGGCTGTCGATGCCGTTGTCGATTTTGCTGCCGAAGGCGTAGCCTACCGAAGAGTAGGGCAGCAGACCGATGGAGGCACCCATGTAGCGACCCAGCGGGAACTGCATGGTGACGTAGTCCAGTCCGCCGCCGAACTTGCTGTCCTTGATGCGGGCTTCGCCCTCGCCCTCGTTCTGGTTGAGGAAGGTGAGGTCTATGCCGATGTCGAACAGGAAGGTGAGAGTGTCGATGGCGGCATAGCTGGCGGGGTTCATAGCGTTTATCTGGCGCCCCGAACTCATGGCGTAGCCCACACCGCCCATGGCGCGCTGGGCGCCGGTGGCGTGGTCGCCGAGCATACCGTAAGCATAGCGGGAGTAGGGAGTCATGGTGCCGTTCTGGGCCATGGCTGCGACGGCGGCAGTGATGATTGCAATGGCTGCAAGAAGCCTTTTAACGTTCATTGTATCGTAGGATGCTGTAAAGACCGCGGTGCACAAGGCAAGGGTCGTGGATATATTCAAAGTCAAAAACGTGCGCGCCCGCGAGGATGGGCACGCTGCCGCCGGTGAGCACCAGCACGGCGTCCTCTCCGGCCCGGCGGCGGTAGTATTCGAGCTCGGCGGCAACGCCGCGGAGAGTGCCGCTGCGCAGCGCCTGCTCCGTTGTCGAGCCCCATACCGGGGCATAGCCCTTGGGGTCTACGCTCGGCAGGGCCGAAGTGTGGGCATGCAGCGCGTGAAGGCGCATGCTGATGCCCGGAGCGATGTTGCCGCCAAGGTAGCGGCCGGCGGCATCGACAAAGTCGTAGGTCACGGCAGTGCCTATGTCGGCAACCAGCACCGCACGGCCGGCGGCGTATGCCATGGCGCCGGCGGCGGCGGCGATGCGGTCGGCACCAAGGGTGTCGACACCGGTGTAGCATATGCGCATCGGCAGGGGCGTGCGGCCGTCGACGTTGAGCACAGTGGCGCCCAGCGCGGAGAGGCCCTCCAGGTCGGCGCTCCGCGCCGATGATACCACCGAGCAGTAGCCTACCGACTTAATGCGCTCGCCCTCAGCAAGGAGCGCGCGGGCAAGGTCGGCGGCCGAAGTGCCGTCGAAGCTCACGTTGTTGCGAAGCAGCGTGCCGTCGGGCCCCCAGATGGCGGCTTTGATAGCCGTGTTGCCCCGGTCTATGGTCAGGTATACTTCCATCGCGACGGCAAATTTACTAAAACATTGCCAATTGGCGCCCGTTTTTACTATTTATTAACGCGCGGAGGCGGCCGGAAAAAAATTTTTTCGCTGCGCGGCGAACACTTTGAGGGGCCGGCGTGTTCTTTTTGCAGTATTCATCGCAATGCTACAAAATTCATCATTTAGCTATAAAAACATTGTAAAAAATTTTGAAATTCAAGAAAAAGGTCGTTACTTTGCGAGTGTAATATTCGTATCGTTCCCCACGACGACCGTTAAAACCCCATCATCCTTCAATATTTTATCACAGATTTTCAATATGAAGAAACTACTTTTACTATTTGCGCTCGGAGCCGTCGCCTTGTCGGTGAGCGCGGAAGACCCGCAGCTTGTTGTGCACCGCACCGACGGCAGCAAGCACGTGGCCCGTGTCCGCGAGCTCGACCGGCTGGCCTTCACCTCCTCCGGCATTGAGCTGCGCCCGGCCTTCGCCGGCACCACAGAGTACTTCCCCTACGGCGAAGTCGAAAAAATCGCCGTAGACTACGAAGGCACCCAGACCGGAGTCGTCGCCCCCGAGGCCGCCCCGACCTCTGTGCGCGCATTCCCCAGCCCGGCCACTGAATATATCGTCGTTTCCGGCCAAGTCGGCGCCGACGGTATCCGCATCTACAACACCGCCGGAGAGTGCATAGTCAGCATCCCCGACTACGACGGCGGCCAAATCTCCGTGTCGGCTCTCCCCGCCGGCCTCTACCTGGTCAAGGCCGGGCTCGGCTCCGCTAAATTCTTCAAAAACTAATTCAACACAAACAAGGAATACGCAATGAAAAAATATATACTCGCCCTCACCGTTGCCGCTGCCGCCCTCGGGGCCTCCGCAAGCGTCGACCACCCCAACCGCCTTATCGTGCACACTACCTCGGGTCAGACCACCGTCCTCGCCCTCGGCGAGGTCGACTACGTCGACTTCGACGAAGTCAGCGACCTTACTGTTGCCCTCTCCGTCAAGGAAGGCGCTCTGGGACAGACTTCATTCACCATCGTCGCCGAACCCGGTGCCGGATGTGCATCCTATACCCTGGCTTTGGCCGGCAGCGAGGCCGAGCCCGCAAGCTATGCCGGAGCCGCCGAAGTCGTTTTCGGCGACCTCGAACCCGGCACTACCTACGAAGTGACGGCCACACCGGCCGACATCTACGGCATCGCCGGCGAAGCTACCTCTATCACCGTCACCACCGTGTCCGACCTGCCCGCACCCAAAGTCGGCGACTACTTCTATAGCGACGGAACCTGGAGCGACGGCGGACTCATCAGCATGAACCCCGACGGCACAAACGCCGTGTGGGCCGACGAAAAACCCGCGCCCATCGAGGGTAAGACTGTGGTAGGCATCGTGTTCTGCACCGACCCCGACCGCATGGATGCCGCCGACAAGGCCGACGGATTCACCCACGGCTACGTGATTGGCTGCAAAAACATTCAGGACCCCAAGAAGGCCAACTTTGCCAAATATCCCGAATCAGTTTGGTTCACCGCCGCCAATACGCCTTCTTACATCAAGGTAGAAGTCAACAAAGTGGCCAAAATAGCTTCCAGCTGCTTCCAGCGCATCAACGGCCGCGAGGAAACCCAGAAACTCATTGCCGCCAACGACCCGGCCTACCTCAGCGAAGACATCCCCATGTTCTACTACGGCACCACCGGCTACCCCGTGGCTGCCCCCGAAGGCACCAGCGGCTGGTTCATACCCGCTGTAGGCCAGGTTTGGGACTGCGTGGCTAACTTCTGCGGCGGCTCCGTGGCCGAATACCTCGCCTCCATCCGCACATCAAGCTCCGACTTCACTTACTACTGCAGCACAACTTGCACCGAAGTGCCTCTGGATGCATTTATGAAGGTCTTCGCCCTCGTCCCCGACGCCGACAAAGACGAAATGACAATCGCCGACGAAGGCGTGGCCGGCTCCGAAATGATTTCGCTAGGCACCTCAACCCGATATGACTCCGAAAGCCGACTGATTCTCAACCTGGGCATGAACGGCAACACCGCCTTCGAAGGCATGGCCAACTGGTTCGACGGCGAAGCCCACGCCCGTCCCATCCTCGCATTCTGATTCCCCTCACCCCTCACACAAAGAGCGGCCCGAGCATCAGCCCGGGCCGCTCTTTTCAGATTGCGAATATTAGCGGATAATGGTTTTGGTTGCGGAAGAACCTTGGCGCACGATAACGAGCGTGCCGGGCTGCGGGTTGGCGACTCGCACGCCGCGGAGGTCGAAGTACTCGACGGGAGCGTCGGCTGCAGCGGCAGAAACGTTTTCGATGCCGGTGGTCTGCTCGAGGCTCTCGATTTTGATGTTGTTGAGCCATATGTAGCCTTGGTCGGCGGAGCTGTAGGCATGGAAGCCCAGAGTATAGTTGTTGGGCAGCTCACTGCTCTCGGGAAGGTCTACTTCCACCTCTATGGGCGTCCACGAGCCGGCCGAGTAGTCTTCTTTTTTGACCACGGGGATGGTCATGGCCGCTGCTGTCTGCTCGCGGCCGAGATAGACGGCCAGATTCTCCGTATAGCTCATTGTCATGATTTCAAAAGAGATTTTGGCCTTGATGGTTCGCTCGAAGTTCACCAAGGGAAGGAAGAACCAGTCGTTGGCGGCGTTGCGGCTGTGGTACATATACTGGAAAGCGTTCTTGTCGGCGTTGTAGGCCCATATGCCGTTCAACTTTCCGCTCTCGCCGTCGCCGTTGCCGTCGATAGTGTGGCATCGGGCAAAATTCTCGGCCGAAGCCTCCATCATAAACGGCAGGGTGGGAGTCTCGCCTACCGGCTCTTTGGCTTCGACTTCTTCGGAGACTGTTTCCGAGGAGTAGTCGCCCATAACGGCCGTGTAGCCTATCGTATGCTCACCTTTGGCAAGGGTGAGGGCAATGTCGACGTCGGTGCCGGGAGCCAGATCTGTGCGCGTCTCTTCGGTGGTGCCGTCGACAGTCACCACCAGGCTCATGTTGCCCTCGAGGGCGTTGCCGTTGGTGTCGACTTCGGGCATAGTCACCGTTGCGGTGTATGCGAGATTGGTTATTGCGCTTTTGCTTATTGCCGGCGCGGAGGGAACGACGGCCGGAGTGGAGGCGCTAAGGGTTATATTGCGCACATAGCATCCGCCCGACGACTTGGCCGAGGTGCAGTGTATGGCCAACCAAAGGTTGCCTTCCATTTCGGTGGTGAAGGTTTCGGCGAAGGCCGTAAAGTCGGTGTTGTCGGTTACGATATCCTTTATGGCAGTCATATCGGCGTCGGCATCTGCTTCGGGGCTCAGGAAGATTCCGATTTTCTGGTCGGTCCACGTTTTGCCTGATTTTATCTCCAGAGCGACCTCGTAGGTGCCCGCGCTCATGGTCACCGGGATAAACGCCCAGGCGTTGTTGTTGACGGTGCCGCTTTGTTCGCACAGCATGCAGTCGGTGCTGATTACCCAGTTTTTCATGCCGCCGCGTATAGTGAACTGCGAGAATTCCTCCTGCGTGGGCACAAGACTCATCGGAACGTCGAACGCGTAGGCCTGCACGGCGCAAGCCGCCGCCATCAGCATGACAGCCAGTGTTTTGAATTTCATTGTTTTCATAGGGTTGAAAAAACGGGAAACATCGCCCCGCCGGCAGGCGGCAGGACGGTGTTTTTTCGGAGTAAAAGAATGGTTATCGAACTACTATTTTGCGTACCGTGGAGCCGGCCTTGACGATATATATGCCTGCGGAGGGCACGGTGGCCTCCGTCACGCCTGCGGCTATGGTGCGCCCGGCGGCATCGGCAATGGTGAGAACTTGGCCTTCTGCGCTGACGGTGCGGCCGTCGACGCTGACGTAAGCTGCGCCTTCGGCGGGAGCTACTACATTCTCGATGCCGGAGAACTCGCCGATGATGTTGCGGGGCTTCAGGGTGCTGACAAAGCGCATATAGTTAGTGCCGGGAATGCGGGAGCTTTCTTCCTCGAAGACAGCGCGTACTTCGTAGGCGTAGGTATAGTCGTCCGTGGTGTCGGCGGAGCGGTCGATGGTGAATGTGTTGCTGCCGGTGGGAATCTGGAAGGTTTCGACGGCATAGTCGACCTTGTCGCCGACGGCCATGTTGACGCTCACTTCGAAGTTGTCGATCCAAAAGGCTGAATAACCAACGCCGTAGAACATCACGCGGGTGCGCCGCATATATTCATCGGGGTTGCAGGTCTGGTTGACCACCTTCCAGGTAGCATTGTCGAGGTCGTCGTAGTGGAAGTCCATCTCGGGAACGGGCTTGTAGTCGACGTTGCGTTCGTCCCACCAGTCGGTGTTCCATGTCCACAGGGCGAAGCCGCCGCTCACCGACGAAGCTTCGTTGGCGATACGGGCTTTTATGGTGATAGTGTTGTCGGTCAGGCCCGTAAGGTCGTAGTCGGGCGACACAAGATAGGCCCCGCCGAAGATATCTTCGTTGTCCGAGCCGTAGAAGTAGTTGAAGGTGTCGATGCCCAGTGCGCCATCCATATAGATAGGCCATTTGGCGTACCAGCCCGGAGCGTCGGGTATCACATCCCACAGAGCGCCGCGCTCCTCGTGTTTGGACATTGTGCCGGTAGACTCGATGTGGTCGAACTCAGTGCTTGCCAGCACGAAGGGACCTGCTTCGGTGGCTTTGTGCATCTTGAAGACGGTGATGTAGAAGTGCGTGCACTCTTCGATGGCCGAGTCGTAGGTCCATTCGATGGTGACATCGCCGTTCTCGAGAGGTGTTTCGGAAACAATTTGTGGCGCCGGAAGGAATAGTGCGTTGGCGCTGAAAGCACAGCTGAACCCGATTGCGGAGAGAAGAAGTAGAGATTTCTTCATTTAAGAAATTAGGTAATAAGGATTGTATTGGTGAAGCCCCCGGTACATTTCCCGCACTCTTGCGGGCGGCTGGTTCGGGACTTCCGGCGGCAAATATATGCAAAAAACCGGCGAAAATGGTGTTTTTCAAATGACATTATGTTTTACCCCCCCCCATTTTTATATTTTCTTAACATTATAAGATTGTTTCTCGTGTCATTTTGGAAGCATTTCGCTTCTTTTGGGGCCAAAGTGTGATGCTGCCTCCGCCACATAATCCCTCAGGCCGTCGATACGAAGCTCCGGGGTGTTGGCTACGGGTGTTGGCTATGATGAGAGTTTTGGGGTCGCCGGTGCGTTTTTTTTGGTGGGTTTGGGGAATTTGAGTAATTTTGTGGTCTTAAATGTCATCGCGATGTTAGAAAAAATCAACGACCTGCACGCGCAGATAGCCAACCTCACAGCCGACGACACTGCCGCCGTTGAGGCACTGCGCATCAAATACCTCAGCAAGAAGGGCGAAATATCCGCCCTGATGAACGATTTCCGCAATGTTCCCGCCGATCAGAAACGCGAAATCGGCCAGGCCCTCAACCGCCTCAAGGACTTCGCCACCGAGCGCATCGCCGAGCTGCGCGCAGCTGCCGAGGCCGGCAGCGCCGCCGCCGAACGTCTGGACGTGACGCGCGACGCCGCTCCCGCGCGACTTGGCACCCGCCACCCGCTGAGCCTTGTCCGCGAGCAGATTATCGACATTTTCCGCCGTTTGGGCTTCACCATAGCCGAAGGTCCTGAAATTGAGGACGACTGGCACGTGTTCGAGAGCCTCAACTTCGCCGCCGATCATCCCGCCCGCGATATGCAGGACACTTTCTTCATAGCCCGCAACCCGGACGTGCTGCTGCGCACCCACACCTCGAGCGTGCAGACTCGCACCATGACTACCGTCAAGCCCCCAATCCGCATCGTATGCCCCGGCCGAGTATATCGCAACGAGGCTATCTCGGCGCGTGCACACTGCTTCTTCCACCAGCTTGAGGGACTCTACATCGACCGCCACGTCACTTTCGCCGACCTGCGCCAGACTCTCCTCTATTTCGCCCGCGAGATGTTCGGCCCCGACACCGAGATTCGTCTGCGTCCCAGCTATTTCCCCTTCACCGAGCCTTCGGCTGAGATGGACATCAGCTGCGGCCTCTGCGGCGGCAAAGGCTGCTCCTTCTGCAAGGGCACCGGCTGGGTGGAGATTCTCGGATGCGGAATGGTCGACCCCAACGTGCTCGAAGCTTGCGGCATAGACTCCAAGGAGTACACCGGCTTCGCCCTGGGCATGGGCATAGAGCGCATCGCCAACCTTAAGTATCTGGTCAACGACCTGCGTCTCTTCTCCGAGAACGACGTCCGCTTCCTGGGTGAATTTACCAGCGCCCGCTGACCGGCTCGCAGATGAACCAAAAGGAACGATACGCCGAGGTGGTGAGCCGCTTCGAGCGGGAGATGCCCTCGCCGCAAACCGAGCTGCACTACGCCGACCCTTTCCAGCTGCTGGTCGCCGTAATACTGTCGGCGCAGTGCACCGACAAGCGCATCAACGCCGTTACGCCGGCGCTTTTCGAAGCCTTCCCGACGGCCGAAGCCATGGCAAAAGCGACTCCGGAAGAAATTTTCGGCTTCATAAAATCCGTATCGTACCCCAACAATAAGACCAAGGCCCTGCTGGGCATGGCCCGCAAGCTCACCGAAGACTTCGGCGGCAAGGTGCCCGACAACCTCGAGGACCTTTTGAGCCTGCCCGGCGTGGGCCGCAAGACGGCAAACGTGATGCTCGCCGTGATCTACAACCGTCCGGCGATGGCGGTCGACACCCACGTATTCCGCGTCGCCGAGCGAATAGGCCTGACAACTCGCAGTCGCAACCCGCTCTCCACGGAGAAAAAGCTCACGTCGAGCCTCCCCGAGGAGGTGATCACCCGCGCTCACCACTGGCTCATCCTCCACGGCCGCTACGTCTGCAAAGCCCGCAACCCCGAATGCGACGACTGCTTCCTGGCCGACATATGCCGCGCCCGACAGCGCCAGCTAGCCCGGGTGCGCCGCGCACTGCCCGACGCCGACGACAACAATAAGAAATGAGCGAAGACAACCTCTTTATCTTTATAATCGAAATGCTCGGCACGGTGGCCTTCGCCATCTCAGGCATCCGCCTTGCCGCCGCAAAGAGCTTCGACTGGTTCGGAGCATACGTGGTCGGCCTGGTGACGGCAATCGGTGGCGGTACCGTGCGCGACGTTCTGCTCAACATTCCGGTTTTCTGGATGCAGACCTCGTCGTTTCTCACCGTCACCTTCATTTCGCTCGTAACGGTAATCATCTTCCGCAAGGCTCTCGTAAAGGGAATGCGGACGGTATTTCTCTTCGACGCCATCGGCCTGGCCCTCTTCGTCGTGGTCGGAATCGAAAAGAGTCTGGTGGCTGAATATCCCATGTGGGTGGCCATCGTAATGGGCATTATAACAGGCTCTTTCGGCGGCATAACCCGCGACATCCTCATCAACGAGGAGCCACTCTTCTTCCGCAAGGACATCTACGCCACCGCCTGCCTGGCCGGAGGTGTGGTCTACTGGCTGGTGACCCTCATTCCCGGCCTCAACCCCATCATCCCGCAGGCCGCAT
Organism: uncultured Porphyromonadaceae bacterium; assembly: GCA_900541865.1. Classification (GTDB taxonomy): domain Bacteria; phylum Bacteroidota; class Bacteroidia; order Bacteroidales; family Muribaculaceae; genus CAG-873. Next base: position 46,593 of record UQLO01000010.1, on the reverse strand, counting down.
GCGCTGTGGCCGTAATCGGACTCCGCATAGCCGCCGCACATTGGCACTGGTCGCTCCCCATCCTCAAAATCAACCCCGACGACCTCCCCGACGACAACTGACCGCCCGATTTTTTGCAAAATCGGGATAAACCCCGATACATCGCGATAAATCCATTTCCAATTTTCGGCGGAGGCGTAAAAAAAGCGCCGCGAGCTGTGTGCTCTGCGGCGCTGTGGTGCCCGGACCCGGGCTCGAACCGGGATGGGTTGCCCCATCGGTGTTTGAGACCGACGCGTCTGCCAATTCCGCCATCCGGGCTGAATCGGGGACAAAATTAGGCATTTTTCTGCGCATTGCCAAATTTTTTGCTTATCTTTGTGGCACTTTTAGGCGTAAGCCGTTCGCGGGGCGCTCGGGCGCCCGCGTTCTATGTAGAACCTAACTTTCCGTAAATTGGATACCGACCCCCTCCCGGCCATATTTTTGGCCGCCGACATTGTGGAGTTCTCTCTCCCACAAATCATCGCTTTGGTGATTGCGCTGCTATGCCTGTGCCTTTCGGGCTTTGTCAGCGGCAGCGAGATTTCGTATTTTTCGCTTACTCCGAACGACTGCGAGGAGCTCGACGAGACTCGTCAGGGCCCTGCGATACGCCGTCTGCTGGAGGCGCCTCAGCGCTTGCTGGCCACTATTCTCATTGCCAATAACTTGGTGAATGTGACCATCGTCGTCTTGTGTAACTTCGCCCTGGGGCCGGTCTTCGCCGGCATGCCTCCGGTGCTGAGTTTTATCCTGCAGACGGTCATTCTTACCTTCCTCATCCTCCTTTTCGGCGAAATCCTGCCCAAGCTCTACGCCAACAGCAACCCTCAGCGTTGGGCACGCTTTGCCTGCCCCGGCATCTCGGCCGCCTACCGCATGCTGACGCCTCTGAGCGGCGTGCTGGTCAAGTCCGGCTCCTTCGTAAACCGCGTGGTCACCAAGCAGGCGCACGACATCAGCACCGACGAGCTCTCGCGCGCTCTGGAGATTACGCAGGGCGCCACCGGCGACGACAAGGAGATGCTCGAGGGCATACTCCGCTTCGGCGACACTTCGGCATCGGAAATTATGACGCCGCGAGTGGCCATCACATGGCTGGACACCACCATGAGCTTCGACCGCGTCATGGACGTGGTCCTTACTACGGGCTACTCGCGAATGCCCGTCTACGACGGCTCGCAGGACGATATCAAAGGTATTCTCTACTCGCGCGACCTGCTGCCCTACATAGGCCATTCCCTCCCGGAAGGCTTCAGCTGGTTGACTCTGCTCCGCCAGGCATATTTTGTGCCGGAAAGCCGCCAAATCGACGACCTGCTCGAGGATTTCCGCCGCCTTAAAATCCATATGGCCGTGGTGGTCGACGAGTACGGCGGCACACAAGGCATTGTCACCCTGGAAGATGTGCTCGAAGAGATAGTCGGCGACATCGACGATGAGTACGACGAGCCGGAGCAAGCCTTCAAACGCCTTCGCGACGACACCTACGTATTCGAAGGCCGCATCCCCCTGACCGACTTCTTCCGCATCACAGGCCTTGAGGCCGAAGACTACGCACCTGTTGCCGAGGACGTTGAGACCTTGGCCGGTATGCTGTTGGCCATCAAGGGCGACTTCCCCTCCAACAAGGAGCCGCTCGTCTACGGTCGCTGCCGCTTTCTGGTGCTTGATATTGCCGACCACCGCATCACCGAGGTGCGCGTAAAGGTAATGCCGGACGAACAGCCCGCAACACCCTCAAAATGAAAAAACTCCTTGCCGCCGCTGCCGTAGCGGCACTCATGGGCGCATGCTCGCAGAGTGCCCCTCCGGTGCCCCGTCCGCGTGGCTTTGCCCGTGTGGAGGCCTATGCCGACTCCCTGGCCACGTGCACCATAGCGGGTGTTAGCATTGGCGTGAGCGCCGAGGCCGTGCGCACCGCACCCCGCGCCGACTGGCTCGACGCCGCCTTCGGGCGCCACCGCGCCACCCTCCATCTTTCGGTGGCGCATCCTGCCGATGCCCGCGCTTTGACTGAGGCTATGGAGAACCGCACCGAGCGTATCGCACTCAACCTCCCCGGTGCGGCCGAGGTGAGCGACTTCAACACGCCTGGAGGTTTCGCCGTCCGCCTTGTGGAGTCGCTGGAGCCGTCGCCCGTGCCCCTGCAGTTCATGGCCACCGACTCGTCGGGCACCTTCATATCCGGCGCAGTGGCAATTACGGGCCCGGTGGTGCCGGCCGACTCCGCCGCAGCGGCCGTCGCCGACCTTCGCCGCCAGCTCCTGCTCACCCTCAACTCTCTGAGCCGATGCCGATAAGCACCAATATATATGGCCCGGTGACGGTCTACAGCATAGCCCTCGAAGAACCCACCGCCGCCAACAGTCGCGCCGACGCCCGACGCCGCGAGCGTGCTGCTGTGGAAGCCCTGGTGCGCCATGCTTTCGGGCCTGACGAGAGGCTCGGCCACCGCGCCGACGGTTCCCCTGTGCTCGAGCGCCATCCGGACGTTTGCGTTTCGGTCAGCCACAGCACGCGTATGGCCGCACTGGCCGTTGCCGACGTCGCCGTGGGTATCGACATCGAGGAACCCCGCGCGGCCCTACTGCGCGTAGGCCCCCGCTTTCTGACCGAGGCCGAACGCGCCCTCTATCCCACCCTGGCCGACCTGCTGCGGGCCTGGACGCTGAAGGAGGCGGCATTCAAGGCGCTGCGACCGGGCACACCGGCCACCGAAATGCTGCTTCCGCCGGAGCGGATCCCTTACACAATAGTCTACAGCGGCCCCCATCCCGATGCCGCCCTCACTCACCTCAGCGTAGTGATCAGCTCCACGTAGCGCCGGGCTATTTCCGGTGCTGCAAAGCGCTTTGCAGCCGCCCTGAGGGCCTCGCGGTCGGGATGCTGCGTCAGTGCGTGGCGCAGGCCGTCGGCCAGAGCCGTCGTGTCGGGCCACGGCGCCAACCATCCCGTCTCCGGGCCGGTGATGATGTCGCCCTGTCCGCCCCGGTCGAATGCCACCGGATATGCCCCCGAAGCCTGGGCCTCGACAAGAGTGCCGGGCAGCGTTTCCCACAGCGACGACGAAAGCACAGCGGCCGAGTGGGCATAGACATCGGCCAGGACGTCGCCGTCGGCAATGGTGCCGAGCATAGTGTGGGGCATGCGTAGGCCGGCCAGAGCGCCGGGGTCGCGGATAGCGCCGAAGAAAACGGCGTGTGCGCCCGTGTCGGCCACGGCGTTGAGGGCCTCCACGGCGTAGTTGAGACCTTTGATGGGGTCGTCGAGTCGGGCTGCGCCCATCACCACCAGAGGAGCACCCTCGGGCAGACCGAGCTCGGCGCGGCTGCGGCGCGGCACCGTGCGGAACCTTTCCACCGGGAATGCATTGGGAATGACCTCCACCCGGCAGCCCTCCATGAGCGGGCTGCGGCGGCATATGTCGGCCAGCCAGTTGCTGACGGCCACGAAGGTAATGGGCACGGACGTGTAGAGCTCGCGCTTGCGGCGCCATGTGCGCGCCGACAGGTCGCCGACTCCGGCGCCGCGGCCCAGCATAGGGCATTCGGAGCAGCCTTGGGGGCGCTGCCAGCGTGTGCAGTCGCCGGCGTGGTGGCAGATGCCGACAGCGTTCCACATGTCGTGCATCGTCCAGACAATGCGCTTGCCGTCGGCGGCTATGCGGCCTATTTCGTCGAGCGAGAGCATGCCTTGGTTGACCCAGTTGAGCAGAATGGTGTCGGCTTGGCGCACAAGCGGGTGGCGATGGAGGGGCAGGCCGTCGGAGCCGGTTGATAGTTTGAAAAGATTGGAGCGATTGCCCCGGCAACCCGCCAGTATGCGCAGATGCTCTGCGGCGAAGGGAATCCGGGCTCGCCATGACGGAGCGGCGGCCGCTATGGCCTCGCAGGCGGTGTCGGCGCGGTGCACGGTGAGCATACGCGCGTCGCGCCCGGCGGCGCGCATGGCGTCCATCAGCCGGCGGCTTACCACTGAGCTGCCGCCGCGTACATCGCTGTGGTTAACGATCAGTTCCATCGGCTTTTTTGCGGAAGCGGCGCGGAAGCACGTCGGCGGCGTCGATGCGCTCAACCTTGATTACCATGCCGACATAGAAAATCAGCAGCAGCGCCCGCACGGAGGCGTTCAGGGCATGAGGCCAGCCGAATTCGGGCATCAGAATCACACCTATATAATAAAGGAAAGCGGCCACAGCGAAGTAGAAGCCTATTCGCCACATCGGGTAGCCGATGGGATACTTTCGGTTGCCGATAAGGTAGCTAACCACCATCATAGTAGTGTAGCTGGCCAGAGCGGCCACGGCGCAGCCCATATATCCCATCCGGGGCACCAGGATGACGTTGAGCGTCACGGTCACCGCCAGGCCCAGCAGCGAAAACCAGGCGCCGTACATGGTGCGATCCGTAAGTTTGTACCACACCGACAGGTTGAAGAAAATGCCGAAGAAAAGCTCGGCTAGCATCACTATGGGTACCACCTTGAGGCCGCTGAAGTAGCGCGGCGAAATGAAGTAGCGCAGCACGTCCAGATAGTACATCACGCCCAGGTAGATGAAAAGGGCGAAGATGACGAAGTACTTCATGGCGTCGCGGTAGGCCTGCAGCTTGCCGTCGCCCGCCTCGCGGTTTCGGGCAAAGATAAAAGGCTCGTAGGCAAAGCGGAAGGCCTGCAGGAACACAAGCAGGATAACGGCGATTTTATAGTTTGCCCCGTAGATGCCCAGCCCGTACATTGCCTCGGCGGGGTCGCTCACCAGCGAGGGGTAGAGAATTTTGTCGATGGTCTGATTCATTATTCCGGCCACTCCGAGCACCAGCAGCGGCAGCGAGTAGGCCATCATCTGCCGCCATAGCTCGAGGTTGAAGCGGTAGGGGAATCCTCGCAGCTCGGGGATGAGCATCAGCATGTTGACTGCCGAAGCGATGAGATTTGCCAGAAAGATATATCCTATGCCGAAGTCGGGGCGGTAGAACCATGCCACGGCTCCCGGATGGTGGGTATGGAGCCAGGGGCAGAGCAGGATGAAGAAGAGGTTGAGGCCGATGTTGATGCCGATGTTGACCAAGCGCAGGGTGGCAAAGCGCCAGGAGCGCCCCCGGAAGCGGAGGTAGGAGTAGGGGATAGTCATCACCACGTCCAGAGCCACGCAGACGGCCATTATCATCACGTAGGCCGGATGGCCGTCGCACTCCATCCAGTGAGTCACCGGGTGCAGAAAGACTGCCACCAGCACCACGAAGACCGTCGAGGTCGTCATCAGCGAGAGCAGCGCCGTGGAGTATACCTCCATGGGGTCTTTCCACTTCTCGTGGTTGGCGAAGCGGAAGAAACCCGTTTCGAGCCCGTACGTCAGAATCACCATCACCAGAGCCACTACCGAGTAGACGAAGGTGACCACGCCATACTCCGCAACGGGGAAGCAGATGGTGTAGAGCGGCACGAGCATCCAGTTGAGAAAGCGCCCCACGATGGAGCTCAGCCCGTAGACCGCTGTATCCTTTACAAGACTTTTTATTCCGGCCATCGTTGTTTTGTTTTAAACTGCAAAAGTACTCAAAAATCCCCGGAAAAGGAACGCGGCGCACCATTTAACAACTATTAACACATTTCTCCGCCGCCGTCTGTAACTCCTGGCAGCGCACTGCGTCTTATGAGTGTATGATAACTCTGAAAGACCTCAACAAGACATATCCCGGTGCCGTTCCGGTGCACGCTCTGAAGGACATCAACCTCCACATCGAGCGGGGCGAGCTGGTGAGCATAATGGGCTCGTCGGGCTCCGGCAAGTCGACCATGCTCAATATTTTAGGCATACTCGACGGCTACGACAGCGGGGAATATGTGCTCGACGGCATACCCATCCGCGACCTGAGCGAAAACCGGGCCGCAGATATCCGCAACCGCAAGATAGGCTTTGTGTTCCAGAGCTTCAACCTCATCGGCTATAAGAATGCGATGGAAAACGTTGCCCTGCCGCTCTACTATCAGGGCGTGGGGCGCCGCAAACGCAACGCCATGGCCATGGAGCAGCTTGAGCGCCTCGGGCTGGCCGACCGCGCCCTGCACCTGCCGGGCGAGCTCTCCGGCGGCCAGAAGCAGCGTGTGGCCATTGCCCGCGCCTTGGTGACAAACCCCAGCATCATCCTTGCCGACGAACCCACCGGCGCACTCGATTCGCATACGTCGAAGGATGTGATGGAAATCTTCCGGCAGCTTAACGCCGAGGGCATGACCACCGTGATTGTCACCCACGACCCCGCCGTCGGAGCGGCCACTAACCGCATTATCCGCATCGCCGACGGCGAAATAGTAGAATGAACCAGCATCTATGTTCGACCTCATTGCCGAAATACGCCAGACCCTGCGAAGCAACCGCCTGAGGACTTTCCTGACGGGAATTTCCGTGGCCTGGGGCGTGTTCATGCTCATCCTGCTGCTGGGAGTGGCCCGCGGCGTCACCAACGGCTTCCGCAGCAATATGGGCAGCGCAGGCAGCAACAACCTCATCGAAGTGTGGGGCGGCATAACCTCCAAGGCCTACCGCGGCTACTCCGACGGCCGATGGATTCAGCTCGAGTCGACCGACCGCGACGCTATCGTGCGCGAGCACCACGCCAACGTGCCCGGAGTGTATCCTCTTGCCAGCGTCGACTCGGCGGTTGTCGGGCCGAGGGGTTCCAGAAACTCCTTCTCGGCCATCTACCCCGAGAGCCTCGACGACGACAACGGCAATGTATTCATAGCCGGCCGACAGATCAACGACCGCGACATCGCCGAACGGCGCCGCTCGATAGTGCTTGCCGAGCGCAATGCACGCATTCTCTTCGGAAGCTCCGACTCCGTGGTGGGTCGCACCGTAACCACAATGGGCCTCGCATGGACCGTGGTGGGCGTCTACCGCCACAACTGGCGCTCCGTAACCTACGTGCCCTACACGACCTATAAGGCCATCACAGGCAACAACAACGACGTCGACAAGCTCAACGTGCGCATTCAGGACATCGACAACCAGGCCGCCGCCGACACCCTCGAAAACGAGGTGCGCCGAACCCTGGCCCGCACCCACGAATTCCATCCCGACGACCGGAGCGCCCTGTGGGTGTGGAATTCGCTGTCGAACTACTTCTCCTCCAACGCCGCAATGGGGTATCTCACTCTGGCCGTGTGGGTGATAGGCCTGTTTTCGCTGCTGACGGGCATTGTCGGGGTGAGCAACATAATGTTCGTGTCGGTGCGCGAGCGTACCCACGAAATCGGCATACGCCGAGCAATCGGCGCCCGCCCGGCCTCCATCCTCTTCCAAATTCTGGCCGAGGGCGTCGCCATCACGGCGATTTTCGGCTATGCGGGCGTCTTCGCCGGCATGGTGATCCTCCAGATTCTCGACGTGGTGTTCGCCACGGCGCGTGAGATTCAGAATCCGACGGTAGATATCTCCATAGCCGTCGAAATCACCATAACACTCATCGTGGCCGGCGCACTGGCCGGTCTCTTCCCGGCCCTGAAGGCACTTAAAGTCAAACCCGTAGAAGCGCTGCGCGACGAATAATGAAACTGCAGATCCTCGACCCCGAAAACTGGCGCGAGATAGGCGCCACTCTGGCGCGCAACAAAACGCGCACCTTCCTTACTGCCTTCGGCATTTTCTGGGGCACGGCCATGCTGGCCATGCTTTGGGGCGGCGCCGACGGCTTCAAGGGCGTGATGAGCCGCAACTTCGCCGGCATGGCCACCAATATGGGCTTCATGGCATCGGGCAACCGCAGCATACCTTACCGCGGGTTCGGCAAAGGCACGGGCTGGGAGCTCAACGAAAGCGACCTGGAGGCTCTGCGCAGCGCCACGCCCAAATTAGACCGCATAACCGGCATAAACCACATCAGCGTGACGGCCACCGCCGGAACGCGAAGCAAATCAATCTACGGCATGGGCGTCGACGACGACTATTTCCACGTGCAGACGCTGGTGCTTTTCGGCGGACGATATATCAACTCCTCCGACGTGGCCGGCTCACGCAAGGTGGCCATCCTGGGCAAAAATGTCGCCAACGAGCTTTTTCCACATTCCGACCCCATCGGCCGGGGTGTGAACCTCAACGGCATACACTTCACCGTTGTCGGCGTGGCCGGGCAGCTCAGCGAGGCCAGCATAGGCGGCCGCGTCGACGAGAGCGTGCTCATACCGGGCTCCACGGCACGGCGCGCCTTCAATCAGGGCACTACGGTGCATTTCATATCCTACACCTCCAAGCCGGGCTACAAGCCCTCCGAGAGCGAGCCGGCCATACGCCGTGTGCTCTCCACGCGCCATACCATCCATCCCGACGACGACAGCGCATTCTGGTTCAACGACATCTCCGAGATGTTCGACATGATCAACAACCTCTTTCTCGGAATCACCATTCTGGCCATCTTCGTGGGCCTGGCCTCGTTGCTGGCCGGTGTCATCGGCGTGGGAAACATCATGTGGATTGTCGTAAAGGAGCGCACCCATGAGTTCGGCGTGCGCCGCGCAATAGGCGCCCGGCCGGCCGACATTACCATCCAGGTGCTCAGCGAGAGCATACTGCTCACTGTGGTGGCCGGAACGGCAGGTGTGTGCTTCGCAGCTGGCGTCCTCGGTGTGGCCGACACTATGACGGCCGTGCCTATGCTGCCTCCGGCCGGCTTCCAAATCAGTTTCGGCCGCGCAGTCGGAATCCTGTTCACCTTCATCGTGCTGGGTTCGCTTGCCGGCACACTCCCCGCAATCAAAGCTCTTAAAATTAAACCAATCGAAGCGCTCCGCGCTCGCTCATGAATATGAAAAAGTTCTTCAAAATCCTCCTTTGGGTGCTTGCCGCCGCAGTCTTTGTGGGCACGTTCTTCTTTCTCTACCGCAACTCGGTCGAAAAGCCCGACTCATACGCCACGGTTCGTCCCGGCGTGCGCGACATCGAAAAAACAACCGTTCTGACGGGCAAAATAGAGCCGCGCGACGAAATAGAAATCAAACCACAGATTTCGGGCATCATAACCGAGATTCTTGCCCAGCCGGGCGAGCAGGTTTCCGCCGGCGACGTCATTGCCCGCATCCAGGTTGTCCCGGAGGCGTCCTCGCTGTCGTCGGCGCAGAACCGTCTGAATGTGGCCAACATAGAGCTTGCCAACACGCGCACCAAATTCAGCCGCGACAGCGTGCTCTACGCCCGGCGCGTAATATCCCGCGAGGAGTACGAAAGCTCCGAGCGCGACCTCCGCAAAGCCATTGAGGAGGTCGACGGCGCCCGAGATGCCCTCGAGATTGTGCGCGACGGCGTAAGCCGCTACAACGCTTCCGAGAGCAACACTATGGTGCGCGCAACCATCACCGGCCTGGTGCTCGACGTGCCCGTCAAGGTCGGCTCCTCGGTCATTCAGTCCAATACCTTCAACGACGGCACCACCATAGCCACCGTGGCCGATATGAGCAACCTCATCTTCAAGGGCAAGGTCGACGAAACCGAGGTAGGCCTGCTGCGCGTGGGCATGCCGATGAACATCTCCATCGGTGCGCGTCCCGAGCTTTCGCCGACCGCCATAATTGAGTACATAGCCCCCAAGGGTACTGACTCCGGTGGCGCCAACACTTTCGAAATCAAGGCTGCCCTCGATGTCGCCGGCATCGCCGATCTGCGCTCCGGCTACAGCGCCAACGCCTCTGTGGCCCTCTCAAGCGCCCGCAGTGCCCTGACGGTGCCCGAAAGCGTCGTTGAATTTCGCGGCGACAGCACCTTCGTCTATGTGCTGGCCGACAGTCTGGCCGAGCCCCCGGTTTTCAACCGCACCGCAATCACCACAGGCCTGAGCGACGGCATAAACATCGTGGTAAACTCCGGTATCGATTCAACTGCCGTGCTCCGCGGCGAACTAATCCGCAACTGACAATGAGACTCTTAGTATCTGCACTTCTTGTCGGAGTAGCTCTTTCGGGAGCCGCCCGGCAGTGGTCGCTCGAGGACTGCGTGGACCACGCCGTGAGCCATAATATCGACGTGCGCTCGCGCATGCTCAACAATCAGACGGCCAATCTCGACGTCGACGACGCCCGAAACCGCTTTCTGCCGACCCTCAGCGGATATGCCAGCCAAAGTTTCAGCTTCGGCCGAGCCCTGACCATGGACAATACCTACGCCGACCGCAATACGTCGGCCTTCGGCGCCGGAGCGAGCCTGAATCTGCCCATCTTCCAAGGCCTGGCGGGAATACGCCGCCTCGACTACGCCAAGGCCTCTCTGGCCGCTACCCTCGAGGAAGCTGAGGCTGCCCGCGAGGACGTGACGCTCAATGTCATCGCCGGGTATCTTCAGGCGCTCTACACGGCCGAGCTATGCCAGGTGGCCCGAGAACGCGTCGCTATGAGCCGCCGCGACCTCGACCGCACCACCGAGCTCGTCGATGCCGGCCGTCTGCCCGAACTCGACCTCTTTCAGGGGCGCGCCACTTTGAGCCAGGATGAGCTTTCGCTCGTCAATGCCGTCAACGACAGCACATTGGCCATGCTCGACCTGCGTCAGCTTCTCAACCTCGACGCCGATGTGCCCTTCGCCATCGCACCGCTGAACGACTCGCTGCCCCCGCTGATGAGCGTCGACGACGTCTACTCCCGAGCCTTGGCCGCCAACCACCGCCTGCGCGCCGCTTCGCTGCAGAGCGTGGCCGCCGAAAAGAATGTCGCCCTGGCCAAAACGGGTTGGATTCCAACCCTCAGCTTCAACGCAGGCATCTCCACAAACTATTACCACACAAACGGTTTCCAAAACGAAAGCTTCGGCGGCCAGATGCGTCATAACTTCGCCCAAAGCGTAGGGTTCAGCCTCAGCGTGCCCATCTTCGACGCTTTCAGCACCCGCAACAGCGTGCGCCGCGCCCGCATAAACGCCGAAAGCGCCCGCCTCCAGCTCGACGATGCCCGCCAGCAGCTCTACAAGGCTATCTGCCAGGCCCATACGCAGGCTGTCGGTGCACTCCGGCAGCGCACCGCGACCGCCGATGCCCTCGAAAGCTCGCGCCGAGCCTACGAGGCCATGACCATAAAGTACGAAAACGGTCGGGCAAACGCCACTGAGCTCGAAAAAGCCAAGAGCGACTACACCAACGCCATGGCCGATGCCGTGCATGCCCGCTACCAGTTCATACTCCGCTGCCGCATACTCAGCTTCTACGCCAACTGACCGCAGCGGCGACTCCATACACGACGAAACCCGGTTTATTGCGATAAATCGGGTTTCATCGCGGTTCTACAGAAGGCGCAACAATCCCCAATTTCAATTTTTTGGAAAAAAGATACGAAATGGGTGGAGAGGTCAAAAACTTTTTTGTACCTTTGCATCGCGCTACGCGCCTATCTGTACCATATATGAAAAAAAGCTTTATCATAACCTTTGTCCTGGCGGCCGTGCTCGCTTTGTGCGCCCCCACGCACGCTCAGGAGGCCAACAACCGCCGCGTGCAGGTTGCAGGCATTGCTTTCTATAATTTCGAGAATCTTTTCGACACCATTCCCAACAACCCCGAAGGCCGCGACGAGGAGTTTACCCCCGGCGGCTCCCGCCAGTGGGACGGCCGCAAATACCGTCTGAAGGTCCACAATCTGGCCTATGCCATCTCGCAGTTCAAAACGCGCCTGACGCCCTACGGCCCTGCCATTATCGGCGTGAGCGAAATCGAGAACCGCTCTGTGATGGAAGATGTTATCAACGAGCCGGAGCTTCGCGACCTCAACCTCCGCATAGTGCACCACGACTCTCCCGACGCCCGTGGCGTTGACGTGGGCCTGATCTACAACCCGCGCTACTTCCGCGTGGAGAACGTCACCAACCACCGCCTGACGGCTGTGCCCTTCCGCACCCGCGACCAGATGTGCGTGGTAGGCAGCCTGCTGGGCCAGCAGATTGCCGTGATTGTGAACCACTGGCCTTCGCGTCTTGGCGGACAGGAGCGCTCCGAACCCAACCGCATCGCCGCCGCTGAGCTCTCCAAGAGCATCGCCGACAGCCTGTGGGCCGTAAACCCCAATATCGGCGTGATTGTGATGGGCGACCTTAACGACGACCCGATGGACCGCAGCTGCGCCGTGGCGCTGGGCGCCCAGAAAGACCCGACCGGCGTTCCCGCCCACGGCTTCTACAACCCGTGGTGGCGAATGCTCGACCGCGGCATCGGCACTCTGGCCTACAAGAGCGCATGGAACCTCTTCGACCAGATTATCGTGAGCGGCAATCTCCTCAACGCCCCCGACGGCAAATGGAGCTTCTACGAAGCCAAAGTGCTCAATTTCGACTTCCTCAAAGATACCGAGGGCAACCGCCAGGGCTATCCCAAGCGCACCTACGCCGCCGGCAGCTTCCTGGGCGGATACTCCGACCACTTCCCGACGGAAATCTTCCTCCGCCGCTTCGTGAACCAGAAATAACGAGCCCTCCCAATCCGGGTTCAACATCGAGAATACCAATCAATTATAACACTAAACACGAGAAAGTATGAAGAAATTTTTACTCTCCCTGGCCGCAACGGCTCTGTGCGTAAGCTCAGCTTTTGCCGACGCTACCATTACCTGCAAGGATCTGACGGTCGTTCAGGGTGGCACCGCCACTATGAACCTGCCTGAGACCTTCACTCAGGGCGACTTTACCTTCAACACCGCCAAGGGCGAAGGCGGCTCCACCGTTCCGTCCTACAACAAGGCCGGCGACATCCGCCTCTATGCCAAGAACACCTTCGAAATCAAAGCTCCCAACGACATGACCGAGATCGTGTTCACCGTCTCCACCCAGGGCCTCAAGCGCCTCGCTCCCATCACCGCCTCCACCGGCACCATCGCAACCCAGAGCGTCGGCGACGCCACCGTGACCTGGACCGGCAATGCCAAGGACGTCGTTTTCACCGTAGGCGACAAGGCCGACTTCGGCTCCGACGGCGCCAGCAAGGGCGGTCAGCTCGACTTCACCGTCATCACCATCACCGGCGGCGGCTCCGCTGAGGGCGGCGATGAGCCCCCCGTTACCACCGACCCCAACTACTTCAAGGCTACCTCCGTTGAGAGCGGCTCCGCCTATGTATTCGTTGCCGGCGGCAAGTACAATGTATCCTTCGACCGCAACTACGGCTACATGAGCGCAGTCAACGTTACCTCCGAAGGCGACAGCTTCTACGGCGACGAAGCCGCAGCCATGACCTTCACCGCCGTTGAGGGTGGCTATACCATCACCACCTCCACCGGCCGCGTACTTGGCGCCAAGGCAGGCTTCAACACCTTCGACACCACCGACGAAAGCGCCGCCAACCGCGTATGGACCGTTACCTTCGCTGCCGACGGCACCGCTACCCTCGTCAACGTCGCAACCGGCAAGACCGTTGCCCAGGATCCGCAGTACGGCTCCTTCGGCTGCTACGACGCCGATGCCCTCGAAGGCAAGGTTCTCCCGATGCTCTACAAGTTCAACGGCTCCGTAACGCCTCCCACTCCTCCCACTCCCACCACCACCGCCACCTTCGAGCAGACCGCAAGCATCGCCTCCGGCTCTGAATATGTTCTGGTTGTCGACGGCAAGGTAGGCGCTATGATCAACGCATCCTACAGCTACGGCCGCCTCAACCTCACCGATGCCACCATTGCCGACGGCAAGGTTACCACCGACGTCGCCAACGCCATCACCATCACCGCTTCCGGCGAGGGCTACACCCTGAAGGACTCCGAAGGCCGCTACCTGGGCTTCGACGGCACCCACGCCACTTCCTTCCAGTGCTACACCGAAGTCAACGCATTCTGCGTTTGGGATATCCAGTTCACCAACGGCGAGGCTCTGATGACCCTCACCGCCGAAGGCGTAACCGGCACCGTAGGCGTTACCAAAAACGCCACCTCCGGCGAATGGTTCACCAACATCGCTCCCAGCGTAGGCGCCGACGAAATCAAGCTCCCCACCCTCTACGTCAAGAGCGGCAGCACCTCCGTTGCCAACATCGCCGTTGAGGACGAAACCGCTCCCGTTGAGTTCTTCAACCTCCAGGGCGTTCGCGTTGCCAACCCCGAAAACGGCCTCTACATCCGTCGTCAGGGCAACAAGGTAAGCAAGGTTTACGTTCGCTAATCATACCGCCACTTCATCGACGCGACGCCCGTCGCGCCATCGCAATACAATCTGCGCCGGCATCCCCGGCGCAGATTGCTTTTAGCGCTTTCCGTCGCCGTTTGGGGGCCGTTTGTCGAAAGCTTTTTGCCCCATATTATAATTACGTGCTACTTTTGCATCACTCCGAAACTGACGCAAAAATTCAACACAGATGCCAACACGATTTAAATATTCGCCTCGCATCCTCGCAGCCCTCCTTGCGGCAATAGCCGCACTGCCCGTCTTTGCAACCATAGTGCGCGGCCGCATTCTCGAAGCCGGCGAAGGCGGCGAACCTCTCATCCAGGCCTCCGTGCGCATACTGGCCACTGCGGACTCCGCTCTGGTGCGCGGTGCCGTCACCGACGCCGACGGCCGCTTCAGAATCGACATACCTCGGCAGGGCCGCTACATCCTTGAGGCCTCCTACGTCGGCTACACGCCGCAGTACACCAACATCAACGTCGGCGCCGACGAGCTTCGTCTGCGTCCGCTGCGCCTCGAGCCGACGGCAGTGGCACTCGATGAGGCCGTGGTGACCGGCATACGCACTCCCATCACCGTCAAGGAAGACACGGTCGAATATGCCGCCGAGAGCTATCGCACGCCGCCGAACGCTGTGGTCGAAGATCTGCTAAAGCGCCTTCCGGGCGTCGAGGTGGGCTCCGACGGCTCCATCACTGCCAACGGCAAGACCGTCAGCAAGATTTTGGTCGACGGCAAGGAGTTCTTCTCCGACGATCCTACCGTTGCTTCGCGCAATCTGCCCGTCGATATGGTCGAGAAGCTGCAGGTGGTGGACCGCAAGAGCGACCTGGCGCGCCTCACCGGCGTCGACGACGGCGAGGATGAGACCGTCATCAACCTCACCGTGAAGAAAGACCGTCGAAACGGCTGGTTCGGCAACGCCGAGGCCGGCTATGGCACCGACGGACGCTACAAGGCCAACTTCACCATAAACCGCTTCGTCAACGGCAATCAGTTCACCATCCTCGGGTCGGCCAACAACGTCAACGAGCCGGGCTTCGCCGACATGGCCGCCGGACGCTTCCGCCGCTTCGGAGGCATGAACGGCATCAATACCACCCAGAGCGTGGGCATAAACTTCAACGTCGGCAAAGAGGAGATTATCCGCCTGGGCGGCGACGTGTTCTACTCCCATTCCAGCCAGGACACGCGCACCAGCACCGAGCGGCGCTACCTCTTCGAGGACTCCACCTCCACGGTGAAATCCTACAAGGAGGCCTTCGACAAAAGCCACAACTTCAACGCCAACTTCCGTCTGATGTGGAAGCCGGACTCGTTCAATACCCTTGAGTTCCGACCCAACCTCTCCATTTCGATAAGCCGCTCCAATTCCGTCGACAGCTCGCTCACCTTCGCCGGCGACCGTGCCGCTACCGAAGTGACGCGCAGCCTCAACCGCGACTACGACCGCGGCAATTCCCTCCAGTTCGGCGGCCGCCTCATCTACAACCACAATTTCCGTCAGCGCCGCGGCCGCTCTTTCTCGCTGTTCGTAAACTACCGCTTCTCCAACACCACCGAGAAGTCCGACGCCTATTCTCTCAACCGCTTCTTCCTGCTCAACGACTCGGTGGACCTCTACGACCAGTATGTCGACAACCACACCTGGAGCAACAACATTTCGGCGCGCGCAAGCTGGACCGAGCCTCTGGGCGACGCCTCCAAGGGCAACTTCCTCACCATTGCCTACCGCTTCAGCTACCGCTGGAACGACGCCGACCGTCTCACCTACGACCATCCGGTGACCTTCCCCGACGGCTGGCAGGGCGACCCTGTTGTCGCGGCCGACCTCGTTTTCAACCAGGAGCTCTCCAACCGCTTCCGCAATAACTTTATGGACCAGGACATCCGCGTGGGCTACAAGCACGTCAGCCGGAAGTCGACCGTCGACGTCGGCATCAGCCTGGTGCCCAGCATGAGCAAGTCGATCAACCTGATTAACTCCGAAAAGAACATTCCGCTGCGCCACGTATTCAACATAGCACCCTATCTGCGCTACCGCTATCGCCTGAGCAAGAGCCGAAACTTGGCCGTCGACTATAACGGCCGCTCGTCGGAGCCCTCGATGACCCAGCTGCAGCCCGTGGCCGACATGACAGACCCCCTCCGCATCGTGGTCGGTAATCCCGAACTGAAGCCCACCTTCACCCACAGCGCGCGGGTTAGATTCCACGACTTCAACTCCGAGGCCCAGCGCTCCATCATGCTTATGGCCGACGTGAGCATGAAGCAGAACGCAATAGTGAGCCGAACAGAGTTCGACTCCGAAACCGGCGGCCAGACGACAACCTACGAGAACGTCAACGGCATCTGGAGCGGCCGACTGATGAACATGGTGAGCTTCCCGCTGCGCAACCGCGCCTTCACCCTCAACAACCACATCTTCCTGGACTACGCCTCCGAAGTGGGCTTCAACAACGGCATGCGCAACCGATCAAACTCCTTCCGCGTCAACGAGGCTTTCGGCATAGCCTGGCGCCCGGAGTACCTCGAGTTCGAACTTCGGCCAAACTATTCCTTCCAGACCGTCCACAATAGTGTGCAGCAGGGCGCAAACCGAAACGTCCACACCTACGGCGGCAGCTTCTACGCCACCTACAACGCTCCTTTCGGGCTGGTGCTCAACACCGACCTCAACTACTCCGCCACTTCGGGCTACGCCGCCGGCTACGACACCCGGACTTGGATGTGGAACGCCTCGATAGGCTACCAGTTCCTGCGCGGACGCAACGCCACCATATCACTCAAGGCTTACGACATCCTGGGACAGCGCTCCAACGTGCGCCGCAACGTAACGGCAAACTACATCGAGGACAGCCGCTACAACTCCATCACGCGCTACTTTATGGCCACAATCTCCTATCGCTTCACCACTTTCGCTTCCAAGAGCGACATGCCCGAAGACCGCAACGAGCACCGCTTCCCCGGCCCGCCTCCCGGCGGTGGACGAGGCCGCGGACCCATGGGACCACCTCCCGGCCACTGAGCCCGACTCGCCTCAACCCCGACTTAACTCGAATTAATCGCGATGTATCCCGATTTAACGAGAGAACCGAGTTAATTACTGCTGGCATTTCGCCCCCCGCGGCGCCTCCGGGCTCCCGCGGGGGCTTATTTTGCCGGCGGTCTTCGTCGGGTCGCGTTTTTTTTGTAACTTTGTAGCAATTTAGCCATGTCGAAAGGTCGACTCATATTATTTCCTTCGCTGTTGGCCCCCGTAGCCCCCGGCGATGTGCTGCCCCGGACCAATCTGGAGCTGCTTGGCCGCGTCAAGTTCTTCGTTGTGGAGGAGCTTCGCACAGCGCGCCGCTTCCTGAAGGCCTGCGACCGCAGTATCGACATCGACTCGCTGACTTTCAGCGTGCTCAACGAGCATACGCCGGCCGAGGAGGTCGCCGCCATGCTTGCGCCGGCCCTTGAGGGGAACGATGTCGGCGTGGTCAGCGAAGCGGGTTGTCCGGCCGTGGCCGACCCCGGCGCAGATTTGGTGGCCGCCGCACAGCGCGCCGGTATAGAGGTGTTGCCTCTTGTGGGCCCGAGCTCCATTCTGCTGGGTCTGATGGCGTCGGGCTTCAACGGGCAGTGCTTCACCTTCCGGGGCTATCTGCCCGTCGACGCCAAGGCGCGCGCCGAGTCCTTCCGACATATGGAGCGCGAAATCCGCACCCGGGCGTGCACCCAGATTTTCATCGAAACGCCTTACCGCAACAATCGCCTGCTGGGCGAGCTGTGCGCCGGGCTGCCGGGGGCGATGCGGCTGTGCGTGGGCCTCAACATCACGGCTCCCGACCAGAGCATACGCACCCTGACGCTTGCGCAGTGGAAGAGTCTCAATCCCGACTTGGGCAAGAAGCCGGCAATCTTTTTGCTTTATAATTAAGGAGTTTGGAGAAAGAGTATGACTAACCGTCGGCAGAAATACAGGCAGCAGAGTTTTTTCCGGAACAATCCGGACCTGTTTGCAATTGCCGACGCCGCCGAGGCTGCCCCTCTGGCACCCATTGCCGACGATATTCTGGAGCGGCCCCGCCTTCTGCGCTTCATCTCCTTCGGCAGCGGCAGCAGCGGCAACTGCGCCTATATCGGCACTGAGCAAGCCGGCGTGCTCCTCGATGCCGGCGTCGACAACAACCGCGTGGAGAGCGAATTGGCCTTGAACGCCATCGACCCCGCCACCATAGCCGGCATAATCCTCACCCACGACCACAGCGACCATGTGCGCTATGCCTACGCCCTGCTTCGGCGCCACCGCAACTGGAAGATATTCGCCACGCCAAAGGCCATGAACGGCCTCCTGCGCCGCCACAGCATATCGCGCCGAATCAACGACTACCATCAGCCCATCTACAAGGAAATACCCTTCCGGGCTGCCGGCATGACCATCACGGCCTTCGAAACAAGCCACGACGGCACCGACAACGCCGGTTTCTGCATCGAAGGCGGCGGAACGCGTTTCGTGGTCGCTACCGACACCGGCGTCATCACCTCGCGCGCCGACTTCTACATCCGCACAGCCGAGCATCTTATGATAGAGGCCGACTACGATGCCACCATGCTCCGCAACGGCCCGTATCCCGAGCGCCTCAAGGCACGAATCGCTTCCACCATCGGCCACCTCGACAATGCCGACACGGCGCGCTACCTCGCCGCAGTGGCAAAGAGCGGCAGGCTGCGCAGCGTGGCCCTGTGCCATCTGAGCCACATCAACAACTCTCCGGCTACGGCGCTGCGAACCGTGCGCGACGCCCTGGAAGAGGCCGGAATCGACGTGGCCGACCACACTGCGCTCCCCGACGACCCTCGCCTGCGGCTTAGCGTCCTTCCCCGCCTGGAATCGTCGATAATGGCCGTACTCCATCCGTCCAAACCTTTACCCGGTTCCGAAACGTTGTAACACCAAACCATCCCATATCCAGATGAAAGTACATAACTTTGCCGAAACACCTTCGCTGGTCAGCCAATACCTGAGCGAAATGCGCAACATAAACTGCCAGGGCGACCGACTCCGCTTCCGCCGCAACCTGGAGCGCATTGGCGAAATAATGGCTTATGAAATCAGCAAAACGCTGGACTACAAAACAGAAGATATTCGCACTCCGCTCAATGTCGACGCCAAGTGCAGCGTCATCGACGAGCAGGTTGTGCTTGCAACCATATTCCGCGCCGGTGTGCCTTTCCACCAGGGCTTCCTAAACTACCTCGACAATGCCGGGAATGCATTCGTGTCGGCCTACCGCAAATTCAAGGAAAAAGAGAACTTCGACATCTGCATCGAATACCTCGCATCGCCGCGTCTGGACGGCAAGACGCTGATTCTCTGCGACCCTATGCTGGCCACCGGTGCAAGCATGGAACTCAGCTTCCGGGCTCTCCTCACAAAGGGCACTCCCGCCAAGGTGCACATCGCTTCGGTGATTGCCTCGCGCCACGCCGTCGACTACATGAACTCCGTCATGCCGGCCGACAGCGAACTCTGGGTAGGCGTGATCGACGATGAAATCAACGCCCACAGCTACATAGTTCCCGGCCTCGGCGATGCCGGCGACCTCGCCTACGGCCCCAAGGAGTAAAACCCTCAGCCACGCTATGAAAAGCCGTACTGCCGCACTGGTGGGCGAGAGTGGGCTGCGCGCTCTGGCCGACTCCTCCGTTATCGTTTTCGGCACCGGCGGTGTAGGCTCGTGGTGCGTGGAGGCCCTCGCCCGCACCGGAGTGGGCCGCATAACGGTGGTCGACCCCGATCTGGTCGACGTGTCCAACATCAACCGCCAGCTCCCCGCACTCGCCTCTACCGTTGGACTGCCCAAAGTGGAGGTTATGGCCTCGCGAATAGCCGACATAAATCCCGAATGTGCCGTCCAGGCCCTGCGCTGCCGCTACACCCCCGACTCGGCCGACTCCTTCGCCATCGAGACCTACGACTACGTCGTCGACGCAATCGACTCCATGGCCGACAAGACCGACCTCATACTGCGCTGCACCGACCCCGCCACGGCGCCCCGCCGAGGCTTCATAGCCAGCATGGGCGCCGCCCGAAAGGCCGACGCCGGAGCCGTCCGCGCCGCATCTTTCTGGAAGGCAGAGGGGTGCCCGCTGGCTCGGGCGCTACGTACTCGCTTTCGCCGCGCCGGGCTGCACCCGGCCTTCCGATGCGTCTACAGCCCGGAGCCGCCTATGCCCCAGGAGCCCGGTCCCAACGGCACTTTCATGCACGTCACGGCCGCCTTCGGCCTTCGCCTGGCCCAGGAAATCCTCGCCGACATCCTCTCCGGGACCGATGGTGCAAAAATGGGAGAGTAAAAACTTCGCGGTGTGGTTCTTTTTGTGTAACTTTGCACATCTTTAGGACCTAATGAGACACACGCTTAAAACATTTCAAGAGCGCCACTGCAGCGAGCTCGAAAGACTGAACGACCGCATAGCCACCCAGTTGGAGAGTTCCAACCCGTTGATGGCCAAAGTGGTAGCGGCGCAGCTGCGCACCAAGGGCAAGCAACTGCGACCCCTGATGCTGATGGTGTGCGCCTCCATGTTCGGCCCGGTGACCGACAAGGTTGTCGCCGCGGCCGCCTCCGTTGAGCTTCTGCACAATGCTTCGCTTATCCACGACGACATCGTCGACGCCAGCCCGACACGTCGCGGCTTTCCGACTATCAATGCGGTGTGGGACAACCACATAGCAGTGCTCGTCGGCGACTTCTTCACCTCGTCGGCCATGCAGGAGGCAATATCGACGGCCGATATTCGCATCGTCGAGGCGCTCTGCAGCCTGGGGCGCAAACTGTCGACGGGCGAAATAGACCAGATATTCAACGCCCGCGAGCACACTCTCGACATCGACACATATTTTGCTATAATCGACTACAAAACGGCATCACTCTTCGTGAGCAGCGCACGCATGGGCTGCCTGGCAGCCGGCGTCGACGACAACCGTCTTGATGCCCTCGAGCGCTATGCCCGCGCTTTCGGCCGCTGCTTCCAGATCCGCGACGACATTTTCGACTATTACGACGCCGAAGTCGGCAAGCCCACAGGCAACGACCTGCGCGAAGGCAAGATTTCGCTTCCGCTGCTCTACGCTCTGGAGGTCGACTGCCCCGAGCGACCCCGCATGCTCGAGTTGGTGCGCAAGGGCACTCTGAGCGAAGCGGAAATCGCCGAGCTTCAGCACTATGCGCGCAGCCATGGCGGCGTAGACCGCGCCCGCGAAACCATGCACGCCCTGCGTGAGGAAGGCATACGCGCCCTGGCTCCCCTTCCCGACGGTTCCCAGAAAGAGGAGCTGGCCTCGCTGCTCGACTTCGTCATCGACCGCACTTATTGAACCCCTCAAGCCGCCCCCTATGGATGTGAACCGCCGATGGATGCAAGCGCTTGTGGCTGTGCCCCTTATAGGGCTGGCCGCGGCATGCGCAAACATGGGGCGCCCCGAGGGTGGCCCGCGCGACGAAACTCCGCCGGTGTTCGTACGCTCTGACCCTATGCCGGGCCAGGTGAACTTCACCAAAAAGCGGCTTACGGCCTACTTCGACGAAAATATCCAACTTGAGGACGCTTTCACCAAAGTGGTGGTGTCGCCGGCGCAGAAAACGCCCCCGCAGGTAACGGCCAACGGCCGCCGTCTCACGGTCGAATTTCGCGACACCCTCCTGGACAGCACCACCTACTCCATCGACTTCGGCGACGCCATCAAAGACCTCAACGAAGGCAATATCCTCGATGGCTTCGCCCTCGACTTCTCGACCGGACCCACCATCGACACCCTGCGAATCTCCGGAATAGTTCTGCAGGCCGAGAACCTCGAGCCGGCACAGGGCATGCTCGTGGGCGTATACTCCAATCTTTCCGACACTGCCATCAGCACCTTGCCGATGGAGCGCATTGCACGCACCAACCAGCTGGGTCAGTTCACAATACGCAACCTCGCTCCGGGAGAATACCGCGTCTTTGCCGTCAACGACGTAAACCGCGACTACCATTGGGACCGCTCCGAGGACGTCGCTTTCTATTCGGCTACCGTCTCGCCCTACGTGGAGAGCATAACCGTGGCCGACACCCTCTTCGCCGCCGACCGCTCCGACTCCATCGTTTTCCGCGACGGCCGACAATACCTTCCGAACGACGTCTTCCTGGCATGGTTCAACACCGGCTACAAATCCAGCTATCTCGCTGACTACAAGCGGCCCGAACGCCGACGAATCACCCTCGACTTCGGCGCCCCGCAGGACACCCTGCCGGAGGTGCGCATCGTCGACGGCGCTCCCGGCGCCGGCGAGCTCTCCGACCGCTGGGCTCTGCGGCGCGTCAACGCCACCGCCGACTCCCTCGAGTACTGGATTGCAGACACCACCGTGCTGGCCGCCGACTCCCTGCGCCTGAGCGTGCGCTACCTCAAGACCGACACCACCGACAACCTTGTGTGGACCACCGATACCCTGCGTTTCTTCTTCAAAGACCCCAAAACAAAGGACAAAAAGAAAAAGAAGGACAAGGACAAAGAGGAAGAGGCGCCGACATTCCGCGTCGACTCCCTCACCGGCGACACCATCCCCCTGCCGCCTCCCGATATGGAGTACTTCAACCTCACGGCGGTAAGCTCCACGCGCCACCACCTCTATCAGCCCGTGATTCTCGACTCCGATGTGCCCTGGCTGAGCCTTGACTCCGCCGGCGTACACCTCGAAATTCAGGACGACACCCTCTGGCGACCCCTGCCGGTGCGACTGCTGCCCGACTCGGCCAACGTTCTAACCCGACGGAAGATAGAGCGTGAATGGACACCAGGAGCACATTACCGACTCTCCATCGACACCCTGGCGGCGCGAAGCATCTACGGCACGTGGAACCGCCCCTTCGCCCACGAGTTCACCGTCACTCAACCGGAGGACTATGCCAACCTCATCTTCCGCCTGCCGGAAACGGACTCAATACAGGCCGTGGTCGAGCTGCTCAGCTCGAGCGACGAGCCGGTGCGCCGCGTGGTCAAACCGACCGGTACCGAAGAGGTCACCATACGCTACATAGACCCCGGCACATACTATGCCCGACTTATTGTCGACACCAACGCAAACGGCAAGTGGGACACCGGCTCCATCGCCGACAACCGCCAGCCCGAGGACGTCTACTACTTCGCCAAAAAGCTTAATCTGAAGAAAAACTGGGATGTGGAGCAGACATGGCTCTTGGACGAGCTCTCCGTCGACACCCAGAAGCCATACGCTATCAAGAAGAACAAACCCAAGCTGCAGCGCGGTGAGCAGGCGCCGGTAGAGGAAGAAGAGTCCTGGGAGGACGAGCAGGAACGCCTGCGCGACCCCTTCACACCGCGCAGCAACCGCTCCGGCAGCGGCGGCACTTCCGGTATGCGCCGAAACACTACCAACACCGCCGCAAGGCGCTGAACCCCACGACACAATGCTATGAAAACGACTTCTCTCATCTTAGCCGCAGCCCTGACCTCGGCGGCAGCCGCCTTCGCCTCGCAGCCCGTTCTGGTTGGCCACCGCGGCTGCAATATCGGTGTGGAAAACACTGCCGACGCCTTCCGGGCCGGCATAGCCCGCGGCTACCGCTATCTCGAAACCGACGTCCGCGTCAGCGCCGACGGCGCCCTCGTGCTCTGCCACGACACCGACACCCGACGCTTGGGCGGCGACCTCGAAGTGGCCGAAGCTACCCTGGAGCAACTCCGCGCCCGGCCGCTTGTGCAGACTCGCGGCGACTCCACGTACACCGCAACCATCACCACCTTAGGCGAGTACCTCGCCATCTGCCGCCAGGGCGATGCGCGACCCGTAATAGAGCTCAAATGGAGCACCGGCATCAACTCCAACGATTTCTCCAACATCCCGATGCTAATCGACAGCATCACCGCCGCCGGCATGCGCCAGCGAGCTGTTATCCTCACCTCCATGCGTCCCTGCCTGGAGTATATCCGCGCCAATTGGCCCGATATGGAGTTGCAGTTTCTGGGGCGAACCGGATGGACCGAACGCATCGACTGGTGCGACAGCCTGCGGCTCCACCCCGACATAGCCCACGATTTCCTCACCGAGGCCGACGTGCGCCGTTGCCACCAAGCCGGCCTGAAAGTGAACTGCTGGACGGTCGACAGTCCGGCATTGGCCGATTCGCTCGCCCGCATGGGGGTTGACTTTATAACCACAAACCGCCTCGAACCGGCCCGATAGCACCGGACCCCTGCCGTCATGTACAAGTCGATACGCATCATCCGCATTGTTCTGGCTCTGGCCACCATGCTGCTGCCGGCGTGGGCGCTCATTGCGGGATATGATGCCGTGTTCTACAAGTTCAAGATGCTGACGGCAATCCTTTCCGGTTCCGGCGTGTGCCTGTTGTTCTGGATATTGGCGACCTTCATCTACGGCCGGATTTTCTGCTCGGCCGTTTGCCCGCTGGGCACGGCCATGGACTGCGCGGCCGCCGTAGAGCGCGGTCTGAGCCGGCGGCGCCGCAACTTCCGCTACCGGCCGCCGATGACGGGCGCCCGCTGGATTTTCTTCGGCATGGCCCTGGTGTTCATCTTGGTGGGCGGCCCGGTGGTGCCGACTTTGCTCGACCCCTTCACTAACTATGCGCGAATTATCGAAGAGTTCATCGTGCGTCCGCTCGGACTGCACAGCATAGAGACCAAATTCACCCTGTCGGTATTCGCCGTGGCCTCCGCCACCTTCCTGCTCATCGTGGTGTGCGCCTGGCGAAGAGGCCGAATTCTGTGCAACTCGGTGTGCCCCATAGGCACGCTGCTGTCGGTGCCGGCACGACGAACGGTGTTCCATGCCGACATCAACACCGACAAATGCATCAACTGCGGCGAGTGCGAGCGCGTCTGCAAAGCCGAATGTATCAACCTGATCGACCATACCGTCGACGTTTCGCGGTGCGTGGTGTGCTTCGACTGTATGGCCGTATGCCCAAACGACGCCATCACCTACCGCTCCGGCCGTCATACCCTCGGCATGCCCCTGATGCAAACCTCCGGCGGCGCCGGACCTTCCGTCAACATCAAACAGCCCCACTCTGCCCCCTGCGGCGACAAAACCCAAACGACCTCCCGATGAAACAGTACCTCGAACTCCTGGACCACATCCTGCGCCACGGCACCCCCAAGGGCGACCGAACCGGCACCGGAACTATGAGCACCTTCGGCTACCAGATGCGCTTCAACCTTGAAGATGGCTTCCCTCTGGTGACTACCAAGAAGCTGCACCTAAAGTCGATTATCTACGAGCTGCTGTGGTTTCTGCGCGGCGACACCAACGTGGGCTACCTTCAGGAACATGGCGTACGGATTTGGAACGAATGGGCTCGGGAGGACGGCTCGCTCGGACCGGTCTACGGCGCGCAGTGGCGGTCGTGGCCCGACTACCGCGGTGGCTTCATCGACCAGATTGCTGCCGCCGAACAGACCATACGCCACGACCCCGACTCCCGCCGCATCGTGGTGAGCGCATGGAATGTGGCCCAGCTGCCCGACATGGCCCTTGCGCCTTGCCACGCTCTGTTCCAGTTCTACGTCGCCGACGGCAGGCTCAGCCTCCAGCTCTACCAGCGCAGCGCCGACTGCTTTCTGGGCGTGCCCTTCAACATCGCCTCCTACGCCTTGCTAACCATGATGATGGCCAAGGTGACCGGGCTGCGTCCCGGTGACTTCGTGCACACCCTGGGCGACGCCCATCTCTACTCCAACCACCTCGAGCAGGCTCGTCTGCAAATCTCCCGCGAGCCACGTCCGCTGCCCCGTATGGTCATCGAAGGCGACCAAAAGAGCATTTTCGACTTCGACTACTCCGACTTCCGTCTCGAGGGCTACGACCCGCATCCACACATCAAAGCCGACGTTGCCGTATGAAACCCGCCGTTCATCTCATAGTGGCCGTCGACCGTCGTGGCGCCATAGGACGCGCCGGCGACCTCCTCTACCGCATCCGGCAGGATTTGCGGCGCTTCAAAGCACTCACTACCGGAAATACCATCGTGATGGGGCGCCGAACATGGGAAAGTCTCCCCGGCGCCCTTCCCGGCCGCCGAAACATTGTCGTCACCACCGACTCCACATACCATGCCGAGGGCGCCGAGACGGCCGCCTCTGCTGAGGAGGCCCTCCGTAAGGCCGCCGAGGGCCCCGGCGACACTTTCATCATCGGAGGAGGACGACTCTACGCCGCCCTTGCCGACGCCGCCGACGTGCTTCATCTCACCGTAGTGGCCGACACCGCCGAGGCGCCTGATACCTTCCTGCCGCCGCTGCCCTTAGAGCGCTTCCGCACCGTCACCGTAGAGCCCTTCGGCTCCGAACCTCCGGCCGCACTCCACACCCTCATCCGAATCTGACCCTCCGCCCCTCCTCATGCTCACAATCTACAAAGCCTCCGCCGGCTCCGGCAAAACCTTCAGCCTGGCGCTGGAGTACATCAAAATACTGCTCGGCATCCGACGTCGCGACGGCAGCTATGCCCTCAACGACGATGCCCACACCCCCTCGGGACACCGCACCCCGGACCGTCATCGCGCCATCCTCGCCATAACCTTCACCAACGCCGCAACCGAGGAGATGAAGACCCGCATAATCCGCGAGCTCGACGCCTTGGCACATATCGCCGACACTCCGCTCGCCGATGAAACGCTGTTTGCCCAAAAGCTGGTCGCCGAGTACGGCTGCAGCCGCCCCTCGCTGCGCGCCGCCGCCGCAACCGCCCTCAACGAACTGCTCAACGACTACGGCTCCTTCAACGTCAGCACCATCGACAGCTTCTTCCAGACTGTGCTGCGCACCTTCTCGCGCGAAATCGACCATCAGGGCGACTACGAACTCTCCATGGACCGCAAGGACGCAATCCGTCAGAGCGTTTCGCAGATGCTCGACCAACTCAACTACCACGCTCTGCCGGCATCACAGCGCCTCTACGGCTGGATACGCAGCTTTATGTTGGACCGTATGGCAAGCGGCTCAAACTATAATTTCTTCAACCGCAGCGGTGGCATCCTCGCCACCCTGGCCAAGCGTATGGATTCGGCCCTCAACGAGAAGTACGTAGAGCACTCGGCCCAGATGCGCCGCTTTATGGAGAATCCGACCCGGGTCGACGACTACCTCAAGGCCCTCCGCAGTCTCGCCGACGCCCAGATTGCCGCCGTCAGGCCCCTCGCCGTCGCTTTCGGCTCGCTATGCGCAGACCTCGGCCTGAGTTTCGACGACATTCGCTACCACACCAAGAATCTCAACAATATGTCGGCCACGCCGCCGGAGATTTCCTCAAAAACCTTCGGAGGCACCGATGCAAAGGCTTTCATCAAAGACGGCACACCCTTCCCCAACCGCATCACCCAGACCACGCAGAAAAAGCTCGGACTCTCCGACGGCGACCTGCTCTCCGTGGCGGAAGCCCTGACCGAACTCTACGGCAACGCTTGGAAGGCTTTCTGCCGCGCCGCCGTGTTCAACCGCATGGCCGACTCCTTCGTGGAGACGGAGTTTATGATTATGGCCGAGAGGAATATGGAGGAATTCATGCGCCGGGAGAACACCATGCTCATCAGCGACGCCGGCGAGCTCCTCACGCGTATCATCTCCGACGCCGAGATGCCATTCATCTACGAGCGACTGGGAATGCAGCTCGAAAACCTGCTCATCGACGAGTTCCAGGACACATCGCGCATGCAGTGGCACAACCTCAAGCCCTTGGTGAGCAATTCCCTTGCCGACAGCCACGACAACCTCATCATCGGCGACGTCAAGCAGGCGATCTACCGCTTCCGAAACTCGGACTCCTCGCTGCTCGACACCGTGGTGCCCGACCAGGACTTCCCCGACCACAATCCGCGCGGCTCGCACCCCGACGACAACACTAACCGCCGCAGCGCTCCCGAAATAGTGCGCTTCAACAACACTCTGTTCAGCCTCGTCGGCCGACGGTACAAATTTTCGAGCTACAACGGCGTGGTGCAGAACGTCGACCCCCGGATTCTGAAGAAAAAAATCGACGGCTACGTCACCGTCACTGTCTTCGAGGAGCAACCCTCCGACGATATGGTTTTGGGACTTATGGCCGACCGCATACGCAGCCAGCATGAGGCGGGCTACCGCTGGCGCGACATCCTCATTCTGGTGCGCGCCACTGAACAGGGCAACAAAACCGTTACGCACTTCCTCGAAAACTATCCCGACATACCGATTCTCAGCAACGAGTCGCTGCTGCTGCGCAACTCGCCGGCAGTGCGTACCATAATGAGTATGCTGGCTTTGGTGGAGAAGGTCTACGCATCCTCGGCAGAGCGCGCCGACGTCGACGACGACGGCAAACCCCGCTACGGCACCCACGACGACATCGTCGACTTCGAGAACCGCTACCACTTCTTTGTAAACCAAGGGCTGCCCCCGGAAGACGCCTTGGCCATGGCTCTGGAAAACAACGACGCCGACACCGGAACGCTGCGCGAGCAAATCCACGCAATACGGGCCGAAAACCCGGCAAGCCTGGTGGCTCTCATTGAGGGTATCATAAGCCATAAGCTGTCCGACCAAGAGCGCATCGCCCAGCAGCCCTACATCGCCGCCCTGCAGGACCGCGCAATCAAGCACTCCATAAGCTCGGACCCCTCCGTGAGTGCATTCGTGGGCGCCTACAACCGTAATTCCGGCGTATGGGCTATTGTGGCCCCGTCCGACCTCGATGCGGTCCAGGTGATGACCATCCACAAGTCCAAGGGCCTCGAACGCGACTGCGTCCACATTCCCTTCGGTGACTGGGCGTTGGCTAAAGAAACCGAAATATGGCTCCCGCTGGACAAACTCACCGCCATAGCCCCCGACGACAAGCCCCCGATGGCGCGGATTTCACTCGGCTTGAACGATGCCTTGCTCGACCCCGACATTTGCCCGGAATTCGCCGATTATGCCGCCGCTGAGCGAAACGCCGACGTGCTCGACAATATCAACGTGAGCTACGTGGCCTATACGCGGGCGTGCCGCGAACTCAACGTCTACTCCGACAAGAAGAATTTCGGAGCCGACCTCCGCGAGTTGCTGCAGACTTCCGGCACAGCCGGCGAAAACACCGTCGACCTGGCCGCAAACGTCGGTGCATCTACCGTGAGCTGGCTGGCTCCCGACGCTCAGGACCCCGAGGAAGTCGAATCCGTTGAGGCTTTATGCTACGAACTGGGGCAACCCACCGCGCCCACCGCGCCCAAACCGGCTGACCCGGTGTGCCCTCCGCCACCATATTTCGTTGTGCACCGCGAGGATTCCCGCGAGCTGATAAGCGTCGACGACGTATTCAGCGAAAAAATCCTTACCGGCGACGAAGCCGGCTCGGAGGTCACCGACACTCCGGACGGTACGCCCCGGATGCGCATCGCCGCCCGACGTGGAAACAACATGCACTCCATCCTGGAGAATATGGCCACCCTCGACGACCTCGACGCCTCAATCGGCGCACACCTCAACCGTGGCTTCATCCGCCCCTCCGAGGCCGAGGAATACCGCACCCTGCTCCGCGAGGCCTTCGACAATGCCTCCGACCTGGTCAAGGCTTGGTTCAGCCCCGACTGCGAAGTTTTTGCCGAACGCTCTATCTACGACCCCGCCGCAAACGAAACGTACCGCCCGGACCGCGTGGTTCGCCTTCCGGACGGCACTCTTACCGTAATAGACTTCAAATTCACAACTACCCGCCGTCGTGCCCACACCTTCCAGGTGGCCAACTACCGACGTCTGCTCGCCGAAATCGACGGCACGGAAGTGCAGGCTTTCCTTTGGTATCCTCTGCTCGACGGCACGCCCGTCAAGGTGTGAGCCGATAGCTCAGACCGACTCCGACGTAAGGCTGCACACCGCCGGGGGTCAGACCCACGCCGGCCTGCAGGCCCACACTCCATCGGCGGGGCTTGGCCGTCGGTGACACCGTGTACTCGGTGCGGGCCAACGTGCGCGTTATAACAAGGCTGTCGAGCGAGGGCTGCCACCCGCTCACCCAGGCCCGGTAGTCGTCGCCGCAGAACTCGCGGCTTTCTATGGGCAGAGCCACCACGGCGGTGTCGGCACCCGCCTGCACGGGCACTTCGACTTCGACTGTGCGCACCTCCACGCTGCGGACATAGCGCGGCTCGGTGATGCGCACGGTGTCGCGAACTACGGTCACCACCGGCGCCGATACCCTCGCCGAAGAGACATCCCGGGGCGCCAGCAACCAACCTGCTGCGAAAGCTGCCGCGCAAAGAAAGATGGCGACGGATGCTTTCACAGCGTGCGAGAATAATCCCTAAGTACCTCCGCGTGGAGGTCGGCAAGGATGTCGACCGCACCGTCGGAAAGGAGAAAATCCAGGTCGGAGCGATTGTCCATGAACATATTCTCGGTCAGGACGGCCGGACAGCGCGTGTCGCGGCATATCGCCAGCGAGGCCGTCCAGAAGCCCTGCGGAGGCACCGCACGGTTGCCCCGCAGCCCTCGCGCCGCCGCAGCGGCCACCAGACGTGCCGCCAGCCGCCGAGAGGCTTCCGAGGCACGCGGCGCGGCGAAGGCGCACCACCCCGAGGCTTCATGCCAGCCCGAGGTGCCGGCGGCATTGGCGTGGATGCTCAGCAGCACGCAGTCCGCGCGCCCCGCGCAGCGGGCGTTGGCGCGGGCACACCGCTCCGCGAGGGATATGTCGCTCTCTTCCGGTACTATCAGTTCGTTTTCAATCCCTTCAGCGCTGAGGCGCGCTGCGATGGCGCGGGCCAGCCGCCGGTTGAACTCCCATTCGAGCAGGCGTCCGTCGGGGCTGCGTTTGCCGGGCGTTTCGGCGCCGTGGCCATTGTCGATAAGCACTTTCATAGCTTTTGCGGTTTATAAAATTCACCGCAAAGAACGCACCCCGGCCTCCCGTATTGTCGCTCAAAAGCGGGTGGCAGCCTCGTTTAACCTTTGACGCGGTCGGGATTCTGAGCTATGAAGGCTTTCCACGACGACGGCCCGCGGGCAATCTCCGGTTTGCCGCTTTCGTAGAAATGGCACAGGGCTGCCCCGAGGGCATCCGTACTGTCGAGGCGGGGATGCATCTGCTCGGGTGCGATGTCGAGGATGCGGCGCAGCATCTCGCGCACCTGCTCCTTGGAAGCGGCGCCGTTGCCGGTGATGGCTTGCTTGATTTTGCGGGGCTCGTATTCGGCGATGGGTACCTGGCGCGATATGGCGGCGGCAATGGCGACGCCCTGGGCGCGACCAAGCTTGAGCATGGACTGCACGTTTTTGCCGAAGAAGGGTGCCTCGATGGCCATTTCGTCGGGGCAGAATTGCTCCACGAGCATGCTGACGCGCTCGTAGATTCTGCCAAGGCGCATATAGTGGTCGGATAGCTTGCTGAGTTCGATGACGCCCATGGCCACCAGCAGCGGCTTGCCCTTTTTGATGCCCAGCACGGCGTAGCCCATCAGGTTAGTGCCGGGGTCTATGCCGATGATGACGCGGTCGAGGTCGCGCACGGCCTTGTCGACGCTGACTTCCGTGGCGTTCATAGAATATCCATTGCAGTCGGCATGGCGAGCACGCGCTCGCCCCATTTTGCAAATGCCGCCTCCAGCAGCCCGGGCTGCACCAGGCCGCAGTGGCGCTCGAAAGTGGCCTTGTCGGGCGCCACAAGGTGTACGGCCACGCGCAGTGTGCCGTCGTCGGCGCCTTCTGTGGCGCGGATGCGGGCTATGCGGCCCTCGGTCATGCCGTGGCGCAGGGATTCGGGCAGGTAGTGCTCCTTAAGAAAAGCCACAAGCTCCTCCTGCAGAGCGCTTTCGGCAAAAAAGGTTGTATTGTAGAGTATCATCGGGTGTTCTGAAGAAAAAACTCACTTTCGGCGCAGATGCCGCACCAGGAAGCGCACATGGCGCAGCGCCGTCGGCAGCCGGCCGTAGTAGTAGGCCATAATGCTGAAGCGCTCGCGCAGCGAGGCCCGGCGGTTGCGGGTGGTCAAGCCTTCGTCGAGGTAGTCGATCAGGGGCTCGTCGCCGAGGTATACGTTTTTGCGGCTGTGCTGAAGGCAGCGTATGCACCAGTCGTAGTCGGCAGAAAAGCGATAGCGCAGGTCGTAGAACCCGACGAGGCGACGCAGAGCCACAAAGGCCTGATGGCACACCACCATGCCGTTGGCAAACGACTGCAGGGTTAGCTGCTCGGGCGCCGTGAGGTGTCGGGGACGCGGATTGCCGCCTTCGTTGTCGACAAGCACCGTCTGGCCGTAGAGCACCCCCGGCATATTGTTCGCGCAGGCGGCATCGGCGAGTCGCTGCAGGGTGTCGGGCCCGTGGAATTTATCGCCGGCGTTGAGAAAGATGAGATAGCGGCCGCCGGCCATGCCGATGCCCTTGTTCATGGCGTCGTAGAGGCCGCGGTCGGGTTCGGAGACGAAGGTGCGCAGCTCGGAGGGATGAGCGGCGGCGATGGCGGCGGTGGCGTCGGTGGAGGCGCCGTCGACGACCAGGTGCTCGTAGTCGCCGAATGTCTGCTCGTCGACGCTCCGGAGGGTGCGCTCCAGAGTGTCGGCGGCATTGTAGGTACAGGTGATGATTGTGAAGAGTCTCTCCATCAGTTGTTTGTGGGTCGGCATGCTTCAATCTGTCGGTTCATCTTGTCGGCAAAGTGGGCATCGGTGGTCTTGACGCGCATAGTTTCGCCGAAGCGGCGCCCGGCCATGTGTTCGTTGAGGCAGGACGTGAAATTCTCGCTCACCGAAGCGTCGACAACCTCGTAGCCTACGGTGTAGTTGGTGGGATTGTCGTTGACGCGTCGTGGTATGTTGGAGACGTGGCCCTGCTCCATCAGTCCGACCTGGAAGGCACGGCGCCATACGGTGTTGTTGCTGTCGGCGGCCATAACCAGCAGAAGGTCGTCCTTGGCGGCGATGGCGGCGAAGAGCAGCTTGTAGTCGGCGCTGTGGTTCATGACGCTTTGGTCGCCGCGCTCGTAGATTTCGGCAAGCGGAACGCGCACCACGCGCTCGTTTTCATAGCCCAGCAGCAAGTAGCCGTTGCGTAGCTCGTGGGGGATAGTCAGGGCCAGGCGGCATCCCGGCTCGGTTTCGCGGTAGATGTCGGACTTGCTGAACTCTATTTGGTTCTCGCCGGTGAAGTAGAGATAGCCTTCGGGCTCGTTGTAGCCTTCGTCGTAATAGTGGAGCACGTTGGGCCGCCAGCGGCTGGTGGCCACGGCATTGTCCGGCTCCGTGGGAGCGGCTTCAGGCTCCGGGGTCGGGGCCGCAGCAGCCGGTGCGGCAGCGGTTTCGGCTTCGGCGGGAGCGGCGGCTGCGTTCTTCTCGGCTTCGGCCTCGGCGGCAGCAGCCAGCATGTGCATGCGCTCAAGGCGCTGCTGCTCGCGCTCGGCAACGAAGTCGTCGACGGCGTTTTGGTCGAAATACTCCTTGGTCACTTCGCCGCTCTGGCGCACGAAGAGCCGACCCTGGTAGAACACCGGCGTGAGGCTCTCCTTGACGGCGATGACGATAACGTCCTTGTCGGCCTTGTCGTCGGCGCTTATTTCGATCTTGCGGGCAACGGTTTCGCCGAAGGTGCTGTTGACCAAGTGCTCGAGGAAAACGCAGTAGTTGCTCATGGAGCGAACGTCCATATAGCGCGTGCCGATTCGGGCTTTGTGGCGCTCGTAGTAGCGGAAGTCGTCGCGCAGGCCCACGGCATAGCCCTCGTCGTTGACACCCAGATAGAGCGTGCCGCCGTTGGCGTTTAGCAGACCGGCTATGCGGGTGAGGATATGCGCCTGCTGAGCGGCGGGGTCCTCGCGCATCTCCTCGCCGGGAGCGGTGGCCACATAGACTGTCGATGTCTTGAACTCCAGGTATTTGGACTCGCGGCCGTAGTAAGTTCCGCGCTTGGTCTCGCTGTTGACGTTGAGTTTGCTCATGATGCGGTCTTTGAGGGAGGCGGCTATGGTGTCGTTGTCGTCCTGGCTTTGCATCATGTTGTAGCTCAGCACCATGCGTGCGATGGAGCCTTCGAGTTCGTTTGCCGGATTGCCCACGGTGGCGAAGAGGGCGCTGTTACGTTCGGGTTTGCCGAGCCACGACACCATTTCGAGACGGTGGAAAATCATTGCCAGGAAGGGGTCGTTGTGGAGCAGCGAGCGCAGCTTTTCGAGCTGGTCGGCATCGATTCGGCTGTTGGCGGCGTAGTACTGATGCTGGCCCAGCAGGGCGGCGTGGGTGTGGAGCTTGCCGGCAAGAGCCTGGTCGCCGATTGCCAGAGCGAGCAGGCGACCGAAGCTGAGGTAGTCGTAGGCCTTGATAAGGTCGGAGTTGGCGATTGCGCTGAAGCGGATGATTTCGATGAGCTCGCGCACGGCGTCGGCCGGCAGCAGCTCCTCGATGTCGTCGTTGAGAATGGTTTCGTCGTCGGTTTGCTCCTGAGCCTCGCCGATGGCGTTCATGAGCTTGTTGAAGGCCGTGGTTTTGTCGAAATGGTCGATTTCGGAGGTCGGGGTGTCGGTGATGTAGCCCACGATGCTGCCCTGGGTAGAGCCGCTTTGGTGGCGGAAGTGTACGATGTCGCCGGGCGAGAAGTGGCGGTCGGTGCCGGAGTCGTCGCGCAGATAGAGGCCGATACCGTCGCGGCTGATGGCGCTGTAGCCCTGAGGATTGACGCCGGTGACAACGGCCAGATACTCGTCGGAGAAGTTCAGCACGTCCTGTATGTAGGCGTTGACTTGGTCGATGAGGCTGAATTCATAGTTGCCGTCGGCGTCGATATTGATCACCTTGGCATAGAACCCGAGGTTCTCGCCGGTGGGTGTGGTGTAGCACAGCGGGCTGGGCTGCCGCATATTGTAGTTAACAATCTGGGAGCGTTGGATATATCCCTTGGCCTCCTTGATGCCTTCGTGCTCGATGTGGCAGAGGAAGCGAGGGTCGTTGTCGTAGGCATTGGCCACGCCGTCGATGGTGATCCATACTTCTTCGTCGCGCACGGCGTCGCGCAGCTCGGTGTATTCCTGCACGGGGACTGCCTGCTCGAAGAGCGCCGTCTCGATTTGCTTCCACCACGAGCTGTGGTCGGCCAGCGAGCGCAGCTTGGAGCCGGAGAGGCCTTTGATGCCGTTGAGGTATATCTGTGGGCGAAGCCAGCTCATGAGCCCTTCCGGCACGACGCGCTCGGTGCCCCCTTCGTCGCGCAGACCGCGCTCGGCGCTGCGGCACAGCGAGATGCCGGAGTCGTTGACGGTGAGGTCGACGGTTCCGTTGGAGTAGTGGAAATTGTTGGGTAGGTACTTGAAGATGTCGCCGGCGGGCATCACCGTGGCTTGCGTCATCATCATCATAGGCTCGC
Source organism: uncultured Porphyromonadaceae bacterium (assembly GCA_900541865.1). GTDB lineage: Bacteria > Bacteroidota > Bacteroidia > Bacteroidales > Muribaculaceae > CAG-873. The sequence goes on along the minus strand of UQLO01000010.1, from coordinate 11,081 downwards.
GGAGCATGCTGTACTCGAGCCGGTCGGGGAGTTCGGCCCCGAGAAGGGCCAGAAACGACTTGCTCAGCAACGCCTCGCCGCTGAGAGGACGCAACAGCGAAACGTAGCGGTAGAACAGGGAGCGGGTGCGGGCCATAGCTTCGTCTTTGCCCGCAAGAAGCAGCTCCAGGGCCAGGGCGGTGATGATGGTTTCGATGCGCTGCTTCTGCTCGCGGCTTTCGGCAAGGGGCATGGAGTCGATTTCGCGTCGCATCTGACGCACGTAGATTTGGAATTGCTCCACGAAGGCGCTTTGGAAGGGTTCGCGCTTCCAGTTGTCGAGGTCGCGGGTGAAGATGCTCTCGAAGACGCGGCTCAGATAGCTGCTGACCTTCGCGGGGTAGACCCTGAAAATGAGCATCATGGCGCCAAACTGCTTGGCGGGGTGGTAGAGGTATCCCGACTTTTGGAGCTTGTCGAATATTTTCTGCACGAAGTCGTCGTCCTCGCCGTTTGTAATCAGGTTGAGGGCCCTGTTGTAGGGGTCGATGCCTTCTACGAGCTCTGTGAGTAGCTGCTGGTAGACGCGGCGCTGCTCGCGGGGGGCGGCGTTGAGGAAGCCGGAACCTTCGAGAAGGTAGAGAAAGACTTTTTTTATGTCGGACAGCAGGCGCCGGGTCAGCCCGGGGTAGCCGTCAAGCTGAAGGGCCACGAACCATTCGGAGAGATTGTCGCGCACAAGGGCGGCCGCTGTCAGCGGCCACTGGCTCTTTCCGGCCTCTATTTCGGCGCGAACCGTCTCGAAGGCGGGGCGGTCGAACATGCGCAGTATGATGGGCCGGGTTGCGGCGCCGACACCGGCGTTGTCGACCAGCTCGGCCGGCTGAAGGAAGGGCAGCTTGCTTTTTTCGTCCACGCGCAGCAGCTCGAAGCGCTTGCCGCGCAGTGTCTTGAACTTGCAGCGTATGCGCTGGCCCTTGGTGAGCATAACCTCCGGCTCGTAGATGCGGAAGTAGATGCCGTGGCGGTCGCGAACGTTGTAGGGGTCTTCGGCGGGATTGGCCGGTATGCCCGCCACAACGCATTCGAAGCTCTCGCCGCGGGCATAAATGCCGGAGTAGAGCTCGCTGACATAGGACGCAATGGCCGGCCCGAGGATGGGCAGTCCGTGCTCATCGATGCCCCGCACACGACATTCTATACGGCGCGGCGGACGGTAGCTCGGAGCCTTCTGAAAATCAAGTTTGGCCAAATTGGCGGTGTCCGGCCCCTCCGGACCGTCTACTTCAAGGACAAAAAAGTCGTCGGTGGGATTTCCCGGCCGGACCGGGAACGTATAATACTGATCAATAGTGTAAATCATATCACTTCGTGAAATTGAAAATTGAGAAAATCAATTATCAATTCCCCACTGGGGATTCGGCCCGTACTCATTGTCCGGGGCGCTGGGGGTGCACATCCACACCAGATTCCAGATGCCGATGCCCAGAGCAACCAGAAGCAGGGCGCCAAGGGGCACCAGGGCTTCGGGGTGGCTGAACAGCCGTCCTCTGTAGTTTAGGTTGATAACCTGAAGGACGATGTTGCATATGGTGCTGAAACCATAAAACAAAGCGACCCACCAACCGCTCCGGCCGATGTCGTGCAGTCGACGCACCTGAAGCGACAGCAAAGGGATTATCAACGCCAAGGCAACAAGCATAAACAGGAGGTTGCCTCCCATAAGGATAAAAATAAATACAGGTGAGTCGGGCGATGCGGTCGCTGCCATGATTGAAATCACGCACAGGCCGACGGCGTAGACTAAACACAGAAGAAAGATGGCAAGCTGTACCCACCAGAACTGGGCGCGGGTAGACCGCCCGTTGAAGTTCGCGTAGCGGCCGAAGAAGTCTTTTACGGCGCTGACAAGTGTTACGTTCATAACGATTGGACTATATTGATATTATTTTTTTTACTGAGGATGGCGGAACTCGCCGGGACGAGGCGTGGCCGACCCTCCGGCGTAGGGATTACCTCCGGCGTAGGGATTCTGGCCGCCGTAGGGATTGCCTCCGGCGTAAGGATTTTGATTGTAGGGGTTCCCGGCGTAGGGATTAGGGTACTGCTGAGGGTATTGCTGAGGGCCGTACTGCATCGGCATGCCCTGCTGCATGCCGGGGTAGGGAAGGTCTTCGTCCTGCGGGTTCATGCCGTAGTCGTTCATCCCCGGGTCGCCGGGGGTGCACATCCAAATGAAGCCCCACACCAAGGCAACCGGCATCAGCAGAGAGGCCACCACGATGAGAAAAACATTGGGATGGTGGTCGGCAAAAGCCAGTATGAGTAGTATGGTCACTATCATCGGCAGCATGAAGAACAGTACCATCCACCAGCCCGAGCGGCCTATGTCGTGAAGGCGCCGAGTGGTCAGTGCAAGTGTCGGGATGATCAGTCCAAGAAATAGCACCGTGCTCAATATCCAAAGACATGTAGCCAACCCCAGTCCGATGAAAGGCAGCGACATCCCTATGGCCGAGACCATAATGCCGGGAAGAGTGATAAAAAGATTCACTATAAACATCGCCAGCACCACAAACCAGTACTGAGCGCGCGTAGAACGACCGCTGAAGGTGGCATAGCGCTTGAAAAAGTCGGAGATGGCGTTGCCGAAAGTTACTGTCATTGCAAAAAAAAGTATTAAGTTTCTTAGTCGGACGGATGGTTTTGGAGAAGGTTGCGCTTTATTCGGGCCAGCGACTGCTCGGTGATGCCCAGATAGCGGGCCACCACGCGGCTGGAAAGCTCTCGGAATACGCGTCGGGGCAGGTCGCGCTCCAGCTTGAGATAGCGCTTCTCGGCGCTGTCGGAGAGAATGAAGGTGCGCTCCTCGGCAAAGCGAAGGTTGTTCTCGGCCATGCCGTACATCCAGATGGCAAATTCGTGGTTTGCGTGGAGATAGTCGCGCACTACGGCGTCGGCCACGCGAAGCGTCCGGCTGCCCACAACGGCCTCCCACTGCACGTACGACGGACCCCGCCCGAAGAACGAGCCGCCATGGAGCAAAAGTGTGCCCGGCTCCGCCAGCCCGTGCATAATCGTCTTGGAACCACTGGAGTAGGTCGCACCAACAAGACCATCGGTGAGAATGTAGACATGCTCAATGCGGCTGCCCGGAGCCATGATGACAGCCCCTTTGGCAAAGTCGACAACCTCAGCCGCATCAACGATAGGGTCGAAAAGAGAAGGCGATACGGTGTAGAGACTCTCCTGAGTGGCCAGAAGGGTCTTCACGCGCATCAGTTCCTTTTCAGTCAGTCGGGTCGCCATAGTTTGCAAATATACTGATTTCCCGCAAACAGACCGCCATCCCACCCATCCTTTAACACAATTTAGCAACCAATCCTCACAGCGTCAACCTTCAGAAGGTGCAGCGGAAGGCGAGCGCCAGGCCGGAGGGCGTGGCGGTGGGTGTGAGCGAGGAGGAGATACCGCGCTCTCGCAGATGCAGACACCGGGTATCGCTGCCGAAGAGCCCGACTATTTCGTTGACGGGGTCGATGAGGAAGCACACAAAGCCGCCGAGAAATTTTGAGCCTAAAAGGTGATAATCGTTGGCCACGATGTAGCGCTTGGCGTGGTAGAAAAGCTCGCCGACAAGGCTGCCCACAAGCGGAGTGATGAAAATGTCCTGAATCGACGGCCGCTCCATAGTGCCCTCGATGCCGAATTCCCACCCTATGGTGCTCACGCAGGCCGAGAAAAGCAGGCTCTGGTAGAAATTGAAGCCGGCCGAGCGAGCCGACATAAAGTAAACGGCCCCGGCGTAGGGGTGGAGCACGTAGTTGAAAATGAAGTCGTCGCCGTCCCACTCGGGTCCTTTGCGGATCACGTTTTTCTCCCACCGCTTGTACCACGGCGTGCTTTCGATGGTGGTGCGGTTCCAGTTTGTGGCGCCCTCCGGGAGACATTCAAGCACGGCCAGGGTGCCGATGTATGCTCCGGCGAAGATCCCGGCGTTGATCCACAACCGCTTCCAGTTGGGCTGACTCAGGGTCATGGAATAGGGCAGCTCGTAGAGCGAGAGCCGCGCAGGAGTTGCCTTCAGGGGCCGCAGGGCCGCGTAGCAGGCCGTGTCGGGCACGGCTTCTTCGACGCTGCAGTACTCCCATTCGGCGATGGCGAGCACCTCGGGGGCGGACGCATCGCTTCCGGCAGCCGCCGTCAGCACGGCGCCCAGAAAGAGAGTGAATATTGCGGCAAGGCGGGTCATTGCGATGAATAGTTGATTCGTTTTTCAAATATAACAAACGAATCGCCAAAAAGTCGGCGACGCACCCTTTCCGCCCACTTTTTCGCCCTAACCGCAACAAAATCACCAGAGCGTGTCGCGGTTGCGCCTGAGCACGCCGGGAGCCATAGCAGCTCCGCAAAAGAGATAGTAAAGGCTTCTCAGAATGTTTTTCGCGCCTTGCCGACGCAGGCGCCAGGCTTTCAGAGGCACACGAAGGGGCCAGCTCAGCGGATAGGTAAGGGCAATTGTGCATCCGGCGCCCCGAAGGTTGCCGGGCGTCGGATTGCGTTTGGTTCCGGTGGATGGATGCGGATGCGCGCAGATCGTAATCGGAAAGAAACAGCATTTCAGGCCGCGCCGTATAGCCGACAGCACAAACAGCTCGTCCTCGCCGCCATGCAGCCTGGGCACTCCGAGCCCGAGCTCAGGGCACCAACAGAGGGCGCCGGCGCTCGAGCGCCTCAATGCGATTTCTATTCCTGAAACATAGTAATTTTTGGGTAAACGAGTGCCCAAAATAGTCTTTGCTGTCGGGAAGCGGCTCATATCGCCGTGGTCGCTGCGGAAGGTCGCCACGTCGACATCGGGATTCTCGGCAAATGCTTTCCGAAGTTCGGTCAGGCCTTCGGGATAGAGCGTGAGGTCGTCGTCGGCGAAAAGAATTATGTCGGCCGTGCAGTGTGCCAGTGCGTTGTTTCGGTTAAGCGAAATGCCTTTGCTTTCTATACGATGCACTTCGACATCGCTGCGGCCGCGCAGCAAGTCAGGGAGCGGCTTTGCCTCCGATGCCTGCCACGAAACCACATAGCGAACCCCTTCTGCAGGCTCCGGAAGCATCTTCGCGACGCGCTCCATGCCCTCCGGGCCGTAGGTTACGACTGCAAGATCAAGGTCGGGGAGTTTCATTTTCTTTCTGTTTAAGCCGTTTTTGCCAGAAGGCGAGGAAGCGGGCCGCAACGGTGGCCGCATCGTTGTGCTTGACCACAAATCGGCGCGACTGCCGTCCCCGCTGCGCTATTTCCTCGGGATGGAGCACAATGGTCTCGAGGGTCGACGTCAGCTCCTCGACCGACAGCGGAGCGTTTATTATGGGGCGGTTGGTTTGCTCACCGATAAAATCGTAATACTCGGCCTCGCCGCCGGAGACTACATTGAGGCCGTAGGCCATCGCCATCAGAGCGGTCGTCGCAGGCGTGTAGCTGTAGATTTGGTCCAGCACCACATGTGCGTTCCGCAGCCGCTCCTTGAATTGCGCGAACGGTATATTCTCGACAATCTGCAGCTCGGCGCGGTCGGGATATTTGGCCACTACGGCCTTCGCGGCCTGCTCAAGATAGTCGGAGCCCTTCATGAGCTTGCGGCCGCGGTCGCGCCCCAGAAAGAAGCGAACCTTGCCCGGATGCTCCGGAAGACGCACCGGCTCATACTCGGATGTGGCTATCGGGAGGCCGCCGTAGGCCGCTTTCTCCGCGCCAAGACGGCGCACCATCCCCAGATGGTATTCGTAGAGCACCGAAACCGCGCCGTCCAGATTGTCGAACACATAATTCTGGTAGTCAACTAACTCGGGAGTGTGCCAATCGGCCCATTGCTGCGGGTCGGCGGCATTCATCCTCGCCGGAAGCCCGTCGACAAACCATTCGCTGTAGCGAAGCGGCGAGTCGGCCGCCTCAAGCATGTCCAGAAAGGCGATGTCGGTGCTCATCGCCGTCAGAAATACCGACCTGTTGCGCTCGCGAAGCAGCCGGAAGAGCTTGCGTAGCCTCGACGGCTTGAGTTGGCAGAACTGCGGATCGTGGACCGCGACAACATCAAAGCCGCTCAGGCGCCCTCTGAGCAGCTGCTGCATCTTCAGATAGAAGAGCAGGCCGCCCAATTTGCCGGGGCGCCGCGAAATATCCACGTCCCTGTCGGTCTGCATCCACCAAGTGCCGTTCGATGCCACCGTCACTTCGCAGCCCAGCTGCCGCAGGCCGGTGGCCAGCGTGCGGTGGCAGTTGCTGTAGTCGCCCAGAAGAAGTATTTTCAGCGGTTTGTCGGGCATGTCATAGCGCGTTGTGGGCTGTGAGGATGGAGTCGATGCGGGCCGCGGTGGCCAGGCGGTCCCAGCCCTGGCGGGCGGCGAAGACGAGATAGCTCACGCGGCGCTCAGGCACGGCGGCGGCGTAGGTGAAGAAGCCGCCGTTGTCGCCGGTGTGGTATATCTTGCGCGGTCGGTCCGGAAGGTCTTCGATGAAGAAGCCCAGGCCGTAGGAGGTGTCGGGAAGGTCGGTGGCTATCAGCGGTGTGTGGGCCTGCCCGCGGGAGGCGGAGCTCATCAGTGAGTCGGAGTAGAGTGCGCGCTGCCAGGCCATAAAGTCGGCAGCGGTGGTGTAGATACCTCCGTCGGCCGCCGTGGGGAAGAAATTGGCTTCGCCGTAGTCGCACTCGCGCCATCCCGCGCCGGTGGCCTCGTAGCCGTGGGCGGCAGCGGCGAGCTCGCGCTCCGGCGAGAAATAGACGGTGTGGCTCATCCCGGCCGGCTGGAAGATGTTGCGAGCCATCCACTGCTCGAAGGGCTCGCCGGTGAGGCGCTCAACGATGTAGTAGACAAGCTGAAAGGTCGGATTCTGATAGTCGTAAGCCGTGCCCGGCTCGAAAACGGTGCCTTCGACGAGTTTGAACATGTCCAATATGTCCGGCTCAGAGGAGAAGTGCTTGTAGTCCTCCACGTTGGCGAAGCGGCGGTGGGCGTTTTCGCTCGCATAGGCCTCCCATTCCTGCGGGGTGCGAGGTCGGATGTCGGGAAGTCCCGAAGTATGGCTCAGTAGCTGTCGAAGCGTGATATTACGGAAAAAAACGCCCGGGAACTCGGGAAAGAAGCGCGCAACGGAGTCATCGAGACTAAGCAGGCCCTGCTCCTGCAGCTTGAGGAGCGCCACGGCGCTGAACTGCTTGGAGATGGAGCAGATATTGAACTGCGTGGTGTCGGTCGCGGGGCGCCCCGTCGGAATGTCGGCCAGCCCGAAAGCACGCAGATAGACTATGCTGTCGTCGATGCTGACCGCGGCCACGGCGGCCGGGCCGTCGGCCGGAAACATTTCTGTCAGAAGAGAGTCCAAATCGTCTGCAATACCATTTTCTTCCGGTTGACTCTTGCAGCCATTGCCCATAATGAGAGAAGCAGCCATCAGTAGCCCTGCATAAAAATATTTAATTCCGTCTCTATTAAAAATCTTCATAACTTCTTGCTCAGGATAAGTTTGAGAACGCGATTTTGGCCCCGGCCGCCGAGACGACGGAAGTGGTATGTGGACCACATCAGAAGGCGGTGACGCAGCGAGGGCGCTCTGCCGGCTGCCTTGCGGGCCACGGCAAGCGCCTTTTGCCTAACCTTAGCGTCGGGAGCGCTCCGATAAGTGTTCCCGGCCACTATCATGCGCACATAGTCCGTCCAAATCCTCTGCTCGGGAGCAAGCCGCGAGGCAATCGACTGCAGTGAGGCTTCCATCCGCTCAAGATAGTCGCCGGAGGCATTGGTCGATATCGAAACCTCCTGTGGATGCACCGTCACGGTGGGTTCGCCCTCAAGACGCACAACCTCGGGATGCAAGGCCAGCAGACGGCTGCCAAGCTCGATGTCGTCCCAGAGTTTTATCTCACGGTTCCACCCTCCGGCCCGACGTACAAGCTCGGTAGGAGCTGCCCAGCGTTGGGTGGCGAAATTACCCTCGAAGACGTTGTACCACTCAATATCGCTGACTCGAAATCTACGCACGCCCAGGCCGGTGTGGTAAGTATCCCAGCCCAGCACCTGCGCCGTCGGGTGGCTGCGTATGCCTTCGAGCACCCGCGCTATGTGTCCCGGCGCCATCTCGTCGTCCGAGTCGAAGAAAAGCACCCATGGCGTTGCGCACGCCGCCAGGCCCGCATTGCGAGCCGCGCAGGCTCCCGGTGTGTGCTCGCTGAGCACGCGCACAGGTCGCTCGGCCGAAGCATTGTCCGCCGCCCACTGCCGGAGTACAGTCAGCGAAGAGTCCGAACTGCCGTTGTCGACAAGCACCGTGTCGAAACCCGGCGCCGTTTGGGCGCGTAGGCTCTCCAGAGTGCGCCGCACAAGCGTCTCGCGGTTGTAAACAGGTATGATTACCGTCAGTTCGTTTGCCATAGCCCACAAATTTAGACAAAAAAAACGAAACTCCCGCACCACCGCCCGTAAAAAAGCGGCCCGGGCTGAGGCTCGGGCCGCTTTGATGTGGGGGAGGGGTGTGCTGTTAGCGGATGTATTCCTTGGTGGCTTTGCCGCCGCGAACAACGATGTAAAGGCCCGGGGTCGGGTTGGCCACGCTTACGCCCTGCAGGTTGAAGTAGCGAACCTCGGCGCCGGTGTTGTCGACGATGATGCCGTCGATGCCGGTGGTGCCACCGTCGGTGGCGGTCATCTGCAGAGAGGTCGGGTCAAGAGCCAGGATGTACTTGTGGGTCGGATCCAGGCTGTAGGTGGCGTCGGTGTAGCTGTCGGGGCTCAGGGTGATGCCGGCGGATGCCGTCAGAGGCTCGCTGCCTGCGGCCTTGAGGGTGTAGTAGTCCACGCCGTTGCGCTTCTGGAATACTACGAAGGAGCCGGTTTCGGCGGCGGGGACCACGGTGGTGGAGTATACGCCGTTGTTCTCCGTAAGCTCGATGTCGTTCCATGCAGCTTCTTCGAGTGCCATGATGCCTTCTTCGGCCGGTGCCTGGTAGAGATTGAACTGGCCGTGGAGGAGGTAGGTGACTGCACATTCAGTGTCGACGGTGCCGGTCACCTGGATGGTGTTGTTCTTGGAGTCGTAGACGATGGTGGCGTCCTTGAGGGGTTCGGCCATTGCCATGTTCGAACCGCCGCCCTGCGGGTGCTCTACGGTGTAGGTCACGTCGAGGGCCATCTCCATGTTCTGGGTGGTGGCGGTGTTTTCGTCGGCCCAGTCGGCGGCGGCAATCTTGAAGGCGCCGTAGAGGCTCGGGAGGGTGATGGTGTAGATACCCTTGTTGCAGGTCATCAGGTTGGATTCGTCTGCGCCCCAGCCGTTGTCGGCGCCGCGCAGGTAGAGCACGGGATATTCATCCTCGGGATCGTCGGGCAGCTTGGCAAGGGTGATGTCGATGGTGGCGAAGCGGCAGGTGGCGGTGGGCTCGAAGGTCACGGACTGCAGCTGTTTGCCCTCGGCGGGAGTGAAAGAGCCGGGGTAATAATTGCCGTCCTTCTTTGTGGCCAGGGAGAGGGTGCCGGCTTCATCGAGCACGTTCATCTTGGCGGCGGTGTTGAACGAGAAGGTCATTGCCTCGAAGTAGTAGCCTTCGGGAGCGGTGAAGGTCACGAAGTTGTTCTTGTTGGCGCGGAAGTCGTAAACGCCGGCGTTGGTCTTGTACATGCGGACGGCCGTGACGGTTCCGGTGGCATCCGGATTCTTCATTGCGGTGATTGCCACGCCGTCGGATACCAGTGCCTTCTCGCCAATGTAGTAGCAAATGTTGCCGGTGTTGCCGTCGTCCGACCATTCGCTCTCGGCGGGGATGGCGGCGTATTTCTGCATGTTCTCCAGCGAGGTGAAGTTGTAGGTGACGTTCAGAGGCTGGTCGTCGGGTACCACGATGTCGCCGGTGCGGGTGAAGGTCACCGATGCGCCTTCGGCGGTGAAGGTGGCCACGGCGGTCCATTTGCCGGATGCAAGTACCCAGGCGCCGTCGTTACCGGCGATCATTGCGGAAGCCACGCCGGACTCAACTGCTTCATCGGTGTTGCCGGCGGGAACGTAGCGCACGCCGCCCTCGCCGACGGTCCAGTCGGTCATCTCAGCGGTGGTGAAGGTCACGTAGCCGTTTTCGCCGGCAACTTCAAAGTCGTAGCTGAAGGAAGCCTCAGCCTTGGTCATGGGAGTGTTGAATACCCATTCGGTGCCGCTGAGATTGCCGTTGAAGAACAGCGTTTCGGGCACGGTCACTTCGGGCACCTCGGGTTCGCCGGTGAGAGTGAAGGTCACGGTAGCGCCTTCGGCGGTGAAGGTGGCCACAGCGTGCCATTTGCCCTTAGAGAGTACCCAGCTGCCGTTGGAGCCGACTGTCATTGCGGAAGCCACGCCGGATTCAACGTTTTCGTCGGTGTTGCCGGCGGGCACGTAGCGTACGCCGCCCTCGCCGACGGTCCAGTCGGTAATTTCGGCGGTGGCGAAGGTTACATAACCGTTTTCGTTGATAACCTCAAAGTCGTAGCTGAAGGAAGCCTCGGCCTTGGTCATCGGGGTGTTGAAAGCCCATGCTGCGCCGCTGAGATTGCCGTTGAAATAGAGGGTCTCCGGCACGGTCACTTCGGGACCGGGCACGTCGCCGCCCGTTTTGGTGAACACTACCGTGGTTGCTTCCTGAGTGAAGGTGATCTGGGCATTCCAGGTGCCGGCAGCGAGGACATAAGCCTTGTCGGAGCCGGCGGTGGCGGTATAGCTGTCGCCGGAAACGACTTCAGCGTCTTCGCCGGCGGGGCCGTAGCGCAGACCCTCGGTCAGTGTCCAGTTTGTCAGCTCGCCGGTGGTGAAGGTGGCATAACCCTTGTCGGCGGTAACTTCGATGCCTTCCAGAGCGAAGACGCCTTCGCCCTTGGCGGTCATTTCCTTGTTGAATTCCCAGTCGCCGCTGAGGTTGGCGCTGAAATAAGCCTTTGCGGGAGCTTCCCAGGCGCTTTCGGTGGTGATGGTGAGGGTGCCCTTGGTTTTGCTTTCCTTAACGAAAGTCAGAGTTACGGTAACTACTCAGCTATCGCTGGGCGACGATAAAGTCATGGATTAGCGGTTGGCCTGTTAGACCAACGCCAAAACTG
>UQLO01000009.1 GCA_900541865.1 uncultured Porphyromonadaceae bacterium | reverse complement strand
CCTCCAGAAGGAGAGAGGGGGCTTTTCGTCGATACAGATTCCACCTCAAATTTTGCACTTCGATTTGGAATCTGCAGATTTAAATTACGTTCGTATCTAAAGAATTTACCTTACTGCGAATATAACACCCGTCGCCTTGCGATTGTTGAGGCGTGCAAGGTGTCAGCGGAAGTAGTTCGAAATTGGGCTGCATGCCGCACGCCGATCCCAGCATCGTGCAAAGTAATAATTAATCAAGTAACAGGCAAACAGATATTCTGAGTCTGTGCCCGGAGTCGTTCAGGCGAATGGCGACTCCGGGCTAACTAAAAACCTATGATAGCGAATCAATTGAAGGCTAAATAAAGAGGGCAACTATGATTACACCCGCGCAATTATATGCCGCCACAAACAACGGGCTCGATATAATCGCCATGCACTATCCGCAGGCAAGAGATGCAGCCCGTACTGGCGCAAAGTTCAAAAAGAGGAGTAGCGAACGAACCGCATCTACATCTATAAGGCTCCGTAAGTCGGCAGGCGGGAATCCAGTGTGGCAAGTCATGGACTTTGGGGCGGATGAGCACGCCAAGGATCCTATCGATATACACCGCGAAATTACCGGTACAACTTTTGGAGAGGCCATGCTTGAGTTGGCCGCTATGTTTGGAGTTGTCGACGAACTCAACAAATCAGTCAACCGGCCTGAAATACGCAAGGAGCCGGCAAAAGAAGACCAACCCGACGGCTCCGAATGGTTCGAGCTCGACGAAGGATTTACTCAGAAGCAATGCAAAATTATGGGGCCCAAGGTGTCCCCGGAGGTTCTCACCGCATTGCACTGGTCGCACGTCAAGGTCATTGCTCGCGTCAAAGACCGAACCGTGGTCTACAGATATTCCACAGAGAATTTCCCGATATTCATCAGGGAGTGCTGGTTCACCAACAAGGATGGCAAACGTGACTGCTTTTATAAGATCTATGAGCCGCTCAACCCGGACAAAGGATTCCGTTTCAGCTATATGCCACGAGGCAAGAAGGAGCCGGACTACCTCAACGGGCTGGAAGAGCTCCGGGCCGAATACGACGCACTTAACAAGGAAGAGGAAAAACGCTGGGCGTCCGACCCGGCCAACGAGAACAGGCCATATAAGCCGCGCAAGCTTGAGTGCGCTGCTCTATGCTCCGGAGAACGCGACTCGTTGTGCTGTAAGTCACAGGGCGTATCTCCACTGTGGCTCAATTCGGAGACCGCCCCCCTCACCCCTAAGATGTATAACGAGGTCATGCGCTACGTTGATACGTTGTACAACATACCGGATATTGACGAGACCGGGCGTCGTCGCGGTGTTGCCCTGGCTCTGGAGTATATGGACATATATACGGTTTGGCTCCCGTCCGACTATCTGTCGCAATATAAGGATAATCGAGGGAAGCCCCGCAAAGACCTCCGCGACTGGATGGAGCTCCGCCAGGACAGGCAAGACTTCCAGAAACTTCTCGACCGCGCCCTCCCGGCACGGTTTTGGGACGTCTACTACGTTGAGCGTGGCAAGGGCGACCGCATGCGGTTGGAACCCAAATACAGCATCGATTCCGTATGCCTCCAGAACTTTCTGCAGCTCAATGGTTTTTACACGTTGAAGGATGAAGGCAAGAAGGATACTCAGTACATCAAAATCACCGAGAACGCCGTCGAACTGATACAACCCAAGGCGGTGCGCGCATTCGTCAATGAATGGGCGGCAGAGACTGCTCAACCGCGAGGGCTGCGAAATCTGATACTCAACACTGACACACTGTCCGCGGCTAAAACCGACTCTCTAAAGGAGGTGCAGCTCGACTTCTCGAACTCCACGCCAACGTCACAGTGGTTCTACTTTCCAAATTGCGCGGTGGAAGTCACAGCCCGTGAGTTTTTCAAGGAGGAAAGTACGAAGGCAAACAGTGGCCGTTACGTTTGGAAACAGAAAATAATCAACCACAGATTTCGGCAACTTGAGCCAATGTTTGAGATTACGCATCCCGACGGACACACCGCGAGCGAAGACTTTGACATAAAGGTATTCGAGCATGGTAGCAACTATTTCAACTACTTGATTAACTCCTCCAGATTGTACTGGCGCACCGAGTTGGAGTACAATCTTGGGCATAGTACGCCGGCAGAACGCGAGGCATACCGCCGGAAACACAAATTTGACATAGCCGGGCCAGGGCTCTCTGACGAGGAAATCCGCGACCAGAAGCGATGCCTTATAAATAAGATTTTCTGTATAGGCTACCTGATGCACCGGTATAAGGAACGTTCCCGCCCATGGGCGCCGTTCGTTATGGACAATATCATCGGCGAAAACGACCAGTGCAACGGCGGCAGCGGCAAATCCTTTATGTTCTTGGCGCTTGGCAAACTCGCTCGCTACATCCCGCTCAACTGTCGCAATAACAAACTGCTGGAAAACCAGTTTTGGGCCGAAAACATCAACAAGCACGTCGATTTGGTACTGTTCGAGGATTTGGACGAATATTTTCCAATCAAAGACCTCTACAATGTCATATCGGGCGACATGGTCATCAATCCCAAAAATGCAAGCAGCTTCACCTTGCCGTTCGAGGAAGCCCCGAAGTTCGCATTTACGACGAACTACGTTCCCAAAGAATTCAACGGGTCGACTGTGAGGCGCCAGATATACTGCGTCACCTCCGACTACTACCACCAGAAGACCGAAGAAAATGACTACGAAGAAACTCGCTCCATTCGTGACGACTTCGGCAAAGAGCTTATGGACGGCATTTACAGTGAAGAAGAGTGGAATGCTGACATCAACTTCATTATGCAGTGCGTCCAGTTCTATCTTTCAGTGAGGGCACTGGGCATCAAGATTGAACCCAAGATGAATAACATCATATTCCGCAAATACATGCGAGATATGAATGAAAACTTCCGCGACTGGGCCGCAGCTTATTTTGCGGAGGACGGAGATCATCTCGACCGAAATATTATCCGACAGGACGCTTACGAAGATTTCAAACGGTCCACAGGTCTCCAGAAAACGAATATGCAGGGGTTCACCAAGGCGCTGAAGGCATTCGTCTATACCACTGCTTACATCGATGAACTCAACCCTGCCGACGAGTGCAACAGTGGTGCGCGAATTCTCAAACGCATTGATGATCCAAATAATCCCGCTTTGAAAAAGAGCGTGGAGATGATACACCTCCGCACCGTGAAAAAAGCCTCAGAACTCCAAGCTAAAGCAAGCGGGCCCAGACAGACACTCCTTGAAGGTATCGAGCCGGGTCCAAACCCAGATTATCCTTTTTAAGGCGCGATCGGTAGGTGTATGACAAAAAAATATTACGAAAATGTTATTTTATTGTAAAATAATTTGGTAGTATCACAAAAATGTTATATCTTTGTGGTGTTGAAAGATAAGATCCTTGACATAATGAAATGGAACGAGCTAATCAAAATCGCCGAGGCTCACGGCTATAAGTTTGAAAGCCATGGCAAGAAGCACGACCGATATGTGAATCCCGAAACGGGAAAGGCCATAATGGTTGAGCGACACGGCTCACAAGAAGTTCGCAAAGGCCTGATGATGGCGCTTAAAAAGCAAATCGGTTTCTAACACAAAGGGGGAGGGTTCTCCCCTTCCTCTCTTTTAAGAACTCATACTATACCCCCTAACTCCAACTCGATATGAAAGTAAGCATCGAAAAACAATCTGACGGCACTTACATTGCCTACAACACCACCGGCGATATGGTGCAGCTCATAGGCACCGGCGACACCGTCAAGGAGGCCAAGGACGATTTCTTCAACTCTATTGAAGAAATGAAAGAAAGCTATGCAGGCCGCGGTGAGTCTTTTCCGGCTGAATTTTCGGAGGTAGTAGAGTTTCACTTCGACATCTCGTCGTTGTTTGAATACTACTCGATGTTCAATGTCAGTGCGCTCGCCCGCTATCTGGGCATCAATGATAGCCTGATGCGCCAATACCGTCAGGGCGGAACGCCCATATCCGAAAAACAGCTCGAAAGGATTGAGTCCGGTCTGCATAAACTCGGAACTGAGCTGTCCGCTTTGCGCCTTATCTGAATCTATTCGTTCCATTTCACTCATGTCTAAGCCCCCGCCTTCCGACGGGGGCTTTTTGCATCTTGACTGAGTGTTTTTAGCCCATTTTTCGCCATGATTTTGCGCTGCGAAGCGTCATTTTGAGTTTGGTACTGCCCCCGATTTCCCTTCACCCATTTTATTTTTATACAAAAAACTTGTTACACTGTTACATAGGTTCGGTAGTAACAAGAAAATACTTCAGTATTAAGTACTAAGGGGGAGGGAAAAGCGTAACAAACTTGGTAACAAACTTGGTAACAAGTCATAAAAAAGGCGTTACGGGCAAAATCCGGCAGGTAGACAAAAAAGCCCGTAACGGCCGCGTAACAAAGTGTAACAAGGCTGTTGCGTTTTGTACTATGTTGATTATGGGATATTTCCAACGATGTAACATGTAACAACTTTTTTCGACATGCCGGGGGGGGGGTATGTAATTTCATTGCCGAACGAGCCATTTAATTGCTTATTTTTGATTATCTTTGTGTGCCGATTTTAACACTTTTCCCTCTGTCCGATGATTACCGTCAAAATCAGTGTATCGCAGCCTGTGGCTGAGTATATCCGTGGCCGTTTCTACGACCGCGACGCGCAGTGTGTTCGATTTCCGTCGTCGAGCGACATATACGTTACGATTTACGACCTGATGAGCCGCCGCCCCGCAGGTGCCGGTGTGGACGTTGGCAACTTGGAGTTTGCCTTGCCCGACCGACGGGACGCCAATGTAGCGGGAGGGAAAAACCCCGAAGCATATAATTACATTTCAGCCCGAGCAGCGGAAATCCTTGAGCGCCGCTTCCGCGTCATGATGTGGGCAGAACTCCATGATTACATGGACGAGTGCAAGCACCTTCGTGGGATCCAGTTTAAGGAATCTGCATACGTGTTCCTGCAGCGATACGGCATTGAGTCTCTTTCGGAGGATGCTTTGCTCAAAAACTACCAGCGCTGGCGAGACAAGCTGCGCCGCTCCAAGCGCCGAGAATACAATCGGCGCAAGTAAATTGTTTGCAGTGTAGGTAAAAATTTCACCTACACAGTTAGTCGATTTGTCTTTTATTTGCTGAAAAACATCCGGGAAATGCTGAGAAATTGAATATCAGATAATTACAAATCATACAGATATGAAGCACCAATATATCACGGCCGCTCACTCGCTTAGGCTTGTTCCGGTCTCCCAAATCCAACGTCTGGCCCAGGACGGCACCGGTTGTGCGACCGTGGTCAGCTTCGAGAAGCCGATATCGGCAGCGGAAATACCCGGAACGGTTTTGGTCAGTTCAGAAGAGGACGACAACAATTGGCTGACAAAGCAAATCACCTTCAAACGACGCATCCGTGACAAATGGTCGCTCACCGAGCTCGAAATCCTGAGATCGACTCACCTGGTTGCAATCTACACAGACCCGACCGGCGAAGACCGGTTGGCCGGGACAATAAACAATCCCCTAAGCCTGACATATGTCGAGGAGGGAGGAGTCTGCAACTGCACACTCACGGGTACAAACCTCACCCCGGATTTATATCTGACTGATTGAGTCCTTCTCGCCACGCCGCAAAATAGGTTACTTTGCATTAAAAAGTAACCCCCGTGGAACATCTCCATCAATTTCTTACCAATGATTGGGCCGTGCGCCGAAGCGATCTCTCCGGTGCGCTCGGTGTTGTGGCCGCAGCTCTGGCTGCGGGCAACATCAACGCCATAGAGAGTCAGCTCTCCAGGAGTGCGCTGCTCTATTCGGCATGTCAAGCCCCGAACTACGTCGACCAATGGGATATCAACGACCTTAATTTGCCCGAAAACTCGGTTGCGGTGATACGCATGCGCGGCATGCTCTATGCTTGGGAGACCGACAATCTCATCCATGCTCTTGAGCGTATCGAGGCCAATCCGTGCATCGTCGGTGTGGTGCTCGACATCAACGGCCCCGGTGGGCACGTCACCAGAGTCGACGAGGCCGCCGCCCTCATCCGCAATTTTTCCAAACCGGTTGCAACGTTTGTCGCCGGCGACATGTGTAGTGCCCATTTTTGGATTGGCACGTCGGCCGAGCGCACTTTTGTCTGCTCGAATATCTCAACCGTGGGCTCCGTGGGCTCAATGACTGAGTATCTGTCCCTCCGAAAGTATCTGGAGGCGCAAGGCATAAAAGTCTGGGAGATTTATCCCGACAACTCCGACCTTAAAAATGAGGGCGTGCGAGCTCTGGAAGACCGAGAGGACGATGCTGTAATCAAGCAACGTCTTGCTGAAATCAGCCAATTGTTCGGCAACGACGTGGCTCTCAATCTGGGTATTAAATACGACCCGGCCATGGAATTATTCCGAGGCAAAACCTTCAGCGCCGCTGCCGCCCTGGCCGCGGGCTACATCGACCAGTTCGGCACCCTACGCGATGCAGCCAACTGGGTATTAGCACAGGCAACGAGCCGACAGGCAGCCTTACTATATCAATAATCATCAATAACATCTGTTATGAACTTCAAAACCTTTATCCCCGGAATGCTGGCAGTGTTGGGCATATCCGAGTTCAAGGCGGAAAACGGCCGCAAGGTGCTCTCCGCCGAGGAAAAGGAGACCCTGACCAAAGCCGGGTTCCCCGCTAAGTTCGTGGAGGAATTCGAGGCCGCCTTGAACGAGCCCGAAACCACCGCAGCCGAGAATCCGACCGCCCGCACGGCCGCCGTTTCCGCCATCCTTGGGCAGGTGACCACCCAGCTTACTGAGACAAACGCCGCTCTGGAGAGCGCCCGCTCTCAGAGTGCAGTCGACGCAGCCACCATCGCCGCGAAAGAAAAAGAAATCGCCACTCTAAAGGAGCGCATAGGCATTCTTGCCGCAGCCGCCGAACCTGCTCAGGGCGCCCCCGCTGCCAATGTCGGAACAGACTTGGCCAACGAGGAGCAGCTTGCCGGCATGCCCGGTGTGATGTACTCTCTCCAGGATCGTCCCTACAACCAGCGAGCACGCGCAAGTATGCTGGCTCGTCAGGGCAAGATTGTGCCTGTCGCTGCCGAAAGTTCCGCCGACTACTCTTCGCTGCGCGAAGACCTTGGCGCCTTCTACCGCCAGTCCTGGAGCGAGCGCCTTCAGTCGCTGCTCGCCATGCTGCCCTCCGTGGAGAGCATTTTTCCGGTCGAATCCGGATATCAGGACCTTGCCACGCTGGTCAACGTCTGGCTCGGCGAGTTCTCCCAAGCCGACAACACCATAAACAGCGACTTCGACAACGTAGTTAAAGGCAAATACGACTTCGGCACGGAGACTCTCCGCATGTACAGCGTCATGTTTGCCCACAAGTTTCGCGACCTCAAGCAGGTAGAGCGCACTTGGATTGGCTTCCTCAATCGCGAGGGCTCCAACTCCATCAAAATGTCGTTCGTCGAGTTCCTGCTGGGCGAAACCGCAAAAAAGCTTCAGAACGAACGCGAGCAGCGCCGCATCAACGGTGTACGCCGTAACCCCGTCGCCAACACTCCCGGCCAGTCTCTCGAAGCCGCCGACGGCCTCTACGAGTATATCCGCAAAAAAATCGACGGCCATATCGACTTCACTCCCGACGGAGGCACGACCGGCAAGACTGTCTACCAGATCAAGCCCTTCAATCTGCCCAAAATCACGGCCGCCAATATCGGCGACGTGATATACCAGGGCACCTCCATGGTGCCGTCGCACATCCGCGACACCGGCAATCTGGTGCTCTACATCCCCAGCCATCTGGTTCCCCTGTACCACAAGTACAACGAGGCCAAATACGGCGTCAACCAGGACTATGCCGGCAAGGAAATGTTCGTGCATGAGTTCCCCGGCGTCAAACTCATCCCGGTCCCCAACGCCGACAACCACAACCGACTCATCTGGACGCTCAACGGCAACATCAAGTGCTATGAGCTGGTAGCCGGTGAAATGCTCAACTTCCGCATCGAGCAGCAGGACTGGTGCCTCAAGGTTTACTCCCAGTGGACCGAGGGCCTGGCAGCTCAGGCCGTCGGATACAAGTATACTGACCGCAACGCTATGGACGGCAGCCGTCAGCTCATCTGGGTCAACGACGAGGATATGCCCGAATCGTTCTACCTAAAGGGCCGCCCCGATCAGAATCCCTCCGCTCTACTGCATACCTCCGTCGAGACTGTCCCCAATGGCAGCCTCTACGAAATCACCGACATCGAGGGCGCCGAAGTGGGCAAAGCTGTGGCCATCAGGTGCGGCGCCGACGGCAGCGTAGGCGTCACCATCAAGAAAGCCGGCAAGTTCGAACTCATCAACTCCGACTGGCTCCCCGTCAAGGGCGAGGTCATCCGCCTGATGAAACGCGCTGACGGCAAGTTCATCGAGCTCGGACGGGACAAGGCCGTTGACGGTGCTTACATGTTCGCCGCCGACGACACCACTCCCGACGTGAGCGGCGCCACTACCTTCGTCGTAGGCCTCAACACCAAGGCGACCGCCATCACCGACCTGGTCAACGCCGAACCCGGCACCGTCTACACTATCCATGGTAACGGCGACACCAACGCCTCTACTATCGCAAACAGCGGCAAGTTCGCTCTTACCGCAGCCATGACCCTTAAGACCGGAACCTTCATCCAGGTTGTCAAGGCTGAGGACGGCAAGTTCTACGAGGTGAGCCGCGTGGCCGCCAAGGCATAAATTCCGGGGAGCGCCAGATTGAATTATTCCGGTGCTCCCCACCTTTAACCGACACAAACAATTATTAAACAGCCATGTATATAAAACAGTCTGTAAACCGCCCGACCGGCAACCCCGGACTCGGCATCAAGGTACGCGACAAAATCGAGTTCATCGACGTTGCCGACGTTGCCTTTATGCCCGCCCGCAACGACAAGGGCGTGGCCATCGAGGACGACATCATCCTCAACCCCGGCGCCTATGCCGTGGGCCTGTACCTCACTCCCGGCTCCGCTGAGGTAACCTCCGCCGCCGAGGGCGACCCCGACCAGATTGGTTTCACGCCTTCGGTGAAGTTCAACCACCCCGGTAACAGCCTTGAGGTGCGCGAGTTCAAGGCCAACATGATCAACCGCCCCGTCATCGTTCTGATCCGTCATTGCGACGGCCAGCCTACCGACATCATCGGTGACCTGTGCAACCCGTGCATGATCACTCCGAGCTACACCGGCAATAAGGACGCCTCCACCAACGAGTTCACCGCGACTCAGGTAGCCAAGGGCAAGGATATTGGCGTCTACCAGGGCACCATCCCAACCGAGGAGCCCGTGGCAGTGGTCGATGCCGCCGCCACCTCCGTCGAGTTCGCCGCCGAAGGTCAGTACCAGCTCAGTGCCGGCGCCGGTGCCATCACCGAAATCAAGGGCGGCAGCCATGGTGCCGTCGTGACTCTGCTGGGCGCTTCCGGCGCAAGCTCGCCTTCCGTGACCGCCTCCGCGACGCTGCTGCTCAAAGGCGGCAAGACCTTCGTGGGTACAGAGGGCAGCCAGATTACCTTCCGCGCCTTCGAGGGCGCCGAGGACGCTATCTACTGGATCGAGCAGAGCCGCTACGTTGTGGCCTGATCAAAACCGGACAAGGTTTAGTATAGTTAGTCATAGTTGTTTCCAGCCGGGGTCGTGTGTATGATCATGATCCCGGCTTTTGTCCTTCTCGCGGTAATTACCAAGGAGTAATTTTGCAAGCAACAAACAGCAAGGTTATGACAGCCGAAGATAAAAAAGAAATCATCGCCTACCTTTCCGGCCCTCGCGAATATCGACGTGGCGTCGATTTGTATACCCGCCATGGCCTGAACCGCATGCTGCGCCGCCGATTCATCGTCGAAGACACCCCCTCCACTCGTGCATTCCTTATGGAAGAACTGCGGAAAATGGCCGGGCTGACCGAGGCACAGTATAAGAATCTCCCCCGCCTGGCTGCGGGAAACAACACCATCGCCCCGGCAGCAGCCGCGGCCGTCGACGCTACTCAGGCCGCCCGCATCGAACTCGACGCAGCCCCTGAATCTGTTCAGCGAGTCATAAAATTCCGCGAGAAGTACAGTTTTCTGGCTGAGCCGGATTGTCCTGACGAGCTTAAGGTGTGTGTGGCAGATATGTTTACGGCCCGCGACAAATACCGGGCTGCGCACCGCCGTCTGATGGAACTCCCGGCCGACGCTATCACTGCCGGGCTGATCGAGGCCGCCACAGTGGTCGAAAACTACTTGGCCTACCAGGAGCTGCACCGCGAGCTCGACCACTACAACGAGCATCGCGAAGTTCTGGGCGAGGCCGCTCGCATAAAGGCATACCGCGAGGAACACGCCATTGCGGAATATACCGACATACAGCTTGCCGCCAAGCTTAATTCGGCTCGTGCAAACGTGTCCAAGCGCCGCAAGGCATATGAGGCCCTAAAAGTAAAAGGCCTACCGACATCTGATGCCGAAAACGCCCTCAACCGGTGGACTGATATGCGCGAGGCGCTCGAAAGGGAGGTCGCCAGACGTAAAAAAAAATAGCCGACGAAATTGCTCTACTTGAGAAGAGGAAAGAGTACTTCTCCAGGGCTGCTCATCGGACAGGTTGCTCCCGGTGCGACCGCTCCGAAGCCAACTACAATCTTGTTAAAATAGGGCGCCGACGCACCGAGCTCGAGGCCCAACTCAAAACGCTGCAAGTATCCCCGTCATGACCGAGCAACCAACGAAAGAAACGGCGCCTAAACCCACTCTGGCGCCGTTGTCCGATTCGGACAAAAAAGATATTATGAAGATGGCCGCCGTGGGCCTGAATCCGGAACAGATTGCGGCGTCGTTGGATATGACCAGAATGCAGCGGCTCATTTTCGTGGCCGCGGCCGAGACTCCCGGCACTATGGTCGCCGAGTTGCTCGAGAAGGGCAGGGCAGTCGGAGTAAGCGGGCCGCTTGTCAAATTGCAGGAAGCGGCCGTGGCGGGGAACATCGATGCGGTCAAGACTCTCCGCGACACCCGGCGGGAAAACCAGTTTTTTCAACTGCTAAACGCAATGGACGACGATGAATTTACCATCCAGAACATCACGGATTGACTTCGACAAGATCGACGCCGCGCAAATCGGTCGATTGCTCACCACAGGCGATATAAACTCGCTGACGGAACCGGAACGCGAGTATTTCCGCATGATGGACATGGTGCGCGGGCTCCGCGCCCGAATGCTTCTTCCCGGCGGCGGGAAGGTGGTCACCAAGGCCGGCATCATCAAGCTGCTCAAATCAAATTACGGATTCACCGACTGGGGGGCCCGCAAGCTCTACGACGATGCAATCAATTTCTTCTACTCCGAGTGCTCGATTACCCCGCGGGCCTGGAGCAATATCTACGCCGAGAAACTCGAAAAAATGGCCGACCTGGCCTTCGCCACCGGGCGATTCAAAGAGGGCCGCTCCCTGATGGCCGACGCTGCCAAACTTAGGGGCTGTTTCGACGAGGCCGCTCCCGAAATCCCGGAAGAGCTGCTCAACCCCAAGACAGCAGTGATCTACACCTCCGACGCCGCCGCTTTGGGTGCACCCAAGGCCGATGAGTCCGAATTGGAGGAATTTATCGACTCACTACCGGATATCCCTGAACTGGTGCGCGACCGCGTCAAGGAAGACGCAGGCATAGCCCGGCGGGATTTCCTCAAGCGCATGATGGACGATGTCAAAGAGTTTGCCCCGGAAAGCGAGTGAGGCCACGGCCGACCTGGCTGTTGACTATGCGTCGAGCGTCCAGTTGCTCACCGACTGGATAGACACCACCAATTTCGTGGCTATTGCCGGGCGAGGAACGTCCAAAAGCACCGTAATCATCTCCCGGCGTATCTACAACTGTGTGGAGCTTATGCCGGGCGCCCCGCTGGCTATTGTGGCCGATACCTACACCAATTTGGTCAACAACATTATGCCGGCCGTCCAGAACGGCTGGAAACTCCGCGGCCTCATCGAGGGCATACATTATATAAAGGGGCGCAGGCCGCCTCAGGAGTGGAGCCGACGGTGCTCCGTGATTGTCGACGATTATCGGTATGTTTATTCGTTCTGGAACGGCACAGTTCTGTTTTTGGGCTCGCTCGACAGCCCGTCGCTGCTGGCAGGCAAGAGTGTGGCGCACTTGTTTTTCGATGAAGCCAAATATGCCTCCGATGCGCGGGCAGCCCGTGTGATGCCTATCCTCCGAGGCAACGCCGTGACCTATGGCAGTTGCCACCTATATGGTGGAGTCACTATCACCACCGACATGCCCGACGTTGCCGAAGGCGAGTACGATTGGTTTTTTCGCTATGCGGCCGAGATGGATCCGGACCGAATCGTGCGCATAGTTCAGGCTGCATCGATACGCAACGACTACCTGACCAAGCTCACCCGCGCCAGTCGTGGCGGCAAAACCGACACTCCGTGGATAGCCCGATTGGAACGCAAGGTGCAGTACTACGACCGTGCGCTGGCAAAATTGCGGCGTGGGCAGACGTTCTTCGCCAATCTCTCGTCGTTCGCCAATATCGATATTCTTACCCTGGACTATGCCCGGCGCCTCTACAACGGCGCCCTGGAACACCACGAATTCACTAAATCGGTATTGGGCATGCGTCCGGGTCTGCGTCGCAGCAGCCGTTTCTACGTTATGTTTACCGAGGATCTCAAATTCCGGGATGGCTCCATTGCCGGAGGCCGGGCCTACAACGGGCGCCAGCTCCGCTATCTCAAGCCTGACGAGCCTATCGAGGGTGGCATGGACTTCGGCAATATGATGAGTCTTGTGCTGGCTCAGCCCGACGGGCGTCGCTTTCGTGTGCTCAAGTCAATGTATGTGCTTGCTCCACATTGGCTCCAGGAGTTGGCAGAGCAGTTCCGCGCATTCTTTTGCGACCACCGGTGCAAAGTGCTCAGGCTCTACTATGACCGAGCAGCCAACAGCTACCAACGCCAGAAGCAGGATCTGGCCGGCAAGTTCAAGGAGTTCATCGAGCGCGACGAGGCCGGCAACCGCACCGGATGGGCGGTCGAGCTCATGAGCCGAGGGCAGGCGACACTCAGGCAGGAAGCAGAGTACAATTTCCAGATTGAGCTTATGAGCGGAACCAACAAGGCACTCCCGCAGCTGAGTGTCGACGCCGACAATTGCGAGGAACTGGTGTCAAGTCTTGAGCTTGCCCGACAGGTCACCAAATATAAAGGCTCCAGCAAAAGTGTGTTCAAAGTCAAGACGAGCGAGAAGATGGCCCTGGAGAAACTCCCGCGCCTTAGCACAAATATGTCGGATGCTTTCAAATATCTGGTTATGCGCCGTGAGTGGCTGAACGCCGTTCGGCCGGCCGGAACCAACAACAGCAACGCCGATGTGGCGGCGGCCGCCTGGCTCGAACGAACGCGGCGAAATCAGCAATAATCTTTCTTGGAACTCTTGTGTGGGCGGCCCGTGCGCGATGCATAGGCCGTCTTTTTTTTGCACTGCGCCATATTTTTTCGCGAGGGTTTATTTAACATAACTATGGCCGGCTTATCGACGGGCCGACGGGTAAGCGCCCGGCCCGAAGAGTCAATGCCGTAATCATCAGCCCCATTGGATACAGGCGTAACAAGATTTGGCTCACATTTCACTATTGGGGGGTGTGGTAATTGCTTCGGCAGGGCAGAGCGGGCCCCGTCTTCCCGTTCACGCAAAATACGAAACCGACCCACCGGGAGCGTCTAATTCGTTAAATATGCGGGATTTGGTCGAATTAAGCCCCAAAAAACTGCATTGAAACTGCATTTTTCGTGGATTTTGAGCGTGATAATAGCCCCAAAACACCGGTTTCCGTATTTCCTCCGAAACCCCAAAAATGTAGATTTACGGGCGGTCGGTAAAATTAACGCATACTCGTAACATTTCTTAACTATTTTTTTTTTTTGTTTGCAGAAGTCGCCGTAACTTTGTCGTGCCAAACAGAAAGAATAATAATACAGGGCCCGCAAGGCTCGATGAAATTCGGGCATTTTTTATGCCGTAAACAACGATATTCAGCGCCTGCGTTCTCCATCCACATATTGGCTCTGTATGATATTTGGACTGTTTGGCGACACGGAGAAGCAGGCGCTTTTTCGTGCCCGATTAATAAACATTATTAACGCCAAGCAGTCCTCCCGATGAAAGCACTCGCACTCACTCCGGCAGTTGAAAAACGCCCCTCGCGTGTAAGCAAACTACTTAAACGCGGAATTATATTCGCAACTTCGCGGAAATTCACTACCTTTGTATCCGTAATCGGCGGCGCCGTTTTCGTGGCCGGTTTCACCTTCAGCGACGACCTTCTCTACGGCGCCGGAGCAATCACCTTCCTGGCTGCCTTCGCACTCGAAAGCGTCCGACCGTCGATGCGAATCCTCCGCACCAAGCCCTGAATCCACAAAAATAACAACCAATAAAACCAAAGCTAAAATGGAAACCAAGAACAACGAACCCAAAGAGACAGTCATCCGCCGAGCTCTTCAGGTAATCGCCGAGCTCCGCGCCAACGATTCCGTGACAACCTACGTCCTCTACCAGAGTGCCATCACGGCCCTCCAGAAACTGGCTGCCGAGTGCGCCGCCAACGGAACTCTCGAACCCAACCGGGCCCTCCGGCTCATACACATCATGTTCCTGCTCAAGGACGACCTCCGCACCCTTCGTCTGGGTGAGTGCGACGCGAGTCTTTACTCTGAAATTCTCGACGAGATCGAACTCGCCGAAGAGGGCGCGCAAGACGCCCCGACGTCGGAAGAAGCTGAAGCCATCGTGACTGACGCACTGGTGTCCATAGCCGGTCGCGACACGGACTCCGACCGTGCGTTCCACGGGCTCGACTAACTCGATACAGGCAACGAAACCGCCACGGAAATGCCTCGTGGCTGATCGAGATTCCCGGCTCCGGCCGTACACTAAGATTTCTGCAGAGGTTGGGGCGTCGAAGCCCCCGTTGCCGCAAGCAAGATTGGCAAAACGCCATATGTATTCACAGCACCGCCGCGAGGCGGATTAGATTCAAGGTTCAGACAGACGCAGAGCCTCAGAGGAGGCCGGTCGGAGGCACGGGTTGCCCCCATTCACACTTGACCGGGGCCGGTCGCCCAAACAAAACTCCCATTTTGGATATTTCCATATAACACTTTGAAACGTCAATTGTCGTCCGGCCCCACGCACGGAGACGCCAGGGCGGCGTAAATGCCCCGCCGCTATAACTTCTCACCGGGTTGGAGCTTCGTCGCTCCCGTCTCCACGATTGGTTTTTTATTATTAATAGTGCTCAAAGCTTGATGGTTTATATTGAATTGTTTGTTAAACACGATTAAGGTAAAAATAAGTTAGCCAATTAGCATAGGTTTTAGGTTGGCGGAACAATCGAGAGATTGTTCCGCCTTTTGCTGTTGTCCTTCGCAGCCGTCGGTGCTATGCCGATATTTGCAGTGCAAATAGATATCAGCAATGGACACCATCAACATACTCATCCCGTTGGCCACGCTCATCTTGGGCGGTGGCGCCACTTGGATATTTACAATAAAATACGACCGCAAGCAGGCGGAGGCGTCCGCTATGGAGAAGGTGCAGGCCGTCTATCAGGGGCTCATAGAAGACCTCAACAAAGACCGCACGCGTCTGGAGGGCGAAATCAACTCCATCAAGGAAGACCAGCGCAGCCTCAAGCGCCAGATGCGGGAAATGGAAAACCTTATGCGGGCGGCCCGCACATGCTGCTGCGAGCTCGCACCGAGTTGCACTAACTTCAAGGCCATCGACGTCACCAAGCTATGAACCGGCATGAGGTTATCACGGTTATTTTGGCCTTTTGCGCTTTTGCTCTGTGTGGTTGCGGCAGCAAGCATGCCGCAGTCAAAACCCAAAGTTATGTCGTCGATACGGTCAGAGTCGAGATGCGTACGGATAGTGTGCACGGCAGAGCGGCCACAGGTTACGGCGAGCTTGCCGAAGAGCACAAAACTCGCTCTTATACCGGAACTCTCACAGTCGAATGCGACAGCGCCACAGGTCGCACCGTTTACGCCTGGAACACAATATCGGTCGCCCGACTGGCCGGATTCCGGGCTTCGGTCGACAGCGTCCGTTTTGACGTTCGGAGTTCTTACTCCGCCGCCACGCATACCGGCCGAAGCGAGTTCACTTTTGCGGAACAAAAAGAGACGTCGCGGCCCGGCATCGAAGTTCTGATTGGTGGCTGGCTGCTGGTAGCCGGTTTGGTCTACATTGTCTACGTCATACTCGAAAATCTATGGAATCTGATAAAAAGAAAATAAGTGTGTTCGACGCGGTTCACCGCGCCCGCGCCATAAGTGAAGAGGGGGGCACGTTCGCCATCCGTTTCCGCAAGTACAACCGCGACACCCGCTCCGGCGGCGACGTCGCCTACATAGCCAAAGCGCGAGTTCGCGCAGCAGCCTCCGACGAGATGATTGCGAACTCGTCGCAAAAGTTATTCATCGTCGATACCGAGACCGGCCGCCCGCTGGTATGCTGGCAGCCGTTGATTATGGAGATAGACGGCATCCCGACCGAACTCAACTAAGACCATGATACGCAGATCAGGAAATTTTGGGTTTATCAATGCCCCCGACGGTAGCCTCTACTCATTCAACCTCAACGCCCGCCACAGCGGCGGCGAGGGTTGGGCTCCGACGAGCCGCATGCTGCTGGGCGGCTACGGCACATTCCAAAAATACCGCAGCGTCTACGGATGCAGGGTTGTGCCCTACGGCCCCGGCGACGACATGCCGGGCTACGTAGACCGGATTCTATCCCGGTTTTATGCCGGGGAGGGCATCCTGGGCAAAAAGGCCGGGCTACAGTGGGGCGAAGGCCCGCAGCTCTACCGCAACGCTAGCGAGGGCAACCGTTTCTACCGGGAGTGGACTACCGACCCGGCACTCATAGCCGAGCTCGACAGCTTCGACTTTCGCCGCGAGATGCACCGGTGTCTGATAGACCTGGTTCACCTGGAGGGCTTCTGGGTTAAGTTTACCCGCACCCGTGCCTCCCGCGTCGGTCTCCCGGGCCGTCTGGCTAAGGTCGAGCACGTTCCGGCCCGCAAGGTACGATTCGTCTATGCCGGCGAGGATACGGCGCCCTCCGAGGTAGTGGTAGGTGATTTTCCGAATCCCACCACCGACAATTTCCGCCGATATCCGCTTTTCAATCCGGCAAAGCCATTCGAGCATCCGGTGAGCATGGCATACTACCAGATATACTCTTACAACAAGGATTACTACAGCGTGCCGCGATTTGTTGGCGCTTTCGAATGGATTGAGCTTGCCGGAACGCTGGCCGGAATTCTGGCAGCCTACAATGAAAACGCCTCCGCCATATCGATGCACATCGAGAGCCCGCAGTCGTACTGGGACAAGGCCGAGCAGGCCATCCGCGACCGGTGCGCCCAACTGGGGGAGACCTATACTGCCCAGATGCTCGAAGACTTCAAGGATGAGGCCATGGAAAGATATGCAGAAGGTATGACGGGGCGCAAGAATGCCGGCAAGTTTATGCATACGAGTCAGTACTGGAATGCCGAGGCCAACAACTTCGAGGGCTGGAAGGTGACGCCAATCGACAAAAAAATCAAAGACTACATCGAGGCTCAGGTAGCAATCTGTAAAAAGGCCGAAGCGGCCGCCACCTCCGGATTCGGTCTCGACCCGGCATTGAGTAATCTAATCCTGGACACCAAACTTGGCTCCGGCAGCGAGAAGCTCTACAGCCTGAAGGTCTACAACGCCACCGAGACAGCCGTGACCGATATGGTTCTTTGCGCCCCGTTCCAGCAGTTCATCCAGGCCAACCACCCCGGCACGGATATCCGAGTCGGGTTATACCGCACCGTGGTAGAGGCCGAAAAGAACGTCAACCCCGAAAATCGCGTGAAGGCCAATGCTTGACCTGTTTTCAGCACCGCCCGAACCGGCCGCCCCACAGCGCGAGGGCGGCCGTGAGGCAATCGACGATCCAAACAAGGACACTCCGGCCAAGGCGCACAAGCTGCGGCCGAAGCAGATTGAGCGACGAGTGGTCACCGAGCTTCAGCTTGAGAATTTGCTCCCGTGGCACTTCAACCGAGGCGACGCCTACCACGTGTTTTCCTACGGAAACATCGACTCCATCGCCTACCTCCGGGCAATACTCAAGCAGCAGCCTCTGGAATACTTGGTGTGTCAGACGTTCTATCTGTCGACATCGCACATTGCCCAGATCAAGAGGTGGATTGAGTCCGGGCTAATCGGCCGATTGGATTTCTACATAGGAGAACTATTCAAGTACAAGAACATCGACATCTATCTTGCGCTTAAGGAAGTTGTGGTCCCCACCGGCGGCAGAGTCGGTATACTTCGCAACCACGCCAAGGTTATGACGGGATTTGGCGACCGGTTTGACTTCGTGGCCGAAGGAAGCGCCAACTTCAACGTCAATCCGCGCAGCGAACAGATGTGCATCACCGTCGACGAGGGCCTGGCCCGGTTCTATAAAGAGGAGGTTTTCGACAAGATGAAGGTTATCAATCTTGACAAATACAATTGGCACCCATATAAACTCAAACTAGATGAAATTATTTGACCGCGACGGCCGCGGCGCCGAGGAGCTGGCCGCAGCAATAGGATTCATGCGTGACGTCGATTACGAACTGTGGAAAGGCGTGCTCCCGCTGGGCATCCGCGACGTGGCAGCCATAGTGGGCAACGACGTGACGACGGCACTGGCTACGTTCTACGAATCGGGGTGCGAGCCAAGTTCGTTTTTCCCGGCATCATGCACCATCCCGCTTCAGTATCTCCAGCGGGCCGTGGCTTGCTTCACCTGGCTTAAAATCATTCCGACGCTCGACGCCCAGCACGATACCAACGGTCGCGCCCGCCGTCTGGGTGAGAACGAGAAAGGCATGACCGCTCTGGAGCAGTACAAAGACGAGGCAAACGTGCAGCGTCTGGCATACGAGTTCACCGACGCACTCATCGAGGCCCTTGACACGGGACAGTACAAGTTCTGGATCGAGGGCTCCAAATACAGAATGCGCAGCGGGCTGTTACTCCGCTCGAAGGAGGAATTCGACGAATACTACGTCATAGGGAGTCACCGGCTCTTCATAACCCTCCTTCCCCTCATCCGCGAAGCTCAGGAAACGAGTATTGTTACCACCGTGGGGCGCGACATGCTCAAAGAGATGCTTGCGAGTAACGAGCCCTATGCCTCCGAGCTGAACGACTGCGCCCGCCGAGCCGTAGCGCTCCTGGCCATCAAGAAGGCAGTCGAGCGTCTCCCGATAGAGGTGCTCCCTGAAGGCATAGTGCAGGTGAACCAGCAGGTGCCGGTGCAGCAGCGCCTCCGCGCCGAGAAGAGCGCCCGCGACTCCGTAGCTGCGTCGCTTGGCGCCGATGCCGACCGCTACCTCCGCCAGCTCGAGGACGCAGTGTCGGCTCTCCGTAGTTCCGAGGAGAAACCAGTCGAGCACTACACGCCCGGCCCGATACTCCACACCAAAGGTATGACGTTCTGATGATAACGGTAAAATTCAAAGGGCACGAGCGAGAGGTTCCCGGATGCGTTGACGAACTCAATACCGAGCAATATATCGAGTACATCCGTCTGGTAATGCATGTTGCCGGGGGTGCCATCGATATCAATGATTTCAGAGTGCGGTTTTTCAGCAAACTACTTGGTTTGCGTATCCCGCTCACAAAGTATTGTGAGGCCATCGTCGACGAATGCATCCCCGCCATGGCGGAGGTAATGCGGGGATTCGTCATTGGCGAAAAACCACCCCGGTTCAGTTTCGCCACGTGCCGCAACTTGCTCCCGGAATACGGAAGCCACAAGGGGCCGGGCGATTGGCTAAACGGTATGACTTGGGGCCAGTTCACCGAATGCAGCATTCTGTTGTGCATGCTCAACGAGGACAACGCCGAGGAGGTGTGCAAGCAAATAGCCCGCGTCATGTACGACATACCGGCGGACGCTGAGGTTGATATGATTTTGACCATGCATGCTCCTCAACTTTTTGGTAACGTCTGGCAGGCAATCCAGTCCGGTCCAATAGAGATCAATGGGAGCGCACTCGACCTGAGTATCATCTTCAAGGCAACCGAGCGCAGCCGCCCCGACGATAAAACGGGCTGGACGGGGATCACTCTGGAGGTGGCCACGGCCGGGTTGTTCGGCAACGTTCGCGAGCTAGAACAAACCGACTTCTGGCAGGTTCTGGTCTACCTATACAAATGCAAATTCGAATATCTTCACGAACCAAAAGCGAAATGAACCCGTCCGAACGAATCAAGGCGAAGATCATGCTGTGGGAAGGTTGCCGATATACGGCATACCTCTGCCCGGCCGGAGTACTGACCATAGGCTACGGCCACACCGGCCCGGACGTCTACGACGGACGCACAGTCACGCCGGCCGAAGCCGCGGCTATCTTCAGCGCCGACATCGAAAAGTTTGCCATCATGGTCGAATCCGCACTGGGTTCGACCCGGCTGAACAACGACCAGTTCGATGCTTGTGTGAGCTTGGCCTTCAATATAGGAATGGGCAACTTCCAGGCGTCGACGCTACTAAAAAAAATAAAAGCCAACGCTGCAGACCCGGCCATAGCGAACGAGTTCAAGCGCTGGAACAAGTCCAACGGCCGCGAGCTTCCGGGCCTGACCAGACGTCGGCAGGAAGAGGCCAACATATATTTTGGGAAATGGTCAAGCTGAAAGACATCCGCCAATGGTGCGAAGCGATTGCAGCCCGCATCCCGGAGATAAAAACCGTTATGGGACTGTCGGTCGAGGCGAATCTCGCCGACCGCATCCGGGCAATAGCAGAGAGCCAGACCCCGGCTCTGTTTTACCTTCCTCCGACTGCTGACGGCAGCGGGCGCCCCGATGCATTCGTTGAGGTCAATCAGATTGTGTTGTTCGTGCTTCAGAAATATTCTCGCCGGAGTAGTCTGGAGGTTTTGGAGGAAGTGCAGCCGGTCGCCGAGTATGTGAAGGCGATGATTATCGAGGACGCCGACACCCCGTGTGCCGGCCTCCGACTCCAGCACGATACAATATCGACAATGCCTGAGACCGAGAACTTCGGTAATTGGGCCGGTTGGGCAATTGGATTCACCGTCATAAGCGAGTAACCATGGCAGAAACCGAACGACTCCAATTGGATTTTATTCGAGAAGTGCTTGTGCAGGGATTCCGGAAGGTTTATTCCAAACAAGCTGAAGTGGCGCAAAAACGCATCTATAGCCGCAAGTCCACCGAGAAAAAAAGAACGGGACTTTTGTTGAACGCACTCCAAAGGGCGGATTTCGAGGTGGAGAAAGGCTCTCTTGGGGTTTATCTCGCTGCCAGTTACCCACTTTATATACGCTTTCTGGATATGAAGCGCAGCGGCAATTATAGAATCTACAACCGAATTATTTGGCCCCATATATACAGGGATGCTATTCCCGAAATCGAATACGGATACTCCGACAGGGTGCTTAAAACTATTAAAGAGCAAATAGAGCGGAGTTACAATTAATTGTCCGCATAGTAAACTGTACTGGTCAATCCCGCTTTGCTACCGAAACCATTTTAAGGGCTTCCGCCCGCTTGTTGCATGCCTCGACGGTAATCACGTCGGGGCTTTTTTGTGCTGTACAACATCTTCGTCCGTTTGCGGATTAATGTTATTTACTTTAACTTTGCGAAACAATCAAAGCGGAGTTTTTTATGAAGGCCTTGACTCATTTTATCGTTTTTATATTTGCGACAGCCATATCGGTGTATTTCTTCAGCCGTGCAGACCATATGACTCTCCAAGGATCCCTTTTGCTTGGGCTGGCGTGCGGGATTGGAGTCGCTATTGTTTCGATTGCCGCAGATG
Organism: uncultured Porphyromonadaceae bacterium; assembly: GCA_900541865.1. Taxonomy (GTDB): domain Bacteria; phylum Bacteroidota; class Bacteroidia; order Bacteroidales; family Muribaculaceae; genus CAG-873. Next base: position 52,892 of record UQLO01000009.1, on the reverse strand, counting down.
TATTTGTGCGCCAGCATAAAGCGGGAAACGGTCTTTTTACTCCTACTGAAGAGGTTTGGGAAAGAGTAGGGAATCAGATAAAAACAAAAATGTTGCATCGGATGCAATACCAACAAGGTGTGGAAGATATAAGGGATTTCATCAAGACCTACAATTATTATATGTCTCGGTACCCTAAAATCGGACTCAAGGATTGGCCTCCATTCAAAGCCTGGTACAAAGATTTGGTAGATAGGGCGCTTGCCCGCCCCGATATGTATACACTCACAAACTCCGACGGCACGCCCTACAACAAAGATGCCGACTCTTTTTATGACCCGGATGCTCCGGATTGGAGTCTCTACGATGTGTGGCATGGCCCATATTCCGACGATGAGGATGAATTCGACACGGATGACGATGACGACGAATTTATCGAAGACCCTACGAAAAAGTCTTTTGCGGAAAGCGCCCGAGAGGGCTTTTGGCTCGGAGTCGGGTTCAATATAGGCAATCAGTGGCTTGACGGAGGGGATTCCGGCCAAAGCTGCAGTTAGCCTTGTCTTTTAACGGTTATTTCAGGCTGGGTAACTTTGCATCCAAGCAAACTTACCCGCAATGGCAAAACTCAGAAACGACGACATAACGCTCAATCTAAACCTCAAGGCCACAAAGGCTCAGGAGGAAATTCATAAGCTGACTCAGCAAACCAAGGAGCTCAGACAACAGAATCAGCAGCACCGGAAGGAAATATCTCGTTTGGCCGCGACCGAGGGCGACTACTCCAAGGAAATCAAAGCCATCAACGCCCAAATTGCGGCCAATACGGAGCAGATACGCAAAAACGACCGTGACATTGAGAAGAATCGCAGGACGATAGACTCTTCGGTCAAATCGGCTGCCGACCTACGAAGAGAGCTGAAGGATCTCAAACGTCAGTTCGCAAACACTTCAGCGGCGCTGGAGCCCGGCAAGTACAGGGATTTGAGCTTAAGCATCAATGAGGTTGAAAAGGCGCTCAAGAAAGCGGAAGAACGTCCTAAGAGTTTTGGTCAAAGGCTTTCGGAGCTTTTGCCCATAACGACTATCGTGAAAGGTGCGTTCATGGCGCTGGGGAATATGATTCTGGCCAAAATTGTTGGGACGTTCAAACAGGCCGCCACAACCATTATGGACTTCGAGCGGGCAAACTCTAAGCTCGCGGCCATATTGGGCACAGATATCGATGGCGTCACGGCTCTCACCGAGCAAGCTAAGTTGCTGGGCCGGACCACTACGGCGACGGCTTCGGAGGTTACCGGACTGCAGACGGAGCTTGCAAAGCTGGGTTTCTCTCAGGAGATAATCGAGCGAATGACCCCGGCAACCCTGAAGTTCGCCAAGGCCGTCGATACCGACTTGAGCAGTGCCGCCGCCTTCGCCGGTGCGACACTGCGAATGTTCAACAAGGACGCGGCCGACTCGGAGGCTCTGATGGCCACTTTCGCCGTAGCCACCACCCGCAGCGCTCTTGACTTTGGCCGACTTCAGTCCTCGATGGCCGCAATCGGACCGGTTGCCAATGCATTTGGGTTTTCGGTTGAAGATACAACGGCGCTCCTGGGCATATTGGCCAATGCCGGTTTCGACGCAAGTACGGCCGCGACCGCAACCCGCAACATCCTGCTCAATCTGGCGGACGCCAACGGAGACCTGGCCAAAGCCTTAGGGCGCCCGGTGACTAACCTCGACGAGCTTGTTGCCGGTTTGCACACGCTCCAGCAGGAAGGGGTCGACCTGGCTCAGGCGCTTGAGCTGACCGACAAACGCTCTGTGGCCGCTTTCTCGACATTTCTAAACAGTGCGGGCGACCTTGTCCCTCTCCGCGACGCCATAACCGGATGCACAGCGGATTTCCGCACTATGGGCGCCACTATGGCCGACAATGCGACAAGCGCCTGGAAGGGATTCGAAAGTGCGCTGGAAGGCCTGATGCTTAAGTTCTTTGACCTGAGGGAGGCTTTTAAGGCAATCTTTGTTGGGCTGACAGAATCCGTGCAATGGTTAGGCTCGATTATTGATGCGTTGACGCCTTTTGGGACGGTTCTGGCTACGGTCGGAAAGGCTGTGGGAGGCCTTGTTGCCGGCCTCGGCAAAATGGTTGGTTGGTTCTCGGCTCTGTTCACTCAGACCAAAGCGGGGCGAGTTACTCTCAACGCCCTTGTGACAGGGCTGGTCTACTTCAAGGTTGCAGCCATAGCGGCTTCGGCAGCATCCAGAAAGTTCTTTATGAGCTTGGTGTCTACCATCAAGGCAATTCCGGGCATGATTGCGGGGTTATACAAACAAGCGGCGGCATATGTGGCAAGCGCGGCTGCAAATGTTCAAGCGGCGATTGCCCAACGTTCATTCAACGCGGCTTTACTGGCCAACCCGATTATGCTCGTTGTCGGACTGTTGGCTATGCTTCTGAGCGCAGTAATAGCTTATTCAGACGCCACAGACGAAGCCGCCGAAAGCGTCGAACGCCTGAGCGAAGCGGAGCGGCTGGGCGCCGACCGACGCCGCAAAGCGGCCGAGAGTCTTGACGAAATGAATCAAAACATGGCAGTCGAGCGCAACCGAATAAATGAGCTGTTGGCTGTGGCCCAGAACGACAACCTTGAGCGCGAACGACGCATCCGGGCCGTCGAGGAACTTAACCGCATATGCCCGGAATACAACGGCCACATCGATGCCGAGACCGGCGCCCTGCGCGGTGCTACCGCCGCCTTGGAGGCACACATATCCGCCATGGAGCGCAACGCCCGCGTAGCTTATTATAAGGATAATTATGAACAGTATATCCGCGACGAGCAGAAAGCCATCGATGAGCGTAACGCCGCCATCCGCAGTATGGATGCATTTTTGGACCGCCGCGCCGAAAGGCTCCGGAGAAGCTCAGGAGAAACGCTGTCGGAGGCAGATTCGCGCAATCGAGCCTGGGTCGAAGTCTACAACGCCTGGGCTGGCGGCGACGACAGCCTGACAGATGCGGAGAGGGCCGCGGTCAGCGCCTACAATCAATGGGACGCCGCCATGCATGAGGCCCGCGCAGATCTGGCCGACCTCCAACTCAATATGGAGGCGGCGGGAATAAACATCGAGGAACTGCTCCGGACGTCCGCGACCAACACTATCACCACCGTTGACACATCGGCGAGCGCTGCCGTGGCAAGGCTCCGAGAAATCAATGCAGAGCTTAAGCAACTCCGCAAGGCCGACCCCGAGACCGACGAAGAGCTGGAGCAAATCCAAGTCCGCATCCGGGCTTTACGCGAGGAAACGCGGGATTTGCTCAATTCCGGGTCAGCCAAGAGAGGCCAATATGGGACAGAGGATTTAGGTCAAGCCACAGCCTCCGTCGACGATGCGCATCAGCGGCGTCTGCTCGAGATCAACCGGCAGAACCTGTCGGAGGCAGATAAAACCATTGCCAAGAACCGCGAATTGCTCCGCTATAATTCCGAACTCGCATCTGCACTTGAGGAATTTCGGGCCACAGTCGATTCCACCCATACCAAAACACTCGACAAGATTACGGCTGAACTCAACAACTTAGAGGTAACGAACCAAGCGGCCCGTACAGCAATTGCCGGGGCTATGGTGACGAAAGAGAAAGAAACTCACGAACAGGTGCTGACTGTTCTCCGAGAATCCTATCAGGCACAAACCAACGTGCTCGAGCAAGCTGTAAAAAACCGCACTGTAGCCGAAGAGGCGGCAGCTATCTATCGACTGAATTTGGACCGCGATTACTACGGGCGCCAGTTGGACGAGATGCGCGACTATTACGAGCAGGTACGGATATCCGATAACTATTCGGCCGATGAACGACGAAGCCTGCTGGAGAAGTTGGCGGGCGAGATCTCAGCCCTGAACAACAAACTGCTCACCAATGCTGCCGACTTTGCAGAGCGATACCGCGAAATGACAATAAATGCCAATTCAGCCGAAGCCATCGAGGATGCCTATCAACGCCAGGTGGAGGCCGTAGGACAAGCATACGACCGGATGATCCAAGTGGCCGCCGAGCGAGGGATGGAAACATCCACTCTGGAAGAGGAAAAGCTCCGCCGAATGCAGGTGCTCAACTATGAGCATCTTGAGAAGATCTATAAGATGCAGGAGCAGATGGGGCTAAGTTGGGAGTCTGAGTATGACCGTGAGCTTAATCAGCTCCGACTGATGCACAGCCAGGGCCTCATCGACGAGAAAGGGTATCAGCGGAAACGGTTGGAGCTTCAGGTGAGCAATGTACGCAAGTACTACGACTATTATAGCAAGCTTGCCGGAAATCTTTTCAGCGAGATGCAGGACGCAGAAATTGCCCGGAGCGACGCCAAGTACGATATCCTCATCCAGCAAGCCAAAAACAACGGAGAGGAGACCGCCGTGCTCGAAGAGCAGAAGGAGAATCGAAAGCTGGAGATTCAGAAAAAGTATGCCGACGTCGATATGGCCATCCGCATATCGGAGATTGTGGCCAACACCGCTGTCGCCATCATGACCGCATTCAAGCAGTTGGGCCCGATTGCCGGCGCCGTAGCTGCTGCGATGCTCACAGCGACCGGCGCCGCTCAAGTTGCCACAGCCAAGGCGGAGCGCGACAAGATCAAGAATATGTCGCCTTCCAACACTTCCGGATCCTCCACGACTACGGCATCCGCAACCCGGAGCCTCACAGGCTATGCCGAGGGCGGTTACACCGGTCCAGGCGGACGCTACGAAGTGGCCGGAGTGGTACACCGAGGAGAGTACGTTGTACCTATGCCGATAATGTCCAACCCACGCGTTGTGGACGCCGTCGGCACAATTGAGGCCATTCGCTGCCAGCAAGGGCGAGGCGCCGTTGCCGCTTCCGCCGCCCATCTGCCGGCATATGCCGAGGGTGGACATGTTACGCCTATGGCCGCACAACCGTTTTACACAGAGCTGCACAAGGCAATCAAAGGGCTGCAAACCGCCGCGAAAGACCTCGTAAACTCCAGATCATACGTCGTGTTGTCGGATATCGATAACGCCCGCAAAACCCTGGCTGCCGCACAGCAGCCTTTCACCCGCAAAAAACATTAAAATGAAGGTCAGGATAGACAACAAAGAGTTGGATTTACCAGCCAACTTTGGCATCGAAGTACAAGAGACAAGCCCAATATACAATGATTTGGGCAGTCAAACCATTCCGGCCACTGTTCCGGCCACAACTCGTAACAATGCCGTATTCAGGCATTCGACCCGATTGGACAGCGGATTGAGTCCGAATCGACCGAGCATCCGGGCTACCATCGAGGACGGAGGTTATATCCGCAAGGGGTTGGTCAATGTGACCAATGCCGGAAAACGGGAGGGGATAACCTTTAATATCGGTCTCGACAACTCACAGGCTTACGCCAAATGGAGTTCGCGCAAGCTGCGCGATATCTCAACGCTACCGATTATAGACGCCGCCGACATTGGCTACGACGAACCCTCCGGGCCGGAAGCTCTCCAGGCCTATATGACGCACCTCTATACGCAGGGGACGCCTCAAGAGCCGCTGGCCGTGTTTCCGATAGTACTCAACAATCAGTCGACCGAGGTTGACGGAGTTGAAACAACATATTGGGAGATGCTCAATGTGCCGATGAATGCAGCCGGTCAATTCCGGCAGCCAACCAAGGTAAAGCGCATCATCGACGGGGCCATCACCACCGTGACCATCCCGGAGGGCTACGGCCTCAGCCCGTTCATACGAGTATGGAAGGCACTCGCTTTGATATTTGAAGATTTGGGGGTGACAATCACTTCCAACCCTTTTGATCCCGCCGAAAATGACGAACTCGCGAGACTGGTGGTGCTCAATAATGTGGCCGACTCAACTTGTACCGGTTTGCTCCGATACGCGGACCTTATGCCCGATTGCACTGTGGAGGAGTTTCTGCATGCGCTCTGGGTGCGATTCGGGCTTGTGTATTCTGTGGATTTCGACGAAGGGCTTGCAAGGCTTGAATTGCTCAGGGATGTTCTCAAAAAACGATCGGGTAGGTTGTTCACCGAGTTCCAGTCATCTCCGATCATTACTTACAACACCGGGCAGTACATAAAACTTTCCGCGAAGACGACGCTTGAGGGCGCCGAACCGGCAACCGCACGATTTGAAGACTACATAAATGGTTTAGATTTGAGTACTATCCGGCTGGGTCAGCATGTAAGTCAGTGGCGATTATTGAGCGAGTCGAAAGATTGGGACGGTCCGGTACGCGATGATTACTGGCAAGAAGACTATGATCCAGGATACGAGTACCCCGACCGCGACTCCGACCGAGATGACGATGGCCCGGAATATGCGTCTGCAAGGGCTGCAGCCAAAGACAACCGCGCAAGCTCGGCCGATGAGTCCCATCTTGCCAGAGAGTTTGTCACCGGGCAATGGTACAAACTTGACAGTATAAACGGGGCTGTCAAAGAGAGCAGCAGCAGTTTTTTTGTGTGGGATCCACAGTCAGAAGGACTGGAGCCAATGGAACTCGCAAGCGAGGACGAATGTGTCCCGGTTGGCCGCGTAGTTAACAATTCCGGATCCGGACATATGTTCTCCGGTATGGCTCCGATGTATCTGACTGGGGCCAGGCATTATCACACTTTTATCAAAGGCTCCGATGAAGACATCGTCGAAACTCCGCTGGCATTTATGTTCGCCTACGAGTTGAATGGGGAGACAATCGGGCGGAATACGCCGGAAGGTGAGGACGGACTCCCTGTAACTCTGAGAGGCGGGGGCCACCCGGCGACGTCGCTTCTATTCCAGTTTAAGGACGGGCTGTTTGCTCAATATTGGAAAGATTACGACGAGATTCTGCGGCATGGCAACCGCACGATCGAAGTCGGCGCGTACCTCCACAAAGTGTTTCTTCGGGGCGTTGATATGCTGCGCCCGGAGCAGGTGTTTGGTGCGCGATGCCTTATCGACAAACTTGATTATGCGCTCCCTACCGGGAACACTGTTCCGATAACCCTAACGTTGCGCACCATAACGACACAAGGCAAATACGACATTGCGCACGAACAGGGGATCCCTAACTTTTCGTCCGCTAACCGACGTCTGGAGTGGAGCACCATCGAGGACGAATTTGGCACCGATTTGCTCTTTAAGGAAGAAAACAAGACAGCCGCCAAAAATCTATACGTCAGCGATACGGGCTACGAGCCGCATGGCGTTGAAGGCGACTACTATTTTGTGGATACAGATAGCGCCGTACCGGTCGAGGGGGAGGCTCCGGTGCGGTTGACAAGTTGGGTCGGCGACGCAGACCTTCCAACTCCGACCAAATATGGCGACATTATCGAGAGAAGCTACCGGGCGCGGCTAAAGTACAATATCTGGGAAATACGGGATATTGGACAGAGGGAAGAGCCTGATTACGAATACCAGGCGATTTTTTTGGGCCAAGTCGAAGTCGACGTTCCGTATAAAGTGACACTACGAGCCAGTTGGGTCATGGAGTGATAGTCCTTTGCGCTCATAGGCTAAAAGCCGAAATTTGCCATATGAAACAGGACAACGTAATAATTGCGCCCCAGTCGGGCGATGTTCAAAAGGCTTATGACGTTTGGCGCGCTACCCACAAGGGCAGCATGGCCGCGTTCTACCGATTCCTGACCACTCCATCAATAGCGCGCAGTCTTTACGTTGCGAAACTGCCGGAAGCCACAATTAAGATAATAGGCGAGGCATCCGGGAAGTTTATCTGACACATTGATTCACAAAATTGCACCGATGTTTGACATTGAAAGCGGCAGTCTGACACCCTCCGGGTTGGCATTTACCCGGAACCCCATAAGGCTCCAGCGGAATAACTCCGATCTGGGCGGAGTGAAGGCGTATCCTTTTACTGTCAGCATGGGCGGCGAGGTTTTCTTTAAGGGCCGCTTTGACTATCCGCTGGAGATGGAATTATCCGGAATAGTAGACGGATATGCATCAAACTTCCGCGACGCCGAATTCACCGGAGAGCCAATCATAGAGATATGCGACGAGGGAACTCTTAGAGAAAACGAGATTCGTGTAATCTGTAATGGAGCCGACGATTTTGAATCCGGGTTCATAGCTATACCGGGAGGTATTTCTCGCCAAAACCTCAAAAAGATACCGCCTGGATCCGATATTTTCCGCGAACGTTTTCTCAATCCCAAGGCTAATTTTTTCCTGACGACAAGATCGGCCCACTGGAGATTGGTCATCAAGGAGACGGAGCTGTACCCTCTGTATTTCATTGCCGACTCCGATATTATCTTAAAGATTGTAGATCCTCTCTCCAAAGCGCAGATTGAGTTGGATACAGGCGCTCCGGGCGTTTATGCTTTGGATTTAGAAGCTCTTCGGCTAAAGTTTTGGACTGGTTTTTTCGTGCTGGTTAATGTTTTTGACGTCTATTGTGGCGGCAATCACAGTTGCCGCATAGTAATCGAGCAGGCACAGCCGAGCCCACAACGTTACTGGCTTAAATTCCGCAATTCGTTAGGGGTTTTCGAACTTATTGAGTTGACCGGCCAAATCAATATCTCTGTGAACCCGAACGAATCCGATGACGCGGTTTGCCAATCCTATGACCCAATTGCCGATTTGTATAGTTTTGCGAGGCCAAAGGTCGAACTGTCCCGCAGCATGACGGCGCACACCGGAGCAAAAAGTCATGCGGAAATCCTGCATCTTGTCGATGCGCTGGGTTCAGATGAAGTATACTTGCTTGGGTTGACGGTTGACCCGCTCCGTGTTATACCGTTCGCTGAAGAGATGACCCATTCACCAGACCAACGTGAACCTCAGCAAATCGAGCTTACTCTAAAGGTTGCCGATAACGAGATAAATATTTCGGAGGAAATTACATCCCCGGAAGATGCATGTAAGCCACGCATCTTTTCGGACCACTTCAACGATAAATTTAATTGACACAACGACAATGTCTGAAAAAGTATCAAACAAAAGCGCCGTCACTGACTCAATCATACAGGAGATTGAACAGGCCGAAACACCGGCAAGCGTCACAAATGTGATGATAGCGCGGGTTCTGGACGCACTTAACAGCGAGATAAAAAAACTCGCTCCGGTGAGCACCGACCTGTCGTTAGAACGACTGGAACGGGAGGCCGCGATAAACAAGCTGCAAACTGCAATCGACCAAATCCTCAGCCTGGACAACTCCGAGGCCATCGAGAGCCTCAACGAGTTGCTGGCATTCGTCAGGGGGTTTAAGGATTCGGACACCCTGTCGGCATATCTGGCTAAATCAGATTTAACCATACGGGGCAACACAAAGGAGATCGACTCGCTGAAGATTAAAGTTGCCAACCTTGAAGCCAGCCGCGTCACCAAGCAGGAGCTTAGCGGTGCTGTTGGAGAGCTTGAGGGCGAGATAGAGAATGTTCGTTCCGGGCTGGCCGATGAAATCAGTCTGGTAACCGACGACATCAACAATCTGACCAATGATTTGGCCAATCATATCGACGAGTCAAACGAAAGCCAAGCCGTGCAAAACGTCAAAATCGAAGAGCTGAGCGCCAGCATTGACGCAATTACCGGTTCCCCGGAGCAGCTTAAAAATGCCAAAAACCTTTGCGTGGCGTCTTGGGAAAACGATGACTTGTCTCCGGAGAGCGTGGAGACTTTTGGTGACAAAAAATTCCTTCAGTGTTGGGAGTTTTTCCTGATCGACTGCACGGCGCCGGCCAACGACGACGGAACTCTGACCCCTGTCGGGAAGCTCAAGCGCAACAACTTGTTGCGTTTTGCCGATGGCTCTTTCGCGCCTACGGTTGGCATCACTGAGGCCATGCGTGCCGAGTGCGACGTGGATCTTTACCTTGATCAGCAGGGTAAAAATAAGTATTGCCAGGCCGGTAAATTCAATCCGACAGAATTCTACCAGACCCATGGGCTGGCAAAGCTCTATAAGGCCAACGGCTCCGAGGTGCGCGTTCTTCGCCCCTGGGAAACGACCGAAACAAAATATACTATCGTTTTGGCCAACACTCGACCACTGTGGCTTATAGACACAGAGGTTGGCGAGAGCGGAATGCAGTGGAAGGGACTGCTGAGCGCACCCATCAAATGGGACGGGATCGATTGCTCCGCGTGGAAACTCCCTCCGACAGGCATGTTCCCGTCGCTAATGGCGACTGTGGGAGACAAGGCCCGCTGCTTCTTCTTCCTCTACACAACCGACAAGAACTGCTCCGGATCTGTGGGTGACTTAGCTGCCTGCAACCTCTTCAACGAGGCTCGCACTTATCCGCGCCACACTGATATTACAGCAATGTCGTGCATGCGTATGGCCCGCGCTAATAATAACGATCCCAAAAGCCCCTTCCCGTTCGCTGAGGCTGGGTATCACGCCCGCAACGCCTTCATCACAGCGATCGAAGTCCTCCACGGCACAAAATACCTCCATGGAGATACGTTCTTCGGGTCCGGTGTAAGCGGCAACACCGGCGCGGCTGGGTATCAGACAGCTGGAGGTGTCCGCTGTCGTCCAACCGGCGAGGATACTTGGCAATACTCCCATTGGGGGCAGTCCAATACAGGTATCCACATATCTGCAACTGCTACCTCCAACACTGTAGCCAATGCAATACTTAACAAGGAGGCGCCGAAAGAGCAGTGTATGGAGAGCCAAATGGCCTACTCGTTCGCAGTCGAGTCTGGAATCGCCGAAAATACAGAGTTCGATTTCTACGGTGGCAAATACTGGTACACCAAAGTTCCAGGAGCTGATGCCGACCGGATGAACGTCAAGGTCTATAAATCAGTAGCCCAGACGGGAGTGGCTGGATGGAACACGTCCAACGAGCCCACTGAGTACGATATCGAGTGCGTCCTGCGGATGAGCCTCTACGCAGGCATGAGTCTTTGTGGCGATGTTTTCTCTCTCGAAAGCGGAGATATAGAGCTCGTAGGTTACGACGGAGGCGCCGATAACGACAGCATCGTCAAAATCTACGCCGAACCTGACCAGCGGAAGTGGCTGTATACCGATATGTACAGAGTGCCAAAAGGCGATGAATTCCCCTTCCAGTCCTCGTACAGACAAATCGGGGAGTATACGACCAGCCGCGATACCGCGAATAACGCATCGACAAGACACCGCGTCCCGCACAGCCCGGCCAGGCGAGAGAAGGGTGGGTCGCTCACTACGGCCGAATGCGCCCATACCTACCAGGCCTGCGGGTGGTATCAGTCTTCCGGCGATTATGTCGTGCGAGTGGCCTGCCGCTCTCGTGGGTACGCCAGCTACTCTTCTCTGTCGCCACGTTTCTTGTATGCCTACTCTTCGGCGGGCTCTGGCACGAGGCTCAACTGCGGGTCTGCTCAGGTGTTGCTCAATGTGCAACAGGACGCAGTCCTGCCACAGGCAGATACTGCAAGCTATTCCGACTGACAGCGATATCTTGTCGCGTACGGGCAAACCCGGCATTGGGACCGGGTCCCCGAACCCGTAGGGGCAAGTTGAAAAATTGGTCGCTGGCCAATGCCGCTCTCGTGGGTACGCCAGAAACTCTTATCTGTCGCCACGTTACTTGTATGCCTACTCTTCGACGGGCTATGGCACGAGGTACAACTGCGGGTCTGCTGAGGTCTGAGCAACGGCATAAAGTCCATCAACACTCAGTCACGCCAGCCACCAAGGCGCAGAAGCCGCCAAACTCCAAAGACAAGCGCATATTGAGGTGCGTGCGGGGCTATGCTCCGCAAAATGCTCAAACCTGATAATATCAGCAACCGATAATATGGTTATTGCATACCACGACATGCTACAAGCTATCCAAAGAGCCACATTCGGACGTTCACGGCGCCCGGATGTGGCTGCGTGGTTGTCTCGGAGTGTGGAAAATGCACAACGGCTGATTAACTCAATTAGCCGGGGCACTTATATGCAAGCCTCCCGTTATCGCCGCATGCTCAAAAAAAACGCAAACGGCAAAGTAAGGAATATATACCGCCCGGAACTTGACACACTCATACTCCAGCATCTGTGTATGATTATGCTTGAGCCTTACTACGCCGAACGTGATCCGGGTATATCTTACAACTGCAAACCCGGATGGGGCTTGACGGCCAAGGCCCGTGGCAAGAGCTTGCTCCATCGAGCAAAACACATTTTTTACGACCGCCGCGACCTGCATTATTTGGTGCATATCGACCAACGCAAGTGTTACGACCACATAAAACCAAAGCATTTGAGACGGGCCTTGAAGAGAATGGGCGTGTCTGCTTGTGTCAATGATTTCGCGTGCGATATCTGTTTCCATGCAGGGACGCTACCAATAGGAGCGCCCACATCTCCGCTTGTGCATCATCTGATAATGCTTGAGTTTGACTTATGGCTTGGCGGCCTAACCGGCAACGCCCTGCGTTATGCCGATGACTTGTTTTTGTTTTTGCAGACGAAGGATGATGCAAATCAAGCCATCTGGAGAGTCCGGAATTACTGGTGGTACGAATATGGAATCAGGGCCAAGCGACATACGGCTAAACTTGTTGATATCGACGTAAACCCCGTTGATTTATGCGGGTATATTCTGCACCGCCACCCATATGGGGCACGAAGCAAGGGACACGTCAGCGTAAGGCGCAATATAATGCAGCGAGCCCGACGCGCAAATAATCGCAATTGGGGCAGCTACTTTGGTATACTTAAACATGCCGATACATTCGGCGCAATGAAATCGATTGAACGAAAAATGAAGCTCCGGCAACTTACGAATAAAATAAGGATCGACCGTCGGCTTGATGCAGACCCAATTTCAGTCAAAGACTTGGCCGAAAGCGGCGATCTATTTACTATTTATGATTACGAACTCAGATGCGATGCGAAAGGGCGTCCGAACTGGATTAAATGTTTAATCGGGATTGAGGAACGCAACGCAGATTCAGCCGAGCCAATGATTCGAGCTTATGAATTCCATGGCTGCTATGCCGGCATTGTTGATTATTTGAACATATGCGAGAAGGCTTTTGGCAAAGCGAATGTTCTCCCACTGGAGGATTGTATGCTTGAAAACCGGTGCGGATACGTATTCAAGGACTCAACAAACATTATTAAATACATAACCTGACTATGGTGCATATAAGTAAAACTCAAGTGCCGTCCACAATGGCAGAAGACTGCAATCAGGGCAAAAGCGTCTGGCTGAACGGGCGCCTGATATCTCTGGACGAAGGCACACATGTAACCTATTATATAGGCCACGAAACTATTGAACAAGAAGAAGACGGCAAGAGTGCAACCGCTGTAGCTGCTTTTGCCGTGCGAGTCGCAAAGCCGGTAAGCCGTGACATGGCGATTAATGCAGCCGAGATGAGCGCATACGGACTCAGAACAGCAATGGAGGTCGCCAGCTTCAACGCCTCCATGGGGCGGAAACATCGCGATAACCCGAATGACCCGGAAGTGCGGGACCACGACGAATTTATTGCCTGGGCCAAGGAGCAGCTCTCTGCCATCGGAGTCTAAAACTCAAACTCACAGCATTTCATCGAAGACCGACATGCCCTTTTGCCGGTCTTCCTTGATTATATGGGCATATATCATCGTAGTCGCAACGCTGGAATGGCCCAAAAGCTTGGAGAGTGTACCTAAGTCGCCACGATTCCTGCGGTAGTAAATAGTTGCAAATGTGTGTCGGGCGGCTTTGGCGCTGACCGCTTTGGTAATCCCGATGCGCCTGCAAATAATTTTGATGACCCGATTGAAAGATTGGTCTGTCGGAATGTTGGTACACAGGGGACCCTTGTGGCGGCCGCCGGCATAGTAGTTTATAATCTTTCGCGCCGGAACGGATACCGGCACAACAACGTCGACGCGGGTTTTAATACGCTTATAGTGTATTTCGTCGCCGAATATCTGTTCAATCTGGAGCATCCGGGCGTCAGTGATATGCATTCCTGTGAACGCCATAAACAGAAAAAAACGAAGCACGTCCTGTTCGGTATCCTTTAGCGTCCCAAGTTTGTAGAGTGTTGTAAGCTTATTAAATTCGTCGTCGGTCAGGAAAACAGTTACCGGCCGTGGCTGTGGAATCTTATAAGCTGCGAATGGGTTGCTTGTTGTCAGGCCGGCTCTTATAGCTGCGTAGTAGTATAGCCGGATCACGCACAGATTTTTGTTGACTGTACCAGGACAATTGCCTAGTTCATCTCGCAGATAGATTGCGTAGTTGCGGAGGAATTCCGGCGTTATGTCTGCAATTAGCAGATTTGGCTGATATGACTTCAGCTTTTCAAGTATAGCTTGATGATGGCGCTGAGATGACCACTGCAGGCCCTCTTTGTAAGTCTGCAAGTGATTGAGCGCGAAGTTGATAAAATTGCCGTCCGAAATGGGAGAGGAGTATAGCTGTCGCAGACGACGAGAGTCGATCTTATCGCCGGAGAGTCTGGCCCTCACTAGAATTTCGGTGATTTTGGCCAGCGAGTTGTCGATTATTAAATTGTTGTCGCGGGCTCGCTGTGACCGGCCGCGGAATCGGCCGATGCGGTCGTCCCATTCGGAGGGACTCGCATGTATTTTAAGCGGTATCCTAACCTTTTCACGGTTGACTGAAAGTACAGCATAGAGAGGGGCCGGTGCAAAGTCGCGGCCGGGGGCTGAGATTCGTTTTACAGTGATTTTCGCCATAAGTCTTTGCCCGCTTCCGGCGCAGGCATTTTTGTAAGTCGTTGTTGCTCAGAGCCTCAAATGCCGACATTTTTGCCGGCATTTTTTTGGCGAGTTGAACTTTTTGGCGAATGTAACCCGCTGGTATACCGATATATAACAAACATTCCCGGACGAGCCGGGAATCGGGTAGAGGTACCAAGCAGAATCGAACTGCTGTGCTCGGTTTTGCAGACCGATGCCTAACCACTCGGCCATGGTACCATTTTGTGGTTTGCGAGTGCAAAGGTACGCACTTGTTTTGATTCGTGCAAATTTTTTGGCAAGAAAAAATATCGGCTTTTTGTGCGCACCGGGTTAAGTGGCTGAGAGGCTGCTTTATATGTCGGCGGCTATCAGTGCGGGCTGTTTGCGCGCGAGCGATGAAATCTGTTGCGGAGGGGTGTTGGGGCAAGAAGTTGGGGCGGTGGTTGCATAATCGGGGAATTTGCAGTAATTTTGCAGTGTTTTTGGGCTCGGGCCCCGCGGGTTGTCTTCCGCGGCTTTTCCCCGGCGACCCGCACTTCGTTTTTCATATCTACAGTATGCTTACAGCCAAAGAGATTCGCCAGTCGTTCAAGGATTTTTTTGAATCCAAGAACCACCGCATAGTGCCTTCGGCACCCATGGTTATCAAGGATGACCCGACGCTGATGTTCACCAACGCCGGTATGAACCAATTCAAGGATATTATTCTGGGACAGCGAGTTCCGGAGTTTCGCCGTGTTGCCGACTCGCAGAAGTGTCTGCGCGTCAGCGGCAAGCACAACGATCTTGAGGAGGTGGGTCACGACACCTACCACCACACTATGTTCGAGATGCTTGGCAACTGGAGTTTTGGCGACTATTTCAAAGAGGAGGCCATCAATATGGCGTGGGAGTACCTGGTCGACGTGCTCGGCCTTGACCCCCAGCGTCTCTATGCCACCGTATTCGAAGGTGCTCCCGACGAAGGTTTGAGCCGCGACGACGAGGCTGCCGCCATCTGGGGGCGTCATCTCCCCGCCGACCACATCCTCAACGGCAACAAGCACGACAACTTCTGGGAAATGGGCGACACGGGTCCCTGCGGCCCCTGCTCGGAGATTCACATCGACCTCCGTTCCGACCAGGAGCGAGCCGCTGTGGCCGGCCGCGACCTGGTCAACCACGACCATCCCCAGGTTATCGAGATTTGGAATCTGGTCTTCATGCAGTATAACCGCAAGGCCGACGGCTCGCTCGAGCCCCTGCCCGCAAAGGTGATAGACACCGGTATGGGCTTCGAGCGCCTCTGCATGGCCCTGCAGGGCAAGACCTCGAACTACGACACCGACGTTTTCACGCCTCTGATCTCCAAGATAGCCTCCTTGAGCGGCAAGGAGTACGGCAAGGACCGAAATGTCGACGTTGCCATGCGAGTAATCGCCGACCACGTCCGCACCATCGCCTTCTCCATCGCCGACTCTCAGCTGCCCTCGAACGCCAAGGCCGGCTACGTAATCCGCCGAATCCTCCGACGCGCCGTGCGCTATGCTTACTCCTTCCTCGACCAGAAGCAGGCCTTTATGTACCGCCTGGTCGACACTCTCATCGAGGGCATGGGCGAGGCTTACCCCGAGCTGCCCGCTCAGCGCGAGCTTATCATGCGCGTTATCAAGGAGGAGGAGGATGCCTTCCTGCGCACTCTCGAGAACGGCATCCGTATGCTCGACGATGCCGCAAAGGCTGCCAAAGCCGCCGGCTCCGACGTGCTCCCCGGCAAGCAGGCCTTTACCCTCTACGATACTTATGGCTTCCCGCTCGACCTCACCATGCTCATCCTCAAGGACTACGGTATGACCGTCGACCAGGCCGGCTTCGATAGCGAGATGGCTGCCCAGAAGCAGCGTGCCCGCGCCGCCGCTGCCGTAGAGGCCGGCGACTGGGTGATTCTCGCCGAGGGCGAGCAGCAGTTTGTGGGCTACGACGCTGCCCAAGCCGAGTGCCGCATCCTGCGCTATCGCCACGTAAAGCAGAAAAACCGCGAATTCTACCAGCTCATCCTCGACCGCACGCCCTTCTACGCTGAGATGGGCGGACAGGTAGGCGACAGCGGTACTCTCACCGACGCAGCAACCGGAAAAAGCATACGGATCGGCGACACAAAGCGCGAAAACGGTGTTGGCGTGCACATCGTCGACCGTCTGCCCGAGAACCCCGAGGCCGTTTTCACTGCCGCTATCGACACCGAGCGCCGCAACGCTATCGCCGCAAACCACACCGCCACCCACCTGCTTCATCAGGCGCTTCGCCAAGTGCTCGGCAACCACGTTGAGCAGAAAGGCTCCTTTGTGAGCGATAAAGTGCTTCGCTTCGACTTCTCCCATTTCCAGAAGGTTACCCCCGAAGAGCTTCGTCAGGTAGAACATCTTGCCAATCGCGAGGTGCGCAAAGCAATAGCCCGCGACGAACACCGCGACCTCCCCATCGCCGAGGCCCGCGGCATGGGCGCTATGGCTCTCTTCGGCGAGAAGTATGGCGACAAGGTGCGCGTGATACGCTACGGCGACTCCGTAGAACTCTGCGGCGGCACTCACGTCGACAATACGGGCAACATCGGCATGATCCGCATAGTAGGCGAGAGTAGTGTGGCCGCCGGCATTCGTCGAATAGAGGCTATCACCGGCGAGAACGTCGAGAAAGCCGTCGATGAGGCCACCGACACCCTCCGCGCCCTCAATGCGATGTTCAACAACGTGCCCGACCTCCTGGGCACGGTCCGCAAGTTCATCGACGAAAACGCCGACCTCAAGCACCAGGTAGAGCAGCATTTCGCCGAGCGCATCGACGCTATGGCCAAAGACGCCCTCGCTCACGCCACCCACACCCCCGACGGCACTACTCTCGTAACCATGCAGGGCACGCGCCTGCCCGACGTAGTCAAGGGTGTAGCTTTCGCAGTGCGTGCGCAGTCGCCCAAAGCAACGGCCTTTGTTGCCGCTACAAGCGACCCTGCCGGCAAGCCCCTGCTCACCGTAGCGCTCACCGACGACCTCGTCAAAGCCGGTGCAAACGCCTCCACAGCGGTGCGTGAGGCTGCCAAGGCTATCAAGGGCGGTGGTGGCGGTCAGCCCGGTTTCGCCCAGGCCGGCGGTAAAGACGCCGAAGGACTCAACGCAGCTTTCGCTACCCTCACCGCCGCTATCCACTGATTTTCGGCGCCCCGTAGGCAGCGAAAGGGGCGGCAAACGTATGGACCGAGGGCTTCAGCCCTCGCCTCTCCCGAAGGGATTCTTCGCGAAAGAAGAAAGCACCGGCGGGTCGGCGAGGACTGAAGTCCTCGCTCCATAATGCCTGCGAAAGGGTCTGTCGGAATGAGGAATACGGCGCGCCGAGGCCTTCTTACTTCAGGAGGCGGTCGGCGCGGGCGGCAGCGAGTTTTTCGGGGGTGCCGATGTCGTGCCAGCGGTAGGGGGCCGAAGGGGTGTAGGCGTGGATGTGGAGAGCGCGACAATTGTCAAGGTACCAGTCGGTGATGCCGAGCGGTGCAATCTCGGACCCGAAAGCGTCGGCAATAAGGTCGAGAGTGCGCCGTTTGAGCACATGAACGCCTCCAAATGGGGCACTGACGAGGCCGGTGGTGACGAGGGCGGCGGGTTTGGTTTGCCCGGTTGTGGTGTTGTGCCAACCGTGGAGGCGTCCGGTGTCGTCGAAGAGGAAGGCGCGGGTGGAGAAGCGATTCGGCTCGACCAGCACGGTTGCGTCGGCGTCGGCCCGGCGATGCTCCTCGACCATTTCGGCGATGGGGAAGTCGGTGAGGATGTCGGCGTTGTGTACCACCACGGGTTCTTCCGGGTCGAGACCGGCCATCATCGCCGACTCGCGCGCTATTTTGGCGAGGGCGCCGGCGGTGTCGAGCAGCAGCGCTGACTCGTCGCTTATTTCGACGGGTACGCCGAAGTCAGTGTCGGCAAGAAAACGGCGTATCTGCTCCGGAAAGTGGTGGATGTTGACCACGATGCCGTCGGCGCCGGCAGCCACAAGTTTGCGCATCACGCGCTCGAGGACGGGCTTTCCCCCGACCTCTACGAGGGCCTTGGGGTGGTAGTCGGTGAAAGGTTTGAGGCGAGTGCCTACTCCGGCGGCGAAAACTACGGCCTTCATTCCTTGACGTTGAAAGTCTGGTCGATATCCTGCTCGCGGTGAACGAGTTCCACTTTTACGTTGAACTTGCGGGCGATGTGTTCGGCCATATGCTGGGCGCAGTAGACGGAGCGATGACGGCCGCCGGTGCAGCCGAAGGCTACCATGAGGTTGGTGAATCCGCGCTCCACATATCGCGCCACAGAAGCGTCGACGAGCCGGTAGCATGCATCGAGGAAGTCGAGCACCTCGCCGTCGTTTTCGAGAAATTCGATCACGCAGGAGTCAAGACCCGTAAAGGGCTTGTAGCGCTCGTATTTTCCGGGGTTGTTGATGGCACGGCAGTCGAAGACGAAGCCGCCGCCGTTGCCGGTGGGGTCGTTGGGAATACCTTTTTTGTAGGCGAAGCTGAGCACCTTGACAGTCAGGGTGCGTTTGTCGAGGTCGTCGGCAAACTGCTTCATGTTGACCAGCTTATGGAGCAATTCGCTCAGATAGGGATATTCTTCGTAGGGTTCCTTGACCAAAGCGCGGAGGTTTGCGATTGCAAAGGGCACGCTCTGCATGAAGTGGGGCTTCTTTTCGAAGTATCCACGGAAGCCGTAGGCGCCCAGCACCTGCAGGGTTCTGAAGAGCACGAAGTGGCGCAGGGTGGCCATAAATTCGCCTTCGTCGAGGGGACGGTACTTGTGGAGGGCGTCGAGGTATTCTGCCAGTAGGTCCATTCGCAGACTGTCCGGTATATTAGCCTTTGCCTGCCAGAGGAAGGAGGCCACGTCGTAGTAGAATGGACCGCGCCGCCCGCCCTGAAAATCAATGAACCAAGGTTCGCCCGAGCGTACCATCACGTTGCGGCTCTGGAAGTCGCGGTACATGAAAGTGCCCGAGTCGGCCTGCATCAGCACTCGCGCCATGCGCTGGAAGTCGTCCTCCAGGCGCGATTCGTCGAACTCCAGCCCGGTGGCCTTCAGGAAGCAGTACTTGAAGTAGTTGAGGTCCCACATAATGGTGCGGGAGTCGAAGGCTACGGCGGGATAGCACTTTGTGAAATCAAAGCCCTCGGCGCCCTTGAACTGAATGTCGGGCAGCCGGCGTATGGTCTTCACCAGCAGCTCGCGCTCGTGGGCGGAGAAAGAGCGGGTTGCGCGCCCTTTCTCGATGGCCTGGAAGAGGAGAATGTCGCCCAGGTCGGTCTGAAGATACCGCAAGCCGTCGTCGCTGACGGCGACCACCTCAGGCACGGGGATGCCCTTTTCGGCAAAATGGCCGGCCATGTAGATAAAGGCACGGTTTTCGTCGACCGAGGTGCCGATAACGCCGATTAGACTTTTGGCGTCGGGTGCCTTGAGTCGGAAATAGCGGCGGTTGGAGCCGGAGGAGGGCAGTTCGACTACCTCGGTGGGTATTTTGCCCACCGCCTGCTTGTAGAGAGTGGACAGTTTTGCGGTATCCATTGGGATTTAATGAGTTAGCGTGTTTTATCAGTTGCCGAGGTCGCTGAGGAACTTGATGCGCACCAGGCGCACCTCCTCCTCGGAGAAGTCGGAGCATAGGGCGCGGTAGGCCTCCTCGAGGCTGTCGGTGGTCGAATTGCGGAAGTAGTCGAAGATGTCGTCCTGGTCGTCGGGGTCGATTACGGCATCGATGAAATATCCGATGTTGATTCGGGTGCCGGCGTTGACGATGGCCTCTATCTCGTCCAGAAGTTGGTCGAAGTCTATGCCGTTGGAGAAGGCGATTTCGTTGAGGTCTATTTTGCGGTCGATGGCCTGGATGATGCCGATTTTGAGCTTGCTCTTGTTGGCCACGGTGCGCACCCGCATATCCTCGGGGCGCTCGATTTCGTTTTCTTCCACATAAGAGCGGATAACGTCGACAAACTCCTGGCCGTAGCGCTTGGCCTTTCCGGAGCCTACGCCCGGGATGCCGGCCAGCTCGTCGAGGGTCACAGGGTATGTAGTCGCCATGGCCTCCAGCGAGGGGTCCTGGAAGATGATGTAGGGGGGCAGGTTGAGATGCTGGGCTGTGCGCTTGCGCAGGTTGCTGAGGATGGCAAAGAGCTCGGGGTCGGCGGCGCAGCCGGCGCCGCTCTTTACGATGGCGTCGTCGTCGGGCACTTCCTCGGAGAAGTCGGTGTCGTCGACCATCTTGAAGGAAGTCGGGTTTTTGAGATATTTCTTGCCTTTGGCGGTGATTTTGAGCACGCCGTAGCTTTCGACGCCGCGCTCGAGGTAGCCGTCGAGCACTGCCTGGCGCACCACGGCGGCCAAATGGCGCATGTCGGAGCCCTGCATGCATCCGAACACCTCAAGGTCATCGTGGGAGTAAGCCCTGACGTCCGCGCTCTGGCGGCCGAGCATCACGTCCACTATATGTTCTGCTTTGAATTTTTCTTTAAGAGCCACCACGGTTTCAAGGGTGGCGCAGAGATCTTCTTTAGCTTCCACTTTTGATTTGACGTTAAGACAATTGTCGCAATGTCCGCATCTTTCGGAGCCGTAAGTCTCGCCGAAGTAGTGCAGCAGCGAGCGGCGCCGGCAAACGGCGCTTTCGGCGTAGGCGGCCGTTTCGGCAAGGAGCTGCTTGCCGATTTCCTGCTCGGCCACGGGCTTGCCCTGCATGAACTTCTCCATCTTCTGGAGGTCCTTGCGCGAGTAGAAGGCCAGGCAGTAGCCTTCGCCGCCGTCGCGGCCGGCACGGCCCGTCTCCTGGTAGTAGCCCTCGAGGCTCTTGGGCATATCGTAGTGAATGACGAATCGCACGTCGGGCTTGTCGATGCCCATGCCGAAGGCTATGGTGGCCACAATCACGTCGACGCGCTCCAGCAGGAAGGCGTCCTGGTTCTCCGAGCGCATGTTGCCGTCCATGCCGGCGTGGTACGCCAAAGCACGGATGTTGTTGACCTGCAGTAGCTTGGCGATGTCCTCGACTTGCTTTCGGCTCAGGCAGTAGATGATGCCGCTCTTGCCGGGGCGCTGCTTTATGAAGCGTATGATGTCGGTCGGGGTGTTGGCCGTTTTGGGGCGCACCTCGTAGTAGAGGTTCTCGCGGTTGAAAGAGCTTTTGAACACGCCGGCCTCGTTCATTCCGAGGTTCTTCTGGATGTCGTGCTGCACCTTGGGAGTTGCGGTCGCGGTGAGGGCAATGACCGGTCGAGACCCTATCTCGTTGATGATAGGGCGGATGCGGCGGTACTCCGGGCGGAAGTCGTGGCCCCATTCGGAAATGCAGTGGGCCTCGTCGACGGCATAGAAAGAGATGCGGACAGTCTTGAGAAATTCAATGTTTTCTTCCTTGGTGAGCGATTCGGGCGCCACGTACAGCATCTTGGTTTTGCCGTCGACGATGTCGGCCTTTACGGCATCGACGGCGGCACGGGTCAGCGAGGAGTTGAGGAAGTGGGCAATGCTGTCGTTCTCGCTGAAATGGCGCATGGCGTCAACCTGGTTCTTCATCAGCGCAATCAATGGCGAAATCACGATGGCGGTGCCTTCGCTCAGCAGGGCCGGCAGTTGGTAGCACATGCTTTTTCCGCCTCCGGTGGGCATGATCACGAAGGTGTCGTTGCCGTCAAGCAGGTTTTGTATGATTGCTTCCTGGTTGCCTTTGAATTTATCGAATCCAAAGTGGCGTTTCAGGGCGGCGGCAAGAAAGGATGGTTCGTGACTCATGGCGGTGAGTGGGATGATGGTGCTGATAATGATTGGGTTGCTCTAAGAAAACTTGAACTGTAAACTTAAAACTTATTTTTACCTTGTTTGCGAGGGAGAGGGAGCTACACCGTAGCGGCGTCGAAATGGGCGGCTTCGAGTTGGGCTGCGCAGAAGTCGGCCGTGACGGTGAATTCTTTGATATCTGTCGAGGGTATTTCGAACATCGAGTTCATCATCACCGTCTCGACGATCGAACGCAGGCCGCGGGCGCCGAGTTTGAACTCTATGGCCTTGTCGACGATGAAATCGAGGGCGTCGTCGGCGAAGGTGAGAGTCACGCCGTCCATGGCGAAGAGCTTGACGTACTGCCGTACGATGGCGTTTTTGGGCTCGGTGAGGATGCGGCGCAGGGCTTCCCGGTCAAGAGGCACAAGGTGCGCAAGGATGGGAAGGCGCCCGATGATTTCGGGGATGAGGCCGAAGGTCTTGAGGTCCTGGGGCGCCACGTGCGACATATAGTTGTCGCGTTCGATGCGGCGTGTCTTCTCGTCGGTGGAGAACCCCACGAAGCTCTTGTTGAGGCGGTGGGCGATGGCCTGCTCGATGCCGTCGAAGGCACCTCCGCAGATGAAGAGTATGTTCTTGGTGTCGACGGCTATCATGGGCTGCTCGGGGTGCTTGCGACCTCCCTGGGGCGGCACGTTGGCCACTGTACCCTCCAGCAGCTTGAGCAGTCCCTGCTGCACGCCTTCGCCGCCGACGTCGCGCGTTATCGACGGGTTGTCGCCCTTGCGGGCTATCTTGTCGATTTCGTCGATGAAGACTATGCCTCGCTCGGCCTTCTTGACGTCGTAGTCGGCCACCTGAAGCAGGCGGGTCAGCAGGCTTTCGATGTCCTCGCCGACGTAGCCGGCCTGGGTGAGCACCGTAGCGTCGACGATGGTGAAGGGCACATCGAGCATACGGGCTATGGTGCGGGCTATCAGGGTCTTGCCGGTGCCGGTGGGACCTACCATCACGATGTTGCTCTTCTCGATTTCGGTGTCGTTGCTGTCGGCAGGCTGGTCGAGGCGCTTGTAGTGGTTGTAGACGGCCACCGAAAGGTATTTTTTCGCCTGGTCCTGGCCGATGATATACTGGTCGAGAAAGTTCTTTATTTCAGCGGGCTTCGGAATGGGCTTGCTCTCGGTTTTCTTAGTGGCGCGCCGGCTGCCGTTTGCGTTTCGGGCCCGGCGTATGGTCGACTCCTCCTCGGAGAAGTCGCGAGCAATGCCCAGAGCCTCGGCCGCCATTTCGATGCAGTCCACGCAGATGGCGGCATCGCTCGAGGGCGACGGGATGATAGATGCACCCTCGGCTTCGGTGCGCCCGCAGAAGCTGCAGCAAATCTCGGTTTTCTTTTTTGCCATATCAAATGGAATGGTGTAGGCTTATTTG
The DNA here is from genome assembly GCA_900541865.1 of uncultured Porphyromonadaceae bacterium. Lineage (GTDB taxonomy): Bacteria > Bacteroidota > Bacteroidia > Bacteroidales > Muribaculaceae > CAG-873. Next base: position 29,029 of record UQLO01000009.1, on the reverse strand, counting down.
CGGGCTTTTTCGAGCACTTTGTCGATCATGCCGTAGGCGAGGGCCTCTTCGGCTGTCATCCAGTAGTCGCGGTCGGAGTCCTTTTCGACTTTTTCCAGGGGCTGGCCGGAGTGCTCGGCGATGATGCGGTAGAGCTCGTCTTTGAGTTTGCGGATTTCGCGAACGGTGATTTCCATGTCCGAAGCCTGGCCTTGTGCGCCACCCATAGGTTGGTGTATCATCACGCGGGAGTGCTTCAGGGCAAAGCGTTTGCCCTTCTCGCCGGCCACGAGCAGCACGGCGGCCATCGAGGCGGCTATGCCGGTGCAGATGGTGGTGACGTCCGACGAGATATACTGCATGGTGTCGTAGATGCCAAGGCCGGCGTAGACGCTGCCGCCGGGCGAGTTGATGTAGATGCTCACATCCTTGCCGGGGTCGGCAGAGTCAAGATAGAGCAGCTGGGCCTGAATCACGTTGGCGGTATAGTCGTTGACCTCGGTGCCCAGGAATATGATGCGGTCCATCATAAGACGGGAGAACACGTCCATCTGGGCCACGTTGAGTTGGCGCTCCTCGATGATGGTGGGGCTGATATAGGAAGCAACGGGAGCGGCCGAGGCCGACGTTGCTGCGGTATACTGGTCGAGAGCCAGGCCGTTCATGCCGAGGTGTCCGACTGCAAATTTTCTGAAATCGTTGTTGTTCATGTACTTCTTGGAGTATGGTTTCCGCCTGCCGAAACGGGCGGGGTTGTTTTCTTTGTTCAAAGTTAGCGATTTTTTTTCATTCCGCAAAATCAGAATGATTTTTTAGCGGCGTGGTCACCACCAGCTGCCTTGCGCCGGTGCTGTCGGTCACGCCGAAGATGCGCACCGAGTCGCTCTGACGCATGCCCAGTCGCCGCCGCAGCTCGTCGGCGCTTATGCCGAAGTTGCGGGTGGCGATTTGGGCTGCCGGATAGCGTCCCGACAGCCGTTTTATCACCTTGGATGCATATGGAAGCACTTCTTCGATGCGGAACAGGCGGCCGGGGAAGGCTCCCTGCGGGGGCGAGGCGCGGTAGAAAAGGTGTGTTCCGCCTCCGAAGCCGTTCAGCCCCCACGTTTGGGCCAGAAGTTTGAAAGGCGCCAGCTTCATCACACTCGGCGAGGGCTCGCACACGGTGTCGCCGGCTTTTGCCGCCGGCTGCAGCGCAACGGCCTCGGCGGCAAGCTCGCGGCTGCGCAAAAATGAGAATGTGGTGGCTCCGGAGCCGTCGGGGGCCAGGGTGACGGCCTCCAACATAGGTTCGGCTGGCTCCGGGGCGGCGAAATCGACTAAAAAGAGCAGTTCCTTGCACTCGGTGGGTGTGCCCAGAGCGATTACGGCACGGGGTGTGGCCCCCAGGCTCTGCACGGCGGCGGTGACGTCGAGCATAGGCGAGGCTTTTATCACCAGCAGACGGCACATCTGCCGCAGTTTGGGCAGCAGGGCGGCCACATCGGGCTCGCAATCCTTGAAGCCGAAAACCCGCGAGCCGTCCGCGGCACGTCGCGCCGGGTCGATGAAGGCAACGTCGTAGGTGCGTCCTTCGGCCACGGTGCTGTCCACAAACTCGCGGCAGTCGGCGCACTCTACCTTAATATTATCGACGCTCAGCCCGGCGGCATTGGCCCGAAGAGCCTCGCAGAGGCGCTCGTCGCGCTCGATAGCGGTCACCTCGGCAGCCCGGGAGCACATATGCAGGGCGTCGATGCCCAGACCGGCGGTTAGGTCGACGGCAGTCAGCCCCTGTGCGGTCAGCCCGGCGTGGTAGTCGGCAAGCAGGTCGGAGCTGGCCTGCTCGCCCGAAAGCATGGTCGGAAAGCGGAAATGCGGGCAGGCTGCCAGCGTGGTGGCCAATTTGCGGCCGAACTTGCGCCGGGCCTCAATCTGGAGGATGGCGTCGGCAACCTCGAAATCGTATTTCCTGCCTGCGGCGGCAAGCCTCAGTTTGGCCGGGTCGGCCGTGGCGTTTGCTGCTATGTAATCCCAGTAGTCCATAGTGTTAAAAAGTTGAGAAGACGTCGAAAACCGACATCTCCTCAACCTTAAACGATTTGAGTCATTGAAAAGTTGGCTCGCTGAAAACCCGGAGTGCGGGCCTTCTTATTCGCCCTGAACGGCAGCTACGCCGGGGAGCACCTTGCCTTCGATGGCCTCCAGGAGAGCGCCGCCGCCGGTGGATACGTAGCTCACCTCGTCGGCCAGCCCGAACTTGTTGATGCAGGCAACGGAGTCGCCGCCGCCAACGAGCGAGAAGGCTCCGTTCTTGGTGGCTTCAACGATGGCATCGGCGATGGCGCGGCTGCCGGCGGTGAAGTTGTCGAATTCGAAGACGCCTGCGGGACCGTTCCAGAGGATGGTCTTGGAGGGCACGATGGTCTCGGTGAAGAGCTTGCGGGTCTCGGGGCCGGCGTCCATGCCTTCCCAACCTTCGGGAATGTCCATGTTGGAGCAAATCTGGGTGTGGGCTTCGTTGCTGAAAGCGTCGCCGGCTACGCAGTCGGTGCCGAGCACGAGGTTGACGCCCTTAGCCTTGGCCTTGGCCATGATGTCGAGAGCGAGCTGGAGCTTGTCGTCCTCGCAGATGGAGTTGCCGATTTTGCCGCCCTGTGCCTTGGCGAAGGTGTAGGTCATGCCGCCGCAGAGGATGAGGTTGTCGACCTTGTCCATCAGGTTCTCGATGATGCCGATTTTGGTGCTCACCTTGGAGCCGCCCATGATTGCGGTGAAGGGGCGCTTGATGTCTTTGAGGATGTTGTCGACGGCCTTAACTTCCTTCTCCATCAGGTAGCCGAGCATCTTGTGGTCGTTGTCGAAGTAGTCGGCGACAACGGCGGTGGAGGCGTGGCGGCGGTGGGCTGTGCCGAAGGCGTCGTTGACGTATACGTCGCCGTAGGATGCGAGGTGCTGCGCAAATGCTTTCTGACGCTCCTTCATTTCCTTCTTGGCGGCTTCGTAGCCGGGGTCGGCCTTGTCGATGCCCACGGGCTTGCCTTCCTCTTCGGGATAGAAGCGGAGGTTTTCAAGAAGCAGTGCCTGGCCGGGCTTGAGGGCGGCGGCCATGGCGTCGGCGGCATTGCAGTCGTTGGCGAACTCTACGTCGGTGCCCAGTGCTTTGGCTACGGCATCCTTGATCTGGCCGAGGCTCATCTTGGGGTTCACCTTGCCTTTGGGCTTGCCCATGTGGCTCATGATGATGACCGAACCGCCGTCGGAAAGTATTTTCTTGAGGGTGGGGAGGGCGCCACGGATGCGGGTATCGTCGGTGATGTGGCCGTTATCGTCCAGAGGCACGTTGAAGTCCACGCGAACCAATGCCTTGTGGTTCTTGAAGTTAAAATTGTCGATGGTCATGTGTATGTTTGTAGTAAGTTAGTTCTGTCTGCTTTTGGCTTGCAAGGGGATGAGCCCCGTTTTTCAGACTGCAAAATTAAGGAAATTTTTCAACAATCACGCACATCGGCCGTATTTTTTCTGTCCCGCCGCCTCATCTTTCATAGCGTAGGTCGGCAAGCATGCCCTGAAGGCGTTTTCGGGCCACGAAGATGCGGCTTTTGATGGTACCCAGCGGGGTGCCGAAGTGGCGCGCTATCTCCGCGTAGCGGTAGCCTTGGAGGAACATCGAGAAGGGCTCGCGGTACTCCGGCGCCAACGACTTTAGGGCGTTCATGATTTCGCCTTCGGTAACGGCTCCTTCTGGGGTCTCAAGACCCGACTCCTGGCTCAGGTTGAGGGTGTAGAGGTCGTCGCTGCGGTCGATGACCACGGAGGCTCGCATCGAGGCCCGGTAGTTGTTGATGAACAGGTTGCGCATTATCGTGAACACCCAACCCTTGAAGTTGGTGTTGTCTACGTATTTGTCCTGGCTGTCGAGGGCCTTGATGGTGGTGTCCTGTAGCAGGTCGTAGGCGTCGTCGCGGTTGCACGTCAGGGTATAGGCGAAACTTAGAAGATTGTTCTGCAGCGCCAGAAGGCGGTTCTTGAATATATCGGTTTTCATCTTGTCAGGAGAGAGTTTTGGGGTGGTACTATGTGCTCCCTTGGGGGGATTAAATTCTTTGTTGTATCTTTCAAACACCCCTCGTGGGCGGTTTGTGCCCCGCTTTTGCATCTTTTATATTATTTTTGTGTAACTTTGCAGCCGCAACAACCACTCTGCCTGATGGGACGTATAGACCAAGCAACCGTTCAAAAAATTCTCGACACGGCCGACATCGTCGAGGTCGTCGGCGACTTTGTCAAGTTGCGCCGCTCCGGCGCAAACTACAAGGGTCTATGCCCCTTCCACAATGAGCGGACGCCTTCCTTCTCCGTCAACAAGGCGCGCAACATCTGCAAGTGCTTCAGCTGCGGCAAAGGCGGCTCGCCCGTCAACTTCATCATGGAGCACGAGCAGCTTTCCTACTCCGACGCCCTGCGCTACCTCGCCAAGAAGTACGGCATCGAAATCGTCGAAAAGGATATGACCGACGACGAGCGTCGCGCACAGAACGAACGCGAAGCTATGCTCGCTCTCAACGAGTTCGCTCTCAACCACTTCAAGCACAATCTTCTCGAAACCACCGAAGGACGCACCGTTGCCCTGCCGTACTTCCGCCACCGAGGCCTCAGCGACGAAATGGTGCGCCGCTTTCATCTGGGGTATGCCCTCGACAGCGGCAACGACACTATCCGCGCCGCCTCCGAGGCCGGCTTCAAACCCGAGTATCTCACCGCTACCGGTCTGGCCGGAACAAGCCAGCGCGACGGCGCCCTCTACGACCGCTTCCGCGGACGCGTCATTTTCCCCATCCACAGCGTGTCGGGGCGTGTGGTCGGTTTCGGCGCCCGCACCATGCGCTCCGATAAGTCGATTGCCAAGTACGTCAACTCGCCCGAGAGCATTATCTACAAGAAGAATCTCGAACTCTACGGCTTCTACCAGGCTAAAAGCGCCATCGCAAAGGCCGACAAGTGCATAATGGTCGAAGGTTACCTCGATGTCATCTCTATGCATCAGGCCGGCGTCGAAAACGTGGTGGCTTCCTCCGGAACTTCGCTCACCGAGGGTCAGATAAGGGCCGTGCGCCGCTTTTCCGACAACGTAACCCTTATCTACGACGCCGATGCCGCCGGTATAAAAGCCTCGCTCAGAGGTATCCGTATGCTCCTGGCAGAGAAGATGAACGTGAAGGTGCTTAGCCTGCCCCCCGGCGAAGACCCCGACTCCTTCGCCCAGTCGCACTCCTCCTCCGAGGTGCAGGAATACCTCAAGACGCACGAAACCGACATCATTGCCTTCATGATGGCCGTGCTGATGAACGACGTCGACGCTTCCGACCCCACTGCCCGTGCTAAGGTCATCAACCTTATCCTCGAGACGGTGGCATACGTCGACGAACCTGTAAAGCGCCAGGAATATCTCACCGAGTGCAGCCGCTCGCTCGCTATCAGCGAGGAAGTCCTCCTGCGCCAACTTAATATCTTCATCACCAGGCGCGTAGAGGAAGAATACAAAGAGCAGCAGCGGCAGGCCGCAAGAGCCTCCGTGCAGTCTGCGGAGCCCGCGACGGCACCCGCCGGCGAATCTCACCCCGAAGGTGAGGCGGCCTCCCCGGAAGTCGCAGCGGCAGCCCCCGACGATGCTCCCCTTCTCGACCTGACCGACACCCATCTGCGGCCCTACGAGCGTATGCTTGCCCAATACCTTGTGCGATACGGCGTGTGCTATCTGGCCGACATCACCGCTGCCGACGGCTCCGTGTCCCGCGCAACTGTGTTCGACTTGATAAACAACGAGTTGTCGCTCGACGGCATTACCTTCACCGACCCAGCCTACGCCGCTATATTCAATGCCGTGGCCGACCTCCGGGCCTCCGCATGGCCCGCCGACCGGGCCGCTTTCGAGGCTGCCGTCGACGCCGAAGTCGACGCTATGCTCCGCACAGAGCGCGCCGCGCTGGCAGAAAAAGGCGGCTCTATGCAGGAACTCGCCACTTCCGAAGCCTCCCTGCTCGAAAAAGGTCGGGAATACAAGTTCGGGCGGCTCTACAACTACGATATGGACTACGTCCGAACTCGCCTCGTCAGCAGCCCCGACGACGCCCTCCGCAAGGCTGCCAACGAGCTCGCCGCCGAGCGCTACACTCTGAGCCGTATCTACACCAAGCAAGGAAACGTAGAGCCCGAAGACCGTCAGCTCAGAACTCTCGTGCCACGCGCTGTCAACGAGCTCCGTGCTGCCATTCTCCGCGACATCCTCGCCGACCTAAACCGGCAGCTGGCTGCTCTTGCGCCCGACGACGTCGAATCTGCCGCCGACATCATGAGCCAGATAGTAGGCTACAAAGAATACGAAAAAAAACTCGTCAAAGCTCTCGGCGAACGCATTATCCTGCCGTAAGGAGAGTGAAGAGTGAAGAGTGAAGAGTGAAGAGTGAAGAGTGAAGAGTGAAGAGTGGGGGCGGCGCACCTGCCGCGAAGGCCCCACCGAGCAAATTATTCACTATTCACTATTAACTATTACTTGCCACTTTTAACTATTAACTATAATTTTGGGCGGTTGGAGAAATTTGCGTAACTTTGCGGGAGTATTTTGCATCACGAAACATGGCACAAAAACCGTCTACTCCCAAAGGGACGCGCGACTTCTCTCCGGTGGAGATGCAGCGTCGCAATTATATTTTCGATACTATTCGCGAGGTTTTCAAGCTTTTCGGTTACCGCCAGATAGAAACTCCCGCTATGGAGAATCTCTCCACGCTCATGGGTAAGTATGGCGAGGAAGGCGACAAGCTTCTGTTCAAGATTCTTAATTCGGGCGACTTTCTGCGTGGGCACGAAGCTCTCGCCGCCGAGGCTCCCGACCCGCTGCGTCTTGCAGCCAAAATTTGCGAAAAGGGTCTGCGATATGACCTTACGGTGCCTTTTGCGAGATATGTGGTGCAGCACCGCGATGAGTTTCAGCTCCCCTTCAAGCGTTTCCAGATTCAGCCGGTGTGGCGCGCCGACCGTCCCCAGAAGGGGCGATACCGCGAGTTCTATCAGTGCGACGCCGATGTGGTCGGCTCCGATTCGCTCCTCAACGAGGTCGAGCTGCTGCAGATGATAGATGCTGTTTTCAGCCGTCTGCGGGTGCGTGTGCTCATCAAGCTCAACAATCGCAAAATTCTTGCCGGCATCGCCGAGCTCATCGGGGCCTCCGATAAGCTGGTGGACATCACCGTGGCCATCGACAAGCTCGACAAAATCGGCCTCGACAAGGTCAAGGAGGAGCTCGCCGACCGCGGCCTCTCCGACGAGGCTATCACGAAGCTCGTGCCGGTGCTTTCGCTGAGCGGCACTCCCGCTGAGCGCCTGGACGCACTGGCCGCAATTCTGGCTTCGTCGGAGGTGGGCACAAAGGGCGTGGAAGAGTTGCGCTCTGTGGTGAGTCTCACCGCCGGGCTGGGCCTCTCGGCCGAGCTTGAGCTGGACGTGGCCCTTGCGAGAGGTCTAAACTACTACACCGGATGCATCATCGAGGTCAAAGCCCTCGACACCCCGATGGGGAGTATCTCCGGCGGCGGACGCTACGACAACCTCACGGGCATCTTCGGCATGCCGGGTATCTCCGGTGTGGGTATCTCCTTCGGCGCAGACCGCATTTACGACGTGCTGACTGCCCTCGACCTCTTCCCCGACAGCCGTTCGGCTTCCACCAGGGTGGTATTCGCCAACTTCGGCGAGCGTGAGGCCGCTAAGTCGATGGAGCTTGTCAAGTCGCTGCGCCAAGCCGGAATAAGCGCCGAAATATACCCCGACCAATCCAAGATGAAGAAGCAAATCGGCTATGCCGACGCTATCGGAGCAGCCTTCTTCGCCATGATAGGCGAGTCGGAGCTAAACGATGGCACCGTGAGCCTCAAAAACCTCGCCGACGGCACCCAGAAAACCGTGCCGGCTGCGGAGTTGTTGGATAATCTGAAGTGAACAACCTCAAAATTCAATATATATAATGAGTAAGATACAAGTATTTACCGGCGATGCCGTTAAGGAAAGCCAGCTTCAGGCAATGGCCGCCGAAGGCGCTGCCGCACTGGCAAAACTCACCGACGGCACCGGTGCCGGAAACGACTTTCTGGGCTGGGTGAAGCTCCCTTCCGAAACCGACGCTGCTCTTCTGGACAGCATCAACGCTACCGCAGCCCGTCTGCGCGAAACCTGCGACGTTGTCGTTGCCGTTGGAATCGGCGGCAGCTATCTCGGCGCTAAAGCCGTCATTGAAGGCCTCAGCAATGCCTTTGCCGCATACCGCAACGAGGGTACTCCCGTGCTCTTTGCCGGCCAGAACATCGGCGAAGACTATCTCGCCGAGCTTCAGGACTTCCTCTCCGACAAAAAATTCGGCATCATCGTAATATCCAAGAGCGGCACTACCACCGAGCCCGCCATCGCCTTCCGTCTGCTGCGCGAGCAGCTGGAGCGCCAGCTGGGCCGCGAAGAGGCCTGCAAGCGTATAGTGGCCGTCACCGACGCTAAGCGTGGCGCTCTGCGCACTCTGGCTACCTCCGAAGGCTACGAGACTTACGTCATCGCCGACAACGTTGGCGGACGTTTCTCCGTGCTCACCCCCGTGGGTCTGCTGCCCATCGCCGTTGCAGGATTCGACATCCACGCCCTGGTGGCCGGCGCTCGCGCCATGGAAGCCGCAACCCTCGACGGCAGCGACCGGAGCGCCATCACCTACGCCATGGCACGAAACATCCTTTACCGCGAAGGCAAGAAAATCGAAATCCTGGTGAACTACAACCCCAAACTCCACTTCTTCGGCGAATGGTGGAAGCAGCTCTACGGCGAAAGCGAAGGCAAGGACGGTAAGGGTATATTCCCCGCAGCTGTCGACAACACCACCGACCTCCACTCCATGGGTCAGTGGATTCAGGACGGCGAACGCACCATCTTCGAGACGGTGATTTCCGTCGACAAGGCAAACCGCGAGCTCGCAATCCCCTCCGACCCCGCTAACCTCGACGGCCTCAACTACATCGCCGGAAAGCGCATCGATGCCGTCAACAAGATGGCCGAACTCGGTACGCGCCTCGCTCACCTCGACGGCGGAGTCCCCAACCTGCGTGTGCTCATCCCCGCCCTTAACGAGGACTCCCTGGGCGCCCTGATCTACTTCTTCGAAGCCGCATGCGGTATCAGCGGATACCTCCTCGGTGTAAACCCCTTCAACCAGCCCGGTGTGGAGGCATACAAGAAGAATATGTTCGCCCTGCTCGAAAAACCCGGATACGAGGCTGAAACCGCTGCTATAAAAGCCAAAATCTAACTGCAGCAACCACATTCTATAAAAGGGGGACGCACACGGAGCCTGCCGAGCGCCGAGGCGTCCCCTCTTTTTCCCCCGACAATGAACACCACCTTGCCCACCGGCCCCATCGGCGTCTTCGACTCCGGTTATGGAGGCCTGACTGTGCTCACCGAGCTGCAGCGCGCTCTGCCCGACGCCGATTTCATCTACCTGGGCGACAATGCCCGTGCTCCCTACGGCACTCGCTCCTTCGAACTCGTCTACGAGTTTACGCGTCAGGCCGTGCGTCGCCTGTTCGACATGGGCTGCCCTCTGGTAATCCTGGCCTGCAACACCGCCAGCTCAAAGGCTTTGCGCTCTATCCAGCAGCGAGACCTCCCTGCCATAGACCCGGCGCGTCGCGTGCTCGGCGTGATTCGCCCTACCGTAGAAATTCTCGGCGAGGTGTCCCGAACTGGCTCCGTCGGTCTGCTGGCAACTCCCGGCACCGTAGCCTCGCAGAGCTACGACATCGAAATAGCCAAAATATACCCCGCCATGCGTTTCAACAGCCTTGCCGCTCCTATGTGGGTCAGCCTGGTGGAGAACCTCGAAAGCGACGGCCCGGGGGCCGACTTCTTCGTAGAGCGCGACATTAAGCGCCTCATAGCCAAGGACCCCGAAATGGATACTATAATATTGGGCTGCACCCATTACCCCGTTTTGCTGCCTAAGATTCTCAAATACGTCCCCGATGGCATCCGCGTTCTTCCTCAGGGCGAAATAGTGGCCCGTTCGCTGAAGGACTACCTGCGCAGGCATCCCGATATGGCTGCCGCAGTATCGCGCGGCGCAACAACGACCTACCTCACCACCGAGCAGCCCGACAAATTCTCCGCCATGGCCTCAGTGTTCATGCGCCAAAGCATCCTCCCCCGCAAGATAACCCTCTGACTATGGAGCGGGGATTTGCAATCCCCGCCGCCCCGCCTGAAAAGAACCCCGTAGGGGTTCAAGAATGTAGCGCGGGGTGACAACCCCGGGACAGCAGGCCACCCACCAAAATCAGCGACCCTGTAGGGGTCGAACCCCGTCCGCCATCGCGCACACCTTCGCGAAGGTTCGACCCCTACAGGGTCGCTAATGCGTGTGTGTCCCGTATACCCGGGGTTGTCACCCCGCGCTACTTTATTGAACCCTTACAGGGTTCTCTTACAATAGTTTAGGTGCCCGGCTTTCCCTTCGGGCTGTGCGAGGCCCCAAGGAGGGCGAGCTTCCAGCTCGCAAGCGTCCGCCTGACGCTATTAAAAAATGTAGAATGTAAAATGTAGAATGTAGAATGGGCGTGGTAGGGAGGGCGCTATGGAGCGGGGATTTGCAATCCCCGCCGCCCCGCCGCCGCAAACCGCCGAAAGAGAACCCCGGAGGGGTTCAAGAGAGTAGCGCGGGGTGACAACCCCGGGACAGCAGGCCACCCACCAAAATCAGCGACCCTGTAGGGGTCGAACGCGGTCCGCCATCGCGCACACCTTCGCGAAGGTTCGACCCCTGACGGGGTCGCCTGTTCGATATATATGCCGTATACCCGGGGTTGTCACCCCGCGCTACTTTATTGAACCCTTACAGGGTTCTCTCCTTGGATACCGCGTGGCGGCCGACGGCGCACAGCGGCATCCCTTCGGGATGCGAAAATACGCCCAATCCTATTCCGCCGGATGAATCCGAGCGGCTAACATAAAGCGGGGCGGCGTTGCCGCCCTCAAGCCCCACACGCCCACCCGCCGCCGCCGTCTTATCGCTGAAGAAGTTACCTTCGGCTGCCCGGCGGGGATTGCAAATCCCCGCTCCATAACGCCGCCGCAAACCGCCGAAAGAGAACCCCGTAGGGGTTCAAGAATGTAGCGCGGGGTGACAACCCCGGGGCGCCGGCCACCCACCCGCATCAGCGACCCTGTAGGGGTCGAACCCCGGCGAAAGGGGCGGCCCGTGTTCGACCCCTGACGGGGTCGCCGTTTATGGTTGGGACGTTTTTCCGTGGGCTGTCGCCCACGGCTACCCTCTTGAACCGCTACGCGGTTCTATTTCAATGCCATAAGTGTGCTTGCGGGGCCTTTCGCGGCTTGCGAGCTGGAAGCTCGCCCTCCTTGGCCGGCGGTCCGTGTGTTTGCGCCAACCCGTCTGGCCATAAAAGTTACCTTCGCCTGCCCGGCGGGGATTGCAAATCCCCGCTCCATAGTCTCCTTCACGGCGCATTCTACATTTTGCATTTTTCATAAAAACGGCAAAGGGCCGCACCGGAGTGCAGCCCTTTGTGTGTAGGTGGTCGGACGGGTCAGTAGGGTGAGGCCTCGTATTTGTAGATGTCGACCAGTCGGATGTGGAAGTCGAGGTTGGAGTAGGGTTTGAGCACACCGGAGGAGCCGGCGCCGTAGCCGAGTTGATAGGGAATTACGACCTGGGCGGTGTCGCCGCATCGCATGTCGCTCAGGGCCACGCTCCAACCGGGAATGAGGTTGTTGACCTGGGCGCGGTATATGCCGGGTGCGCCTCCGGAGGTTGCCAGTGTCGAGCTGTCGACGGGAGTGCCGTCGTAGAGCTGAAGGCGGTAGCGAGTGTCGACGGTGGATGTGTAGAGCGGCGACAGTTTGCCTTCGGTTTGGGCTCGGTCGTTGAAGTAATGGATCAGAACGAAGGAGCCGGGGTTCCAGTCGGGGACTATTACTTTGAAGTATGGCGAGCCGTCGGGATTGGTACGGGCCTGCTGCTGTGCGAGCCAAGCGTTGTTAGTCTCGCGCCAGTCGGCGTACTTTTCCCAGGTAGTGGTGTCGTCGTCGCCGGAGCACGCGCAGAAGAGGAGTGCGGCTGCGGCCAGAGGCAGTAATTTTTTCATGATTGGTTCAATGGGAGGAGGTCGTCAGGAGGGAAATTCGACCGTAGGGGCCTGGGCGGCGGCGGGGTCGGCGCTGTACTGCGGTTTTGTACCGAAACCGAATATGCCGGCCCAGATGTTGCCGGGGAATCGACGCACCTGAAGGTTGTAGTCGCGCACGGTTTCGGTGTATCGGCCGCGTTCGGTGGCGATGCGGTTTTCGGTACCTTCGAGCTGAGTCTGGAGGTTTAGGAACTGAGCGTCGGCCTTAAGGTCGGGATAGGCCTCGCGGACAGCGTTGACGTAGATGCTCAGAGCGCGGTTGAGGCTTTCCTGGGCCTGCGTGTAGCGCTGGAAAGCGGCGGGGTCGGAGGTGGCTGCGGCGGCGCTGTCGGCATTGGCGGCGTTCATGGCGTTGTCGAGGCCGGCGCGGGCGCGGGTTACGGACTCATAGGTGTTGCTTTCGTGAGCGGCATAGCCCTGCACGGTACGCATCAGATTGGGAATGAGGTCCATTCGGCGCTGGTACTGCACTTCGACCTGGCTCCACTGCTGGTCGACGTCCTGCTCGAGGGTTACGAGCTTGTTGTAAGTGGAGCATCCGCTGGTTCCGCATACGAGAGCGAGGACAACCAGAACGGCAACGATGATGACGGGAGTTAATTTCTTCATATTCAGTAATTATAAGAGTTGCTCATTGAACATCCCCAAGGGCGCCCAGTCCGGCACCCCTCGGGGTGAGATGCCGTTCAACGGAGCTTGCGGAGCAGCGACGAGAGGCTTACGCGGTCGTGGATGAGGCGATGGAGGTCGTCGATAGCCACACGGGTCTGAGCCATAGAGTCGCGTTCGCGCAGGGTGACAGTGTTGTCCTCAAGGGTCTGATGGTCCACGGTGATGCAGAAGGGGGTACCGATTGCATCCTGGCGGCGGTAGCGCTTACCGATGGCGTCCTTCTCCTCGTAGTGTGTTGCGAAGTCGAATTTGAGCTCGTCGACGATCTGTCGGGCCTTTTCGGGGAGGCCGTCCTTGCGAACGAGCGGCAGGACTGCGCACTTGACGGGGGCAAGGGCCTCCGGGAGGTGGAGCACCACGCGGGTTTCGCCGTTTTCGAGTTTTTCTTCCTCGTAGCTAGAGCAGAGCACGCTGAGGAACATACGGTCGACACCTATGGATGTTTCTATAACGTACGGAGTGTAGTTTTCGTTGAGTTCGGGGTCGAAGTACTGGATTTTTTTGCCGGAGAATTTTTCGTGCTGCGACAGGTCGAAGTTAGTGCGGCTGTGGATGCCTTCCACTTCCTTGAAGCCGAAGGGCATCAGGAATTCGATGTCGGTTGCGGCGTTGGCGTAGTGTGCGAGTTTGTCGTGGTCGTGGTAGCGGTATTTATCGTCGCCCAGCCCGAGGGCTTTGTGCCACTTAAGACGCCATTCTTTCCACTGACCGAACCACTTGAGCTCCTCGCCGGGACGCACGAAGAACTGCATTTCCATCTGCTCGAACTCGCGCATACGGAAAATGAACTGGCGGGCAACGATTTCGTTGCGGAAGGCTTTGCCGATCTGAGCGATACCGAAGGGAATACGCATACGGCCGGTCTTCTGGACGTTGAGGTAGTTCACGAATATGCCCTGAGCGGTCTCGGGACGCAGGTAGACGGTCATAGCGCCGTCGGCAGTGGAGCCCATCTCGGTCTTGAACATGAGGTTGAACTGTCGCACTTCGGTCCAGTTCTTTGTTCCGGAGATGGGGCAGACGATTTCCTGCTCGACGATGATATTTCGGAGGTCTTCGAGGTTATTGTCGTTCATGGCCTTTGCGAAGCGCTCGTGGAGGGCGTCGCGTTTGGCCTGCAGCTCGAGAACTCGGCCGTTTGTGGCTCGGAACTGAGCTTCGTCGAAGGCATCACCGAAGCGTTTAGCCGCCTTTGCCACTTCCTTGGCAATCTTGTCGTCCATTTTTGCCAGATGGTCCTCGATGAGGACGTCGGCGCGGTAGCGCTTCTTGGAGTCGCGGTTGTCGATGAGCGGGTCGTTGAAGGCGTCGACATGTCCGGAAGCCTTCCAGATGGTGGGGTGCATGAAGATGGCCGAGTCGATGCCCACAATGTTTTCGTGGAGCAGGGTCATGGCGTCCCACCAGTAGCGTTTTATGTTGTTTTTGAGTTCTACGCCGTTCTGGCCGTAGTCGTACACGGCGCTCAGACCGTCGTAAATTTCACTTGACGGGAAGACAAAACCGTATTCCTTGGCATGGGAAACGATTTTCTTGAACACGTCATCTTGCTGTGCCATAGCTTTATAGTAAGTGTTGAATATTCGATTGCTTGTTTAAGCCACAAAATTACGAAAAAATGGCGCACCAACGGCCAAAACACATATAAAAATACTTAACGACGGCAGAGGCGGCGAGGAAGTGGGGCCGAATCGGGGTTCGATTGTTAATAAAACATAATTTGGGGCAGGATGCGCATTGATGTCAGGTTTTTTGGGTAACTTTGTTTGATTTTTGAGGGGCGCCTTCTTCGCGCCTTTTGGAGTCTGCAAAACTGATTTATATCATACTGAATTCAATATGAAGATAACCTTCAACATCGAGTACCGCACCCACTGGGGAGAATCGCTCTACCTTGTGGCCGAAAACGAACTCTTAGGAGGCGGTGACGTGGCCAAGGCCCTTAAAATGGCCGTTGCCAACGGTTCTGAATGGAAGCTCACGGTGGAGCTTCCGGACGATGCAGCGCCCTTCAGCTACCGCTATATAGTCCGCACCGACGAAGGCGACATCAAAAACGAGTGGGGGTCGGCGCGCCGCTTCGTACCGGCGCCGGGAGTGCGCGCCGTGGTAGTCTACGACCGCTGGCAGGATCAGCCTCTTGACAAGCCGTTCTATTCGTCGGCCTTCACCGAGTGCATCACCCGCCACGTATCGACGGCGATACCCCTGCACGCAGCCACCGGCGAGGTTACCTTCGTGGTAGCCGCTCCAATGCTACTTCCGGGTCAGGTTCTGGCCATCAGCGGCTCCGTGGAGGCTTTGGGCGACTGGAATCCCCGTCGCGCCCGCCGCATGGACTGCTCGGACTTCCCGCTGTGGAAGGTGAATGTGCCGGCAGCAGCCCTTACTCCCGACACACAATATAAATTCGTAGTTCTCGACGACAAAACGGGCAACGTCGTTGCCTGGGAAGGCGGCGACAACCGCAACGTGGGCATCCGGCCCGACATGACGGCCGCCACCGTGGTAGCGGGCATGCGATTCATCAACAGCCTGCCTCTGTGGCGCGGCGCCGGCACGGCCATACCCGTGTTCTCGCTGCGCAGCAACGACGACTTCGGAGTCGGCGACTTCTACGACCTGTTCAAGATGGTCGACTGGGCCAAATCGACCGGACAGAGCCTGCTGCAGCTGCTGCCGGTCAACGACACCACCATGACCCACACC
Organism: uncultured Porphyromonadaceae bacterium; assembly: GCA_900541865.1. Classification (GTDB taxonomy): domain Bacteria; phylum Bacteroidota; class Bacteroidia; order Bacteroidales; family Muribaculaceae; genus CAG-873. The sequence goes on along the minus strand of UQLO01000009.1, from coordinate 13,454 downwards.
TGGACGGACTCATACCCCTACAACGCCAACTCAACGTTTGCGCTGCATCCGATGTACCTGCGACTCGACGAGCTTGGCAAACTCAAGGATGCCGGCCGCCGCAAGTACTACGAAACCCTCCGCAAAGAGCTTAATGCCCTCGAAACCGTCGACTACGAGAAGGTTAACAACGCCAAAAACGCCTACATAGCCGAAATATTCGTCCAGGAAGGCAAGAAAACCCTGGCATCGGCCGACTACAAAGAATTCGAGGCCCGCAACGCCTCGTGGCTGCTGCCTTACGCCGCCTTCTGCGCCCTTCGCGACGCCTACGGCACCCCCGATTTCACCAAGTGGGGCGACGACGCCGCCTTCAGCAAGACTGTGCTCGACCGCGCTGTCAAAAAGCACTCCGAGGCTGTGCGCATGGCTTGCTATGTGCAGTACCACCTCGACCGCCAGATGCGCGCCGTCCACGAATACGCCCAGAAAAACGGCGTGGCCCTCAAGGGCGACGTGCCTATCGGCATTTCGCGCACCAGCGCCGATGCCTGGGTGGACACTTCTCTCTTCTATATGGACTGCCAGGCAGGCGCTCCTCCGGACGACTTCTCCGTGCTGGGCCAGAACTGGGGCTTCCCGACCTACAACTGGGAGGTGATGAACCGCGACGGCTTTGCATGGTGGAAGGCCCGCTTCCGCAAGATGGCCGAATACTTCGACGCCTACCGCATCGACCACGTGCTGGGCTTCTTCCGCATATGGCAGATACCTATGGACGCCCTCCACGGCCTGCTGGGTATCTTCAACCCGGCTCTGCCCTACAGCGCCGACGAGCTGCGCTACAACTACGACTTCTGGATCGACGAGGCCACCCAGACGCGCCCCTGCATCATGGACTGGTTCCTGGACGAGTTCTTCGGACCCTACACCGCAGAGGTGAAGAAGAAATACCTCGAGGCCAACGGCAACGGCCGCTACAGCCTCAAGGCGGGCTTCGAAACCCAGCGCAAAATCGCCGACTTCTTCGCTACTCAGGAAAAGGACGAACGCAACACCCGCATCTGCGACGGCCTCATCGGCCTTGTCGACCAGGTTCTCTTCATCGAAGACCCCGAGCAGAAGGGCAAATACCATCCGCGAATCAGCGCTCAGCACTCCTTCGCCTACCGCTGCCTGACCGACTACGAGCGCTGGTGCTTCGACCGCCTCTACAACGACTTCTACTATCGCCGCCACAACGACTTCTGGTACGGCAAGGCTATGTGGAAACTGCCCCCGCTCATCCAGGCCACCAACATGCTCTGCTGCGCGGAAGACCTCGGCATGATACCGGCCTGCGTGCCCGCGGTGATGGACAAGCTCGAGATTCTCTCTCTGGAGATACAGCGCATGCCCAAAGACCCCGCAACTGCGTTCGGCAACACCTGGAACTACCCCTACTACAGCGTATGCACCACCTCCACCCACGATATGAGCGGCCTGCGCGGATGGTGGGAGGAAGACCGGGCAAAGAGCCAGGAGTTCTTCAACGTAGTACTCCACGAAGCCGGCACCGCTCCCTACTACGCCGAGCCGTGGGTTTGCGCCCGCATCATCGACATGCACCTCAAGTCGCCCTCCATGCTCTGTGTGCTGCCCCTTCAGGACTGGCTCAGCATGGACGGCAACCTGCGCCGCGAAAATCCGGCCGACGAGCGCATCAACGTGCCCGCCAACTCACGCCACTACTGGCGCTACCGCATGCACCTCACCATAGAGCAGCTTCAGGAAGCCGGCGATTTCAACCGCCAGCTCGCACAGATGATTTCCGGCTCAGCCCGATGAATAGTTAATAGTTAATAGTGAATAGGGAATAGTACACTATTCAATACTGTAAATGCCGCCCCGGCAGTGCTGTCGCAACACTGCCGGGGCGGTCCTTTTTCTGAACTATAGCGCGCAGCCGGGTGTTTGTAAGTAAACCGAACATCATTTATATTATGCAAACATCCGTTAGAACTGCCACTTCAGCATGCGCCGCCCTGTGCGCCACTCGCTCATGTACGCTGTCGTTTATGCCTCTCACGCTGGCTACCATCCCATCGGTTGCGCCGCTACTGCACCGCGCGCCATGGCGAACGTGCGACTACACCGTGGGTGGCATCTATATGTGGGTCGATTATTTCAACTATGAGTACTGCATCTACCGCAACACCCTCTTCATCCGCGGCCTCGACGAGCAGGACCGGCGCCGCCCGGCATTTGCAGTTCCGGTCGGCGATCTGCCACTAAAGGATTCAATAGCCTTGCTCAGAGAATACTGCGAGGCCCACGGCTGCCAGCTCGTATTCTCGGCAGTGCCTCAGGACGCCGTCGGGCCCCTGCTTGCCGCCGGAGCCACTTCGGTGGAACTGCTCGAGTGCTGGGGCGACTATCTCTACTCGGCCACGGCGTTGGCCACCCTCGAAGGCAAGGCATACAACAAAAAGCGCAACCACGTGAACCGCTTTCTGCAGGATAATCCCGACTGGGCACTGGAGGAGCTCACCGACGACAATCTTGCCGAGACGGCAGCCTTCCTTGCAGGGCTGCCTTCGGTCGAGAAGGCCGACGAGGCCGAGGCCCAGTTCGAGCGCGACCAGTGCGCCCGCGTGCTGGACTATTATAATTGTTATGGCTTCGAAGGTGCCGTGCTCCGTGGCGCCGGAGGACGTATCGTGGCCTTCACCTGCGCCGAAGTAGTCGGCGACACCGCCGTCATACACATCGAAAAGATGGACCACACGGTCTCCGGAGCCGGGGAGAGCATCAACCGCCTCTTTGCCGAGCGCCTATGCCGCCTTCATCCGGGTATTCAGTACCTCAACCGCGAGGACGATGCCGGCGACCCCGGCCTTCGCCGCGCCAAAGAGAGTTACCACCCGCTCGAAGTGCTGGCCAAATACAACGTCGCCTTCTGACGACGCTACATGTTTTCGTCGGCGAGGTATTTGCGGAGGCCTTCGCTCATCTTGGCGGCCATAGAGCGGGCAGCCTCGGCGGCGGCTGCGGCGAAGTCGTCGCTGCCGGAGGCGTGGATTATGCCTCGGGAGCTGTTGACAAGCAGACCACATTCGTCGATAAGACCGTGGGCCATCACGTCGTCGAGATTACCGCCCTGAGCGCCTACCCCGGGCACGAGCAGAAAGTTGCGAGGGGCAAGCTCGCGAATGGCATCGAGGGCTTCGGGGCGGGTTGCTCCGACCACATACATAGTGTTCACCGGCGAACCCCAATGCCGGCTCATACGGATCACCCGCTGGTAGAGAGGCACACCTTTGATGTCCTGAACAAGCTCGAAATCGTCGGCCGAGGGGTTTGAGGTCAGAGCGAGAATGATGCTCCATCGGTCTTTGTATGCCAGGAAGGGCTTTACGGAGTCCTCACCCATGTAAGGCGCCAAAGTAACGGCATCGCAGTCCATATTCTCGAAGAAAGTAGCGGCATATCGGGCAGCGGTGTTGCCTATGTCGCCGCGTTTTGCGTCGGCTATTATGAACTGGTCAGGATAGTTGGACCGGATGTAGGCCACAGTCTGAGCCAGGGCGTCCCATCCGTCGGCGCCGTGACATTCGTAGAAGGCCACGTTAGGCTTGAAAGCCACGCAGAAAGGCGCGGTGGCGTCTATGATAGCTTTGTTGAAGGCAAGAATGCGTTGAGCGGGAGTGCCTTGGATGCTTTCCGGTATTTTCTTGATGTCGGGGTCGAGGCCCACGCACAGGAATGATTCTTTCTCGAAAATGTGGTTTACTAATTCTTTGCGTGTCATATTCTGTGAAGCTCAGAGGGTCAGAGGGTTGCTGCTTTGAGTTTTTCGGCGTTTTCGGCCACGATGAGATGGTCGATGACGTCCTGGATGTCGCCGTCCATAAAAGCCGCCAGGTTGTAGATGGTGTAGTTAATGCGGTGGTCAGTGATTCGGCCCTGAGGGTAGTTGTAAGTACGGATTTTGGCCGAGCGGTCGCCCGTCGACACCATTGTTTTGCGTCGGGAGGCAATGTCGTCGACATATTTCTGGTGTTCGCGGTCGTAGATGAAGGTGCGCAGGCGGCTCAGAGCCCGTTCTTTGTTTTTGGGCTGGTCGCGCGTCTCGGTGCACTCAATGAGAATTTCTTCGGAAACGCCGGTGTTGGGATTTTTCCACATATAGCGCAGGCGAACGCCGGATTCGACCTTGTTGACGTTCTGACCGCCGGCGCCCCCGCTTCGAAAGGTGTCCCATTTGATCTCGCCTTCGTTGATTTGGACGTCGAAGGGCTCAGCTTCGGGCAGCACAGCCACGGTAGCCGCCGAGGTGTGCACACGGCCCTGCGTTTCGGTAGCGGGGACGCGCTGCACGCGGTGGACGCCGCTTTCGTACTTAAGAATACCGTACACGCCCTCTCCGGATACAGAGAGAATCACCTCCTTGAAACCACCGGCGGCGCCTTCGCTGGCGGAGTTAACGGCCACGTTCCAGCCGCGCGATTCGCAGAAGCGCATATACATCTTGCAAAGGTCGCCGGCGAAGATGGCGGCTTCGTCGCCACCGGTGCCTCCGCGAATCTCCACAATGGCGTTCTTGGAGTCCTCGGGGTCGGCGGGGATGAGGAGCAGTTTGATTTCCTCCTCAAGGTCGGGAAGGACGGCGGAGGCCGCATCCAGCTCCTCACGGGCCATTTCGCGCAGCTCGGGGTCGGACTCGGAAGCAAGCAGAGCGCGACTTTCGCTGATGTCGGTCAGCAACTTGCGGTAGCGGCGCGTGGCGGCGCACAGCCGCTCCAGCTCCCGGTATTCTTTGTTGAGGCGCACATAGCGGGGCATATCGGCTATTACAGCCGGGTCGGTGATGAGGGTGCTGACCTCCTCGAACCGCGATTCTATGCCGTCCAGGCGCGATAGTAGGTTGTTTTGGTCCATTTCAACTCTTCAAGGCTTGGTCGGGTGCCTCCTTTTTGTGGATTTGGTCGGGCTGCTTCATCTTCACTTTGAGCTCGTCGAAGCCTTTGCCGTAGACTCCGTTGACGTTGGCCTGGGTGCAGAAGGCATTAGGGTCGATGCTCTTAATGATGCGTGCTATGGTGACAGCCTCTATCTTTCGGCACATCACCAAAAGCACCTTCACATCCTGCTTGGAGTACCATCCCATGCCGCTGATGACGGTGCAGCCTCGGTGGGCATCGTTGTTGATGGCGGTGGCGATGCGCTCCCAGTGTTTGGAAAAGATGGTGAACTGCACGGCCTGACGGTTGGTGTTGATAATCATGTCGGCCACGTAGGAGCACAGGAAGAGCACGATGAAGCCGAATACCACCTTGTCGATTTGGTGAGTGAGAAGGTAGCTCGACGAGATAATGCACACATCGACGTAGAGCATGGTGCGGCCGACGGTTACGTTGGTGTACTTGTTGACCATAGCCGCGATGATGTCGGTGCCTCCGCTGGAGCCGTTGTGCGTAAATGCAAGACCGACGCCCAGGCCGGCGCACATGCCGCCGATGACGATGTTGAGGAAAGGCTCCTGAGTAAAGCCATCGCTGAGCAGCGGCTGGAAAATGCTCATAAAGACCGAAATCATCACCGCGCCATAAATAGTGCCGAGCACAAACTGCTTGCCCACAATGCGATAGGCAATTGCCAGCAGAAGCAGGTTCAAGGCAAGCGAAGTGACGCCCACGGGGATGCCCGTGAGAAAGTAGACGATGGTGCCGATGCCGGCGAGGCCGCCGATAACCACTTTCTCCGGAAGGATGAACCCGCAGAATCCAAAGGCGTAGATTGCCATGCCCAGAGTGATGAAGAAGTAGTCGCGGGCGCTGCGCCAGAGGTTTATTTTTGTCATTTTGTGTTTGTTAGTATTGTCTGTTCAAGGTTTGCTGCTTACTGGTTTGCCGGGCCGAGCTCCACGATGGAGCCGGTGGCCGGGTCGAAGACTACCATGGCCGGCTCGCGCTTGTCGGTGAACAACGCCGGGTTGAGTCCGAACACCACGCCTAACTGGGCTACATCCAGCGTCCGGGAGGCAACTGTGTTGTTGTCGCACCGCACCTCGATTTTGGCGCGCCCGGGGATACGGTAGGCCACGCCTCCTCGGGGGAAGGTCTTGACTTCGCCTTTTTCGTTGGTGGGCAGCACGCCGCGCTCCACTACGGTGATATCGGCCGTGATGGGACTGCCGGAGAGGTCGGAGGACTCTATAATGCCGTCGGTCACAGAAAGACGGGCTATCACAATGTCGGACGCCGAAACGGTGTCGGGCACGACGGTGGCTTTTCCGACCACGGTGCGTGTGCGGCGGACTCCGGTGAACATTGCCGTCAGAGCAGCTTCCTGAGCCTGCAGATTGCGGAGAACGAGGTCCATGGCGGCCCCGTCGGAAGGCATGTTGTCGGCTTGGCCGGAGAGAATGTCGCTCCTCATCTCGCGCAGTTCGAAGATGCGCTGGGCGGCGAGCTCGGCGCGCTTCGAGGTCGAGGAGCTGCGGGCCATTTCGGCCGTTATGGCCTGGCGGGCGGCCGGGCCGTCCAGGGGCGAAGGAGTCCAGTCGGTGGCTTCGGGGACATCGGGCGCGTCGGTGGTGTAGAGTGTCTCGGTGTTGATGCCGGTCGGAACGTTGCCCGGTGTGAGGGTCATATAGGGCGTGCTTCCGTTTTTGAACTGCGCGAGCCACTGCTCGGTGGGGTCGGCGACACCTCGCGGGGTGATGACAGCGCCTGTGAGGCGGGCTGTTCGGCTCGCGGTGGTGATGGCGTCGGAGGTGCCGAGATAGCGGCGGGCGTAGTTGTGGAACTCGCCGGGAGTTTCCTCGACGAGTTCTGCACAGAGGTAAACGTCGGCTACAGTATTCGGCAGGCTGTACACCAGTCCGTATTCGCTGGCTTTGCCGGCGGTGATACGCTGGGAAGTCTGGGCTCCGGCGATAGAACTCACGCAGAGGAGGGCGGCAAGCAGGGCGGTTTTTGACATTGTGTTTTCGTTTTTTTAGGTTGAAGGTGTTTTGGAGGCTGCGGGCGTGTGGAGGATGGCTTCGATTGCAGGACCTACCGCGGTGGAAATATCCTCTGCGGTGGTGCCGGCGATGCCGTTCTCTTCGGCTGCCATATGTCCGGCGATGCCGTGTATGTAGACTGCGGCCACGGCGGCGATCTCGGGTTTGATGTGTTGTGCTATAAGGCCGGTGAGAAGACCGGTGAGCACGTCGCCCGAGCCTGCCGTGGCGAGGGCTTCGGTCCCCGAGGAGTTGACGGCCACGGAGCCGCCGGGCCATACGGTCTGGGTGTAATGCCCTTTGAGCACGATTACAATCTGGTAGCGGGTGCTGACTTCGATGGCTTTGAGCAGACGCGCCGACGACGACGGCTGCGGTCCGAAGATGCGGTCGAACTCGCCGGCATGGGGTGTGAGCACGCTGCGCGGAGGTATGAAGTCGAGCATCGAAGGGCGAAGGGCGATGCAGTTGAGCGCGTCGGCGTCGATTACCAGCGGCTGTTTTGCTGCGCTCATGGCCTTGAGCAACTGCTCCAGCCCCTGCACGGTGCCTTCGGAGCGGCCTATGCCCGGCCCGACACCGATGGCGTCGGCTTCGACGCCGCTTTCGAAGTGACGGATGTCCATATCGCCCCCGTCGGTTTCGAACATTGCGCAAGGCACAGCCGTCTGAAGCACGTAGTAGCCGCAGCGGGCGCTGTGGACCGTAACCTTTCCGCATCCCGAACGCAAAGCGCCGCGGGCGGCCAACACGGCGGCCCCGAGCATGCCGTAGCTTCCGGCGTAGATGAGGGCACTGCCCAGATCGGCCTTGGAGGCGAATGGACTTCGGCGGGGCAGCACGGCCCGTATGCCGTTGCCGTCGACAAGCCGCGAACTGCATTTTATGCTTTTTAGAACCTCGCGGGGGTAGGGCAGGGGCAGTACCTTCCAGCGCCCCAGCAACTCGGCGTTTTCCGGCATGTAGAATGCCAGCGTGGGTCCTACCAGGGTCAAGGTCAGGTTGGCGTGGACGATATTGCGGTTGATCATGCCCACCGAAAGCTCCGGCGACATACCCGAGGGCAGGTCGATGGAAATCACCTTGGCTCCTTTTTCATTGATAAGCCGCGCCATAGCCTGGTAGCCGCCGCGCAGGGGCGCCTTGTACTCGCGACCGAAGAGACCGTCGACGACTATCATCTCAGGCGTCATTTCCGGCAGAAGAACCCGCAGGTCGACGGTTTCGAAGAGGTATTCGCTGCCGGCAGCCTCCAGAAAGCGCTCGCGAGCCGCCTTGGTGTCGGGCTTGAGCAGATTGCCGCCTATATTAATGAGGTATACCTCAGCGCGGCATCCTGACTGATGGAGGGCGATGGCCGTCTCCATGGCGTAGGCCCCGTTGATGGCGTCGCCGGCGAAGACAACAACCTTTGCGCCGCTGTCGGCCCGCTCGCGAAGTACTTCCGAGGCACACGCCCGGCCTACCGCGCCGATAAATTCGGCACGCCGCGCTATGGCAGCGTCAAGTTCGGCACCGTCCGGACGTTCCGAGTCCGCGGAGCTGCCGAGGATGCTGTCGAGCACCTTTTCGATGTCGGCCGGTGAATAGATATTGCGCATTCCCCGTGGTGTAATCTTAGTTTTTGAGTAGTTCTTCGATTTTCTCGCGCAGGGTGTCCTCTTTCTGGAGGCCGGCAAGGCGGAAGGCGGGTTTGCCGTCTTTGAAGAACAGGAAGGCCGGGATGCCCATCACGCGGTTTTCGATGCAGAAGTCGTTCTGCTCATCGGTGTTGTATTTGCCGATTACGATTTCGCTCTCGGGGTATTCGGAAGCCAGTTTGTCCACTACGGGTCCCATGGCCTGGCAGGGACCGCACCATGTTGCCCAGAAGTCGATCATCACGGGTTTGCCGGTGGCTATGATTTCTTTTACGTTTTCGTCGGTGAATGTGAATGCCATTTTTGTTTTCTTTAGTTTTGTTTTTTTTGATGGGTCCTATGCTTCCTTGCGTCGGGTAAGCATATATTCTATTTCGGCCGCTTTGAGCTTGGTGAGCAGAGTAGGCGTGGGTTCGGCCTTGAGACCGCTCAGAAAGTGCAGGGTGCGGTTGAGATTCGGTTCGTGGATGAGGAACTCGATGTCGAGCACGTTGTCCGGATCGCTCACCTGGCTGCTTTCTATAAGACCGGTGGCGTCGGAGAGTTGGTCGGGGGTCACTTTGAGGTGAATGGAACTGAAAAGGTGCCCTCGAAGTTCGGCAAGGCTCTGGATGCGCTCCACGTTGAAGCGCACTGTGCCCCGGTTGTCGGCACGAAGCTGACCGGTGACGAGTATAGGAGCGCCAACGCGCAGAAAATGAATATATTCCTTCATCTGGCGGTCGAAGAGCGCGAAGTCGGTCGACCCGGTGAAGTCTTCGATGCGGACTATGCTCATCTGGCTGCCCCGCTGGGTGGTGCGTTCGGTCACTTCCATCACCATGCCGGCGATGGTGAAAGAAACGCCCGTGGTGGTGCGTTCGTTCTTCTCGGCTATGGTGCAGTCGGCGGCGTTCTCGACCTCGGTGCGGTAGGGGGCAAGAGGGTGGTCGGAGAGGTACATGCCGACCAGCTCGCGCTCTTTGTCGAGCAGCTTGAGCTTGTCCCACTCGGGGGCCGAGGGTATTTCGGGGCGGTTGGAGTTGATGAAATCTTCGTCGTCGAAGGCGAAGAGGCTGTTGCTCATATTGCTGTGGGCGTTCTGGAATTGCGCTCCATAGCGAAGAAGTATTTCGGCCCCAGTCTCGCCGCGTTTGCCGACTTCCGAGATGATGTCCTCGCGCTTGATGCCCTCGAAGCAGTCGAAGGCGCCGGCAAAGGTCAGATTTTCAAATACTCTGCGGTTGATGGCCTGGGAGGGCACTCGCTCCACGAAGTCGTGAATGTCCTTGAAGGGACCGCTCCGGCGAGCCTCGACAATCTTGCGGACAACATCGCCGCCGATGCCCTTGATAGCGGTAAGGCCGAAGCGGATGTCGCCGCCCGGCGTTACGCTGAAGGTGTGCGAACTCTCGTTGATGTCGGGGCCTTTAACGCTGATGCCCATCGACTTGCACTCGTCCATATAGAAGCTCAGTGTGGCAATGTCCGCAAGGTTTCGGCTCAGCACGGCCGCCATGTATTCGGCCGGGTAGTTGGCTTTGAGATAGCCGGTCTGGAATGCTACCCAGCTGTAGCACGTGGCATGGCTCTTGTTGAAGGCGTAGGAGGCGAATTTCTCCCATTCCGCCCATATTTTTGCGAGCACCTCGGGGTCGTGGCCGCGTGCTTTGCCGCCATCCATGAAGATGTCCTTCAACTCGTTCATCTTCTCAATGAGTTTCTTGCCCATTGCTTTGCGAAGCGTGTCGCTCTGGCCGCGAGTAAGGCCGCCGAGAAGGCGACTCAGCAGCATGACCTGCTCCTGGTAGACGGTGATGCCATACGTGTCCTTGAGATATTTTTCCATCTCGGGGATGTCGTACTTTATCTCGTGGCGCCCGTGCTTGCGAGCGATGAACTCGGGGATGTTTTCCATAGGCCCCGGGCGGTAGAGGGCGTTCATGGCGATAAGGTCCTCGAAGACACTCGGCTTGAGCTCCCGAAGGTAGCGCTGCATGCCCGCACTTTCGAACTGGAAGGTGCCGACAGTGGCCCCCCGGCTGTAGAGGTCGTATGTCTTGGGGTCGTCCAGTGGGATTTTCTCCATATCAATGTCGATGCCACGGTGCGCCTTGATGTTCGCAACGGCCTCACGGATAATCGACAGGGTCTTCAGACCCAGAAAGTCCATCTTTATCAAGCCCGTCGATTCTATCACGCTGCCTTCGTACTGCGTCACCAGAATGGTGTCCCCGTTTTTGTCGGCTGCCGTGCTGACCGGTACCCAGTCGGTGACATCGTCGCGGCAGATGATGACGCCGCAGGCATGCACGCCCGTATTGCGAACGGTGCCTTCCAAGCGGTTGGCGTAGCCCATGATTTCGGCCACGGCCGGGTCGCGCATAGCCTCCTTGAACTCAGGCACATACTCCATCAGGTTCGCCACTGTCTGCTTGAGCTCTTTTTCTTTCTTGGGATCTTTGGGGTCGATGGGCATGTGGCGCGGCACGAGCTTGGTCAGCGCGTTGCTCTTGTCGATGGGGTAGTTCATCACCCGCGCTACGTCTTTAATCGACGTTTTCGTCGCCATGGTGCCGTAGGTGATGATGTGGGCCACGTTGGGCGCGCCATATTCGCGCGTAACGTAGTTCAGCACGTCCTCGCGGCCGTCGTCGTCGAAGTCTATATCGATATCGGGCAGCGATATGCGGTCCGGATTCAGAAAGCGTTCGAACAGGAGGTCATATTTCAGCGGGTCTATCTGAGTGATGCCCAGGCAATAGGCCACTACCGAGCCGGCCGCTGAGCCTCGACCCGGTCCGATGCTGACTCCCATTTCGCGGCCCTTGCGGATAAAGTCTTCAACGATAAGGAAGTAGCCCGGAAAACCCATGGTCTTCATGATGTGGAGCTCGAAGCGGATTCGCTCCTCGACCTCGGCGCTCAGAGGGCTCCCGTAGCGACGAGCGGCCCCTTCGAAGGCGAGTTTCTCCAAGTAGTCGGCCTCGAATTTTATGCGGTACAGCTTGTCGTAGCCCCCTAAGGTTTTGATTTTCTTCTGCGCAGCTTCGTCGGAGAGAACCACTTGCCCATGTTCGTCGCGAGTAAATTCGTTGAAGAGGTCCTCTTCGGTCAAGCGATTTCGGTATTCTTCTTCAGTGCCGAACTCCTTGGGTATCTTGAAGTTTGGCATAATAGGCGCATGCTCGATGGAATATTCCTCAACCTTGGCCGCTACCTCGAGGGTATTTTCGAGGGCTTCAGGTATGTCGCTGAAAATATTCCACATCTCTGCCCGCGTCTTGAACCATTCCTGCTTGGAGTAGCGCATGCGCTTGGGATCGTTGCGGGCACTGTTGGTCGACAGGCAGATCAGCAGGTCATGCGCCTCGGCATCGTCCTCGTCGACAAAGTGTACGTCGTTGGTAGCCACCAGCTTGACGCCTTGTCGTCGAGCAATTTCTATTATGTGAGGCTCTATCTGCCGCTGAAGCTCGTATGCCTCGTGGTTTGCCTCCGGAACTGTAGCTTTATGGCGCTGCAATTCAAGATAATAGTCCTCGCCGAATATGCTCTTCCACCATGCCACCGCTTTCTCCGCGCCTTCGATGTCGCCGTTCATCAGCAACTGCGGAACTTCGCCGGCAAGGCACGCCGAGCAGATGATAAGCCCCTCGTGGTGAGCCGCAAGGCTCGCTTTGTCTGTACGAGGATGAGAATAGAAGCCTTCTGTCCACGCACGCGACACCAACTTAATCAAGTTGTGGTAGCCTGTAGAGTTTTTGGCAAGCACTATCAGGTGTCGACCTATGTCGCGGCGGCTGGCGTGCTCGTGCATGTCGCCTTCGGCAACATACATTTCGCAACCAAGTATCGGTTTGAGTATCTGAGTCTTCAGCTTGGCAATCTCGGCTTCGGCGCTTTCAGCCTCGGCTCCGTCGTTTTCTTCGCGAGCCTTCGCAAGCCGCGCCTCCGCATCGCCAATCTTGCCCTTGATGCCCTTGTTGTGTTTCTTTACTCCGTTGACAAACTCCAGAGTACCAAACATATTGCCATGGTCGGTGAGCGCCAAAGCTCCCATGCCGTCGCCCGACGCCTTCTTAATAAGGCCCGATAGCGACGACAAACCGTCAAGCTTCGAATAATGTGAGTGCACATGAAGATGCACAAAGTTGCCCACTGATGCCATTTGTATTTATAATATATTGTGTCGGCCACGGGGCCGCCTGTTCACATATTTAATTTAGATAATCACTAAAAACCACCCCAAAATTACAAAAAAAACTCCAAACACCAAAAGCCCCCCATGAATAGAATAGAAAATGTAAAATTGAAAATGTAAAATGGTAATCTCGTAGGGACGCGGGCTGCCGCGTCCGCGCGAAAGGTCGCGAAAGGCGCCCTGCGGTCGCTCCGGAGAGCAATTATCCGTGGGTCAGCGGCTTGCAGCCGGAACGCCCGGCGCCCCTAAACAATCCGGGGCGCGGATAGTTTATTTCAAATGTTAAATTAGTGTTAAAATGGCCGAAAAATTTGCATTGGGGCTGCTTTTGGTCGTAACTTTGCACTCGCTTTACGGGACAAGCGGTCTCGAAAGCGGCACAAGAGAACATTGAAACGATTACAATAGACTTTAAGAGTAGTACAAGAGCATCGCTTCGCAGATTAGTCTGCGAGCGGAAATCTCAAGTCAATTCTGAAAAGGAAGCTCAATAGCGCAACAATACGAACCGGGACTTTGGACGCGGACTCAACATGAGGCCGATTGCATCAAAGACAACACTTTCAGGTTGTCTTGTTTGAATTTGAAAAAAAGAAAAACAAGATAAGCAACAACGAAGAGTTTGATCCTGGCTCAGGATGAACGCTAGCGACAGGCTTAACAC
>UQLO01000008.1 GCA_900541865.1 uncultured Porphyromonadaceae bacterium | reverse complement strand
CGAAAATCGCCAAAAAATGGCAAATCGTCAAAAAAAAGTTGCCCAAAAATTTGCACAAACACATAGAATGCGCGGGGCGACAGCCCCGGGTAAACGGCATATATAGGAGCGGCGACCCCGTCAGGGGTCGAACACGGTCCGCCCCTTTCGCCGGGGTCCGGTCCCGCCGGGGTCGCTGATTCGGGTGGGTGGTCGGTTATCCCGGGGCGGTCGCCCCGCGCTACATTCTTTCAGCGGTTTGCGTCAACGTTATGGAGCGGGGATTTGTAATCCCCGCAAGGTAGGCGAAGGTAACTTCCTCGGCGAAAAGAAGGCTGTTGGCTGGTCGGCGAGGGCTGAAGCCCTCACTCCATACGTTGCCGGAAGGGCCGCAAAGTATGAAGTCTTGCTTTATTTTTAGCTGCCTATGCTTTTGTGGGTCAATGAGAAGCGTCGTGGTTAAAGTTCCTTGTCGGCACCCTTGGCTGCCGGTACGAGGAGGGCAGCGCCCTCCCAAAGGAGGTAGACGGGCAGGAAGACTATCAGCAGGGTGAATGGGTCGCCGGTGGGGGTGATCAGGGCGGCTATGATTAGAAGTGCTACGATGGCGTGGCGGCGGAAACGACTGAAGAAGGACCGGTCCAATAGACCGGCTTTGCCCAGAAGCCAAGCCAGCAGTGGCAGCTCGAAGGTGATGCCCATTGCCAGAAGGAGCGTGAAGAAATTGTCCATATAGCTGTCGAGGCTGACGATGGGGCGGATGGCTTCGCTAAGGGAGTACTGCGACAGGAAGCGCAGCGCGAGGGGAAAAACAAGGAAATATCCCACGGCGGCTCCGCAATAGAAGAGAGCGTTGCCGCCAAGGAAGGCACGGCGGGCACCGCTTTTTTCATGCTCGTGCAGGGCGGGGGATATGAATCCCCACAACAGGTAGAGCACAATAGGGAATCCTGCGATGAGAGCGCACCAGCCGGAGGCCGACATGTGGGTGAAAAACTGACTGGCGAGTTCCACGCTGACGATATCGACGCGGAAATCGGCCGTGGTGGCAAGCTCGGAAAAGCCGGTGGCGGAGGCGACCGAGTCGAAAAGACGGTAGGTGGGGAAGTCCGGGCTGCACGGAGCCATTATAAAATGGTCGAAAATCCACGGCATGGCAATGAAGGCACACACGCCAAGCACAACCATAACAAGCGCGATGCGGAGTAGAACGCTCCGCAGAGCATCGACATGCTCCCAGAATCCGCCTTCGAATCCTACGCCGGACAAAGCTGTTCTCCTGATTTAGAGTTTGGTGCCTGAAAAGTTAGCCTCGGTCTTTGCCTCGGGGAGCCTCCGAAGAGTCATCGTCGCCGCTTTCAAGGGGGCGGTTGATTTCGTCTTTGGCCTCCTGCATGCCTTTTTTAAAGGAGTGAACGCCCTTGCCGAGACCTTTCATGAGTTCGGGAATTTTTTTGCCGCCGAAAAGAAGAAGGATGACCACAAGGATGATAATCCATTCCCATCCTCTGAGATTGCCGAGGAAGCAACTGATAAATGCGGGGGTAAGCATATGATAAAATGTGGTAAGTTTCTGATTAAAAGTGTAATGTTCGCCGCGTAAGACTTTGGATCGAACTGCGGAGTGTAAATTTACGCATAATTTGGCTAATAAACTGCATGTCGGGTCTACATTTCACTAAAATTAGGCGTTTTTTGCGTTTTTTGAAGTTGAGCGACGACGGGGCTGTGGCGTTAAAGGAATCAAAAAAGTGCTTTCGTGCTAAAAAAGCGTAAATAAACGGGTTTGAGAAGGTGTCGGGAGGTGTCGTTCGGGAATTTTTTAGTAACTTTGCAAGCATAAACCACGGCGAAACGCCTCGGCGTACAACCTCACGCGCCCCCTTACACCGCTTACGGGCCGGGCGCCGCGAGTCGTCAACCTAATATTACAGAAAGCGAATGGACGTTAACAAAGTGCTTTACATCTCCCAGGAGATAGAGCCATACCTGCCGGCAACCCCTTTGAGCCTTTTCGGCCGCGACCTGCCTCAAGCTATGCAGGAAGGCGGAGTCGAAGTGCGCACCTTTATGCCGAAATACGGCAACATCAACGAGCGACGCAACCAGCTCCATGAGGTTATCCGCCTCAGCGGTATGAATATACCCATCGACGACACAGACCATCCGCTGCTAATCAAGGTGGCCACCCTTCAGCCTACCCGTCTTCAGGTGTACTTTATCGACAACGACGACTTTTTTATGCGTCACTCCTCCGGCAAGCTGGAAATTGAGCACGACGCCGACGTCAACGACGAGCGATGCATCTTCTTCGTGCGCGGCACCGCCGAAACGGTGCGCAAGCTCCGCTGGGAACCCTCCGTGGTTCAGTGCACCGGTTGGGTTACGGCTCTGACGCCTCTCTACTTCAAGACCGTTTTTGCCGACGGCTCCGCTTTCCGCAATACCAAAATCGTCTACTCGCTGTGGAACAACCCCTTTGAAGGCCATCTCGACCCCCGTATGGTCGAAAAGCTCATCGCCGACGGCATTCCCGAAGAAGACCTCAAGTCGCTCGCAGAGGGTGGCACTCCCGTCGACTGGATTAAGCTCAACAAGCTCGCCATCGACTTCGCCGACGCTGTAACCGTGAGTTCGGAAGGCGTTCCCGCCGAGCTCATCGACTACGCCAAGGCCTCCGGAAAACCCGTACTCGACTATCCCGGCGAAGGCAACTGGCAGGCTTACAAGGAATTCTACACATCACTTTGACCCTTACTCCTCATCACATATGAAAGTTCGCACATTAGCCACAGGCATGCTTGCCGGAGCTTTTGCCATATTCTTCGCGGCAAGCTGCGGCGATGAAGGCACTATTGGCTCGAGCCTCCTCGAAGACGAGGTTCAGATTGTGGTCGACTCGTCGTTCACTGTTTCGGGCCAGTCGGTTCCGATGGGCGTAGTGCAACCCCGTACTCTCACTGAGCTCGTGGGTGCTGTCTGCATACCCAACTACGGAACTATCTCCAGCAATGTCGTGGCGCAGTTTGTGCCGGCCGTGGCGCTTGATACCGCCAACTTTACTGCGGTCGACATCGACTCCGCATTCATCAACTTCCGATACTATCCCGGCGGCTTCATCGGCGACTCCATTGTGCCGATGGGCATTACCGTCTACCCCCTCACCAAGCAGCTACCGGCCGACGTCGACACCGATTTCGACCCAACCGGCTTCTACAATCCGGCCAATGTGCTCGCCTCCGGCATTTATTCGCCTTCCACCCTCGACGATGCAAAGAGCGCGGCTTTGGCTACCCGTACGGTGGCTCTCAAGCTCCCCATTGAGTTTGCCCGCAACCTCTTCGACGCCTTCGTGGAGAACCCCGCCAACTATCAGAGTGGAGCAGTGTTCACCCGCAACGTCTTCCCCGGCTTCTTCGCCACCACAACATTCGGCAGCGGACGTCTGATGCACTTCGAACGCGCCTCCGTCACTATGAACTTCACCCAGTACACGCAGAATACCACCACCAACAAAACCGACACCGCCGTCGTTGAGCAGGAGTACTATGCCGTGGCACCTGAGGTGATAAACAACAATAATATCACCGTCGACCTCGACCCGCAGCTTCTTGCACGTATAAACGCCGGTGAGGCAATGATGGTGGCCCCGGCCGGCTACAATGCCCGTCTGCGCTTTCCCGCTCCCGAGGTGATGGCTGCTTATCGAGCTCACGGCGGTCTTATGGCCGTGCTCAACACGGTGTCGCTCGAAATTCCGGCCGACACTATCGCCACGGGTGGTATGGCCGAGGTTCCCACCTACGCTCTGCTGGTGCTTGAAAAAGACCTCGAGGATTTCTTCAGCCAGAACAAGTTGCCCGACAACAAAACTTCCTTCTACGCTGCCTACGACTCCTCGACCGGAAAATACACCTTCTCGGCTCTGGCTACCTACGTGGAGAATCTCCTGCAGAGCGAATCCGCTCCCACCGAGGAGGACTACACCTTCTGTCTGGTGCCCGTGACGGTCAATTTCGAGCAGGACATGACGTCCTACACCACACGCTACATCGTTTCCGAGGTTATACCTTATATCGACGGCCCCTCCGTGGCAGTGCTCGATCTGGCAAAAGCCAAGGTGCGTCTCACGTACTCCAAGCAGGTATCCCTCTGACCGAAGCCCAAGCTTAGCGCACTGCGCGCCCTCTACCTTAAATCCTAAAACTTTGGGCATGAAAATCTCTCTACCGGCCCGCATAGACGGCTCCGCGCCGGATCAAATCGACGTCGGTCCCGGCCGTCCCCTCGTTGTTATCGGCGCCAACGGTGCCGGCAAGACACGCTTTACGCGTGCGCTCGTCGGCAGTCTCGGCGACGAAGCTCTCCATCTCAATGCCCTCAACGCCCTCTATGCTCGCGAGCAGAACGGCTCCGCTCAACCTTCGACGGCCTCGTTGCGGCGCCACTTCACGCCGTCGGTGCTGACGACAGGCGTAAGAGCCGAAACGCCCTCTACCACCCTCGAATTGCTGCTCGCACAGCTTATGCACGACGAGATGCTCAACCTCATCGGCTACAAGCTTGCCTTGGCCGATGGCCGCAAGGCATCCTTGCGACGCACTCGCCTTGACCAAGTCATAGAAATATGGCAAGAAGTGTTTCCCGGAAACCGTGTGCTTATCGACAGCGGTAAACTGCTTTTCTCGCGCGATATGTCGGACGATGGCCGCGACGCCTACTCAGTGCTTCGCTTGAGCGACGGTGAGCGCGCCGTTCTGTACTACACCGGCGGTGTACTCTATGCGCCCAAAGGAGCCGTGGTTTTTGTCGATGCTCCCGAGCTCTTCCTTCATCCTACTCTGACGAGCTCGCTGTGGAATCGCCTGGAGGCGCTCCGAAGCGACTGCACTTTCTGCTACACAACCCACGACCCTGAGTTCGCATCCTCCCGCAATGGCTCCCAGTACGTCTGGGTGCGCGACTGCGACACCGGCCACGAGGCCTGGGACTACCGTCTGCTGGCCCCACGCGAGGGTATCACCGACGAGATATACCTTACACTGACCGGCAGCCGCAAGCCCGTGCTTTTCATTGAGGGTGAGCCCCGTAGCATCGACGCTCGACTGTATCCGCTCATATTCCCCGATTTCACCGTGCGCTCTTTGGGCAGCTGCAACAAGGTAATCGAGGCTACCCGCACTTTCAACGACCTCAGCGGCTTCCACAAGATGGACTCGATGGGCATCGTCGACCGCGACCGTCGCAACGACGACGAGGTCGCCTATCTGCGTCGCAAGCGTATTATGGTGCCTGAAGTGGCTGAGGTTGAGAATATTTTCATTCTGGAACCTATTGTGCGGACCATGGCGCATCGGGCCGGAAAGGACCCGCAGAGGGTATTCGACCGCGTTCGCAAGGCGGTGATGAATCTTTTCAAGGCAGAGCTCCACAGCCAGGCCCTCATGCACACCCGTCATCGCATGAAGCGTACTGTGGAGTATCGCGTGGATGCGCGTTTCGACTCCATCAATACCCTTGAGAGCCATTTGGCGGGCTTGGTCGACGAGCTTGCGCCCCGCCGAGTCTACGAAGACTTCTGCAAGTCGTTTTCGCGAATGTTCCAGGAGGGTGACTATGCCTCCGTGCTCCGTGTGTTCAATATGAAGTCGATGCTCACAACCTGCAACGTTGCTCCGATGTGCGGCTTCAAGAGCAAGGACGCCTACATCGAAGGCGTTATAGCCCTGCTGCGCCATAAGCAGCCTGATGCCGATACCGTCAGGGCAGCCGTGCGTGCCTGTCTGGGCGTCGAAGGCTGATTATTTCATTATGTAAGTGCGATGTACTCGCGGCGACACCGACGTGAGTATCTCGTACGGTATCGTGCCGAGGGTGTCGGAGAGGCGCTCAACGGGTATTTTCGTGCCGAAAATCTCAACCGGAAAGCCTACGTCGACTCCCGGGACGTCCGTAACGTCGATCATACACTGGTCCATGCATATATTGCCCACCGTGGGGCACTCCACGCCTGCCACGCTGAAGCGGGCGGCGCCGTTGCCGAGATGGCGGTCGATGCCGTCGGCATACCCGATAGGTACAGTTGCGATGAGGGCTTCGCGGGATGTGACCCCTTTGTTGCCATAGCCGATGGGGGTTCCGGCCGGCCAGCGCTTCAGAGAAATTATAACGCTCGACAGCGACGCAACCGTGCGCAGGTTGGCATCCGGAGTTGGCAGCGGCGACACTCCGTAGAGGCCGATGCCAAGGCGTGCCATCTCGTAAGGGCCGCAGTCGGCAAAGCGCATCATGCCGGCGGTGTTGAGAATGTGGCGTTTGAATTTGTGGCCGAGTTGGTCCTCCAGCTTCTGCGTGCAGCTGTAGAAGCACTCCAATTGGCCCTTTGTGTAACTGTCTTTATCAAGGCAGTCGGCGGTGGCAAGGTGTGAAAAAACAGACTCCACGCGCACTCGGCTTTGCGATGAAAGAATTGCCGCCAACTCTTCCATCTGCCCGGGCAGAAAGCCCACGCGGTGCATGCCGGTGTCGAGTTTGATGTGGATGGGATAGTTCTCGATGCCAAGCCGATCGGCCTCCGAAATGAGGCGTTCGAGCTCCTCGAAGGAGAACACCGACGGCTCAAGCCGCTGCTCGAAGAGTGCCTCGAAGTGGCGCGAGATAGGATTCATGACCATCACGGGCATAGTGATGCCTGCGCGGCGCATTTCAACGCCCTCATCTACCACAGCCACGGCAAGATAGGCCGCTCCGGCGTTCTGCAGTGCCTTTGCCACTTCGATGGACCCCAGGCCGTAGGCCGAGGCCTTCACCATGCCCACTAACCCCGTCTGGGGAGGGAGGAGCCGGCGGTAGTGGTTGAAGTTGTGGACCAAAGCGTCGAGGTTCACTTCAAGCTGGGTGTCGTAGTCGGCGCGCTGGAGGCTGCTTACGAAGGTCCGGAGGGCAGGTGTCTCGCCGCCGAAAACGAGGATGTCGCAGTCCTGAAGATTTCGGGCGAACTCCACGGCAGCCTCGGAGTTCCGACCCCAATAGAGCACCCGGGAGATGCCGAAGCGCCGGTTGCGGCGCAGCATATTGACCAGCGAGCGGTTGCTGCCGGTCAGTTTGCCTACGGCAAGAATCTTTTGGCGCCGCGGCGAGGCCAGACGGCTGAAGCGCTCAAGACTATGCTCCAGCGAGGTGATGTCGGGTGTGAAATTGTCGAGCGTAAGCACGTTGCCGCGAACGCCGGGTGTGATTACCGTACGGTATTCGACGAATCGGCCTTCGGGGAAGCGCACACCGTCGAAGGCAGCGCCGCACAAAGCCGTAGGAGTGGCGACGGCTACTTTCTCTGCCTTTGCGAAGCGTTCGTTGACCAAGCGGGCAAGTTCCTCTTCGCAGTCGGTGTAAACTACTTTGCGGCAGCCTTCCAGAAGGTTGAGTTTCTCTGCGATTTTTGCTGAGTGCGAAGAGAAATTCTCGTCATGCTCGTCGGTAATGTCGGTTACGATACCGATGTCGGGCCGCAGAATGCGGTTGATGCGTTCGCCTTGGTCGGGGCCGTCGATACCGGTTTCATAGATGAGCACCTTGGCGCGTTGACCGAAGTAATCCTCGAAGACAGAGCGGCATACGCCCAGATATGAGTTGTAGCTGCGGGCGCTCCGGAAGACCGGAATACGGTTCTTGCGCAGTTCGAGCCACAGCGCTTCCTTGACTTGGGTTTTGAGCGTGGAGCCAGTCACCGCCACTACTGTAGCCGAGGGGCGTCGCAGCGCGGCGGCGAGGGTGCCGAGGGCATCGTACACATTGGGTACCACGATGAACACTGCTTCCGGGAAGTCGCCGTCGGGCGGCTCCTCTGTCAGGAAAAAGCGCACTCCGGCCCGATATAGTTGGGGGATGTAGCGGGCGCCGTTGTTTACCTCAGTGCGCAGGGCGGCAAAGAGGATGCCGCGAGGGTTGCGGCAGTCGCGGGAATCGGTGATGATGCCGGTGATGTTGCCTTCGGCGGTGGAGGGATATGTTGTTGCGCAGTCTTTGAGAATATTGCGTATGCTGCGCACGCTCAGTGTCTTATGCATGGGGTGATGAAAAATCAGTCGGGAAACAAGGGGCGGTGGTTGGCCAGCGCCTTCGCTTTGCGGCAGCCGACGGCATGTTGGCGCGCCTCCGGGGTGAGGAAAGTAGAGCAGAAATGCTCGTAGATATATTCGCAGGCCATAGTCGAGGGGTGCTTGAGGTCGTCGGCGTAGAAGCGATAGTCTCTGAGGTCGTCTGTCAGAATTTCAAACGCCGGAAAGTAAACAATGTTCTCGCCTTTGGCCAATTCTTCAGCGGCAAGGTGCAGAACGGCCTTGGAGAGGGTGTTTCCGTGCAGGCCGTCGTCGAGATGTCGCACAGGGCTGACTGTGAGCACTATGAAAGTCGAGGCGGGCAAAAGGCCGATTGCTGCTGAGAGTGAGTTCACCACTTCTTCTATCGACAGGCGTCGGCGCACAAAGCGCGAAGCGGGAAATTTATGGCAGTTGCCGACGATGCGCTCTCCGTCGAGGAGGTAGACGAAGGCTGAGCCGAGGGTAAGTACAAGTACATGAGGGTGAGGGTCGGCAAGGCGTGTGCCGAGCAGTCCGACGCCGGTGTTTACGGCCCGGCATACTTCTTCGCCGTCAGCACCGCTGAAGCGCGAGGCAAAGTCCATGCAGTGCAGTCCGCGAGGACCTTCGGTGAGCATTTCCGGCTGCATACGTTTTCCGACTGCCGCAAGGCTGACGGCGTTTGCAATCGAGGCCGGGTTGAAAAGCGGACCGAGCGGATTGTGGATGCAGTCGAAGCCGTCACGCTCCAGCAGCTGTCCGATATTGTCCGAGAAGCACGAGCCGAGCAGCGTCACCGGCGTGGCCGGCTCTATCCAACCGAGCTTGCGCAAGGGTTCAATTTCGGTCCGTAGCTTCATTTCAGAAGATTAAAACATCTGATAATCAGTACTGAGCACTTGGAACTCAGTGCGGCGGTTGATTTGGTCGGCCGCATCCTGGTCTTCAGGCGATAGCCCAAGTATATATTCCTCGGTGAGCACGGTGCCCTCGGGGAATTGCGGAAACTCGCGGTTGAGCTTGCGGGTGATGGTCTTGGGGCGGCTTTTGCCGTAGCCCTGACTCTGGAGACGGTCGGCGGCAATGCCCACAGAGATGAGATAGTCGATTACGGCCTGTGCGCGGCGGCTCGAAAGACCGATGTTGTACTGCTCGGAGCCGTGGCGGTCGGTATGCGAAGCCATCTCGATGGTGACATTGGGATTGTCGCGAAGTACCTGTGCCATTTCGTCGAGGCCTTGACGTGATTCGGGGCGCAAGGTAGCCTTGTCGTAGTCGTAGAATATGTTTTCGATGACCACCGGCTTGTTGATGGAAGCGAGGATAAAGTCGACGTTGTACTCCGCGTCCTCCTCGGCGGTGTCCGATGTAAATTCCTGACGTGCATTGAGGTATCCTCTTGCCCCGGCCATCATCACATAGCTTACGCCGCGCTCAAGCGGGAAAGAAAACGAACCGTCGGCACGGGCTATCTGCTTCTGGTTGGAGCCGTCGTTGCCCACGATGCGTATAATCGCGTTTGGCACCGGTTCTTCGTCGCGGTCGAGCACCCAGCCGCTGATGAGTATCTTAAGGTCGGGAAGCTCGAAGGAGAATATGTGGTCGTAGCCTCGGGCGTCGCCGCGGTTGCTGCTGAAGAAACCGGACTCGCCCGCGCCGAAGGTAATGCCGAAATCATCCGAAGAGGAGTTCACCGGGGTGCCCATATTTGTGATTTCCCAGCCGCCGGAGGGCGTTAGGCGTGCTCGGAATAGGTCGAGACCGCCATATCCGGGATGGCCGTCGGAGGCGAAGTAGAGCAGTGAGTCGGTGCGCACATAGGGGAACATCTCGTCGCCCGGAGTGTTTATCCATTCGCCAAGGTTCTCCAGGCTGCCGCCGCGCTCGCGGAGGTTGACGCGCCATATGTCGCGGCCGCCGCTTCCGCCAGGCATATCGGAGCTGAAATAGAGCCAGTTGCCGTCGGGGCTGACCGCCGGGTGGGCATAGTTGGAAAGTGTGTCGGAGGTGACTTCGAAGAGCACCGGAGCGCTCCATTTGGCGTCGGAGCGCTGCGAGGTGTATATTTCGACGCCCGTGCTGGCGTTAGGTTCGCGGCGTGCGCGCGAAAGGTACATGGTCTGGCCGTCGGGGGTGAACGAGGGAGTGCCTTCGTCGGCTTCGGTATTGAGTTCGCCCTCAACGGCTTCAGGGCGCTTCCAGTTGCCGCGCTCGTCTTTGGTGACATACCATATGTCGCCCTTCTTAGCGCCGGTGATTTCGCTGCGGTGCTCGCCGGTGACCTTCTCCGATGTTGTGGTGAAGAAGAGCTGGTCGCCGCTGCGGTCGAGAAACATCGGTGAGTATTCGCTGCGGCGCGAATTGAAGAGTTTTGCCTGTTTGACCACATAGCGGGTGCCACCGCTCTTTGCAAGTGCAGTCCGGGTGCCGCTGAGGCCATTGCGGGCGCGTTCGTCCTGCGGCTTCCACTGCAGGTAGTCTTCGTAGCTGCGTGCGGCGGCTGCATAGTTGCCGGTAGCCTGCTGCATCTGAGCCATGTAGAGGTAGAGCGTGGAATCGCCGTAGTCGTAGCGAGCCGCATTCTGGAAGGCTGCGGCAGCACGGGCGAACTGGTTGAGTTCCATGTGGCATTTGCCCATTTTGAAGGCTACCTCACCGCGCAGGGGGCGCTCCTCGCGCTTGGTGAGCTTGTTGTATACCTTGCGGTAGGTCTTGGCGGCGTCGAAATACTCGCCACGGGCCATCTGCTCATTGGCTGTGGCCAGCTTGGCGCCCCCGCAAGAACTCAGCAGGGCGCAGGCCGCAAGTACTAAAAGAGTGAAACGGATTTTCATTGCATGCATAAAATATTAACGTTTGCGCACAGCGGAATATTGCCGCGGGCATGCACGAAAATCCGCTTCGTCACTCCAGATAGCGCTTTGCCAGCACGCGGTAGGCATCGCTATTGCTGAAGGTGCTCAGCCAGCTGTTGAGGCTGTCGCGCAGAGTGGTGTCGCCGGGAGCCGTGGCCCACACCTGGAACTGATTGAACGACACCGCCGTAGAGTAGTCGAGCTGAGGGTAGTCGGCGGCAACGCGGCGCGCCACGGCCTCGGCGACTACGGCGCGGGGTATTCCGCCGGTGGCTGTCATGATGGCCAGATGCTCGGCGTTGTGCCCGGGAAGCGTTTCGATGAAGACGGTGTCGCCCATTTCGCGCGACATGTTTTCAATTCGTGAGCGTACCGGTGAGCCGGTGGGAATGAAAACAGTGTCGTCGCGCAAATCCAGGGCAGAACCAACCTCTCCCACACCCGTGGAGTCATTGCGGCGCTGTACCAGAACCTGACGGTCGAGATAGACTGCCTCCGTGAGCGGGAAATACTCGCGCAACTTGGCCGTGGCGGGCATATTGGCCACCACGATGTCGTATTTGCCCTCCTTGAGGCCCGTATAAGCCTCCTCGAGATTGGCTACGGGAAAAAATTCGGCGGCTACACCGTGTTCGGACGTTATGGCCTTGATAATCTGATAGTCGAAGCCGTCGGCGGTGTCGTTGGCAAAAGTATAGGTCAGAGGCGACATCTCTATGGCTACGGCAAGGGTATCGTCGCCCGGGCGCACAAGTTTTTCGGCCAACGACGACCGACCGTCTTCGCTGCAACGGCGAGCAGCGCCGATGCCTATGAAAATAAGAATAACGGCTGCCACGACGAGCGGCAACCGTGAGGATAGTTTGCTCATGTTGCTCCTGGTTGTTTTAACATTAAAACAACCAGGAGCAACATAAGTTTAGCAAGCCACAGCTTCGCCTAATGCACGGTCAGATGAAGGTCTTGCGGTAGTAGTCCACAAAGGCCATATTGACATTGCGGGTTCCTCCCGGGGTGGGATAATCGCCGGAGAAGTACCAGTCGCCGGGGCAGCCGGGAACAGCGTCGTGAAGGCCCTCTATGGTTTGGTAGAGCAGGTCGACCTTGGCATTTATGTCAGCCGGGGTGAGGTTGGAGGCTATCCGCTGAGTGACGCGGTCGTAGCTATACCGGTCGTAGAGGGTCTTGACAGCGTTTTGCTGCTGCTCGGCGGGCAGCTCGAGGTTGCGCAGCGCAAGTTGGTAGGCTTCGTCGATGACGTCGCGTCGGCCGTCTTCCAGAAGGAGGTCGATGACGGCTCGGAAGGCGGCCAGTTCGTTCAGGCTGGGCATATCGATGCCGTAATAGTCGGGGTAGCGCACCTGGGGCGACGACGACACTACTATTATGCGTTTTGGCAGCAGACGGTCGAGTATGCGGAGTATGGAGCGGGTGAGGGTGGTGCCGCGCACTATGCTGTCGTCGATGACTACGAGGGTGTCGCGTCCGGTGTTGACGCAGCCGTATGTAATGTCGTAGACGTGGGTGGCCAAGTCGTTGCGGCTGGTGCCTTCTGCAATGAAGGTTCGCAGTTTGATGTCTTTTATGGCCAGCTTCTCGGTGCGCACTTTGCGGCGCAGTATGGCTGTGAGGGCCTCCGGAGTGCACTTGCCGGCTTCCATGAGCCGCAGAATCTCGTTTTTGCGCTCCACGTCCATGCGGCGGGTAAGCTCCTGTATCATACCGCTGTAGGCCACCTCGGCAGTGTTGGGGATGAAGGAAAAGACGGTGTCGTCGAGGTTATTGTCGAGCATATCGAGCAGCTCTCCGACTACGTTTGCGCCCAGGGCCTTGCGTTCGCGGTAGATGTCGCGGTCGCTGCCGCGGGAGAAGTAAATCCGTTCGAACGAGCACCGTTGATTTTTGCCTTCGGGGAGGATGCGTCGCACTTCGGGATTGCCTTCGGCATCCATCAGGATGGCGCAACCCGGTTCGAGTTCCTGCATTTTTTCGAAGGGTAGGTTGAAAACGGTCTGAATGACCGGGCGCTCGGAGGCCACAATCACTATCTCGTCGTCGATATAGTAGAAAGCGGGTCGGATTCCGTGAGGATCGCGCATCACAAACGACGACCCCGAGCCTGTTACGCCGCAAAGGGCATAGCCGCCGTCCCAGAGCGGCGAAGCCTCCGTCAGCACGTTGCCGAGGTCGATTTCTTCCTCTATGCGTCGCACAAGCCATGGATCCTGCAGCGAGTCGCGGTACTTGCGGTAGAGGCGGTGGTTCTCGCGGTCGAGGGCATTTCCGATTTGCTCAAGCAGAAGGGCCGTGTCGCAGTTTTTGCGCGGATGCTGGCCGGTGGCTACCACGGCGTCGAAAATTTCGTCGGCATTGGTCATATTGAAGTTGCCGCACAGCAGCAGAGCACGCGAGCGCCAGTTGTTGCGCCTCAGGAAGGGATGGGTATACTCAAGTCCGGCACGCCCAGTGGTGCTGTAGCGCAAGTGGCCCATATATATTTGGCCTATGAAAGGGACCTCGCGGTCTACTTCGCCGGCGTCCATGCCGTTTAGGCCGTCGGGAAGCACACTGCCTATGCGCTGAAATATTTCGTCGATGGCACCGGTGCCCAGAGCGCGCTCACGGCTCACATATTCATGACCGGGCTCGGCATTGGTTTTTACAACGCCCACGCCGGCCGCCTCCTGCCCGCGGTTATGCTGCTTTTCCATCAGCAGGTAGAGGCGGTCAAGAGCGTATGTGTATGTGCCGTACTTGCGGCGGTAGTATTCAAGAGGTTTGCGGAGCCGAATCATGGCAATGCCGCATTCGTGCTTGAGTGTTTCCATATAAAATTAAGGTAGGAGCAGAAAGGAGAATGAGAAATGGGTTTAGGTTAGCGGATAAACAGCAGTTCGCGGTATTTTGGCAGAGGCCACATCTCGTTGTCGACCAGCAGCTCGAGTTTGTCGATATGGCGGCGGATGTCGTCCAGCGCCGGTGCCACCGTGTCGTGGTAGGCAACGGCCTTTTCGCGCTCGGTGGCGCTGGCGTTGGCCTTCTTGCGGGCGGCAATCATCTCGGCGGTTATGCGCACGATGGCGTCGGCGTGGCGCGCTATGCGCTCGATGGTCTCCAGTTCGCCGGCGGTGAGCTCGTCGGCGCGGTTGCCGTAGAGCTCGCGGAGTTTAACGACGTTGTCGACCAGCGTGGACTGATAGCGGCGAGCCACCGGTACGATGTGGTTCAGAGCCAAGTCGCCCAGCACGCGGGCCTCTATCTGGATTTTTTTGGTGTACATCTCCCATTTCACCTCATTTCGGGCCTTAAGCTCGACGGGGGAGAACACGCCGGTACGACCGAACATAGCCTCGGCCTCCTCGGTGAGATAAGCGTCGAAAATCACCGGTGCCGACGTCTCGCAGTCCAGGCCGCGGCGGGCTGCTTCGGCTTTCCATTCGTCGCTGTAGCCATTGCCGTCGAAGTGGATTGCCTTGTGCTCGCGCACCAGTTTGCATATTTCGGCAACCAGAGCGTCGCGAAGTTCGGCACCCTCGGCGCGCCGCTTCTCGACGGCGGCGTGGAAGGCCTCGAGCTGGTCGGCGACGGCGGCATTGAGAGCTATCATGGCCGAGGCGCAGTTTGCGCTCGAACCCACGGCGCGGAACTCGAAGCGGTTGCCCGTGAAGGCAAAAGGCGAGGTGCGGTTGCGGTCGGTGTTGTCGATTAGCAGCTCAGGTATCTGCGACAGGCCCAGCGACATTCCCTCCTTGCCGGCCAGGCTGCTCAGGGCGGAGTCGTCGCTCTTTTCGAGCTGGTCGAGCACGGTGGCGAGCTGCGAGCCGGTGAAGATGGAGATGATGGCAGGCGGAGCCTCGTTGGCACCCAGACGGTGGGCGTTGGTGGCGCTCATTATCGACGCTTTGAGAAGGCCGTTGAAGCGGTGCACGGCCGCCATAACGTTCACTACGAAGGTGATGAACTGAAGATTGTCGGCCTCGGTCTTTCCGGGCGAGAAGAGCATTGCTCCGCGGTCGGTGCCAAGGCTCCAGTTGTTGTGCTTGCCCGAACCGTTGATGCCCGCAAAGGGCTTTTCGTGGAGCAGCACGCGGAAGTTGTGGCGCCGGGCAACTTCGCCCATCACGCTCATCAGAAGTAGGTTGTGGTCGTTGGCAAGGTTGGTTTCCTCGAATATCGGGGCGCACTCGAACTGGTTGGGAGCCACTTCGTTGTGGCGCGTCTTCACGGGGATCCCCAGCCGGTGGCAGTTAATCTCCAGGTCGAGCATAAAGGCCTCCACGCGCGAGGGTATGGCCCCGAAGTAGTGGTCCTCAAGCTGCTGGTTCTTGGGGCTTTCGTGACCCATAAGGGTGCGGCCCGTCATCACCAGGTCGGGGCGTGCGCTGTAGAGGCTCTCGTCGACCAGGAAGTATTCCTGCTCCCAGCCCAGGTAGCTGCGCACGTGCTTCACTTCAGGGTCGAAGTAGCGTGCCACCTTGGTGCCGGCATTGTCGACGGCGTTGAGGGCGCGCAGAAGAGGTGTCTTGTAGTCGAGGCTCTCGCCGGTGTAGGATATAAATATGGTGGGAATACACAGCGTAGAACCCAGTATGAAGGCCGGAGAGGAGATGTCCCAGGCGGAGTATCCGCGCGCTTCGAAGGTGTTGCGGATGCCGCCGTTGGGGAAGGAGGAAGCGTCCGGCTCCTGCTGCACAAGCAGTTTTCCCGAAAATTCCTCGATGACGCCGCCCTTGCCGTCGTGTTCGATGAAGGAGTCGTGCTTCTCGGCGGTGCCGTCGGTAAGGGGGTGGAACCAGTGCGAATAGTGGTTGACACCGTGGTCGAGAGCCCATTGCTTCATGCCTTCGGCAACACCGTCGGCCAGCTCGCGGCTAATGGGTTGCTTGTTTTCGATGGCCGACAGCAGCTTGTCGTATACCTTCTTCGGAAGGTATTCGAACATGGTCTGGCGGTTGAAAACCAGCTCGCCGTAGTACTTGTTGGGGCTTTCTTTGGGAACGTCTACCGGAGCGGCCTTACGGTCGAAAGCTTCGGCTACCATCTTGAATCGCAGGGAGGAAGACATATCGTGTAATTAATAAGAAGTAAGTGCTTGCGGATGAAAAATAAAATCGCCCGCTTGCCGAAGCAGACGGGCGTGCGCGCTATGCGGACAGGGCTTTTCAGCGCTTTTGCGGGTGGCGCTGACGATTACCCCGGAGCTTTTGGAGGCTGCCGGGACGCGATACCGGAGATGGCGGTGCGTTGTTGTCATACCCTGTGGAAATTCTGCCGCAAAGTTACGAATTTTTTCCAAACACCGCAACCTCTCCTCCGCCTTTTGTCGCATTTTTTTTGCGTTGGAGGGCTGAAGTGTCAGATGCTCAGGCCGGTGCGTTCGTGGAGGCCGAAGAGGAGGTTCATCAGGTGCACGCCGTTGCCGGCATTGCCGCGCGTCATGTAGTCGGCGGTGGCGCGGATGGTGACTCCGGACTCGGAGCGTGTTATTTTGAGCAGACATTTGTTGCTGCCCCGCAGGTCTTCGCTGTCGGTATCGACTCCGGCGCCTACGGTGTAGACAAAGCCGTGGTCGCTGTAGGCGTCCTCATAGGCCTGCAGGATGTCGTGCATGCCGTCGCGGAGGGGCACTTCCAGCGTGAGATCCATGCGGTCGTAGGGAGCGTCGGCCCCCTCTCTGAGCGATATTTCGCTTTTGAAACTGCCCTGGATGGTGCCCAAGGCGGCGACTGCTTCGGTGGTGTCGGTGCTGTAGCCGGCAGATATGGTGCCGCGGATGGTGCCGCTTTCGGGAAGCATCCAATTCTTGGCAAGGGGAAAGAGTGCAGTTTCCACCAACAGAGCTTCCGCCGTGGGCGACACTGCCAGACGCGCTCCGCGAACGAGCGCCTTGCGGTTGTGCTCGCAGAAGCCGTAGACCATCTCCGGCCAGGGAGCCTTGCGAAGCTCGTCGGCCTCGCCGAGCACGATGAGGCGGAATTTGGGGTCGGTTTCGGCCTTGCGGCGTATTTCGTCGGTGAGATTCTCGGCGTCGATTACGAAGAGCGCGTCAAGGCCATCGAGTGTCGGAGCGGCCTCAAGGCGCAGGTCGGTTTCGCCGCTGTAGACGGGGTGAAGCTCCGACAGCGGGATGCCGTCGGCGCCTTCGGCGGCCACTGTACGCAGGTCAACGTCGGGATGCCGCAGCAAGAGGCGCAAAAGTTGTTTGCGGAGGGGAGAATTAAGGCCTTTGGGCCCAAGGATGCCTGCTTTGATCATGGTGGTGGAGGGGAGTATGGTTAGAGATTGAAGATGTCCGCCATTATTTTTGCGGTTGCGCCGACATGCTTGTCTATGTAGGCACCCGCTTTGTCGCCGGCGGAGCGGCGTGCAGCCTCGTCGTCGACCATTCGGGATGCGATGCGGTCGAAATCGGAGGCGTTGTGTACGCAGAAACCGCCTCCGCACTCCGCCAGTTCGGCGGCTTCGCGGAATTTGCGGTTGTTGGGGCCGTAGACAACCGGTATTCCGAATGCCGCAGCCTCGTTGATGTTGTGTAGGCCGGCGCCGAAGCCTCCGCCTACATAGGCGAAGTCAGCATAGCCATAAAGTGAACTCAGCCAGCCGAAGCAGTCGACCAGCAGGTAGCGGCTTCCCGTGGGCAGTCCGGCGCCCGCTTCGAGCTCGGAGAGCACGGCGGTGCAGTCGCGGCCCAAGCGTTCGCGAAGGGCTTCTATGCGCTCGCAGTCGAACTCGTGGGGGGCGATGATGGCTCTCACCCCGGAATGGCGCTTTAGAAAGGGGATATAGATATCCTCATCGGCAGGCCAACTGCTGCCCACTACCATCACGGGCGTATCGGCCGAGCCGGCGCCCCGGAAGGCGTCGACGGCTGGATGGCGCCGTGCCTGAGAGCGTATTGTGGCGACGCGGTCGAAACGGGTGTCGCCCGCTACGGTCACGTTGGTCACGCCGATGCCGGCAAGCAGTGCCTCCGAGTCAGCATCCTGAACGTAGAGCCGGTCGAAGCAGCCAAGCATTTTGCGAAACATTCCGCCCCAGGGCCGGAAGAATATCTGCCCGGGCCGGAAGATAGCACTTATTATATATGTAGGGATGCCTCGGCGCTTCAGTTCGCTCAGGTAGTTGCCCCAAAACTCGTATTTCACGAAAACGGCCATGCGCGGCGCGGCTTCGTCCAGAAAAGCCCGCACCGCATCCGGGCGGTCGAAGGGCAGATAGGCAACCTGCACGCCGGGGTTGAAGTCCTTGCGCACTTCGTAGCCGCTGGGCGAGAAGAAGGTCAGCAGGATCGACATATCCGGCCGCTCGGCAAGCAGCCGCTCTATCAGCGGGCGCGCCTGCTCGAACTCGCCAAGAGAAGCGGCGTGAAACCAAACGTCGAAACCGTCCGGAGCCAACTTTCGGCGCCCGAGCCGCAGCCTTTCCGACACTTCCGTATGTCCCTGCAGCATGCGACGCATCTTATCCGAGCGCCGGGCGCCCAGACGGACAGCGGAAGCCATCAACGCCATGGCGGCGTTGTAAATACTATTCATCGGCCGGCCGGATTCGTTCTATGCCGGCGCGCAGACGACGCACCGTTTCCTCGCGCCCCAGTATGTCGGTGATTTCGAACATATGGGGACCCTTACATTCGCCAACTACGGTGAGGCGGAAGGCGTTCATCACGTTGCCAAGATGAAGCTCCCGGCTCTTGATCCAGTCGAGCACTATGGGTTCCAGAACGGCGCCGCTGAAGTCAGGCGTGGTCTCAAGCAGATTGGCAAGCTCGGTGAGTATGCCTCCCATTTCGGGCGACCAACGCTTTTTGACAGCCTTGGGGTCGTAGCTCTCCGGAGCCTTGAAGTAGAACCCGGCGTTGTCCCAAAGTTCGCCGACAAAGTTCACGCGGCCCTTGACCGACTCAACGGCGGCTTCAATGAACTCGGGCGTGAAAGCCTTGGGGTCTACACCCTTGGCCTCAAGCACGGGAGCGAAAAGTTCGGCCAGCTCAGATGCGCTCTTCTGCTGGATATACATATGGTTGAACCACTTGCCCTTCTCGAAGGCAAACTTGGCGCCCGACTTGGAGCAGTGTTCCAGAGAGAATTTGGCAATCAGGGTATCCATATCCATAATCTCGGTGTCGTCGCCCGGATTCCAGCCTAACAGCGCCAGGAAGTTCACCACGGCCTCAGGCAGATAGCCGCTTTCGCGGTAGCCGCTGGAGGTTTCGCCCGACTTGGGGTCGTGCCACAGCAGGGGGAAAACCGGGAAGCCCAGGCGGTCGCCGTCGCGCTTGCTGAGTTTGCCTTTGCCGTCGGGCTTGAGCAGCAGCGGAAGGTGCACGAACTCAGGAGCCGTGTCGCTCCAGCCGAAGGCTTCGTAGAGCAGCACGTGGAGAGGAGCGCTCGGCAGCCACTCCTCACCGCGTATAACGTGCGACACTTCCATCAGGTGGTCGTCGACAATGTTGGCAAGATGGTAAGTAGGCAGGTCGTCGGCGCTTTTGTAGAGAACTTTGTCGTCGAGTATGTCGCTTTTTATCACCACTTTGCCGCGAATGAGGTCGTTGACCTCCACATTGCGGCCCGGCTCCACCAAAAAGCGCACCACATACTTGGTTCCTCCCTCGATAAGCGCCTTTACTTCTTCTGCGGGCATACTCAGCGAGTTGCGCATCTTCAGGCGAGTTGTGGCGTCGTACTGGAAGTTGGGAATTGCGGCGCGGGCAGCCTCGAGTTCCTCGGGAGTGTCGAAGGCATAGTAAGCCTTGCCGGCCTCAAGCAGTTTGCCGACGTGCTCGCGGTAGATGTCGCGGCGTTCACTCTGACGGTATGGAGCGTGGGGGCCGCCCTCGCGCACACCTTCGTCGATGCCTATGCCCAACCAGGCCAGAGCCTCGTTGATATAGTCTTCGGCGCCGGGAACAAAGCGCTGAGAGTCTGTGTCTTCAATGCGAAGTATCATCTTGCCCCCGTGCTGACGGGCAAAGAGGTAATTGTACAAAGCGGTGCGCACGCCGCCTATATGCAGGGGTCCGGTGGGCGAAGGGGCGAAGCGCACCCTTACTTCTCGGTTGGTGTTTGCCATTTCTGTTTCGTGTTTTTTAGCGCCACAAAATTACTAATTTTCTTTCACTGCCGCAAATCCGCCGCTCCCTCAGATCATATCCATGAATTTGGAGGCCTCACGGCGGTCGCGGTCGTTTTCGGCTTGCCGTTTCTGCTGCTCCTGCAGCATGCGTCGGCGGCCTGCCTCCTCTTCAAGGCGCTTTTTGTTGCTTATGGCCCTCTGAAGAGCTGCGTCGAATATGCAATCGGTGTAGGTTATCTCGCAAAGGCGCGAAGCCACTTCCGCCGCCGGCGAAATGGTGATTCGGGTATTGTCGTAGTTCCAGGTGCAGTCATCGCTTGGCCCGTATTTCGCTGTGTATTTGTCGATAAGCACCTTGTTTGCTCGAGTGCCCACCGCCTTTATGGTCAGTTTGTAGAGTTTTTGGCGGTAGAAGGCGGCATCAAAGCGTATTTTGTACTTCATCACGTTGCCATCGGCGGTTTCGACTATCATTTTTTCATCGAAACGTGCGTTGTAGCGGCCGACACGCTGATAAAACTCTGTTTGGCTCATGCCGAAGCGGAATCCGGCGTAGATGGTGTCGGAGCCGATTTGCACTTCGTTCGGGTCGGCGAAAATCTCCCCGGCTTCATATTTAACATTGAATTTTACTCCGTCGGCATGCCGATCAGGCACTATAATCTTGGACTCCTTTTTTGCCTGAGCGATTCTTTCGGCTCGGTCGGAGAAGACCACGCACACCTCGAAGAATATGAAAAGGAAGGCAACAAAAAAGCAGCCCCACCGCGGACCGAATATGACAAAAAGCGCCACCACGATGACCGTCTGGCAAATGCGTCGCGTCGCGTTTGTCCCCTCAGTGGTCATGGCGGTGATGGTGGTCGTGGTCGCGATGGTGTTGGTGTTTGGGCGGCTTCGGCGGTTTGGGCTTGCGCGGAGGGCGCCGGTCGTGGCGATGGCCCCAACAACCCGGGCACACGGCGCACGATGTTGTAGTCGAGGCCATCAGCAGGCATGCGGCAAGCAGAAGTATGCTGTTTCGGAGGCGGCGTTTCATTACCAGGTGAAAGTAAAGCCCGCGCGGTTAATCTCGGCGGATATGGGCGGGTTTAGTTTATAGACGGTTATTTCGCCGCCCAAAAGTTGAGGATAGCGGTGCGTAAGGGCCTGGTAGAGGCGAAAAACAACGTGCTCCAACAGTTTCGACGGGAAGGCCATCTCGCTCTTTATGAGCTCGACAACCTCCGAATAGCTTATGGTAAGGTCGAGGCGGTCGGTGCGCATGGCGTGCTCGGCGTCGAAGCTCAGCTTGACGTTGACCTCGAAAGTGTTGCCGATCAAGGTCTCCTGGGCTTCAACTCCGTGGTTGGCCAGAAGGCGCAGTCCGCCTATTTCTATTGTTCCGGTCGGTCTTTTCATGGTGGATGGTTTAGTGTCGCCCACGGCGGCGCTGTCGCTTGGAGGCAACGGCGTTTTTGGCGGCGGCGCGTCCGCGGGGTGCCTCCCCGAGCTTGTCGAGGCTTCGCGGCGGGTTCTTTTTGTCGACTATCACGAAGTCGAGTTGCTTGCGGGAAAGGTCGGTGCGGGCAACCTGTACCTGTATCTTATCGCCGAGGCGGTAGCGGGTGCCGTTGCGGCGCCCGATCAGGGTGTAGTTCTTGGCGTCGAAGTCGTAGTAGTCGTCGGCAAGATCGCGAACCGGCACCAGACCCTCGCACATATTGTCGTCGAGTTCAACGTACAGACCCCATTCGGTCACGCCGGATATGGTGCCGCTGAATACCTCGCCCAAGTGGTCGCCCATATATTCAACCTGTTTGTACTTGATGGAGGCTCGTTCGGCGTTGGCGGCGAGCTGCTCCTGGTCGGAGGAGTGCTTACATTCCTCTTCGAGTTTTTCTGCGCTGACGGTACGTCCGCCGGCAAGATAGCGCTCCAACAGGCGGTGTACCATCATGTCGGGGTATCGGCGTATGGGCGACGTGAAGTGGGTATAGTGCTCAAAGCCAAGACCATAGTGGCCGATATTCTTGGTGGTGTAGATGGCTTTGGCCATTGAGCGAATCGCAAGGGTGGAGAGGAAGTTTTCCTCCGGGCGACCCTTTATGTCTTTGAGCATCTTGTTGATGGAGCGGTTGATTTCCATCGGCGTGCCTGTGGTCTTGATTTTGTGGCCGAAAGTGCGGCAGAGCTCGCCAAGGTTAGCCAGTCGCTCGGCATCGGGCTGGTCGTGCACGCGGTATACGAATGCCTTGGGCGTCTTACGCTTGGGAACGATGCCGATGGCCTGCGCAACTGTCTTGTTGGCCAGCAGCATGAACTCTTCGATAAGCTTGTTGGCATCCTTGCTCTCTTTGAAGAACACACTCACGGGGTGACCCTTCTCGTCGGTCTCGAAGCGAACCTCGGCGCGGTCGAAGTCGACCGACCCCTGCTCATAGCGGCGCTTGCGGAGTATCTTGGCCAGTCGGTCGAGGGTGAGCACCTCGTCGGCATAGTCGCCGCGGCCCGTTTCGATGATTTCCTGGGCTTCCTCGTAGGTGAAGCGGCGGTTGGAGCGAATCACGGTGCGCACGATGCGGCTGTCGACCACGTTGGCATCCTTGTCCATTATAAATATAGTGGAGAAGGTCAGCTTGTCCTCATCGGGGCGCAGCGAGCAGATACCGTTGCTCAGATGCTCAGGCAGCATAGGCACCACGCGGTCCACGAGGTATACGCTGGTGGCGCGGTCCTCGGCCTCGCGGTTTATTATGGAATCTGGTTTGACGTAGTGCGTAACGTCGGCAATATGCACTCCGACCTCGTAGTTGCCGTCGGGCAGGGTGCGTATGCTCAGGGCATCGTCGAAGTCCTTTGCGTCGCGAGGGTCGATGGTGAAGGTAGTCACCGAGCGCATGTCGAGGCGCCGGCCAACTTCCTCATCTGTTATGCCGGCCCCGATTTTGTCGGCGGCGGCGGCAACGTTCTCCGGGTAGCGGTAGGGCAGCCCGAACTCAGCCAGAATGGCATGCTGCTCGGTGGTATTGTCGCCGGCGGCGCCCAACACGTCGACCACTTCGCCGACAGGGTTCTTGGCGTCGTCGGGCCAGTCGGTGATGCGCACAATGGCTTTGTCGCCGTTGCGGCCGCCCTTGAGGCGTGTACGGGGTATGAAGATGTCGGTGGCTAGAAATTTACTGTCGGTCACCAAAGTAGCCATGCGGCGGTCGACTTTCAGAGTGCCGATGAAAACCTGGTCCTTCTTTTCGATAATATCGGTCACTTCGGCCTCCGGCTCCTTGCCCCGAACGCGCGCTGCGATGGCAACCCGCACGCGGTCGCCGTTGAGGGCGTGCATGCTGTTGCGCTCGGCAACGAATATTTCCTCGCCTTCGTCGCCACCTTCGATGCGCACACTGTTTTTGCCGTTGGAGCGGCGTACGAAGACGCCTTCGGCGCTGTTGCGCCCGTAAGGATTTTTGTAGCGGCCCGGTGTGGTCTCTATCAGTTTGCCCTCCACGGTGAGTTCGGCCAGGTAGGCTGCCACGGCTTTTTGCGCCGGCAGGCCCTCGTAGCCGAGCTGGTGGGTGAGTTGGCGGTAGTTGAAGGTCTCGTTGTTGAGTCCGGAAATGTATTGGTCGATCAGGGCGCGGAGCTGGCGCACCTGCGACTTCGTTTTTATAGGTTTTGCCATCGGGCGGTGTTTTGTTAGCGGTAAGTGATGAACCGGGGGCCTGTAAAACTATCGGCTCCGGAGTATTTAAAATATAAACACTTCGGAGCCGGTATGGTTTAAGCGTCGATGTTGGCGTAGGTGGCGTTGCTTTCGATGAAGTCGCGGCGTGGGGCCACGTCGTCGCCCATAAGCATCGAGAATATGCGGTCGGCCTCGGCCGCGTCAGTTATATTAACCTGCTTGAGAATGCGGTGCTCGGGGCTCATGGTGGTGTCGTGAAGCTCGTCGGCGCTCATCTCGCCGAGACCTTTGTAGCGTTGTATCTGCGTCTTCTCGCCGAATCGCGCTATGAAGTTCTGCACCTGGTTGTCGTTCCAGCAGTATTCCTCGTTTTTGCCGTTCTTGCACTTGTAGAGCGGAGGAGTGGCAAGATAGAGGTAGCCCCCTTCGACCACGGGACGCATCCGGCGGAAGAAGAAGGTCATAAGCAGGGTGGCGATGTGGGCACCGTCGACGTCGGCATCGGTCATGATGATAATTTTGTGGTAGGCAAGCTTGGAGATATTGGGCTCGCCGTCCTCACCGATGGTGACGCGCAGGGCGCGGAACATGTCGAGGATCTCCTTGTTGCTCAACACGTGGTTCTTCGAGGCCTTCTCCACGTTGAGTATCTTGCCTCGCAGCGGAAGTACGGCCTGGAACTGGCGGTTGCGGGCCAGTTTGGCCGTGCCGCCTGCCGAGTCACCCTCGACGAGGAAGAGCTCGCAGTCTTCGGCAGTGCGGCTGGAGCAGTCGGTGAGCTTGCCGGGAAGGCCGCCGCCCACAAGAGGTGTCTTGCGGAGCACCTCCTGACGTGCCTTAAGGGCGGCGATGCGGGCCTCGGCCGCAAGCACAACTTTGTCGACTATGGTCTTGGCCTCGGCAGGGTGCTCCTCCAGATAGTATTTGAGGGCCTCGCTGACGGCC
Organism: uncultured Porphyromonadaceae bacterium; assembly: GCA_900541865.1. Classification (GTDB taxonomy): domain Bacteria; phylum Bacteroidota; class Bacteroidia; order Bacteroidales; family Muribaculaceae; genus CAG-873. The sequence continues at coordinate 51,231 of UQLO01000008.1, read as the reverse complement.
TGGCTAACCGCGCCGACCACCTCGCTGTTGCCCAGCTTGGTTTTGGTCTGTCCCTCAAACTGCGGCTCCATCACCTTCACCGAAACCACAGCCGTGAGGCCGTCGGTAAAGTCGGCGCCGTTGATTTCGAAATCCTTCATGCCCTTGCGGGGCTTGATGAGGTTGTTGTCCTCGGCGTACTTCTTCAGGGTGGAGGTTAGGGCGCGGCGGAAGCCCTGCAGGTGCGTGCCGCCCTCTATGGTGTTGATGTTGTTGACGAAGGAATAGATGTTCTCGTTCGACGACGTGTTGTAGGTAAATGCCACTTCGACAGGGATACCTCCCTTTTCGGTGTTGAGGTCGATGACGTCGTTGATGAGGGATTCCTTGTTGGCGTCGATATACTGCACGAACTCGCGCAGACCGTCCTTCGAGTAGAAGGTCTCGGTGCGAGGCTTGCCGTTGGCGTCGAGCTGGCGCATATCGGTGAGCGTCAATGTGATACCCGAATTGAGGTATGCCAAGTCGCGCAGACGGTTGGCAAGGGTGGAGTAGTCGTAGACGGTGGCCGTGAAGATGCTGCCGTCCGGCTTGAAGATGATGGTGGTGCCGGTGGAGTCGCTGGTGCCTACAATCTCCAGACCAGTGGTAGGCTTGCCGCAGGAGTACTCCTGGGCGTAGACCTTGCCGTTTCGGCGTACCTCGGCCCGGAGATAGGTCGAAAGCGCGTTCACGCAGCTCACGCCAACGCCGTGAAGACCGCCTGAAACCTTGTACGAGCCTTTGTCGAACTTGCCGCCCGCGTGAAGAACAGTCAGCACGACCTCAAGGGCACTCTTGTGCTCCTTGGCGTGCATGTCGACCGGGATACCGCGGCCGTTGTCGACCACTTTGATGCTGTTGTCGGTGTTGATTGTTACCTCGATGTGGGTGGCGTAGCCTGCCACGGCCTCATCGATGGAGTTGTCTACAACCTCGTACACAAGGTGATGGAGGCCTTTTTCGGAAATGTCGCCGATATACATGGCGGGGCGCTTGCGTACCGCCTCCAAGCCCTCAAGAACTTGGATATTGCTGGCGCTGTATTCCTCTACTTCTTCTATCATATTATGAGGTGGTATTGTATCTTTTTTGCCTTGTTGCTATGCTCTGTTTAAGCGTACAAAGTTACAAAAAAAATATGGAACGCGAAAATTTTTGTTTGCCCTCCCGTTCACGACCGGCACCGCTCTTTATTACGGGTCTTTATTTCAGAGCCGGTCGGATTGTTCTCCGGTGTGAAAATAAGTGAAATATCGTTTTTTCCTTTGCGAGTAGCCAAAAAGTGCGTAACTTTGAATCGCTTTTTCCAAAAGCCACGCGCCGGAATCAGCCTCCATCTTCGAAATCAAACAAATTTTTCACCATCATAGCATAACCATGAAACCATACGTTCTTGGCATCGATATAGGCGGAACAAACACTGTGTTCGGTCTGGTCGACACTCGCGGCAAGGTAATTGCCAGCTCCTCCATCAAAACCGGCAAGCACTCCAAGTTCTCCGACTACCTCGACGAGCTTTACACCGAGGCTACTCATCTTATTGAAGCCGCCGACGCTGTCGACAAGGTGCACGGCATCGGCATCGGCGCTCCCAACGCAAACTACTATACCGGAAACATCGAAGACGGCGTTAACCTCGCATGGCCCTGCCCCATTCCTCTGGCTCAGCTCGTCAGCGAGAAGTTCGGCATTCCTACCGCCGTGACAAACGACGCCAACGCCGCAGCTCTGGGCGAAATGACCTATGGCGCAGCCCGCGGCCTCAAAGACTTCATCATGATTACCCTCGGCACCGGTGTAGGCTCCGGCATCGTAATCAACGGACAGGTTGTCTACGGCCACGACGGCTTTGCCGGTGAGCTCGGCCACGTCATCGTCAAGCGCAACAACGGCCGCCTCTGCGGTTGCGGCCGCTGCGGATGCCTCGAAGCTTACTGCTCGGCAACGGGTGTGGCGCGCTCCGCACGCGAATTCCTCGAAGTCCGCACCGAACCCTCCCTGCTCCGCAATCTCCCCATCGACCAGATTACCTCCAAGGACGTCTACGACGCAGCCATGCAGGGCGACCAACTCGCAAAAGACATCTTCACCTACACCGGCACTATCCTCGGGGAGGCTATGGCCGACATGATGGTGTTCTCTTCGCCTCAGGCCTTCATTCTCTTCGGTGGTCTGGCAAAGAGCGGCGAACTCCTCATGAAGCCCCTCCGCGAGGCCATGGACAAGAACATGATGCGTAGCTTCAAGGGCAAAGCTAAGGTCCTGTTGAGCGAACTCAAAGAGGCCGACGCTGCCGTGCTCGGCGCAAGCGCTCTGGGTTGGGAAGCAAAGCCCGCTCCCGCACAGGCAGCCGCTACCGCTGCCGCAGCAGCTGCCACCGCCGCTACCGACGAAGAATAATTCTTAAGACACTATAGCCAAGCTCCGGCCGCCTCAATCCGTGGCCGGAGCTTTCATTTTGAACCCTTACGTCTGAGAGTTGTTTTAATTTCATCCCTCCCTCATAACTCATACTTACTTCATCACTACGACTTAATTCTTACGACAATGCCTCAGCTGTCGCAACGCGGCAAAATAATGCCCGCATCACCTATTCGCAAACTTGCTCCACTCGCCGCAAAGGCTGAGCAAAGGGGTATAAAAATTTACAGGCTCAACATTGGTCAACCCGACCTGCCTTCGCCCGACGAAGGGCTTAAAGCTCTGCACAATATCAGCCGGCGCACCCTCGAATACAGCCCATCCGACGGGCTGCCCTCGCTGCGCCGCAAACTCGCCGAGTACTACCACCGGTTCAACATCGACGTAACCCCCGACGATATAATCGTCACCGCCGGCGGCTCCGAAGCCGTACTTTTCGCCTTTATGGCGACCCTCGACCCGGGCGACGAAATAATTGTCCCCGAGCCGGCATATGCAAACTATATGGCTTTCGCTATTCTTGCCGGTGCAAAGATTGTGACTGTTCCCAGCACAATCGAAAACGGGTTCGAGCTGCCCCCTCTCGAAGAGTTCGAAAAACTCATCACTCCCCGCACCAAAGGTATTCTCATCTGCAACCCCAATAACCCAACCGGCTACCTCTACACGGCCCGAGAACTGAACCAACTGCGCGACATCGTAGCCAAGCACGACCTCTTCCTCTTCTCCGACGAAGTATACCGGGAATTCACCTACACCGGCGCCCCATATATCTCCGCATTTCACCTCGACGGCATCCGCGACCAAGTCGTACTAATCGACTCCGTCTCCAAGCGATACAGCGAGTGCGGAATCCGCATCGGTGCGCTCATCATCACCAACAAAGAGCTTCGTGCAAACGTGATGAAATTCTGCCAGGCTCGGCTCAGCCCGCCTCTACTCGGTCAGATTGTCGCCGAAGCCTCCATCGACGCTTCTCCCGAGTATATGCTCATGACATACAACGAGTATGTGGAGCGCCGAAAAGTACTCGTCGACGGCCTCAACCGCATCCCCGGCGTCTACTCGCCTATCCCGATGGGAGCTTTCTACACCGTTGTCAGTCTGCCCGTCGACGATGCCGAAGACTTCTGCCGGTGGTGCCTCGAAGAATTCAGCTACGACGGCGCAACCGTCTTCATGGCCCCCGCCGCCGGTTTCTACTCAAACCCCGAGCTGGGACGCAACCAGGTCCGTATGGCCTACGTCCTAGACCGCGAAGACCTCCGCAAAGCACTCATAGTCCTCGCCAAAGCCCTCGAAGCCTATCCCGGGCGCCGGTGACGGCTATTGATGACAATCTTCTCGGCGACTGCCGTCTATTGCAGCATGGGAGCTATTCGGCGGAGAGCTGCGATGAAGGCGTCGACGTCGGCACGGGTGTTGTAGGCGGCGAAAGACGCGCGGACCGTGCCCTCGATGCCAAGGGTCTCCATAAGTGGTTGGGCGCAATGGTGGCCGGTGCGTACTTCGACTCCGAGCTGGTCCAGAAGCACGCCGGTGTCGTAGTGATGCGCATTGCCGAGCAGGAAAGAAACCACGGCGGCTTTGCCGGGTGCGGTGCCGAAAATACGCATTCCGGGAATGGTTTCCATGGCTGCCGTGGCGTAGTCGAGGAGGTCCTGCTCGTGGGCGTGGATGGCCTGTATGCCGATTTCTTCGATGAAGTCTATGGCCGTGCTGAAGGCGGCAGCGCCGACATAGTCCGGTGTTCCGGCCTCGAATTTATAGGGCAGGTCGGCCCATGTAGTGCCGTTGAAGCTGACGTGGCCAATCATCTCACCGCCTCCCTGATAGGGTGGCATGGCCTCCAGGAGGTCGCGGCGCCCGTAGAGCACGCCGATGCCCGTGGGGCCGTACATTTTGTGCGATGAGAAGGTGTAGAAGTCGGCGCCGAGATCGCGCACATCGACACCAAGGTGCGCCACGGCCTGCGCCCCGTCGATGTGGATGAGTGCCCCGTGAGCGTGGGCTGTTTCGGCCATTTCCTTGACGGGATTGACCGTGCCGAGCACGTTGGAAACGTGGGCCACGGTGACAAGGCGAGTGCGCGGACTGAACAGCGAGCGGTAAACGTCGAGGTCGAGCGAGCCGTCCGGCCGTATGGGAACTATCTTAAGCACGGTGCCCCGCCGGGAGCAGAGCATCTGCCAGGGCACTATATTGGAGTGGTGCTCCATGGTGGTGAGGATAATCTCATCGCCGGCCTGGAGAAGTTCGCCGTAGGAGGCGGCCACGAGGTTGATGGCCTCGGTGGTGCCGCGCGTGAAGATTATCTGGTCGGAGCTCTCGGCGTTTATGAAGTCGCGCACGCGACAGCGGGTGGCCTCCATAGCGGCGGTTGCCTCCTGCGAAATGGTGTGGACACCACGGTGCACGTTTGCGCGGGCCGTGGTGTAGACACGGTCGATAGCCCGAACCACGCTGTCGGGAGCCTGCGTAGTGGCGGCATTGTCGAGATAGACCATGGTGCGGCCGTTGACCTTCCTCTCCAGAATGGGAAAGCGTCGGCGGATTGTTTCGACGTCGTAGCTCATTGTCGGCAAGATTTGTCGACCTCGGCGGAGGCTGAGCAGGTGGCGCAGGTGGCGTGTTCGCCGCCGAGGCGCTTCTCCACCAGCTGCCGCAGGCGGTCGCGGATAAGATCATAGCCCACCGAGTCAATGACGTCGCTCATAAATGCCTGCGTGAGCATCAGGCGCGCTTCGGCGGCGGGGATACCTCGGGTCTGCATATAGAAGAGGGCGGCGGCATCGAGCTGGCCGGTGGTGGCGCCATGGCTGCACTTTACGTCGTCGCAGTATATTTCGAGCTGGGGCGCCGAGGCCATCCGGGCGGCTTCGGAGGCGAGAAGATTGCGGTTTGTCTGGGCGGCGTCGGTGCCGACAGCCCCTTCTGCCACAACTATTTTGCCACCGAAGGCTCCGCGGGCCTCTCCGAAGAGGGCGTATTTGAAAAGCTGACGGCTGGAGCACTCCGGCGCAAGGTGACGAAGCACCACGTTGGCGCCTTGAACCTGCTTGCCGTCGGCAATGCAGAGGCCGCCGAGGTGAGTCTCGGCGTGGCGCCCCGCAAGGTCTATGCTGTAGTTGGCCGTGCCGACGCCTCCGGAGAGCGCGCCCGAGCATACGGTGAGATGCGAGGCGGCTTCCTGACGCGCAAAGAGGTTGAGCATGCGGCCGGTGCGGTCGCTGCTTTCCTCTATGCTGTAGATCTCGAGGTGCGAACCCTCGCCGCAGTAGATTTCCTGCACTTCGTCGGAGAGGTAATCAACGTCGCGGCGCTGCGTGTGGTCGCACAGCAGTATGCGGGCATAAGCGCCCTTGCCCATAACCACCAGCAGGCGGCGGACGGCGAGCAGCGGTGTCGGCGCGTTGAAGATATTGACTATCTGTATGGGCTTTTCGAGCTGAACGCCGTCGGCGATGTGGACGAGCACGCCATCCTGCGCCAAAAGGGTGTTGAGGGCCACTTCGGGAGCTTTTCCTGCGGCTGCAAGGCCGTTGTAGTACTCGACGAGCAGTTCCGGGTGCTTACGACCGGCTTCGGCGAGCGAGCACACCGTGGCGCCCTCAGGGAGCTGCCGGAGCAGATTCTCGGTGGGCCGGAACGCGTCGTTGACCGTCACTCCGAGCAGTGTGCTGATATTTGGAACGCCGCAGCGGAATGTAGCAGCCAGGTTGGGGTCGAAGTTAAAGCGGCGAATGTTAACGCCATAGTCCGGAGCCAGCATGCGCTCGACCGAACATTCGGCGTACGGTGCGCGGGGGCCTTTTTCGCCTGCGGCGCGCTCGAGGGCCTTCAGGGCCTCGGGCCGGGCGTCGTCGAGAGCGGCGGCTCCGGTGCGCAGGTCGTCGGCGTGGTCGCGGTAGAGGTCGATGTATTGTTTGAGAGAGTCCATGGCTTACTCGGCGTCGGCCTGCTGTTTAATCCAGTCGTAGCCCTTCTCCTCGAGTTCGAGAGCGAGTTCGGGCCCTCCGGAGTGTACGATACGGCCCTTGTAGAGGATATGCACAAAATCGGGCTTGATATAATCGAGCAGGCGCTGGTAGTGGGTGATTACGATGGTGGCGTTTTCTTTGGTTTTCAAGGCGTTGACACCGGATGCAACGATGCGGAGGGCATCGATGTCAAGGCCCGAGTCAGTTTCGTCGAGAATGGCGAGGCGTGGCTCGAGCACTGCCATCTGGAAGATTTCGTTGCGCTTCTTTTCGCCGCCGGAGAAGCCCTCGTTGACCGAGCGCGAGGCTAACTTGTTGTCAAGCTCTACGATGGCACGCTTCTGTCGCATCATCTTGAGGAACTCGGAGGCGTTCATCGGAGGCTCGCCGAGGTATTTGCGCTTGGCGTTGACGGCGGCGCGCATAAAGTTCACCATCGTAACGCCCGGTATCTCAACGGGATATTGAAAAGAGAGGAAGAGGCCCTCGTGGGAGCGGTCTTCCGGTGAGAGTGCAAGGAGGTCCACTCCGCCCAGAGTGGCAGTGCCTGCGGTGACGTTGAAGCGTGGGTCGCCGGCGAGCACGCCGCTGAGGGTGCTTTTGCCGGAGCCGTTGGGACCCATTATGGCATGCACTTCGCCGGGGCGAACTTCAAGGTCGATGCCACGCAGTATTTCTTTGCCGTCTATCCCGGCATGGAGGTTTTGTACTTTCAACAGTTCCATATTCTTCGATTATCCAACGGAATCTTCAAGGGTTAGCGCCAGGAGCTTCTGAGCCTCAACGGCAAACTCCATCGGCAGTTTGTTCATCACTTCGCGGGCATAGCCGTTGACTATCAAGGCCACAGCCTCTTCGGTCGGGATACCTCGCTGGTTGCAGTAGAAAATCTGCTGTTCGGAAATCTTCGAGGTGGTGGCTTCGTGTTCGACCACGGCCGTTGCGTTGGCCACCTCTATCTCGGGGAAGGTGTGCGCCCCGCAGGTGTCGCTCAGCAGCAGACTGTCGCACTGGGTGTAGTTTCGGCAGCCGTCGGCGTCGGGAGCCACCTTCACCAGTCCGCGGTAGCTGTTCTGGCTGTGGCCCGCGGAGATGCCCTTGCTGACTATTGTGGAGCGGGTGTTGCGCCCGGTGTGTATCATCTTGGTGCCGGTGTCGGCCTGCTGGCGGTTGCGGGTGACGGCCACGGAATAGAACTCGCCGACGGCACCCTCGCCCGCCAGTATGCACGAAGGGTATTTCCACGTTATCGCCGAACCCGTTTCGACCTGCGTCCACGACAACTTTGAGAAGTCGCCGCGGCACAATCCGCGTTTGGTCACGAAGTTGTAGACGCCGCCGCGTCCTTCGCGGTCGCCGGCATACCAGTTCTGGACGGTGCTGTACTTCACTTCGGCGCGGTCTTCGACTATAATCTCAACTATTGCGGCATGGAGCTGGTTTTCGTCGCGCATTGGCGCCGTGCACCCTTCGAGATAGCTCACGTAGGAGTCGTCGTCGGCCACTATAAGCGTGCGCTCGAACTGGCCCGTGCCCGAGGAGTTGATGCGGAAATATGTGCTCAGCTCCATCGGGCAGCGCACACCGCGAGGTATGTAGACGAAGGAGCCGTCGGAGAAGACAGCCGAGTTGAGTGCGGCGTAGAAATTGTCGCGGTAGCTCACCACCTTGCCCAAATAGCGGCGAACAAGGTCCGGATAGTCCTTAACGGCCTCGCTGAAGGAGCAAAAGATGATTCCCATCTCTGCAAGACGCTCGCGGTGGGTGGTGCGGACACTGACCGAGTCCATAACCGCATCGACGGCCATGCCGCTGAGGGCTTTCTGCTCCTCGATGGGTATGCCAAGGCGGTTGAAGGTGTTGAGGATCTCGGGGTCCACTTCATCAAGGCTTTTTGGACCTTCCTTCTTTCGGGGTGCGGCATAGTAGCTTATGGCCTGGAAGTCGATGGGCGGAATGTCCAGATGCGCCCATTTTGGCGGGGTAAGTGTCTTCCAGTAGCGGAAGGCGCGCAGGCGGAAATCGAGCAGCCACTCCGGTTCGCCCTTTTTCCGGGAGATGAGTCGCACCACATCTTCCGAGAGGCCCGGCGGTATGACATCGGTGTCGATATTGGAGGTGAAGCCATATTTATAGTCGCCCGTGGTGGCTTCGCGCAGTACGGCGGCATCGTCGTCGGCTCCGGCGCAGGGCGGCTTGGCATTCGTGGGTATGTTGTCTTCCATCTGAGTTCTTTGTTAGTTGTATATTAACGCACGGGCTGCCCTAAGGGTTGGCGCCGTGCTGAATATAGCCTACCAGAGCGGGAGCCGCCTTCAGCGTCCATTGGCGCCATGGACGGTTCTTGACCTCGAAGCCGGAGGCAGCTTCCGGAAATATGGCAAAATAGACGTTGAGGCAAGCGCTCATCACAACCAGCCACAAGGCCAGCCGGAAAAGCGCGCCAAGGATGCGGTTTACAGCGCCGAGCTTCATGGCGCTGACGGTGGCATGAAGCAGACGAGCTATCAGCAGCACTATCCCGAAAGCCACCACGAACACTAACACGTAGCTCAGCACGGCAAGCAGAGTGCCATGCTCGGCGGCTGCCGACACTACGGCGTGGCTCACCTGCGGCCCGAAGAACCGGCAGGCGAGCACGGCAACCACGAAGGCCACCAGGGTGCCCAGTTGGCGCACAAGCCCCGTGACAGCGCCCGTGACGGCCGCCGCTGCAAGCACAACGCCTATTAAAATATCCACTACCATATCAACCTGCAAAATTACTCAAAATCCCCCAAACCCGCAAAATATAAGTTATAGTGAAGAGAGAATAGTGAAGAGTGTATGCGCAGAGTATGGACCGATGGTTGAAGCCCTCGCTCCATAGCGTTGAAGCTTCCTGAGCGAAACTCCAGCGACGTATGGACCGAGGGCTTCAGTCATCGTCAATCCCGAAGGGAATCCTTGCCAAAGGAGGATGCGTCAGCGGGCGTAGAGGGTGTAGGTGGCAAGCGGGGCGAGGGTGCCTTCGAGCTTGCCGTTGCGAACTTTGAAAGAGGTGCCGGAGACTGCGTCGGTGTACTCGCCGGCGGGGAGGGTGCAGGCCATCTTGACGCGCTGGCTGCGGTCGGAGAAGTTGACTAAGGCAACGCCCCGGTTGCCGCGTTCGACCGCCACTACCGCACCGTCGTTGGCGCTCACTATAGCCTCGGGCTGTCCTGCCATGGCGTGGCGGAACTTGTTGGCGGCAACCACTTCGGGATGGAAGAACTCATCGTTGCCGCGTGCGCCGATGCGGTTGTTGCCCCAGTAGTTCTGCGGGGTGCGTCCGGCGGGTCGGCTGAAGAAGAGCGGACGGCCGGTAGCGCGTGCGGTGAGGAATACCCATCCGGCACGAATCTGATCGTCGCTGAGGCCTGCCGATTCGTGGGCGTTGGCATAGGTATCGTGGCTTTCCACCCACGTCACCAGGTCGGTAGGCTGTGCGGGGTGTGCCCAGTCCTCCAGAGAGGCCTCGTAGCGGCCGTTTTCGAGCGCTTGGCGCAGGTTGTGGCCGTAGGCGCTGGCGGTGAGGTCCATATATTCGGCGTATTCGCGTTCTTTAACGTTTTGGTCCTGCAGCACTTCGCCGTAGATATAGACGCTGTCGGGCATCAGCAGCGAAAGACCCTTGACGCCTTCGCGGCCGGTTGCGACGTCCCAGAAGTTGTTGCGTTCGGCCTTGGCGTCGAGGGGGTCGGAGGGCAGACCGATGTGCTTGGCGGTGTCGTAGCGGAAACCGCGTGCGCCAAGGTTGATTAAGTCGTTGATATACTGTAGGAAGTAGTACTGGAAGTCGGGGTTTTCGGTGTTGACGTCCGGGAGTCCGCCCATTTCGCCTGTGGTGCACTCGTAGCGGTCGTTCCACTGCGTTATCGGCGTGAAACCGTTGGCATGGAAGAGGTTTTCGTGGCCGCCCACGGCATTGTCCAGCCCGGGGAGCACGGCGGTGTGATCGATGGCCGTGTGGTTGGGAAGCACATCGACGATAACCTTCACTCCGTACTTGTAGGCGCTGTCGGCCATTGCTTTAAAGTCGTCGCGGCTGCCGAGCATGTAGTTTCCTATAGTCCAGTCGGTAGGCTGGTAGTAGTAGTACCACTTGCCCTGCACGGAGTCGCCGGGCTCGCTGAAGAGAGCCATGCCGCCGCCGTCGCCGATGTAGCAGGCCTGCACGGGCGATGTCTGCACGTAGTCGTAGCCGGCATCGGCGATGCGCTGCATGTTGGCGGCTATGGTGTCGAGACTCCACGTCCAGGCGTGGAGTATAACTTTGTCCTGTTCGGACGTTTTTTTAGCTGCGGCCGTGCCGGCCACGGCGGCGAGGGCCATGGCGGCAAGAGCCGCTTTTTTCAGATTATGCATTGGTTGTTAAAATAGTAAGTAAGATATAATTATATTAAATGTTGAAATCGGTTCTTTAGTTCACTTCAGTCGCAGGTAGGAGTAGCCGAACCGCTCGGCGGCCGCACGGTCGAGTTCCTCGCGGAACTGCGGCGCAGCAAGCCCGACCAGCATCTTGGCTCTCTCGGCCAGCGTTCGGCCCCGCAGGTCGGCGATACCGTGCTCGGTGACGACGAAGTTTGTCTGAAAGCGTGTTGTCACCACTCCGGCTCCGGGGGTGAGCACGGGCTTGATTTTGTTGTGGCCCTTGCCGGAGGTGGAGAGCATGGCAAGGAAGGACTGGCCGCCGCGGCTGCGCGAGGCGCCGTAGACGAAGTCGTGCTGGCCGCCGATTCCGCTGTAGATGCGGGTGCCTATGCTGTCGGCGCATATCTGGCCGGTGAGGTCTATCTCCAGACAGGAGTTTATGGCCGCTACGTCGGGGTTTGCACCTATTATATATGGGTCGTTGGTCCATGCCACGTCCTTGAAAATCATATCAGGGTTGTGGTCCATCTTGCGGTAGAGTTCCTTTGAACCCAGTGCCAGCGAGGCCACACTCTTGCCGGGCAGGATTACCTTGCGCGAATTGTCGATGATGCCTTTTTCGAGCAGAGGAAGCACGCCGTCGGTCATGGCCTCGGTGTGTAAGCCGAGGTGTTTGTGGTCGTGGAGGGCGCGGAGAACGGCGTTGGGAATACCACCTACGCCAATCTGCAATGTAGCCCCGTCGGGGATGCGTTCGGCGATATAGTTCCCGATTGCAATCTCGTCGGAGGTCGGCTCCGGAGTTGGCACTTCGACGAGAGGGTCGTCGGTGTAGACCGCAGCGGCTATGCGGCTCAGGTTGATCACCGGGTCGCCGTAGCTGAAGGGCATGTTCGGGTTAATCTGGGCGATGACGGTGCGGGCGCACTCCACCGCCGAGGTGGCCAGGTCGGCCGACACGCCGAAGCTCACGTTGCCCTCATCGTCGGGCAGCGAGCAGTTTATCAAGGCCACGTCGACGGGGCAGGTGCCGTCGCGGAAGAGGGCGGGCACTTCGCCCAAGAAGCGGGGTATTACCTGCCCGTAGCCGTCGGCAATCCATTTTCGCACCGAGTTCGACACGAAGAAACTCTCAACCAGGAAAGAGTCGCGGAACTCCGGTCGGCAGTAAGGCGCCTCGCGGTCGGCCACGGCAAAAGCCACGTAGACAGTGACGTTGCGAAGCTCGCCGCCACGTGCCGCCATGGCTGCCACGAGCGTTTCGGGAATGGATGTGCTCCCCTGGATGAAAACGTGGTCGCCGCTTTTGATGAGCGCGGCGGCTTGCTCGGCGCTGACGTAATCAATGTGCTTGTTCATTGGCGAAGGCTTTGAGTCGTTTGTCGAGGGTTTCGATATCGGCGTCGGAGGCAAGGCGGCTCACGCAAATACGCAGGCCGTGCATGCTGCTACCGGTGCCGGGAAGGGAGATGGAGGCCACGCCGTGGCGCATAAGGGCGCGTTGGAGGCTTTCGCTGTCCATATCGCCGTAGGTGGAGGTGAAGAAGAAGCCGTCGGAGACGGGAGCGCCGTCGTCGGTGCTGTAGACCAGTCGGAAACCGGCATCCTCAAAGCTCTTTTTGGCGCGACGGCAGCGGCGTTCGTACTCGCGGCAGTCGCCAACGAAGTTAAGTTGACCGTCGGCGGCGGCGTTGAGCATGGCGGCCATGGCTATCTGGGCCGAATGGCACACGCCCGACGAAACCGCGTAGACCACGCCGAAAATATATGCGTTGCCGAGACCTTTCATGCCGAAAAAGGCCTCCAGAGCAGGGTCGTGGCGGTTGAAAACGCTGTCGCTCATGCAAACCAGGGCAACCCGCTGGCCGGCATAGCTGAAGATTTTAGAGCCGGATACCAAAAGCACCCAGTTGTCGGTGTAGTGCGCCACGCTGGGTATGAAAGGCTCACGGCCGGGAGTGCCGCAGTCGCGCCGAAAGTCCATTCCCATGTAGGCGAGGTCCTCGAGCACGATTACGTCGTACTTCGTTGCCAGCCGGCCTATAATTTCCAGCTCGCGCTCGGTGAAGTTGGTCCAGGCGGGGTTGTTGGGGTTGGAGTAGAGCATCGCTGTTACCCTCCCGGAAGCCAGCACCGCCTCCAGTTTAGCCTCCAGCGCGTCGCCTCGGTAGGAGTAAATGTCGAAACTCTCCTGGCGGAGGCCTACCAGCTTAGCCTGCAGATGCTGCGGAGGGAAACCGGGGTCGAGGTAGAGCATAGTGTCGCGCTCGGGGTCGCGGTAGCTCAGAAGGAGCATCATGCAGAAGCTGCCCTGCATGGAACCTACCGAGGGAACTATATGGGCCGGGGCAACATCGACGTTAAGAAAGGCTTTGACGAAGCGTGAACCGGCTTTTTTAAGCTCATCAACGCCCATGATGGGGGGATACTGAGCGGCCACGCCCGCTTCAAGGGCCTCGCGCTCGGCGGTCACGCCAACGACATTAGGCGGTAGGCCGGGATTGCCGACTTCGAGGTGGAGAAAAGGCTCACCGGCCTCTTTTTCGGCTGCGGCGGCAACGGCAACTATCTGGCGTATAGTTGCTTCGGAGAGGCTGGCTATATTGAGCCGCTCCATTATGCTGTTGAGCTGTTGTTCGGTCAGTGGTAGCATGGCGGAGTTATTTTGTCGTTGCGGCAAAGCCGAGGCGGAAGGCGCTGAGGTTAGCGTCGGCGACGGCTTGTCCTTTGGTTATGAAACGCTTGGCAACGGCGTCTTCTATCAGTCCGGTCTCCATACCCAGGAAGGGGGCGGCTGCGCCCAGCAGAACTATATTGGCCGACCGTGGGCTGCCGGCCTCTTTGGCCAGAGCGTCGGCGTCGACCTGCTCGCAGCGGCAGCCCAGATTGGCGTAGGCTTCGGCGAGAGCTTCTTCGCCGGGGTAGTCGGGAATGTTGATGAAGGGAGTGGTGTTGGTAACCACAACGCCGCCCTCGCGAAGATAGGGCAGATAGCGGAGAGCCTCCATAGGCTCCATGGAGATAATCAGGTCGGCCCCTCCAAGGGGGATGAGGTCGGAGTGGATAGGCTCCGAGGATATGCGGAGATTGCTCTGCACGTCGCCTCCGCGCTGGCTCATGCCGTGCACTTCGGCCTGCTTGAGGTATAAACCCTGCTCAAGGGCAGCCATACCCAGCACGTTGGCTATGGTGAGAATTCCCTGGCCGCCTACACCGGCGAGTATTATATTGATATTCATGGTTATGGGTACTTAAGGTTTTTTAGCGTGGCGCCGTGCGGTCTGGATACACTCGCGGGCCGAAATTATCACCGAGAGGCCGTTGTGGTCTATCTCGCGCCGGAACATTTCTGTCAGCGCGGCCACATTTCGCGGCAGCGACTCCGCCTCTATCACGTGGTCGGGGTCGGCGCCGAGGCCCAGACAGATGTCGCGCAGTTTGCCCGTGCCCTGGCTGTCCTGGCCGCCCGTCATGCCGGTGGTTAGGTTGTCGCTGATTATCACGGTGATCGGCGAGTTTTCGTTTATGGCGTCAAGCAGGCCCGTCATTCCGCTGTGGGTAAATGTTGAATCGCCGATCACGGCCACTGCAGGGTGCTGGCCGGCGTCGGCAGCCCCCTTTGCCATGGTGATGGAGGCTCCCATATCCACTACTGTGTCGATTGCATGGAAGGGCGAGAGGTAGCCCAGCGTGTAGCAGCCGATGTCGCCGAACACCTTGGGCGAGGGGTAGCTCTCGAGAGCTTTGTTGAGGGCGTTGAACACATCGCGGTGGCCGCAGCCCTGACAGAGGGCCGGTGGCCGCGGCATCACAACAGCCGGAACGGCCTCGCCGGTCGGAACGGCGATTCCGAGCGCGGTCCGCACACTGTCGACCGTAAGCTCGCCCGTGCGGGGCAGATGTCCATCGAGTTTGCCTATTATACGTCCGGGGGCCACATCCAGGCCGCGCAGACGCTCCTCGATGACGGGCTGACCCTCCTCGACGACCATAATGCGCTTGCAGTTGTCGGCAAGCTTGCCGATAAGTCCCATTGGCAGAGGGTATTGACTCACCTTAACCAGAGGCACGGGGCACTTGCCGCCGAAAGCCTCCCGAACGTAGTTATACGCAATGCCCGAAGCGATGATACCCAGTCCTCGCAGAGCCTCGGGGGCCTCTCCGGCGGCCTCCTCGAAGCGGTTGAAGGGAGAGGCGTCGGCCTCCTTCTCAAGGTCGGCGTAGGTCTTGAGCAGCTCGGGGTAGCGGCGACGCGAATTGCCCGGCATAAGCACCCATTGGCGGGGAGCGGAGGGGTAGGAGAGTGCCTTTTCGGCGCCGGCCTCGTCGGCAACCTCAACCACGGCGCGGGAGTGCGAAAGACGCGTCACTAAGCGCAGAAGCACCGGCACCCCGAAGCGCTCGGAGAGCTCGAAGCCGTAGGCCGCCATGTCGTACGCCTCCTGCTGACTCGAAGGTTCAAGAGCCGGAAGAAGGGCGAAGGCGGCGTAGAAGCGGCTGTCCTGTTCGTTTTGCGACGAATGCATCGAAGGGTCGTCGGCGGCAACGACGATGAGTCCGCCGTGAGCGCCCGTCATGGCCGAGTTCACGAAGGGGTCGGCGGCAACGTTCAGCCCAACGTGTTTCATGGCCGCAATGGCGCGTTTGCCGCAGAACGACATGCCAAGGGCCTCCTCGACGGCCGTTTTTTCGTTGCTCGACCAGTGGGAGTGTAGACCCCTGCGGAGAGCCGTGGGGTTGAGCTGGATATACTCGAGAATTTCGGTGCTCGGCGTGCCCGGGTAGGCGTAGGCCCCGGAGAGACCGGCGTTGATGGCCCCTAAGGCAAAGGCTTCGTCGCCAAGGAGCAATTGTCTGTGGTTCATGGTTATGGCTTGATTTTAGGCTGTGTCAGTGCGCCCGGTATAACGTGCGCATTGGAGTCAGACCGGAATGACCAGCATCGGCACGTCGGTCTGAAAAATGATTTTATGGGCCAGCCCGGGGTTTAGCAGGCGGCTGAAGGCATTGCGGCGCCGGTTGGGGGCAACTATGAGGTCGAAAGTCTCGCCCTGCTGCAAATTGGCGAAGGCCTTTTCGCAGTCGTCGGGGCTCACCGGCACGCTGATGAAGTGGTAGTTGGCGAAATTCTCGCGGCAGTACTGGCTGAGTTTGTGGAGGGCCTTACCGGCTCCCGAATCGGAAAAACGGCGTCGCGAAGGCACGTGCATGATGGTCACCTTGACGCCCGTGCCGCCGAAAATGCGGTAGACGGCATCCATGGCCAGTATATCTTCCTGGTCGAGGTTGCTGAAAAAGAGAATATTGCGCGGAGTAAGCACTGCCTCCGACTCCGCCGGCTCCGGCACGGTCAGCACAGTGAACAGCCCCTCGTCGAGCACCTCGGCGGTGATGGAGCCTATCATCTCGGCCTGCTTACGGGCCGCACCCCGGGTGCCCATCACTACGATAGTGGGGTTGATGCGCTTGCCGTGCTCTACGATGGCGTCTTCGGGCACACCCTCCATCACCTGCGCCGAAAAAGGCGCCGGAGGCATGTGGCCGTGCTTCATGGCGTTGCGCACGCGCTCGCAGAAGTTGCTCATCAGCCGCTCGCTGTGGGCGCCGAGCATGGCGCGTGCGCGAGGTTCGCTGTCGTCGTAGCTCAGAGTGTCCTTGAGCTGAAGCGAGCCCGCAAGGTAGGGATCGATGTAGCTGTAGAGAAAACGCAGCTTGGCTTTGCTGCGCGAGGCCAAAGCGGCCGCAACGCCGACGGCCTTGAAAGAATGTTCGCTGAAGTCGACCGGCACCAGAACGATGTGCTCGGCGCTACCCTCCGGACTGAAGAGCTCCTTGTTTTCGACGATGCGCAGAGCCAGGGCCAAATCCTTCTCGGGGATGCGCACTCTGACCCCGGAACTAAGTCCCGGAACTTGTAGATTGACGTTGTGCAGCTCCACTTCGATACCTTCGTTCTCAAGCAGTGCGCGCAGGGCGACCGCTTTGTCGAAAGTGTGGATGGCAAGGGTTATGAGGCGTTCCTCCGGCATGGTGGGATTAAGAACAGTTAAAGAGGGAACTTGCAGAGAACGAGGGAAAAGGCGGTGCCGGCAGTGCGGCGGATAAAGCAACGACGGGACGCAACCGAAAGCGGCCGCGTCCCGGAGCGTTGTCTGGGTTAGCTTTGTTATTCAGCTTCCTGGCTCTTGAGGATTTCGACGGCCATGTCGTAGATGGTGCTGTCGTCGAGGACAACGATGCCACCGTCGGGACCCGGTTCGATATGCACACCACAGTTCTTGCCGAAATCGTAATTGCTGCCACCGAAGTAGTTGCGTACGGTCTGAACGGTGGTGTTGAGACTGTCTGCGATCTTGTGCATCGAGCCGTCGGGTAGTCTGTCTTTGAGGCGACGGAGCTCGTTGAAGGTGATGGTCTTGCTCATATTGTGTCAGTTTTGCGGGTGAATATTTACGGTTGTATGGTTTTGATGCCTTAAAGTTAATTTCTATTTTTCAACTAAACAAACATTGAGGCCCAAAATAAAAATGTTTTACAGCATGTTTTTGGATAATACGCTGTAAAACACTTTGTTGCATAGTGATTATTTTTTTGTTTTCAGAGTTTGCCCATTTTGAACGGGTCGTGGTACTCCCAGAAGAATTTATCGTCGGCGCCGTGGCGTCCTGCCGTGTCGTAGAGGCCGAGCACGCTCTTGACGGCAAGGCGTATCGGCAGGGGCGTGGCCTGCAGCATGGCCTCGAAGGTGGGGCGCGTCAGCTCTATGAAGTCGTTGGCAAATTGTTGGTCGCCGGTCTTCATTGCCGACATCAGGGTGGCCACTGCAAACGAAGCGCCTTTGAGGGGCACGTTGATGATGATGGCTCCATAGGCGGGGAGCGCCTTGACCATTTTGACAACCTCGTCGTAGCGCTCCATGGCGTAGAGCGCCTCCACCCAGGCTGCGGTGTGGTCCATGTTGGTCGTCTCGTGGATGGAGTATGCGGTGATGAAGTCGTTGAGGGTGCGAACTGCTCCCTGGAGGTGTAGCTGGCTCACTATCTCGTCGGCGGCGTCGGGGCCGAAGCCGGTGGGCACGGCGTGGTAGAATGCTTCGATGTAGGGGTAGACGTCGCGGGCGTTGGTGCTCAGCAGTCGGCGCAGGGCCGTGTAGTTGCCGGGGTTGCGGTCCAGAAAGTCTTTTACGCCCTGCACGGCGGCGGCGGAGTCGCCGCTTTGCATAAGCAGGCCGCACCTAATGTCGGCGAACCGAAAATCGTTGGGGTCTTTCTCCATTGCGGTCTCCAGCAGCTCGATGGTTTCGCGCCGGAGGTAGGGAGCGAAGGAGAATACCGTCTCGCAGAGCCAGTCGATGTCGGTCGGATTGTCTGCCGCAAGAGCTTTGGCATAGTCGAAGGCGGCGCGGGCCTCCTCCTCATGTCCGGCGCGGGCGTGGCCGCGGAAGAGGGCCGTCCAGTAAGTCACCGAGAAGGGTTCCTGCTCGATGAGCTCGTCGGCAAGGGCTGTCATGGTGTCGAAGTCGCCCTGGCCGTCGGCCTCGGTGATGACCTCGAAGAGAAGTGAGGGCAGGAAGTTGCTCTTGGAGCGCAGTGTGTCCAGATTGGCCACAAGCCAGTCGTACTGCTCCAGGTCGACGGCAAGGTTGACAAAGCGGATGATTTCCTCGTCGCCAAGACGTTCGTACTGGCTGATGAGGAACTCCAGAGCCTCGGCGCCCTGCTCGGGTGCCGGACGGTTCACTTCGAGCTTGACTATGTCGGCAATTGGAGTGCTCAGCCCGGGATTGTCGGCGAGGTATGCCGTGGCGAGCTGGTCGGAGTCGTCCTCGTCGAGATAGAGCAGGGCGCGCCGGTCGGCAAGAGCCGTGCTCTCCGGGTAGAGGCGGGCGCCGCAGCATAGAGCCTCGAAGCGCACGTAGGCGTCGTCGATATCGCCGGCGTAGTCGAAGATTTCGACCAGCTCGTCTTCGTCGAAATAGCGTTCGCCGACGGGACGGCTCAGCGACTCCCGGAAGCGGTTGTAGAGAGCCTGCCGGCCGTTGTTTTCTTCTTCTTCGTCGTCGTTGTATCCCATTAACTGTTCTTTTGAACTTTTTCCCAGGTGTCTTTCAGGGCTATGGTGCGGTTGAACACCGGAGCTTCCGCCGTGGAGTCGGCATCGGGAGTAAAGTATCCGATACGCTGGAACTGGAACTTGGTGCCGGGCTGAGCGTTTTCCACGATGAAAGGCTCGGCCTTTACGCCGGTCAGGGTGCGCAGCGAGTCCGGATTGAGCAGCTCGCGGAAGTCGCGGTCGGTCTCGGCCGCGGGGTTCTCTACGTTGAAGAGGCGGTCGTAGAGGCGCACTTCGATGTCGCGGGCGTGGCGCGCGCTTACCCAGTGCAGGGTGCCCTTCACCTTGCGGGCTGCGCCGGGCATGCCGCTGAGGGTGTCCGGGTCGTAGGTGCACTCGATTTCGGTGATATTGCCATCGGCGTCCTTGATTACGTTCTCACATTTAATAATGTAAGCGCTCTTGAGGCGCACCTCGGCGCCGGGAGCCAGACGGAAGAACTTCTTGGGAGGATTCTCCATGAAGTCGTCGCGCTCTATGTAGAGCTCGCGGCTGAAAGGCACGTCGTGCGAGCCGGATTCGGGATCTTCGGGGTTGTTCTCCAGGCTCATGGTCTCTACCTTATCCTCGGGGTAGTTGGTGATGGTCACCTTCAGAGGATTCAGCACGGCCATGGCGCGGGTGGCTATGCGGTTGAGGTCGTCGCGTACGGCATGTTCGAGCAGGCTCACGCTGTTGAGGGCCTCATATTTGGTGTAGCCAATGGTGTCGATGAAGTTGCGTATGCTGCGCGGAGTGTAGCCGCGGCGGCGCATACCCGAAATGGTCGGCATGCGAGGGTCGTCCCAACCGGCCACGAGGCCTTCCTTGACCAACTGGAGCAGTTTGCGCTTGCTCATCACCGTATAGGTGAGGTTGAGGCGGTTGAACTCTATCTGGCGCGGGCAGTAGGTTTCGTCGGCGAGCTCCTTGACGAAGTATTCGTAGAGCGGACGGTGCACAACGAACTCCAGCGTGCATATCGAGTGGGTCACGCCCTCGAAGTAGTCGCTCTGGCCGTGGGCGAAGTCGTACATAGGATATACCTTCCACGTCGTGCCGGTGCGGTGGTGGGGCGTCTTTATGATTCGGTACATTATGGGGTCGCGGAAGTGCATGTTCGGCGATGCCATGTCGATTTTGGCGCGGAGCACGCGCGAGCCTTCCTCAAATTCACCGGCGTTCATGCGCAGGAAGAGGTCGAGGTTTTCCTCCGGTGTGCGATCGCGGTAGGGGCTGTGTGTGCCGGGTGTGGTGGGAGTGCCCTTCTGAGCGGCGATTTCTTCGCTGGTTTGGTCGTCGACGTAGGCCTTGCCCTCCTTGATCAGGCGCACGGCCAGGTCGAAGAGCTGAGGAAAGTAGTCCGACGCATAGTATTCGCGATTGCCCCAGTCGAAGCCCAGCCAGTGGATGTCTTCGCGGATAGAGTCGACGTACTCAACGTCTTCCTTCACCGGGTTGGTGTCGTCGAAGCGCAGATTGCAGGTGCCGCCGAAGCGCTCGGCGATGCCGAAGTCCATACAGATGGCCTTGGCGTGGCCGATGTGGAGGTAGCCGTTAGGCTCGGGGGGAAAACGGGTGCTCAGGCGGCCGCCGTTCTTGCCGGCCTGAAGGTCGGCGTACACTTCCTCTTCTACAAAATTCATGCCCGCGGGCTTGGTTTCTTCGGTTATTTCTTTGTCTGCCATAATGTTGCTGTGATCGAATGGTCAATGCGCGCTCTTACGCGCCTTGCAAGTTGCAAAGTTAGAAATTTTTTTCCAAATTTTCCGCATCTTCCCACCCAAATATCTGGCCATAGCGCCTTAGTGCCGCCGAAAGCGAATCTTTTTTGCGGGAGATGCCGCTGTGTCGGTTTTTTTTGCTAACTTTGGCAAAATATTTGCCGGATGACGCGTAAGTGGCTGCATATTTGGTGCCTGGTGGCGGGGTTGTTGGCTGTGCTGGTGCACGGCGGTCTGCCTCATTGCCACCACCAGGAAGGAAAGCGCTGCGAGGTCAGCATGCACGCCATGCAGTCCGCCGCCGAAGCCGACCCAATTTCGCATAGCGACCACAACGGTCTCTGCAGCCACGATTCCGACGGCCTCCATTTTCACGGGTGCGGCCATGTCGGTCTCTTCACTTTCGCCAAGAAGATTGTCGCCGCCCAGCCGGCTATGCTTCTGCTTGCCGTGGCGCCCGACGTGGTGGCCGCCGTGGCTCCTCCCGACCGTGCCGTGCACCTCTTCAGGCCGCGACATCTGCGCGTAAAGCTGCCGTGCGCCCAAGGACGTGCCCCGGGGCTGAGAGCTCCACCGGCCGTTGATTGAAAACAAGCGTTAAAAGACACCTAAGTTTCAATCAACCAATCCATTCAACACCTTGGAAAAACATATTTTCGCAGGACTGCTACTTGTCTGCAGTCTGCTTTGCGGATGCCATAACGGCACCCACGACCACGTCGACGCCGAGCCCCACGACCACTCCCTTGCCTACACGGGGTATTCGCCCGACTATGAGGTCTTTGTAGAGTCCCATCCCTTCGAGGCAGGACAGGAAACCACCTTCGCAGCCCATATCACCCGTCTAAGCGACTTTGCGCCGCTCGACTCGGGCATCGTTGTGGCTGCCTTCGCCGGTACTTCTTCCACCGTTGGTGAGCCGACCCACCCCGGCATCTTTAAATTCGCTCTTACGGCTCCGTCGGCAGGCCCCGCAACCATTTCGTTCACCATCGACGGCACCTCGGTCGTCGACGTGCCCGTCGAGGTCTACGCCGACCATCACGCCGCCCACGCCGCCGCCGAAGAAGCTGACCATCGGGCTGCCAATGCCGTGGCTTTCAGCAAGGAAATGAGCTGGAATTGCGACTTCGCAACAGACTCCGTCGCCGCCGGACCTTTTGCCTCGGTTATTCGCGCAATGGCCCTGGTGGAGCTCTCCGCGGCCGACCTTCGCACCGTAAGCTCGCGCACCGCCGGCACCGTGGTTCTCCACGCCGGCTCGGTAGTGCCCGGCAAGAGTGTCAGCGCGGGCGAGCATCTTATGACCGTCGACGCCACCGGACAGGCCGACAACAACCTTTCTGTGACCATGTCGCAGGCCCGGGTGGAGTACGAAGCCGCCAGGCGCGATTTCGAGCGCAAGAGTCTTCTGGCCCAGGAACAGATAGTCAGCCAGAGCGACCTGCTGGAGGCAGGCCGACGCTTCGAGGAGGCGGAGGCACGCTACCATCAGCTTGAACGCAGCTTCCCCGGAGGCGCCCAGAATGTCTGCGCCCCGGCCTCCGGCGTCATCGCCGAGGTCTTCACTGCCAACGGCCGCTATGTCGAGGCCGGTGCGCCCCTTTTCTCCCTCTCGCAGGGTCGTGCTCTCACCCTCACCGCAAAAGTTCCTGCTGCCGACCGCAGCGCCCTCAGCCGCATCGAAGGCGCCACTGTGCGCATACCTGCCACAGGACGCACTTACTCCCTCGAGCAGCTCGGCGGCCACCTCATCGGCTACGGCCGCACCGCAGCGGGCACCTCGGCCCTCATCCCCGTGACTTTCGAGGCCGACGCTGCTCCCGACCTCGTGCCGGGAACCTACGTGGAGATGTTCATCGCCATCGCCAACTATGCCAACGAGGTCAGCGTGCCTAAAGAGGCCGTAGTCGAGGAGATGGGAGGCACTTTTGTATTTGTGCAGCTCACCCCCGAACTCTTCGAGAAGCGCCCCGTGACCCTCGGCCGCACCGACGGGCTGCGCTGTGTGGTATCCTCCGGCCTCGACGGTTCCGAGCGCATCGTAACCCGCGGCGCCGTCCTGGTGCGCCTCTCCCAAAGCTCCGGCAAGCTCGACGCCCACGCCGGCCATGTTCATTAAGGAGGGCGAGCTATGGAATTTATCAACAGCATAATACGCTTCTCGCTGCGCCACCGCCTCGCAGTGGGTGTGGCAACCCTGCTCATAATAGTCGGCGGACTCTACGGGTTGCGCCATATGAGGGTCGACGTTTTCCCCGACCTCACCGCGCCGACTGTGGTGATCATGACCGACGCCGAAGGTATGGCACCCGAAGAAGTTGAACGCCTTGTGACCTTCCCGATAGAAACGGCCGTCAACGGGGCTGCCAACGTGCGCAGAGTGCGGTCGGCCTCCCTCCACGGCGTTTCTTTTGTCTGGACCGAGTTCGACTGGGGCACCGACGTCTATCGCGCCCGCCAGACCATCAGCGAGAAAATGGTCACTCTGGCCGACGCACTCCCCGGCGGCATAACGCCCGTGTTGGCTCCTCAAAGTAGCATAATGGGCGAAATTCTCATGGTCAGCCTCGAAGCCGACTCTACATCTATGATGGAGCTGCGCACCTTGGCCGACTGGGTGGTCAAGCCGGCCATACTTGCTACAGGCGGTGTAAGCCAGGTCACCAACATAGGAGGCGAGCTCAAGCAGTTTCAGATTCTCGCCGACCCCGTAAAGATGGAGCGCCATGGCGTTTCCCTCGACCAAATCCGCGCTGTAGGCGCAACCTTCTCGGAAAATTCGGTGGGCGGCATTGTGCGGGAGTTCGGCAATGAATATGCCGTGCGGGGTGTGGCCCGTGCCAGCGACCCCGACGAGCTTGCCCGCTCGGTAATAGCCCTCGACGACTCCGGCGAACCGGTGGTGCTGGCCGATGTGGCCAGAGTGGTCGTCGCTCCCGCACAAAGGCTCGGCAACGCTACCGTCAGCGGTAGGCCCGCTATCCTGATGGCCGTGTCCAAGCAACCGGACATCAACACATTGGAAGTCACCGATGCCATCGAGCGCAACCTCGATAATCTCCGCGCATCGCTGCCGGCCGACGTGCGGATGAACACACGCGTGTTCCGCCAGGCCGACTTCATCGAAGCCGCCGTCGACAATGTGGGCGACTCCCTCCTCGAGGGTGCCCTCTTCGCCGTCGTAATCCTCATCATCTTCCTTGCCAGCTGGCGGACCACGGTGATTTCGGTGGTGACCATACCAATCTCGCTGCTCGGCACCTGCGCCGTGCTTTGGGCATTGGGTATGGAAATCAACACCATGACGCTGGGCGGCATGTGTCTGGCTATCGGGTCGCTGGTCGACGATGCCATCATCGATGTGGAGAACGTCTATAAGCGCCTCCGGCAGAACCACGCCCTCCCCGCAGCCGACCGACTACCAGCCGTGAAGGTGGTATACGAGGCTTCGCGCGAGATTCGCGCCTCCATCCTCAACGCCACCTTAATTATAATAGTGGCCTTCGTGCCGCTGTTCTTTCTCTCCGGCATGGAGGGCCGCATGCTCAAGCCGCTCGGAACGGCCTATGTGATAAGCCTTTTCATGTCGCTCGCTGTGGCGATGACGCTCACGCCTCTGCTTTGCCTGCTGATGCTGTCGCCATCGCGCTATTTGAGCCGCAACGAGCGAGAGGGCCGAGTGAGCCGTCTTTTGCAGAAGTGGTATGCGGCAAGCCTCGAGCGAGTTATGGCCCGCGGCCGTCGGGTAATCGGCATCACGGTAGTGCTTTTCGTTGCTGCCGTGGGTCTCTTCCTTTCGATGGGACGCACCTTTTTGCCCGACTTCAACGAGGGGTCAGCGGTAGTGGCTGCCGTGGCGCAGCCGGGTGTCTCGCTCGATGTCAACGATGAATTAGGATATATGCTTGAGCGAGAATTGCTTAAGGTACCTGAAGTGACCGGTACGGCACGCCGGAGCGGACGCGGCGAACTCGACGAGCACTCGCAGGCAACCAACGGCGCCGAAATCGAAGTGCAGTTTACTCTCGGCGGCCGCAGCCGGCGCGAGATTTTCGATGATATGCGGGCCCGAATGGCCGCCGTACCCGGTGTGGCAACCTCTGTTGGTCAGCCTCTTGGCCACCGTATAGACCATATGATGTCCGGCACCCGCGCCGCCATTGCCGTCAAGGTATTCGGCCCGGACCTCAGCACCCTCTATGCCACCGGGCAGGCCATCCGGCAAGCCGTCGAGGATATTCCGGGGTTGGTCGACGTGGCCGTGGAACAGCAAGTAGAGACACCCCAACTCCAGATCCGCGCAAACCGCGACGCATTGGCCCGAAACGGTATCACCATCGAGCAATTCAACGCTTTCGTGGCCTCGGCATTCGCCGGCGATAAAATCGGCGACATCTATCAGGGCGACCGCAAGTTCGACGTCGTGCTCCGCCTCGACTCGGCCTATTCCGGCAGCCGCGACAACATATCGCGCGCACTCATCGACAACGGCTTCGGCTCGAAGATACCCCTTTCCGAGGTTGCCGATGTTGTCTCCGCAGGAGGGCCCGGAAGCATTTCGCGAGAGAACGTGCAGCGAAAGCTCGTGGTGAGCGCAAACGTCAGCGGACGCGACGCCGCAAGCGTGGTCGACGAGATGAAAGAACGCATTGCCGCACAAGTGGTCCTCCCCGAAGGCTACCGCATAGAGTACGGCGGCCAGTTCGAAAGCGCCGACTCCGCAGCGCGCACCCTCCTGGTAGCCACCCTGCTGGCCCTATTGGTGATATACCTGCTTCTGCTGGGCGAGTTCTCGCGGCCCTCGCTGGCTGCTCTGGTGCTTCTCAACCTGCCGTTTGCGCTTATTGGCGGTGTTTTCGCCGTGTTCTTTACCTCGGGATTCGTAAGCATTCCGGGCATCATCGGCTTCATCACGCTTTTCGGTGTGGCCACACGCAACGGCATCCTCCTCGTTTCGGAATACCGCCGACTCGCCGATGGAGGCATGCCTCCGGCAGAGGCCGTGCGCGCCGGCTCCATCGACCGTCTCAATCCCATTCTGATGACGGCTCTCACCTCCGGCCTCGCACTCATCCCACTGGTGCTCAACGGCGACAAAGCCGGAAATGAGATTCAAAGTCCGATGGCGGTGGTTGTGCTCGGCGGTCTGTTCACCTCGACATTGCTTAATATATATGTAATGCCCGTTGTATACCGTTGGTATGCCGGGCGAAGTGTAAAAACCGAAAAATGAACCTTAGATTAACTATTTTTGCAATGCTGCTTTCGGCCGGAGTGGCAGCTCCTGCATCCGACATCTACGCCCCGGTGCTCGCCGCCGTCGAAGCCGGCAGCCCGGCTTTGGCTGCCGCCCGCAGCTTGCTGGAGGCCGATGTGAGCGACAACGCCACGGGCCTTGCTCCGGCCGACCCCGAGGTGGAGTTCGGCTTCCTGTGGGGCACTCACAGCGGCATGGGTCACCGCAAGGACGTCAGTGTGAGCCAGCAGTTCGACTTTCCGACCGTCTATCGTCGCCGTCGGGCCCTTGCCGGCGCCCTCGACGATGAAGCCGCCCTCAGATGCATCGCCGAGCGGCGCCGTGTGCTCCTGCAGGCAAAGGAGGTCTGCATAGAGCTCATTTTTGCCAATGCCAATTATCGGATGTGCGACGAGCACCTCGCAAACGCCCGACGTATGGTCAACACCTACACCCGAATGCTCGAAGCGGGCCACACCACGCGTCTGGAGGCCAACAAAGCGCGTCTGGCATTCGCCGAAGCCGTGTCCATGAGCAGCGAGGCCGCCGCCGAAAGGACCAACCTGCGCCGGCGCCTGGCCATCCTCTGCGGAGCCGACTCCGCTCCGGCTTTCGACTACGCCGAGTACCCCGCGGCCGCCCTTGCAGCCGACCCCGACGAACTGTGCCGGCGCGCCATACTCGCCGACCCGGCTCTGGAGGCTCTGCGGGGAGCCGGCCGGGCTGCACAGGTAAAGGTATCGCTGGCCAAATCGCTTTCCCTGCCAAAGCTCTCTGTGGGCTATCAGGGCGAGTTCGTGCCCGGCGAAGGCTGGCAGGGCGTCAAGGTGGGCCTTTCGCTGCCGCTGTGGGAGAACCGACGGGGCACCAAGGCCGCACAAGCTGCCGCCATCGCCGCCGAAAGCTCCTGCGAGGATGCCGAGACGACTTTTCGAAGCGACTTCATGGCTTCCTATACCCGCGCGGCCGAACTTGACCGTGTGATTGCCATCATGCGCGAAACCATCGAGGAGGCCGACAACACCGAGCTCCTTACCCGCGCGCTTGCCCAGGGTGAAATCTCCATGCTCGACTACCTCAACGAGCTCGAGTACATGCATCAGGCACGTCTGAGGCTCCTCGAGGCCGAACGCTCGCTGGCTCTGGAGATTGCACGCCTCACCTCGCATGAACTCTGAGACCGCCCGCGGTGTTTTTAAAGGTGTACAATCTTTTAAATACTCCTCGTTATGACGTTCTCTCAGTCTATCAAAACCGTGTTCCATAAGTATTTGGATTTCAACGGCCGAGCTTCCGTTTCCGAATACTGGTGGTTCGCTCTCTTCGAGATTGTGGTCTACGGCGCCCTAAACATCCTCGGCGCCATCTTCGGCGGCAGCTCCATGCCGGGATGGGTCTACTTTATCGAAGGCGCTTTCTGGCTCGCTACCGTGCTGCCGGCAATCAGCGTGAGCGTGCGCCGCATGCACGACATCGGAAAAGGCGGTGGTTGGATTTTCATCTCTCTGGTGCCCATCGTAGGCCAGATTTGGTTCTTCATCCTCACCGTCCTTCCCTCCCAGCCGCAGCCTAACCGATTCGGTCCTATCCCCGAATGAGTATTACATAAGCACAAAAAAAACAGGTCAGAGCCTTACGGTGCTGACCTGTTTTTTTGGGGTGTTTTGATAGCCTTATTTGCGGCGGAAGGTAAAGTGGGCGTCGTGTATTTCGGCCGTCATGGTGCTGTCGCCGACAACTTTGACGTCCTCAATCTTGTCGAGCGAGGCTATTCGGCGTTCAAGAACGGTACGCGCAAAAGTCTCCATCTGCGGCAGGATGGAAGTACGGATAGTATCCATCTCTTCGGCCGGACGAGCGCTCAGATGCGGGAAAGCCAGGCTGAGCGACGATGCCTCCACCGTGATATTGGTAGTGCCGGGCTGAAGGTCGAGGCGGATATCGTCTTCGTCCTCAACGTTGAAAGCGCCCGAAGCGCTTGCCGTGCCCGATATGGTGGCTTTCACTTCCAGAGAGTCCGTGGTGCGGAAGTCGCGGGTAATAGTATATTTGCCCGTCAGCTCCACGTTGCCGCCGTCGGTACCTTTATTGCGGGTAAAAGTCACGGTAGGCGTGCAGGTTATCTCAGAGGCACATTCGTTGCGGTGGGCTGCGTCGTTGCCCATATCGTGCCCGTCGTTGTCGTGGCGGGGGCAGGGGAGGGTGGCTGTGTCGCCTTCCCAGCTGCCGTCCAGTTTCCCTGCCAGCGATTTGTCGTTGCAGGAGGCCAGCGTGGCCGCGGTTATCGCTGCCAAGCCTAAGAACAAAGCTGTTTTCATAATGTCAAGTTAAAAACGTTTGGATATAAAACGCTTTCACCCCCTCCATAGTTCAAAATGCCAAAAACAGCTTCCTCCCGGCCCCACTATTCACTATTCACTATTCACTCTTCACTATTACCTATTACCTGTTGTTCCCGTGCTGTCGGCGGGAGCGGCTTTCTTTTTGGGGCGGAGGAAGGAGAAGAAGTTGTCGAAGTCGCGCTGGTACATGATTCCGATGCCCTGTGTTGTGGCGGCGCTGCGAAGGTAGTAGTTGGCGTCGTTGTAGCGATTGTAGGCTTTCAGACGCCATGTGCCGCGCGGGTTGAGGAGGTATTCGATGTCGAAGTCGCCCACGAACTGGTTGGTGTTGAGCGTGTTGTCGCGGTAGCCGAAATTGCCGTTGAAGAGCAGGCGGTTGTTGAGCAGGCGGCTTGACAGAGTCACGTCCATCTCGAGATCGCTAAAGTCGCCGCGGTCGCTGCGAACTGTGGGCGAGATACTCCAATTGTCCGACAGTTTGCCCAGCAGTGAACTCAACTGCGACGATATGGTGCTCGAAGCCACAGAGAAGAGCTCGCTGCCCTTGGTGGTGTTCATGTAGTCCGGGGTGTAAAAGCGGTTCAGGGCCAGCAGATAGATGATTTGTCGGTTCATCATATCGTTGGTGCTCACAATGGAGCGCACCTTGCGGTAGGTATCGTCGGTGAGGGTGGGGAACTCGAGGTCGAAGGAGATGTCGGGTTGTCGGATGTCGCCCCGCACGTTCATAAGGGCGTGGACGGGCACTTTGGTTCGTGCAACCTCGCGGTCCTGCCGGAAGGAGATGTCGAGGTCGCTCAGGTTTGCCGTGGTTGCGTAGTAGGCGTGGAGGTCGGCGCGTACGGCGTATGGGTCGCCGTCGAAATTTATGGTGCTTCCTTCCTTTATTGCAAAATCCTTGATGATAATATCCTGCAGCGTAAAGTGATAGCTGCCCGTGGCCACAGAGTAGGCGCCGTAGATGCGGAGGTCTTCGTCGGTGGAGTTGTAGCTCATGGTCATATGGCCGCTCCCGGTGGCCTTGATTTCGTCGCCGGTGGCGGCGTCCATGACTAAGGTGAGGGCGGCATCGGGGGTGATGTCGACGGAGAGCTTCATCTTGTAGGCCGATGGTTCGTCCTGGGTCTGCTGTTTGAGGCGCTCTTGTATCTCGCGCACTATCAGCGGCGTGTC
Organism: uncultured Porphyromonadaceae bacterium; assembly: GCA_900541865.1. GTDB lineage: Bacteria > Bacteroidota > Bacteroidia > Bacteroidales > Muribaculaceae > CAG-873. The sequence goes on along the minus strand of UQLO01000008.1, from coordinate 21,848 downwards.
GTCGACAACCTGTGCGATCAGGCGCAGCGAGTCGGGCGTGGCGTCGCGGAAAGTGATGAAGGAATACTCGGCGGCATCGAGGCGGTCGGTGAGCACGAAAGTGAAAGTCGACTTCGGCCCGGTCGACATATCCGCCTCAATATTGACGATGCCCGGCTCGCCGTAGACCGAAGCCGTGCCGTTACCGTAGATAGTGCCGTACCAGTCGGGATTTTGAGCCGGGGTGCCGTTGTAGGCCAGGAAGTTGCGGGCGTCGGCGACGTCGAAGCGGTAGGACGGCTCCTTGAAGAACACGTGGTTAACCCAGCCCGAAATCTCAGCGGTGTGGCCTTCGGGGTCGCGCATAATGGTTCGCGGCACTATTATTCGTCCCGGACGCATATGAACGCTGTCGGAGGTGGTGTAGACGGTGTTTGTAAAGTCGACGGCCATCGAGATATTGTCGGCCCAAATGTCGCCGGTGAGGTCTATTTCCTTGAAGGTGCCGAAGAGGCGGCAGTCGCCCGAGGCGCGACCGGTGATGTCGCGCGCAAAGGCGTCCATAAAGGGCTTGAGGAAGCCCACAGGCACACTGTCGGCGTGGAAACTGAGGTCAAGGGCTTCTGCCATGGGGAAAATGTCGCCGACGATGCGCGATTTGCGGGAGCCCTCGCCGGTAATGTCGGCGTCGAGGAAGAACGATTCCTTTTCGCCGTCCCAACGAGCAAGAATGTCGGCGTCGCCGATGGTGCAGCGGTTGTAGCCGATGCCGTCCACGTGCAGCCGTGGGCACTCCAGAAATCGGTCGGCGCTCAGGAGAGAGGACGCCTTGAAGATTCCGGTGGCATTGCCGCTGAGCATTGCCTTGTCGATTTCGAGCGTTTCGAACACGGGCAGGAGGGCAACCTCGCGAAGGTCGATGGTGAGCGAGTCGGCGGGATTGGCCGATACGGTGCCGTCGATGCCGATATGCTGTCTGCCGGAATCGAGGGCGAAGTGCTCTATTTCGATGCCTTCGCGGCTGCTGCTTATGGTAGCGGGGCGGATTTCCCAGGTTTCGTCGCCGAAGTTTATGGTGCCGGGATTGAATGTCACCGTGGCATCGGCCGGCACGAGCCACCCGCTTTCGGGGCCCGGTAAGCCGCGTATTTCGGTGCTGAAGTCGATGGTGCCGTTTATTGGTATCCGGCGCTCTATTGTCCAGTCGAGCTGTGTGTCGACCCGGTTGTCGGCAGCGGTGAGATTGCCGGCAAGTACCATAGGCCCTTTCTTGGTGGGAAATTGCGTCGTGAGGTAAACCCGCGAGCGACCCGCAGCGCTGTCCATAGAGGCATAGACTACAGTGTTGTTGTAGATTTTGTCGCCCTGCAGGATGTAGGGGGCGTCGACCTGCACGGAGGCCTGTCCGAGCCGCGAGTCCACATGCCCCTTGATTTGGGCCGGGTAGACTGCCGCCACACCCGCTCCGAAGAAGTTGCTGATAGCCTCGGTGGATTGGAGCGTGAAGTCGTACTCAAAGCTGTTGACGCCCCGGGGCCGGCTGTTCCGGCGGCGCGGGGTCTCCTCGGCGGGGAAGAGCGCCGGAAGATATTCGCGGGCCATCTCCTTGAGCTGTTCGGGCAGAGAGCTCAGCGAGTAGCGTCCGCTGAGGCGCCCTTCGAGCAGGTCGCTGGCCACCGTGATGGTCTGGGGAGTGTCCTGAGGCCGTGCCGTCACCGTGAGGCGGGGTATGCGGAGACCACGGTTGTGGTCGTCGAGCCAGCGCAAGTCGGTGAGGCTCACGCTGCCGGCTATATCGTCGACCCCGGTGCCGCTCAACTGTGCGATGAGCTTTGCGCCGGCGCGATAACCCGGTTTGGGGTCACTCAGCCCGAGGGCCTCAAGGCTGATGTTGGCCAGGGAAGCCGTGGCGCTCAGGGTAGCGGCGGAGTCGCGGGGATGGTCGTAGAAAGCATAGACAAGAGCGGTGGCATTGGGGTCGTCGAGGCTCACGGAGGCCTCGGCGCGGTCGGGCCGGGGCATATCGAGGCGCGCCGAGAGGTTGCGGTAGGTATACCCTCGCCAGTCCACGCCGCCGAAGTCGGCGCGAACACGGCCGGTAATTTCGCGGCCAATGGTAATGTCGCCTTCAACCACGCCGGAGCTGCGGCCCAGACCGGCATCGGGAGCGGCTAACGCAGCGTTGAAGTTGTCCAGGGCTATGTTGGCCGTAAGAGCCGTTGAGTAGCGGAGGCGTCGGAAGCGGCCGTCGGCTTCAACAGAGCCGCTGTCGGCCTCCAGCGAGAGGCGGAAGGTGCCTTCGCGGAGGGTGCCGTGGGCATCGGCCTGAAGGGCAGTGGCGGGTAGCGCGCTCAGCAGCCGCGATGCCGAAATCGGCAGGGCATCGCCAAGGGCGCGGGCCAGCGGAGCGCCTTCGAAGGCCACTGAAAGCCGGTCGGTGGAATACCGCAGACTGTCGGGGCTGCCCAAACCGGCCGCCCAACCTCCGGCTGTAAGGGCAAATGCTCCTGAACCACCTTGGGAGAGCAGCTCCAGATTGCGCAGCCGGAGGGAGTCGCCGTTGCACCACGCATCGAAATTGAGGTCGAAACCTCGCTCCACGGCGGCAAGACGCGGCACCAGCGGACCCAGGTCGGATGGATAGACCACCGTGCCTTCCAGAGTGTGCACCTCCAGCGGATGGTCGGCCAAGGCCAGCCCTCCCGGTCCGAGGCGCAGGCTCAGCGGCGACAAGGCAATACGGCTGCGGTTGAGCTCTACGGTGAGCTCTTCGGCAGCGAGGGTGCTGTCGGCCCAGGCAAAGCGTCCCGAAAGGCGTCGGAGCTCAAAGCCGCAACGCTCGCGGGCCGACAAATGGTCCAGGTCGACCCCGACGGTTGCATTGCTGATGCGAGGTATGTAGGCGTTGAGAGCAAGGTCTTCAACGCGGATATGGTTAGGGTCAAAACGTCCGTTGAGGCGCCCCGGAGCCGACAGAACGTCGTACGACGCCGATGCGCGGCGCACTATAACAGTGTTGATTCTCAACTCAAAGGGAGTTTCGCGGTTGCGGGGGCGGTCGGACTGAAGATGGTCGAGCACGGGCTGAACATTGAGCGGCGAGGCGCTGTCGGCGCGCCACACGTTGAGCGTCAGGCCGTCGACCATTGCATAGTCCACCACAATCTCGCCTTCAAAAAGCAGTTTCCACAGCTCAAGGCCGGCGCTGACTCGCGTCACCCTCGCCATAGTGTCGGTGCCGGCCGAGTCCACCAGCGAGAGGTCGGCGAGCATAACGCGGTTGAAGGGCCGGATAGAAACCTCACCTATGCCAACCCGGGCGCCCAGAAGGTGCGAAAGCTCAGTGGCCGTAACGGCGCGGATGCGGTTCTGAACTCCGTCGACCGAAAGCAGCACGTAGAGTAGCGCCGGAATGCCCGCCGCAAGTAGCAGCAGCACCGACACCAAAGTGCGAAATACTTTCCAGATCCTTTTCATCTCAGATATGCCTCGGCAGAAGCAGCCACAAAGTTACAAAAAAAAAGTGAACCATGAATAGTGAAGAGTGAATAGTGAATAGTGAATAGTGGAAAGCAGACGCGATAGTAAACATGGAGCGTCGAGTGGCAATATCAAAAAAAAGGGAAGCAACCGGCGGCTGCTTCCCTGATTAACATATATGTGTTTTTTACTTCGTGGCGGCGACTTTGCGGACTGCGGTAGTGCCGTCGGAGAGGGTGTATTCGACTATGTAGATTCCTGCAGCGAGAGCTGCGAGGTCGCGGCCTGTCAGCAATCGCCCGGGGAGCTCGAAGCTCAGGCGCAGGCTACCGTCGAGGGCGTAGACGCGTGCGGCGACGATGCGTTCGGCCTCAAGGTCGGCCTCGGCGATGCCCGTGGAGCCGGCGGCATAGGCGAGGTTGTCGAGCACGGCGTAGGAGGGCACGTAGTCGTTGGAGCTCTCGGTGGTCACCTTGACGTTGCGCACGTGCTTGCCAAGGGGCGTCAGGTCGACGCGCTGCCAGTCGGTGAGTATGGTGCCGGGCAAACTGCGGAAGTCGGCCAGCCAGCACTCTACGGGTGTTCCTTCGGGGTCATCGCCGGTGAAGATGACTTTGTGGTAGTCGCCTTCGGCGAAGGGCTGAGCGTAGGAGTCGCCGTGCATGGCGCTGTTGTAGAGATAGGAGCTGTTGGTGACGTAGACGTGCGACAGCTCGGCGCCGGCGCGGTTGGCGAGCACTTCGATGTTGGCGTCGATGCCGTACCAGGGCGTGTAGTACACCACGGCGAAGGTGGCGCTGTTGTAGCCGTGGCCCGTAACGTTGTGGAACTGACCGGGGAAGAGGCTTGCAAAGTCCGTTGCGGTGCAATTGGAATAAGCGAATCCCATCCAGCTCTGATAGCTCGGGTCGGAGTAGTTAGTGAAGGCGAATGAGCCACTGAAGAAGGGGAAGAGGTTGATGTCCTCATCGCCGGTGCCCCACCAGTAGGAGTCGGGCGCGAGGGTATTGTCTTCGAAGTCGGCGTCGGCGGTGGTGCCAAAAACCTTCACGGCGGTGAATGCCGAAGCCGTCTGGCCGTCGGCGGAGCTCACGGTGAGGGTGTAGACCTCGGGCAGGGTAGGCTCGGCGTGCAGAACAGCTTCGGTGCCGGCGAGATTGCCGTTGCGGTCGAACCAACGGTAGGAGTACGGTTCGCAACCTCCGCTCACACCGGCTTCGACGGCGATGCTTTGGCCGGCGTCGATGTCGTCCTGCTCGGCGTCGAGGAGTACTTCAAGTGCCGGATAGGCTGTGGTGAAAGAAAGCGTAATGACATCGGAGGCCACACCGGCTGCGCTTTCCATGTAGAAGTAAGCCTTGTAGGCAGTTGCGGCGGTGAGGCTGCCGGCGGTGGCTATGCTCTCGGTGTCGGCTGCGACATCGGAGGCAGTGCCCCCCTTGATGGCTTCCACTTCGGGAGCCTCGGCGTCGGTGGTCTGCACGAGCATATACTGGCGTCCGCTGACCGTCCATTTGGTGCGCAGTCGGGCAATGGAGGTTGTCGTCGACGCCACTGCGGGATAGCCTTCGGCCATTTCAGGCTTGTCGAGGCTGAGTTCGGCATACTCGTATGCACCCAAAGTAGGAGTGGCTTCGTGGCGGGCGTTGCCGTCGAGGTCGGTAGTGATGTAGTCCATCGGCGTTGCCGCTACCAGCGATCCGGCTTCGGCGAGGTGAAGGTCGCTGTCGGAGGCGAATTTGGCCTCTTCGGCAATCATCGTGGCGTCGCCGGTGGCAGCCTCCCAACCCTCTGCGGTAGCGCTGAGGTTGGAGAAGTTGTTGGCGCTGCTGAAGAAAGCGTTGCGGCTGAAGCTGAGCTCGCCTACCTTGTCCTCTTTTGGCAGATGGAAGGCATAGCTTGCTGAGGAACCCGGAGCGTTGAGCCGCACGATGTTGTGGACGAAGCGAATGTCGGCCAGGTCGTTGCTGGTGTTAGAAATACTTATGCCGTGTCCGGCGGTGCCGTTGACGTTGATGGAGTTGTGGGCCACTTCGATGTGCGAGCAGTCCGAATTAATCGTCAGGCCCACGCTCGAAGTGCTGCCGGAGGCAGTGATGGCGATAGCGTTGTTGAAGATGCGGGCCGGGCGCTCGGCGCTGCCGTGGCTTGCGCCGCGCAGTTCGATGCCGCCTGAGTATGCCGACTGATTGTTGATGACCACGTTGTTGCAGATATCAACCGAACCGCTCACGCGAACAGCATCAATGCCGTAGTAGCCCGTTTTGGTCACGGCGGCGCCGGCGGTGAAGGTATTGCCCTCAATGGTAAGGTCTTCGACATTGTAGGGGTAGATACCCTTGCTGCCGCAGTCGGTGAACGAATTGTTGCGTATGGTGGCACCATAGAGCGGGTCGAAGCGTACATAGCCTGCCGAACCATAGAGGTAGACGCCCACATAGCCGCCGGTGAAGCTGCAGCCCTCAATGGTGAGGAAGTCGGCGTTGTGGCCGTTGCCCTCGGCGCTCCAGGAAGTGTAGACGTGGTTCAGACCGCTGTAGGAAGTTGATGTTTCGCCACTGAGCACGCAGTTTGAGAGAGTGCAGTGGCGCGAAGCATCTTCGAAGTAAACGGTGTAGGGATACTGGACGGATCGGCTCTGCAGGTCCTCTAAGGTGAGATGGTCGATGGTCACCCAGGGAGTATTGCGCACGTTGACGATGCCCCATTTAGGCGCGTTGTAGCCGCTGTTGACGTAGCCCGAGCCATTGATTACCACATCGGCGGCATTTCCGCTCTGAGCGGTAATCGTGATGGTGTTGGTGGCCGAAGTGCCTTGAATGTCGGCAATATTTATTTCCTCAGCGTAAGTTCCGGACTCTACCAGGAACTTCACCGGGCCTTCGATGCCGTCGGCGATGGCGTCAATTGCGGTGGCGAAGTCGGGGTAGTCGGCGGCATCGGAGGGGCCGACAACGAACTCACCACCGGCAAAACCGGCGCGGATGGCGGTGGTCGGCGCCGCCGAGGTCTCTACGGGCAGCGAAGAGCCGTCGGAGAAGGACATTTCGCCCGGAATGAGGGTCACGGTGTGACCGGCCTCTGCGGTGGCTGCGATGTTGATGCTCAGCCAGTAATAATATGAGCCGAGAGTTTCGGCGGCTTCGGACTGCTCGAACTCGAAGCGCACGCGGCCTTCGGAGTCGGGAGTGGCGGTGGCGAGGAGGCCGGTGGGAACGAAGGCGTCGCTCTTGCCGGTGCTCCAGAGCTTCACGGCGGTCACATCTGCGATGTCGTCAGCTTCGACGGTCAATTCCAGCGAGGTTGCCGAAAGGGTGTTGAGGTCGCCGTCGACGGCAACTGCCACACTGCCCATCACCACGTCGGAAGCACCGCGGATATTGGAAGCCGAAGCCACGTTTGCCGCAGTGACGTTGGTGGCGTAGAGATCGCCGGGGACGTACTGCTCCACAAGAATATCCCAACCCGCATAAGTGGTGTAGGAGAAGGACTTAATGCTGACATTGACGGTCATTGAACCATCGTCGGCCTTCGATACTACAGGCAGCTCGGGGAAGGAGCGCAGGCGACATTCGCCCAGACTCTCGCCCTCGGGGTCGCGACCGCTGTAGAAGGTAAGCACACCGGTGTTGGCCGTGGCGTAGGAAATCACTGTTACACGGATTTTCTTGGCCGGGTCGGCCGGCACGAAGGTCACGTTGCCCTCCAGACCTTGTCGGGTGAGGTTGCCGTTTGCTCCGCCATCGTCGTAGAAGTGGATGGGCTTGTTGACCGTCACGGTGTGGTTGCCGTTGGCCATCAGGAAGATGTACTTGGCAGTCAGGCTTCCATCGGGGTCGCCGTCGGCTACCTCAACCTCTCCGGCATCGGTGGTGATGGATGCTATTTTGGCATCAATTACGGCATCGGGAGTAACGTCGGGATTGATATCCACAGCAATGGTGAAGGCGTTGGAACCTTCGGTCAGGGAAAAGTCGCACGAAATTGTCACTTCGTCGCTCTCGCCCGGAGTCGCGCTTCCTACCTCGGTGAGATTGCCCTCTGCGTCGGGTGCGAGCAGGTGCAATCCGGTCAGCTCGCGTCGGCAGTTCTTCAGGTCGAGCTTCACTGCGGTGAGGCGGCGGCTGTCGAGGGTGCCTTCGGTGGCGATGGCGAAGTCGAGCAGATTCTGCAGGGTTGCGCCGGGAGCCACATCGCCGCTGTAGGGTTGGCTGACGGTAACGCCTTCAACAGACATGGCGTGGTCCACGAAGGGCGTCACGGTGCCCTTCCAGCCCTTACCGGCATAGTAGCTCGAGGTAGTGTTAGGGTTGAAAACAACGGTGATGGAGCCGTCGGAGGCCGTAGAGCGCAGGCGGCCGTCGGGTTTGCCGTCTGAGGAAGCCAGTTTCCAAAGTAGCTGCGAGGCATCGGCGGTTCGGCCGCTGTAGACCTCGAATTTAGCCTTGGAGCCGTAGTAGCTTGTGGTGTAGTAGAGGTCGAACTCGCTGAATAGCAGCTCGGCCTTGGCACCTTCGGAGGGCACGAAGGTCACGATGCAGTCGGTGGTGCCCGTGAGGTGCTTGTAGGAATTGGAGGGGTCCTGGGTGCTCTCGAACTGCCACGTGTCGTGGATATTGCGCAGGTCGGAGCCTTCGTGGTGGCGGAATATGTTGGCTATGACGACAGGCTGCGCATCGGCGGTGAATACGGTCTCGGAGCCGCTCACTGTTGCCGCAGTCGGAGTGATGGCGAAGACATCGCCGTTAGAAGCGCTTTCCAGTACGTCGGCCGTGATGGCGAACACATTGTTGCCCTCGGCCAAAACAGCGTCGGCAAGCGTTATGGTCAGAAGGCCGTCGGCGCTCACCTCGGCAGAACCGACTTCGGTGAGGGTATTTTCGCCCATGGCCAGTACGTGCACAGCCTTCAGAACCGAAGCGCCCGATACCTTCAGCGCAACCTTCTCGGCCTGGAGCGGGTTGAGTATGTTGTTGGTGGTGAGGGTGAAAACGCCTGTAAGTACGGCAGTGTCGTAGGCCGAGGCGCTCGTGATGCCCGATGCTGAGTAGTCCTGACCGGTGAGGGTCATGTCGCCCGGCAGAAATTCGCTCACCGTAGCTTTCCAGCCGTCGGCGGGATATGCCGTCTTGCTGGCGAGGGTCACGGTGAGGCAACCGTCGTCGGAGGTACTCTTGATGGTCTTGGCTTGGTCGGTGAGTGTGGCGATCAGGTTAGCCTCGTCGGCAGTGCGGCCGTTGTAGAAGCGGAACACGTCCTGATTGCCCACCGAAGCGGCCGAACTGTTGTAGAAAATGGCAAGTTCGTCGAAGTCGATGCGCACCTTGTTGCCCTCGGTGGCCGGCACGAAGGTTATGGAGCCTTCGAAGCCCTCTGCAATCTTGCCGTCGGGGCCGCCGTTGTCGTAGAAGCCGGCAGTCTCGCCAATGGTGAAGGCGGTGGCCTGCGAGGTCATATAAATGGCGTTTTCGACCTCCACGGCGACAGCTTCCGAGGCCACACTGCGGAGTTCGCCGGCAACGGTAACTTCCGGAGCCGGCAGAGCGGTGATGGTGCCGACGTAGTCCGGGGCGATGTCGCCCACCACGGTGAAAATATTCTCTCCGCTTCGCAGCTCGTAGTCGGCGCTATAGCTCAGCGAATAACCCTGAGCGAGCACCTCGCCGCGGCGGTCGAGCAGGCGAACGTTGGACACAGCACCCTCAAGCGAGGCAAAGTCGGCGCTGACGGCATTGAGGCTCAGAGGATTGAGACCGCCGTTGGCCGTGACTGTCAGCGTGCCCAGCGGTGCGTCGGTTTGCCCGCGGTGCAGAGAGGCCGGCGAGGTCCAATTCGTGCCTGCATACTCCATATCCTGCAGAGCGACGCTCTCAACCAGAATGGTGAAGCCCTTGTACGAACTCGGGAAGGACGAAGAGTGGTAGCCGAATGAAAGCGCGCCGGAAGCGTCTTCCGACTGGATAACTTGATCGGCGCCCTCGCTGCCTTTCAGCTCTACCGACCAACCGGAAGGCATATAGCCGTAGGGACTCGGATTGCCCGAGCCGCTCTTGCCGATACGGTCTTTTATGTTGTCGATGTTGGTTGTCCAAGCAAGCACGTAGGCGTTGTCGGCCAAGTCTATCTCCTGAATGGTGGCCTTGATAACCTCCCCGGGATTGGCGGGAAAGAAGGTAACACCGCAGTCGCGATAGGTCTGTGGCGACGATTTGTAGCACTTGAAAACGACCGAGCCGTCGACGGTATAAGTCTCGTTTCCATCCCTGGTCTGGAGGTAGAAGACGCCGTCGTCGCCCAGCGACGCATGCGCCGCGACCGCGCCAAGCAGCCACAGCGTGCACACGCAAAGCAAAAATCTTTTCATTGCATCTTATTTTTGGTTATACATTAAATATAAGGTCTCACTCGGACCGCGGCCGTATAACCGAAAAAAGAGCACGGGCGCACGCCTTCCCAAGCCTCGGAAAGCATGCATGGCGCGTTGTGCCTCAATCCACGGAAACATGGCAACGCAGATGTCGAAAAGGCAGGTCTTCTGACTTGCTCCGACGCATACCGCCTTCCCGGCCCGGGGGCCAGTGGCATTGAGGCATACGCTGTCGAGTTGGAGCTCACAGCAGCGGGACTGTCCGGGATTCGCACCCGGTTCCCTATTAAGCCGACCCTTAGCAGGCGCGGCACCTTTTTCAGCCGCAAAAATACAAAAAAATCCCCGCTCCACAAAAAAGAGCAGGGAACTATAGACATTGAAAAGTTCGCTACGCCGGATTCATCGGGCCGGTAAGTCAGACGATGGCCGAGCAGATGCCGGAGATAATCATTGCGGCCAGAAAGAGAATCACAGCCATGATGGTGCCGGTTATGAAAGTTGCGCGCGATGCGCCGCGTACGCCCAGTACCACGCTGGCGGCCAGCCATGCCGAAGCAGCACCTAACAATACTACAAGCAGAGTCCAAAGTATTGCCTCCATGCAGAAGAGAACCGGAGCGACATCCTCGAAGATGCCGACGCCCGCAAGTATGGCGTCCGATCCGGAAGTGGCCCACAGGGTCATTCCGGCTATCTCTACCATAAGAGCGATGCTCCCGACCGTAGCCACCAGACACCCTGCTATACCCAGCAGAGAAATGGCTACTTTGCCGCAGGCCTGAAAGAGCGTTCGCCAGAAGTTGGGGTCTTCGGGCTGTGCGACGGCCTCGCTGGCCATAGTGCGCCCCATATTTCCGGGCGTCACGGCTTTGCCCTGCATGCGGAGGCGCTGAGCGGGTGTCACTGCCGCCGGAATTATCATCCAGGCTATCAAATAGATTATTACCAGCGGGAAAATTTTCGTACACAGAGCCAGAATGACAAGCAAGAGACGCATCACGCTGGCATTCCAACCCAGATAGACTCCGAGACCCCCTATTACGCCACCGAAAACTTTGTTCTGCATATCGCGGAAGAGTTTTTTTGGCGCCGGAGATTCCACCGACGCCTCAAAGGGCGGCGGAACAGCTCCGGGACCGTCCTCAGCGACGGCGGCGGCTGCTTCGCCGAAATCCTCGGGGCGACCCATTGTGCTGATTACCGCGCTTACGTCGGCTATAGTGATGACGGCGCGACCTCCGCCGGTGCGTTCGTTGAAGTGCTCGCAGACGCGGCTTTCCATATCGGCCACAATTTCGACGCCTTCCTCGCCCCCGAAAGTGGCGTGAAGCTGGCCGAAGTAGTTTTGAAGCAGGTCGTAGGCGTCGTCATCTATATTGAAGACTTGGCCGTTGATATTCGCTGTGTATGTTCTTTTCATAGCCCGTTTTGCGGTGTTTGAGTGTTCATAAGAAGATTTACGGTGTTCGACATTTCCTGCCAGTTGGCGGCAAGTTGCGCCAGGGCCTGTTCGCCCAGGGGCGTGAGAGAATAATACTTGCGGGGAGGGCCGCTGGACGACTCCTCCCAGCGGTATGCCAACAAACCGTCGTTTTTCAGACGCGTCAGCAGAGGATAGAGTGTACCCTCAACCACTATGAGGTTGGCCGCCTTCATCCGCTCGATAATCCCGGAGGCGTATGCATCACCCCCTCGCAGCAGAAGAAGCACGCAGAACTCGAGCATGCCTTTCCGCATCTGGGATTTGATATTTTCCAAGTTCATTTTGGGTGGGTATTGGTGGTTCGGAGGAATGAATGTCCTTATGACGCCACAAAGGTAGTGATTCGCAAAGTACCTTGCAATACATAGTACCTTGTGGCATCAAATATTTAACATACATTAACGCGAGCATTGACTTACCCCCCTTCCCCGGATAAAGGGGGTCAGGCGAAGAGGGTGCGGAATGCGTCGGCGACGCGTTTAACCTGGTGGAGACGGATTGAGAGGCGGGAGGTATCGATGCCTTTGAGGTTTCCGGCGGGGATGAGCATATCGGTCATTCCGAGTTTTTCGGCTTCAGTGATACGCTGCTCGATGCGTGTAACGGGCCGTATTTCGCCGCTGAGGCCAATTTCGCCGGCCATGCACCAACCGCGGGGCACAGCCATATCGACGTTGCTGGAGAGGATAGCGCACACCACGCCGAGGTCGAGGGCCGGGTCGGCCACTCGAAGACCGCCGGCTATGTTGAGGAATACGTCTTTTGCGCCGAGTTTGAAGCCTACGCGCTTTTCGAGTACGGCCAGGAGCATATTCATTCGCTTGGCGTCGAAACCCGTCACCGAGCGCTGCGGTGTGCCGTAGGCCGCCGTGCTTACCAGAGCCTGAATTTCGATGAGGAAGGGTCGGAGACCTTCCATGGTAACTCCGATGGCCACGCCGGAGAGCTCGGCATTGTCCATGCTGACGAGCATCTCGGAGGGATTGGTGACTTCGCGGAGGCCTCGCTGGCCCATTTCGTAGATGCCGAGTTCGTTGGTGGAGCCGAAACGGTTTTTGATTGCTCTCAGCAGGCGGTACATATACTGCCGGTCGCCCTCGAACTGGAGGACGGCGTCGACGATGTGTTCCAGCACTTTCGGGCCTGCTATGGAGCCTTCTTTGTTGATATGGCCCACAAGGAGCACGGGCACGCCGGACTCTTTTGCGAATTTGAGCAAAGCGGCCGCGCACTCCCGCACCTGGCTGACGCTGCCGGCGGAAGAGTCGAGGGTCTCGGTGGCTATGGTCTGAATGGAGTCAACAACCAGAATTTCGGGTGTGACATCCTCGATATGGCGGAAGATGTTTTCGAGCGAAGTTTCGCAGACTATATAGAGGTTATCGCTGCCTCGTCCGATGCGGTCGGCGCGCAGTTTGAGCTGAGTTGCGCTTTCTTCACCGCTGACATACAGAATTTTGCGCGAGCGGATTGCCAGAAGATTCTGGAGCAGCAGAGTACTCTTGCCTATTCCGGGCTCGCCGCCGATGAGCACTATCGAACCTTTGACGAGACCGCCGCCGAGCACACGGTTGAGCTCGCCGGATGGCATCGTGTATCGGGGCTCGTCGGAGGTTTCTATCTCGTTTACCGGCTTGGGGGTTGCCTTTACGCTGCGCGGGGAGGCTGCGCGGAGGCCGGACGACGGCTGCACCTTTTCTTCAACCATAGAGTTCCACTCGCCGCAAGCGGGGCAGCGGCCGGTCCATTTGGGAGAGTCGGCCCCGCAGTTTGTGCAGAACCAGACCGTTTTTTCGTGGTTTTTTGCCATGATAAGTTGCAGTTAAATGGTTGAGATACTTTTCTGCCTGATTGCGAGTAGCATAGCGGTGGCGGTGGCTACGTTGAGACTTTCGGCGACCGTGGAGGGTGCGGCGGGAATTGTGATGCGGCGCCCGACAAAAGTCTCCACTTCGGGTCGGATGCCATTGCCTTCGTTTCCCATCACGAGCACACCATTGCGGCCGAAGTCCATCGTAAAAGCATCCTCGCCGCCCAGGAAAGTGCCGTAGACGGGCGCCTTGACGGCGGCAAGATACTCGGGCAGAGCAGTGTAGTGCACAGTCACGTTTGCCAGCGATCCCATAGAAGCCTGCACGGTCTTGGGGTTGAAGGCGTCGACGGTATCGTTAGAGGCCACTATATGCCTGATACCCATCCAGTCGCAGCTGCGGATTATGGTTCCGAGGTTGCCGGGGTCCTGCACGCAGTCGAGGGCTACGACAAACTCGCCTGCTGCATCGGGCAAATCCGCTGCCTCCTTCGGAAGCTCAAAAAGGGCCGCCACGGGCGGGAGGGTATTGAGATGGGAAATCTCGCGGAGATCCGTTCCGGAGCATACCGTAAGGTCGGCGCCGGCGGGTGCCTCATTCTCCTGGAGCCATTCGGCGCGGGCGAAAACACGGACCGCCTTAAACTTCTGCGCCATAGTGAGCACGCATTTGGTGCCCTCGGCGAGGAAGAGACCGAGTTTGCGTCGGCCCTTGGCTTGGTCGAGGCTTTGAATCTTTTTAATTGCCGCCTTCGAAAGTTGCTCCATAACTCAGTTATTACCAACGCAATTGCAGGAATAGCCGGCTTGTGCGGCCATTTCCTTGTCCTGCGCTATTGTGGATCCCAGCGTGGTGAGAAGATCGCCAACGATGGCGCCGTTGATGCCCACACGCAGCATTTCCAGCAGCCCCTTGCGCGACACCCTCGCGCGTCCGCCCGCCAGTCGGAGCTGAAGCGACGGATGAGCGAAGCGGAAGAAAGCCACCGCATCGATGATTTCGTCCTCGCTTATCAGAGGCGTGGATTCGAGAGGTGTGCCGGGGATGGGCGAAAGAATGTTTATCGGAATGGACACCGGATTTACCTCGCGAAGAAAGACAGCCAGTTCCATACGCTGTCGGCGCGATTCGCCCATGCCGATAATGCCCCCTGAACAGACCTCAAGGCCGGCCTCCTGAGCGGCCCGCACGGTGGTGAGCTTGTCGTGCTGGGTGTGGGAGGTGCAGAGCGACGGGAAAAACGAAGGTGCCGTCTCCATATTGCAGTGATAACGGCGCACGCCAGCCTTGCGCAGAGCGTCCATCTCTTTCGGACCTATCAGGCCGAGCGAGGCGCAAGTGCTGATGCCGTGGCGCGAGCGTATATCGGCCAGCAGGTCGGCCATCACTTCCAAAGGACGACCTTTGACAGCTCTACCGCTGGCAACCATCGAAAAACGGCCTACGCCATTGGCGGCGTTGTAAGCGGCTACGGAGTGAGCTTCGTCGGGGTCGACGAGGGCGTAGATTTCGCAGCCGGTAGAGTATTTGCACGACTGTGCGCACCATTTGCAGTCCTCCGAGCACAGACCGGAGCGGGCGTTGACAATAGAGCACATGTCGAAATTGCCCGAGGCGAAGCGGCGCGTAATCTCAGCGGCGCCATCGCGCAGGGCACGGCGCCCCTCGGCCGATTCGACATCGGCCAGGGCGAAGAGCTCCTCGTCGGAAAGCCTCTTGCCGTCGAGTACACGCTCCAAAGCTTCCCGGACCAGCTTGATATCTTCAGTTGCAGCCATAGAGTCGTCCGACCTGGTCATTTAGTGTAGAGATAGCGCTTGATAGACTTCTTGGGTGTCTTTTCGAACTCCTCGGCCCGAATCTCGAAGCCCGAAACCTGGGAATAGGCCGGAATCTCTTTGTTGAGTTGGGCGATGTTCTGAGTCATGATGTTCTTTATTTCGGCATCGCTGATTTTCTGGGCGTGGGTCGACTCATAGTCGGGGTGCACCAGGGCAACGAGTTTGCCATCGCGCTCAACCACCACACTCTCAGCAACGTAGGGCAAGTTGTTCAGCTTCTGCTCAATCTCTTCGGGATAGATATTCTGGCCGGAGGGGCCGAGAATCATGTTCTTGTCGCGACCGCGGATATAAAGGAAGCCGTCGGCGTCGAGCTGGCAGATGTCGCCGGTATTCATCCAGCCGTCCTTGAAGACGGCCTGGGTGGCTTCCGGATTTTTGTAGTAACCGTCCATCACGTTGTCGCCCCGCACCCAGAGTATACCGGGAGTGACGGCAGGGTCGGGGGAGTCGACGCGCAGCTCCATACGGTCGACAGCCCGTCCGCAGGAAGCCTTTCGGTTAACGTCCCAGGGGGCATAGCAAATCAGCGGGCCACACTCGGTCATACCGTAGCCCACAGTATAGGGGAACTTGATGCGACGGAGGAAGTCCTCGACGTCCTCGTTGAGGCCGGCCCCGCCGATGATGAGCTGGCGCATATTACCACCGAAAGCAGCTTCGAGGCGCCCCTTGACCTTGTCGAGCAGCTTGGTGTCGACCACAGGCAGATGGAGCAGCAGGCGCATGGCAGGGCGACGGAGCACCGGGAAAACCTTCGATTTGACCATCTTCTCGATGATCAGAGGCACGGCCACCACCAGCTTGGGCTTGACCTCCGCGAAGGCCGACATCAGCACCGCCGGCGAAGGAGTCCGGTTGAGCAGGTAGATGTGGCAGCCCTTTGCGAAAGTGTGGATGAGCTCCACCATCAGGCCGAACATATGGGCCAGAGGAAGCATGGAGAGCATATTGTCGCCGGGTTTGAGGAAATCGAGACCGGTGATGCAGTACTCCAGATTGCTCCACAGTGCGCGGTAGCTCAGCATAACGCCTTTGGAGAAGCCGGTAGAGCCGGAAGTATAGTTAATGATGGCTATATTGTCCTGCGGGGGCTGAACATACTCTATGTTGTCTTTTGAGAAACGCTCCGGGTATTCGTCGCCGAAGAGGCGGTTGAGATTTTGTCGGGCGTGGGTGAGCCGCTTGGAGCGAGAGTAGAGCAGGGAGTAGTCGGTGATGAGCACGGCCCCCTCAATCTGGGGCATGGATTCCGGCTCCAGCTCGGCCCATGTGGAGGCGTCGGTGAAGAGAATCTTGGAGTCGCTGTGGCATATGAGGTGGTGGATGGTATCCGACTTGAACTCATGCAGGATGGGCACGGTGACGGTGCCGTAGGTGATGCTTGCCAGCATGGCGATGCACAACTCGGCGCTGTTTCGGCCGCAGAAGGCAATTTTGTCGCCCTGCTTGAGTCCGACTTCCTTGAAGGCAATGTGGAGTTTGGCGATTTTGCGGCCTACGTCGCTGTAGCGGTAGGTTGTGCCACCGAGGTTGGTGAGGCACGGCCGATCCCAGTTGCTGCGCACAGCCTGGGCAAGATATGCGTTGAGAGTGCTTTGAAGTTCCATGATTTAAAAGAGGCGCGGCGGAAAAAACGCCCACGGATGCAAAGTTACAAAAAAATCCCTTAATAGAGCCAATTGGACGTAAGACCCCATCCCATAAAATATCTTAAGCGTGAGGGCGGTTATCGCTGAGGGAATTTTGCATGCTGAAGAAGGAGCGATGCCGTAGCATCGTGACTGATGAAGCATGCAAAATTCACCAGCGAGAACCGAGGCGATGGTAACTAAAAAAGTGCTTAAAAATCAAGATTCTATGGAAATGCGTAAATTTGCCATAGCCTTGGCCGGGTGTGTTTCTGCGATTGGATAATCATCAGCGCTGTCTACGAGGAACAGGCCCAACAAAATGTGCATCATGCTTAATTGCAGCCAACTATAGGGAAGAAATTACCATCGCCTTCGCATCCTAGGGCGCTTTTTGCCCTTCGCCTCAGTCACGATGCTACGGCATCGCTCCTTCGGCTCAGGACAAAAATCGCTCCAAGGCTGCGACCCTCACGCTTAAGATATTTTATGGGATGGGGTCTAAAAAGGGGTAATCCGGACGGCGATGTACGGATTACCCGCTATGTATGGTGCTTATAATTATTTAGGGAAGCCTACGGGATTGTTGATTACCGGGATTACGGTTTCCGGCAGATTGAGGGCGGCGCGCAGGCCGGCCACGTCCATAGTAGCTCGGGGCACCGTAACCAGCCCGTTTCCGGCGCAGAACAGGTTAAGATTCTCGTTGGCTATTCCGGCGTCGACCAGGGCCATATAGAGACCTTGCTCGCCGGGCATAACCTTGGCGGTGTCGACGGTGAGCAGGACGGCGGCGGGCGCCTCCAGCACATAGTCCTGGCTGAATTGGGCAGTACCGGCCAGCAGGGAGAGCTTATTGCCGGAAACGACGGGCACCAGCTCGTTGGTGGTGAAATCGTAGCGATAGACGCCGTCGGTTGTGAAGAGATAGGCGTCGACCTCCTGCCAGTTCATGGCCGTAGGGTTTGTTCGGTGAGCGTCGGCGGGGCGGTTGATGCCGCAGGTCGCCCACAGCATGTCGGCTACCGTCTGCATCGGCAGGGGACGCGAGGAAAATTCGCGGGTTGAGCGGCGTTCGGCGAGCGCCTGATTCACGGGGAGACCTCCGGTGGTCTGCGGGGTGGGAAGAGATATGTTTTGAGACTGCATGGCAAAAGCTGTTAACAGTGCGAAAAGGGTTAGAAAGATATTGCTTTTCATAAACATTGCCGGAAGGAGATTTGTTTTGGAGCTTACTGAAGAGAAAGAGGCCGCACCGACGTGCGGCGCGGCCTCTGATGAGGTGTATCGGACCCGTATTAAGCCTGTTCGTTAGACTTTTCTACGGCGGAGACTTCGGGATCTACGCCCCACTGCTGCTTGGAGAGGCGGACGTAGTTGTTGTAGCGCCACTGGGCGTTTTCCTTGGCGGCGTTGAAGAGTTCGGCAGCCTCGGCGGGATACTGCTTCTGCACGGCGGCGTAGCGAACCTCGCCCAGGAGGAAGTTCTGGAACTTGTCCCAGTCGGGCTGCTTGCTGTCGAGGGTGAAAGGATTCTTGCCCTGGAGCTCGGCATCGGGGTTGTAGCGCCACAGGTGCCAGTAGCCGCAAGCCACAGCAGCCGCTTCCTCAGCCTGGGCATGGCCCATACCGGCCTTGAGGCCGTGGGAGATACAGGGGCTGTAGGCGATGATCAGCGAAGGACCGTCGTAAGCCTCAGCCTCGCGGATAGCCTTGAGGGTCTGGGCCTGGTCGGCGCCCATAGCAACCTGGGCAACGTATACGTAGCCGTAGGTAGTGGCGATGAGGCCGAGGTCTTTCTTGCGGATGCGCTTGCCGGACGAAGCGAATTTGGCGATAGCGCCGATAGGAGTAGCCTTCGACGACTGTCCGCCGGTGTTGGAGTAGACCTCAGTGTCGAGAACGAGCACGTTGACGTTCTTGCCGGAAGCGAGCACGTGGTCAAGACCGCCGAAGCCGATGTCGTAAGCGGCACCGTCGCCGGCAATAATCCACTGGCTGCGGGCCACGATGAAGCCCTTGAGCTCAACGATAGCCTTGCAGGTGTCGCAGCCGCAGGCCTCGCAAGCGGGAATGAGCTTCTCGTATACCTCGCGGGTGCTTGCGGGGTTTTCGGGAGCCTCGAGCCACTTTGCGGCGAGGTCTTTGATGTCCTGGCAGCACTTGGGGCACTCGATGGCGTCCTTCATGAGCTGGGTGAGGCGTGCGCGAATCTTCTCGGTGGCAATCTTCATGCCCAGGCCGAACTCGGCGAAGTCCTCGAAGAGAGAGTTGGCCCATGCGGGACCGTGGCCGGCGGCGTTGACGGTGTAGGGCGTCGAGGGTACCGAGCCGGAGTAGATGGAGGAGCAGCCGGTAGCGTTGGCCACCATTTCGTGGTCGCCGAAGAGCTGGGAGATGAGCTTGACGTAGGGAGTTTCGCCGCAGCCGGAGCAAGCGCCGGAGAACTCGAACAGAGGAGTGGCGAACTGGCTGTTCTTGGGGTTGAGCTTCACGTCGACGAGGTTCTGCTTGGAAGCAACCTTGTCCACGCAGTAGTCCCAATCCTTCTGCACCTCGAGCTGAGACTGGAGAGGCTTCATTTCGAGAGCCTTCACGCCCTTCTTGCCGGGGCAAACCTCAACGCAGTTGCCGCAGCCGAGGCAGTCGAGCACGTCGACAGCCTGGATGAAGCGCAGACCCTTGAAGGCCGGACCCATGGCGGGGATAGTGCCGGCTTCGCCAAAGGGAGCGGCTGCCGTTTCCTTCTCGTCCAGCAGGAAGGGACGGATGGAAGCGTGGGGGCAGACGAAGGCGCATTTGTTGCACTGGATACAGTTTTCTTCGAGCCATTCGGGAACGAAGGCAGCCACGCCGCGCTTCTCGTAGCGGGCGGTTCCCTGCTGCCAGGTGCCGTCGGGGTTGGCCTCGAAGTCGGAAACCTTGAGGAGGTCGCCGTTCTGAGCATTGATGGGGCGAACGATCTTGTTGATGAACTCGGGGTCGTTGTTCTCGGCGGGAGCAACTTCGGGGAGCTGAGCCCAGGCGGGATCAACGGCGAGCTGATGGTATTCGCCGCCGCGGTCAACGGCAGCATAGTTCTTGTCGACCACATCCTGACCCTTCTTGCCGTAGCTCTTGACGATGAATTTCTTCATCTGCTCGATAGCGAGGTCAACGGGGATAACGCCGGTGATGCGGAAGAAAGCGCTCTGGAGAATGGTGTTGGTTCGGTTGCCCAGACCGATTTCCTGAGCGATGCGGGTGGCGTTGATGTAGTAAACGGTGATATTGTGCTCGGCGAAGTACTTCTTGACGTGGTTGGGGAGGTTTTTGGCCAGCTCCTCGCCTTCCCAGATGGTATTGAGCAGGTAGATGCCGCCGTCGCGCAGACCGCGGGTGGTATCGTACATATTAAGATATGCCTGCACGTGATTGGCCACGAAGTTGGGGGTGTTCACCAGATAAGTGGAGCGGATGGGCTTGTCGCCGAAGCGGAGGTGCGAGCAGGTGAAACCGCCGCTCTTCTTGGAGTCGTAGGCAAAGTAAGCCTGGCAGTACTTGTTAGTGTTGTCGCCGATAATCTTCACCGAGTTCTTGTTTGCACCCACAGTACCGTCGGCGCCAAGACCGTAGAACTTAGCCTCGAAGGTGGAGGGGTCGCCCAGAGCAACTTCGGGGAGCATGGGCAGGGAGGTGAAGGTAACGTCGTCGACGATGCCGAGGGTGAATTTGTCCTTGGGCATCGGCAGAGCGAGGTTTTCGAACACCGAGATAATCTGCGAGGGAGTGGTGTCCTTCGAAGCAAGACCATAGCGGCCGCCCACGATGACGGGGGCGTTCTCGCGGCCATAGAAGGCCTCCTTCACGTCCAGATAGAGGGGCTCGCCGTTTGCGCCGGGCTCCTTGGTGCGGTCGAGCACAGCGATGCGCTTGGCGGTGGCGGGCACAGCGGCCAGCAGGTGCTTGGTGGAGAAGGGGCGGAATAGGTGCACAGCCACCAGACCGACCTTTTCGCCCTTGGCGAGCAGGCTGTCGATGGCCTCCTGGATGGCCTGGGTGACGGAACCCATGGCGATGATGACGCGGTCGGCATCTTCAGCGCCATAGTAGTTGAAGAGGTGGTATTCGCGGCCGGTGATGGCGCTGATTTTGGCCATATAGTCCTCGACGATTTCGGGAACGGCCTCATAGTGCTTGTTGCAAGCTTCGCGGTGCTGGAAGAAAACGTCGCCGTTTTCGGCCATGCCGCGAGCCACGGGTTTCTGGGGAGTCAGAGCGCGTGCGCGGAAGTCGGCCAGAGCCTTGCGGTCGAGCAGGGGCTCGAGGTCTTCAATCTCGAGAGCCTCGATTTTCTGAATTTCGTGGGAGGTGCGGAAACCGTCGAAGAAATTCACGAAAGGCACACTGGCAGTCAGGGTAGCGAGGTGAGCAACGCCGGCCAGGTCCATAACCTCCTGGACGGAACCTTCGGCCAGCATGGCGAAACCGGTCTGGCGGACCGACATAACGTCCTGGTGGTCGCCGAAGATAGAGAGGGCGTGGGAAGCGATGGTTCGTGCCGATACATGGAAGACAGTAGGCAGAAGCTCGCCTGCAATCTTGTACATATTCGGAATCATCAGCAGCAGACCCTGCGAAGCGGTGTAAGTGGTGGTGAGGGCACCGGCCTGGAGAGAACCGTGCACGGCACCGGCGGCGCCGCCTTCGGACTGCATTTCCTGTACCAGTACAGTCTCACCGAAGATGTTCTTGCGTCCGGCGGCCGACCATTCATCGACATATTCCGCCATCGTCGACGACGGAGTGATGGGGTAGATGGCTGCCACTTCGCTGAACATGTAGCTCACGTGGGCGGCTGCCTGATTACCGTCGCATGTCAAGAATTTCTTTTCTTTGCTCATAACGTTTGTAATCGTGGGTTTATACGAATTTGATTGTTTTCTTTTTCTTATTTTGGCTATGCAGTTCGTTTCCTTATTATAGGAATCATTGAGCGACATGGCTTTTTCACGCCGCGAAGTTACAAAAATTTCCGCACCTCACCGCCATAGTTGGAGCGAAAAGTGAGGCGGCGAAACGTTCTTTCACATTTTTCGGACAATTTTACACCTCCGGGGCGTCGCACCGTTGATTTTTGCCCGTAGTGTAGGTGGGCGACTGCACTTTTTTGAAAGGCGGCTGAAGGGCGGCTGATGGCAGATTCTACCTGCAAGTGCAAAATTAACCAATAAATTTGAAGAATTCAGCGACTGGGGTTGAAAAGTTAAGTTT
>UQLO01000007.1 GCA_900541865.1 uncultured Porphyromonadaceae bacterium | reverse complement strand
GACGGCTGAAGCCGTCGCTCCATATCGCCGCGAACCTTCGAGCCAACGTATGGACCGGCGGCTTCAGCCGCCGCCCCATCCCGAAGGGATTCCCGACCCGCTAAATGCCTCCGCGGCCCGGCGACGGCTGAAGCCGTCGCTCCATATCGCCGCGGACGTATGGCCCGCGGATGCCTCAATCGTCGGCGTCGTTGACGCCGGGAATGCGCGAAAGCTCGTCGAACTCCCGCGAGAAGGAATTATCTTGCTCGTCTTCGTCGTCGTGCATGTCGGCCGCCTCTGCGGCTACAAGCTCGTCGTAGGCAAGCTGCCAGTGGTAGAGGTCGTCCTCGGTGGCCTTTATCTCGGCGTCGACCTCGGCCAGCTTCTTCTGCAGCACAAACGGGTGGAGGTTATCCTCGCCCCATTGCAAAAGGTGCTCGCGCTGTGCGCGAAGCTCCTCCAGTCGATGTTGTGCATTTTGGGTTGCCACCCATGCTTCTCCTAACATACATTAATTATATGATTCGTGCCACCAACCCCTACGGGGCTGCCCGACAACCCCGTAGGGGTTGAATATAGTAGCGCGGGGTGATAACCCCGGGATAATGGCCCTTCTTTCTCAGGCCGCGACCCCATAGGGGTCGAACCCCGGCGAAATCCGCGAACCTCGCCCCATCCCGAAGGGATTCCCGGCCCGCAAAATGCCTCCTCGGCCCGGCGACGGCTGAAGCCGTCGCTCCATATCGCCCGCGAACTTCGCGCCAACGTATGGACCGCCTCTGCGGCCCGGCCGCGAACCCTTCGCGCCAACGTAGCGCAAAATGCACCTTCGCCCGGCGGCTACCTACAAACAGTGCGCCGAGGTTGGTCGGCGCACTGCAAGGGTATGTTCGTCGCAGATTTACTCGGCCGGGTTAGCCACGAAGTTAAGGCTGCGGTTGTCGATCTTGTTGCGGCCCAGAAGCAGTCCCATCGGGTTGCGCTGGGGCATATAGTTGCGGAGGAACATCTGGCCGTACTCTTCGGCAGTGAAGGGGCGGTTGGAGGTGTTGACGTTGTTCACCTTGAAGACCAGAATGCCGTGCTTGCCCTGAACGGGACCTACGAACTCGCCTTCTTCAGCAGCGCCAATAGCACCGTTGAGAGCACTTTCGTTGATGCCGAGGTTCAGCAGGAAGGGGCTGGTGATGTTCACGTCGCCTTCGTTGACGCTCACTCCCATTGCCTGGGCGTACGACTCGAGGTCGGTGCCCTGGCCGCGGTAGGTGTCCATCAGGTGGGCGGCTTTCTTGGCGTCGCGGGCCTCACCCTGAAGCTGTGCGTAGATGCGCGGGTTGGTGTAGGGGCGGTAGTCGTCGTAGATATTGTTCACGGCGATGGCGAGAAGATAGCTCTGACGGTCGTCCTGGAATACAGGGCTTACCTGACCCTTGGAAGCGTCCATAACCCACTTTATGAAGCGGCGGGAGTCGGCGGCGTTGCCGATTCGGGTCGACGACGCGCCTACCTCGTCGGTGAGCACGGAATAGCCGTTCTCAGCGGCGTTGGCGGCAAACTCGGCGGCGCTGGAGTTGTTGCTCACGAAGGTGCGCAGGTTGCTTACAAGCGAGTCGAGTGTGCGCTGAGAGGGATCGACGGTGAGGGTAGCCGTGGCAAATTCGTAGACGTTGACCGGTGCGTGGCGGCGGTTAACCTTGAACACGCTGTTGCCGTTGATGCTGTCGCGGTATACGAAAGCGGTGCCCACGGTGGCGTTGGTGAGGCTCTCGACCATTTCGGCGGGTATGCCTTCCACAACCAGACTCTGCCAGATGCTGTCGGCGCCCACCACGTTGCCGGCGGCCGTCAGCGAAGCCACGGTGGCGCCGCCGTTGATGGCGTTGGCAATGGAGTCGAGGTCGACATCGGCGGTGGCGGCGCGAGCGAACGACACATTCAGAGAGTCGATGCCCTGGCTCTTGCCCAGCAGCTTGGCAAGCACGAACTGGTCGTTGATGCGCTGCAGGGTCACGGCTTCGCCGACGGCGGCGGTGTCAACAAAGTTGCGCAGGCTGCGGTTGGTGATGGCCGAAGCCGGTGCTGTGCCGTTCTCAACCACGAAGCGGGTGTCGGCGACTACGGCCTCGAGACCCTCGGTGGTGTTGAGGCCCAGCAGGGCATTCTCAACGGCGTTTTCAGCTTCTACGCGGTCGGTCTGGTCAGGCTCGATGGCTACATATATATAGTCGATCTGGCGACGCTCCTCGTCGACGGCGTACTGGCCGCGACGCTCGTTCCAGAGCTGCTGCACGTCGGCGTCGGAAAATTCGATGTCGCTGTCGGCAACGGTGGAGGCGTCCTTGACGGCGTAGGAGATGTTGCGTGTGGTGGCGATGTCATTGTAGGTGGCCTGAGCGTCAAGGTTGTTGTAAGTGAACAGACCGGCCATCAGGCGACCGAACTTCTCGCTGAGCATCTGCTGCTCGAGCTCTTTCTCGGTGTTCGACCATATGGACGCTATCTGAGCGGCGTCCTCTGCCGTGATGCCGTAGCGGGCCGGGTTGGAAATGGCCTCGTGGACAGCGGCCGCGTCCGGTGCGTTCAGGCGCAGTGCCTGAGAGAGGTTGGCAATCATCTGGGCGGCCATCGGGTGCTGGTTGGCGCCGTACATGGCTTCCGAAAGCTCGGCGTCGGTAACTACGATGCCCAACTTTTCATATTCTTTATTTACGAGACCTTCGGCCATCAGGGCGTTGATGGCTTCGGCAGATACCTGGTCGGAGCTGATTTCGCGGTTCTGGGCGCGGTACTGCTCGCTGATCTGGTTCATACGGTTCTGGTAGTCGGTGTAGTCGACGGTCACGCCGCCGGCTTTGGCCACTGCCGTGCCCGAACCGAAGTATGTGCGTCCGGAGGTGAGGAAGTCGCCAAGAATGAAAGCAAGCAGGGCCACGATGATGATGATGAATAGCAGCACCGACTTGTTTCTGATTTTCTCTAAGGTTGCCATTTTATTAATGAGTAGTTTATTATTTTCCGTTGCGTAATATGCCGCTTGCGGACACGCTCCCGCCCCAGTCCGGTATGCACTGCGGTGGAACTGCCTACAAAAAGCGCACAAAGATAAGCAAAAATCACCATTTATTCAAACTGCCTCAAAAAAAAGTGCTGTTTAGGCCCCTAAAACACTGCCTTGCATGCCCCGACACCCCCAAAAAGCCCCGACTCGGCAGCCATAAACAAAAAAATGCTTTTCAAAACCCGATATTTTGCTATTTTTGCAAAATAATTTTATGATTGCCATGAGTAAAACTCGCATAGCACACCTCGCCGGAATGAAATTCCTGCTCATAATCGGCGTGGTTACCATTCATTCTTTCCTCTCCCCTGAGAATATCGAGGCGCTGGGCATGGTCGCCGACGCTGCCGGATATGACGCCACTAACTTCGTGAGCCACTGTATATGCCGCGTCTGCGTGCCTCTCTTTTTTCTGATATCCGCCTTTCTCTTTTTCAATGGTCTGAATCGATTCACCCCGGAGCTTTACCGCGCCAAACTGCAAAAGCGCGTGCGTAGCCTCCTGGTTCCTTATCTTTTTTGGTGCGCAGTGGGAGTTTTGGTGCTCATTTTTAAGGCGAAAGTGGCTCATATGCCGTCGTTCGGCGTCTTTCGACCTGACGGTTCCGTCGACTGGGGCACTTTCTTTATGGGTTTCTGGATTCTGCCCGAGGCCGGCTACCCCTATGCCTTTGCCTTCTGGTTCATCCGCAACCTTATGGTTTTCTGCATTTTGTCGCCCCTGGCGTGGGTGCTTTCCAAAAAATGGGTTGTTTTTGCGCTCTTCTTTCTTGTATGGCTGGCGGACGTCTTCAATTTTTACGGCTTTGAATGGTTTGTGGCCGGTTGCTTTTTCGCAAGGCACCGATTGACTGTGCCCCGCCTGCGGCCGTGGGCAACTGCCCTACTCTTGGTTTTGTTTTTGGGCTGCGCCTGCGCCGACGACCTGAGCAATCCTGTTTTGAACCGCGTTTTGTTTGCCGCCGAGGTCTTTCTCGGTCTGATGGTGGCCTACGGCATCGCCGCGGCCGCCTCCCGTTTGTCGAAATATGGTTGGGCACGTACCCTTGTGGCCTCAACGTTTATGATCTACGCCGTCCATCAGTTCTTCTGCAGCCAGACAAGAGTCATTCTTGCCCGAATAGTCGGGCTGGAGTCGTTCGGTCAGGTGATGGCCGTCTATATTCTTACCATCGCGCTCCTGACGGCCTCCGGTGTGGCGGCATATATGGTAGTGAAAAAATGTTGGCCGCGCGCACTGGCCTTAATTACGGGCGGACGATGAGAGGATGCGGTGGCCGAAGCGACAGTAGAGGCATTTGCGGGGTTCGCAGTACTCTCGGCGAAGCTGAACCATAGCCTGCGAGGCGAAGGCGTCGCGGCAGGCAATGCCGGCGTCGCCGAATAGTCGCGTAATGACGTTGTCCTCCGCCGGCAGTTGCTGAAGCAGCCCCACGGCCCGAGCGGCCATATCGTCGTTGCCATAGGTGGTGCCGTAGGCGTACAGCATGGGCACCAGCACGTTGATTGTCAGCACATCCAGTGCCGAGCGGCTGAACGCTCGCGGCGAGGAGGCCGTCGGAGCGCCGAAGGTGCTGTGTTCGGCCCAGTAGCCGGTAAGCTCAATGTCGAAGATGCGTCGCGCCTCCTCTATGGTGGCTGCCGCCAGCACTTTGCCGCCGGCCGAAAAGTCGCAGCACACGAAGCGGGCCAACGTGGCGACCCGGCGCACCGGAAAGTTCGCCGGACGCATGCGCCCCATCTTCCACGCCAAATCGCGCGGCTGCTTCAGCGAGAATTTCGCCGCCATGAATTGATACTCCGTGCGAAGGCGCCCAACATAGGGGTCGGCCTCGGCCTCCTCGGACAGATTGTCGAGAAAACCGGCCTGTCCGAGCAGCATGGCCTCTATGCAGACGGGGTCGTCGGCGTGTTTGCGCAGTTTGCGCAGCGGCAGCGACAGTGCCAGCCGCTCGAAGGCGTCGTTGTTCTTGCTGAAGCCCAGTGTGCGTGCCAGAGTGACGTACAGGGCATGCTGCCAGTCGCCGCTCTCGGCATCGGCCAGGGCGGCCACCCGCGCCGCCTTGGCCTGGAGGCGCTCCAGCGAAAGCGCCGTCAGCCAGTCGGCAACGTAGATAGAAGGTATGTCCGGCAGTGTATCCGCGCAGGCCAGATCGGGAGTGCTGCAGGCCAGCATGGCCTCGTAGCGGGCCCGGAAATTGTCGGTAGAGGGCATCACCAACTGCGGGATGGCAGTGCCGTCGGGGCGGGTTATGGTGGTGTCGTCGCTGCCCACAACGTGGAGAATCACCGTGTGGTACGCCGGGTCGGAGTCGTGCCCGTGGCGGTGCCAGTCGCTGGCGCGGAGGTGCATCTCGACATTGCCAACCCAAACGCGGTCGCCGATGCGCACCTTGGCATTGAAGAAGTCAGGGCCGGCGTCGCAGTTGAGCAGCCCCGGGTCGAGCACTTCGACAAGGTCGCCGCCGGTGGTGGCCAGCGGAACTGCCGGCCACAGGCGGTGCTGCCATACATAGTGCATGATGCGCTCCACGGGGCGGAGGTGTTGAGGTCAGGCCTTGACCGTCATCAGTCGGGCAAGATATTTGCCTATGATATCGAACTCGAGGTTCACGCGGCTGCCGACGCGAATGTCGCCGAAATTGGTGATTTGCTTGGTGTAAGGGATGATGGCCACCCGGAAGGAGCGGTCGGCGCTGTCGCACACGGTCAGGCTGACACCATTGACCGTCACAGAGCCTTTTTCGACTGTGACATAGCCCTTTGCAGCCATTTCGGGCGACACTTCGTACTCAAAGGTATAGTAAGTGCTGCCGTCGGCATCCTCCATGGCCGTGCAAACGGCGGTGGTGTCGACGTGGCCCTGCACGATGTGGCCGTCCAGACGGCCGTTCATCATCATGGAGCGTTCCAGGTTGACGCGGTCGCCCGGCTTGAGCAGCCCCAGATTGGAGCGGTCGAGGGTTTCGCGGATGGCGGTGACCACGTAGGTACCGTCAGGGTTGATGCGCACCACCGTCAGGCATACCCCGTTGTGGGCAACAGATTGGTCTATACGGAGTTCGTCGGCAAAAGTGCACCGAATGGTAAGATTTACGTTGGACTCTTCTTCCTGCACGGCCGTCACTGCTGCGGCCTCTTCTACTATACCGGAGAACATATTGCTGTTAGTTTAAAGGTGAGGGGTCACGGTGATTGTCATCTCGGAGCCGGGAGTGTACTGCGTCGTGAAGGTCACGGTGCGGTTCTCCGGGTGATAGAGGGCGTCGACAGGCACGCCGTCGACAGCCACGGTGGCGGCATTGGCGGCTGCCCGCACCACCACGTTCAGTCGTACCTCGTCGGGTGCGCCGGCATAGGTGCCCGTCGAGGTCACCGTCAAAGTCGTAACGCCGGTGTCGGCCTTGGTGCCGCCGCGAACCTTAAGGAGGCGGTACTGGCCCTCCGAGAGCGAGCGCGGGCTGAGCCGGTTGTCGTCGTAGACGGTCTGGTCGGCCACTGCGCCGGGGTAGTAGTTCAGAGTGAAGCAGTCGGCGCGGTAGTCGGAGGTGTTGGCCATGGGATAGTCGGCTTTGGCGATGACGGCGCCGGCGCGAACAAACACAGGTATGACCTCTAGAGGCGCGCCAACGGTGGCGGCGGTGCCTCCGTCGTAGGTCTGGGTGCCCGCAAGGTTATACCACTTGCTGCCGGCGGGGAAAAGCACGGTGCGGGAGCGCTTGCCGTCCTCGAGCACGGGGGCTACCAGCACATCGCGGCCCCAAAGGTATTCGCTGCTGTGGGCCGCGTCGTACTCGTTGGTGTGTGCGCCGTGGAAGTTCAGCGGACGCACCAAAGGCCAGCCGTAGCGTGCGTTTTCGTAGGCCAGGGTGTAGTTGTAGGGCAGCCAGCGGTAGCGTTCAAGGGCGATTTCGCGAAGCATCTCGCCGTACTGCGGATAGTTGAAGGGCTCGGCGTACTGCTGGGCGTGGGTGCGGAACACGGGAGTGAAAAGACCCATCTGAACCCAGCGGAGATAAAGCTCGGGGATATAGGGATTCGCTTCGTCGACGGCGAAACCGCCAAGGTCGCTGCTCATATAGCCCAGACCGCTCAGACCGGAGTGAAGCATGATGCGCACCTGAGGCTCAAGGCCGCCCCACGAGCGCGATACGTCCGTGCTCCAGGGGAACACGCTGTTGCGCTGCAGGCCGGTGGTGCCTCCGCGCATGAGGGTCATCAGGCGAACGTCGGGATAGACCGAGTCATATAGCTCGCTGATAATGGATGCCCAGTCGTTGCCGTAGCGGTTGTGGTACTGTCGGGCAGCCAGACCGTTGGCGTGGAAGCCGCTCTCGGGGTGCACTTCGGGTTCGCCCAGGTCGCCCCACCATCCGCCTATGCCCAGCTCGGTGAGCCGGCGGTAGCGGTCGGCCAGCCAACGGCGCGTGGCCGGATTGGATACGTCGAACATACCGCCCTCGCCTACCCAGATGGTCACGGGATGGGTATCGCCGGAGGCAGTGCGCACCAGCATGCTGTCGGCGCTCAGAGTGCGGTAGTTGTCCAGACCGCGGCCATTGGTGAGGATATAAGGTTCGCTGACCGTCACCAGCTTGACGCCCCGCGAAGCCAGTGAGTCCATCATGCCGGCCGGATCGGGCCAGATATCAGTGTCCCAATCCAGAAAACCCATATCCTGCTCCTTGCCGAACCAGTAGAGGTCGAGCACGGTGCCGTCCAGGGGATAGCCAAGACCTTTGAGGGAGTCGACCACGGCGATGGTTTCCTCGGGGCTCTTATAGCCGTACTTGGAGTTGATGTAGCCCAGCGCCCACATCGGTGGCAGCGGCTGGCGCCCGGTGAGGCGCGTCAGAGCCTGCGTGAGCTGCGCAAGGTTGCCGACGCCTCCTATATAATAATAGGTGACGGGCACCGGTGCCTCGGTAGTATAGGTAATAGTGTCGCCGAGCACCATGGTGGAGGCGGCGAAGTCGTCGAAGAGTATGGCGTAGCCGTCGCTGCACACCGCCAGGGGCATGGTGATGTTCATTTGGCTCAGACGCGGGTCGGAGCCGGTATAGCCGTAGTTCTGCCGGTTGTAGTTCACCAGGGTGTCGCCGCGGAGATTCATCTTGTGGCCGCGCTCGCCGGCACCGTAGAACGAACCGGCCGACCCCGTGGTGACCAGCGTGAGGGTGTACTTGCCGGCTGCGGTGCGCCGGTCGCCCTCGTCGGTGAGGGTAACGCCGTTTGCGGTGTCGCGTATGATAAGAGTGCCGTCGGCCTGAAGCGAAAGCTCGATGGCGGTGGAGACGGCGCTCTCCGCCTCAAGTGGAAGCACCACCTGCGGCGCCGGAGCTTGCTCCCCGACAGGTGTGTTGGTCACCCGCACTATATTCGACGAAATAACGGTGGCCTGCACGGAGCGATTGCCTGCAATGCCGGTCACGGAGCTTGTATGGGCGGCGGCGCCCGCAAATGCCGCCAGAGCGGCGGCTGCTATGATATATCTCATTTCAGTTATGTAAATTCTTCATTCTTAAGACCTTGTCAGGGGTCCACCCAGTAGGTGTAACCTCTCCAGCCAATCACGGTGTCGCCCTCGCGGTTGTAGGTCGGCGCATGGCCGTCGCGCCGAGGGTCGGGCTTGGAGGCGGCGCCTTCGACGGCGCGAAGAAGGGTGCGGAAGTTGGCCGAGCCATTCAGGCGAGGCGCCCAGTAGGTCTTTATGCGTTCGAAATTATAGGTATTAAGGTCGTCGAAGAAGCCTTGCAGGCCGGCTATGGTGTCCATCTCGGCACCCTTCCAGTTTCGGTTGGCGTCCAGATAGGCAATGGCGGCGGAATAGTCGTCGGCTTCGGCGGCGGCAGGGACGGCGGGTTCCGCTTCCTGCACGGCGGGTGTTTCCTCGGCGGGGGCCGGTGTTTCCACAGCGGCCGGAGTCTCCGCGGCACTCTCCACTCTTTCCTCTTCTTCGATGGCTATTTCGATGGCCTCGGCCTGCACCGACTCGTGGCGGTTGAAACCGAAGGAGAGCCAGCCGGCAACGAAACCCAGCACGGCACCCAGCACGGCCACGGCGGCTGCGAACCACATGCTGCGGCGACTGCTGCCACCTACATAAATCAGAGTGTTGTTGCGCGATATGCCCTCGGCCAAACCGCCTTCGCCGGCTATGGTGTAGCCTTCCACGGGGCAGCGGTCAAGTTCCTTCTTGCTCTGGATGGTGAAGTGGACGCACTCCTCCGGTTCGGGAGTGAGCACGGGCAGATCGAAGCGGTAGATTTTGCGCAGTTCCTTCATCTGCACCAGAGCCTGGGTCGTTGTGGCCAGGTCGAGTTTGCCGGAGAAGGTAAAGTAGCCGCGGGCCGTGATTTCGACCTGGGCGTGCTCGAGCTCGCCGTAGGTGAAAGTCACCGGACCTTTGATTTCGCAGCCGTTGACGCTCACCACAGCGTCCTCAATGGGGTCGCGGCTGCGCTGCGCCGTGATGTAGAACGACGCCGGAGTTATCACCTTGGTGGCCGCCGAGGTGGAGGGCACCTGCCGGGCGGAGGCGGCCGAGACGGGAGTGATGGTCTGCACCACGTTTTCAAAGCCGCCGCGACGCCAAACTATCTCCACCGGCTGACCCTTAGGCACCAGATATGGAACGTTGAATACATGTCGGTAGATGTGGGGCACGAAGCCGTTTTCCGACTCTTCGGGCGGGTCGAGGGCAATAAGAGGCGGAAGCGAGGCCGGGGTGGCGTCGGTGCCGCTGCTCTCGATGCCGGCGGGCACCAAAAGGACGCCGGCATACTGCCCGAAGTCGGGAGTATAGAATCCGCAGGCGGCGTAGTCCTCCAGCGAAGGCGCGCCCTGGCCCAGCCGGGCGAAGGCGTAGACGCGGCCTTCGGAGTCCACGCGGGCGCCGGCCGACTCCCTGCCGGGATAGTCCTTGGCGAAGGCAGCGCGCAGCTCGGCAACCTCGGCGCTGTCCATCGCCGGCGCGCTCATGCGCCGCGCAAGGTCGGCGAGCACATCCAGGAGCTCGGCCGGCTCTATGGCCAGATTGTCGGGCACAAAGAGTGAGGCTGCAAGGTGGTCGCCGGCACCATCCGGAATGGTGCGCATCACCGTGATCATCACACCTTGCTCGCGATAGCACAGCAGGTGAAAGATGTTGACGCGCGAAGTGTCGTATTCCACGCCGTCCAATGCCGTGCGGAAGTCGCCGACATGGCGACGCACGTCTTCCTCGGGGTTGAAATTCACCAGGCTTTTATATCCTCTGAGTGATTTTGCGATGTAAAGTTGGAGTTTGGGCATGGAAGAAGAGTTTGAGAGGTTAGTCGAGTTTGAGAACAGCCAGGAAGGCCTTCTGCGGCACTTCCACAGAGCCAATCTGCTTCATGCGCTTCTTGCCTTTCTTCTGCTTTTCGAGCAGTTTGCGCTTGCGGGATATGTCGCCGCCGTAGCACTTGGCCGTCACGTCCTTGCGCACGGCCTTGATGGTCTCGCGCGCTATGATTTTGGCGCCTATGGCGGCCTGGATGGCTATGTCGAACTGTTGGCGCGGTATGAGCTCCTTGAGCTTTTCGCACATACGTCGGCCGAAGGTCACGGCATTGTCGGCGTGGGTCAGCGTCGACAGAGCGTCGACGCTCTCGCCGTTGAGAAGTATATCGAGCTTGACGAGCTGGCTGGTGCGGTAGTCGTGGATATGGTAGTCGAACGATGCGTAGCCCTTGGAGATGCTCTTGAGCTTGTCGTAGAAGTCGATCACGATTTCACCAAGGGGCATGTCGAAGGTAAGCTCCATGCGGTTGCCCGATATATACTCCTGCTTGACCAGTTCGCCGCGCTTGCCCAGACAGAGCGTCATAATGGGGCCGATGAAGTCGGAGGTAGTGATGATGCTGGCCCGGATGTAGGGCTCCTCGATATGGTCGATGAGGGTGGGGTCGGGCAAGCCGGACGGATTGTGCACTTCGAGCATCTCGCCGCGCTTGTCGTAGACGCGATAGCTCACGTTCGGCACCGTGGTGATGACGTCCATGTCGAACTCGCGGCCAAGGCGCTCCTGGATAATCTCCATATGGAGCAGACCAAGGAAGCCGCAGCGGAAGCCGAAGCCCAGCGCCGCCGATGATTCCGGCACAAAAGTTAGCGAGGCATCGTTGAGCTGCAGTTTCTCCAGCGAGGTGCGCAGGTTTTCGAAGTCCTCGGTCTCGATGGGATAGACGCCGGCGAATACCATCGGCTTCACTTCCTGAAAACCGTCGATGGCGCCGGTGCAGGGCCGCTCCACGTGGGTGATGGTGTCGCCAACCTTAACCTCCTTGCTCGACTTTATGCCCGAAATAATGTAGCCCACGTTGCCGGCGCTGAGCTGGGCGCGTGGCTGCATATCCATTCGCAGAATGCCGATTTCGTCGGCGTGGTACTCCTTGCCGGTAGCCACGAACTTCACGAAGTCGTTTTTGCGGATAGTGCCGTTTTCGATCTTGAAGTAAGCGATGATGCCGCGGAAGGGGTTGAACACCGAGTCGAAAATAAGGGCCTGCAGGGGCGCCGAGGGGTCGCCCTTGGGAGCCGGTATGCGCTCTATGATGGCCTTGAGTATGTCAGGGATGCCGGCTCCCGTCTTGCCCGAGGCGCGGATAATCTCGTCGCGGCGGCAGCCCAGCAGGTCGATAATCTGGTCTTCGACCTCGTCGGGCTTGGCAGAGTCCAGGTCGACTTTGTTGATTACCGGAATAATCTCCAGGTCGTTGTCGATGGCCATGTAGAGATTCGAAATAGTCTGGGCCTGAATACCTTGCGAAGCGTCCACAATAAGGAGGGCGCCTTCGCAGGCCGCTATGGAGCGCGAAACCTCGTAGGAGAAGTCGACGTGTCCCGGAGTGTCGATAAGATTGAGAGTATAGTTTTCGCCCTCCAGAGAATACTCCATCTGGATGGCGTGGCTCTTGATGGTGATGCCGCGTTCCCGCTCAAGGTCCATGTCGTCCAGTACCTGAGCTTCCATGTCCTTGGCCGCTATAGTGCCGGTATACTCCAGCAGGCGGTCGGCCAGGGTACTTTTGCCGTGGTCTATGTGGGCTATGATGCAAAAATTGCGGATATTTTTCATTTTCAGCTATATTTGCTGCAAAGTTAGCAATTTTTCCGCATCAAAAGAAATAATCCCATTCCGAATGGGCTGTAGGAAATTTGAAAAAGCCCAAAAGGACGGCGAGCTTCCGGTTAGCTCGCCGTCCTTGGGCTTTTATTCGTGGAGCTTGGCGAAGCGGCCCCAGACGGGGTGTGTCCGGTAGGCGGCAAGCGAGCCGGCCGGCACGGTAACGTCGACGGCAGCGTACTCGGCCTCGGTGAATACCGAGGTGTCGGTGTATTCGCCCGGCGTTTTGCCCACGCAGGTTATCGCACGCAGTGCGGTGGTGTTATGCCCGCGAAAAGCGTTGAGCTGGTTGCCGGCGGTGCTGACGGTGACCTCTTCGAGGGCCGGGCAGTCGGCGAAGATGCCGTCCCAAACGAAATCGGCATTGGAAATATCAGCCTTGCGCAGTGCTGTGCAGCCCCGGAAAGCATCCGGGAAGAAAGTGCACCACCATGCGTTGCCGGGCTTTTTGTTGGGCACAATGCGGGCTTGCGTCACCTCAGTCAGGGCCGTGCAACCGTAGAAGGCGCCTCGGCTCAACGTGGTCAGATAGCGCGGCAAGGCTACGGAAGTCAAGCCGGTGCAGTTGGCGAAGGCACCATAGCCGATGCCAACCGGAACGTAGGAACAGCTTTCGAGTTGGAGCACAGGAGGGATAACTACATCGCCGGCATATCCGGCGGAGGCGAAGGTCATATATGCCTCGTCCGGGGCGAGTGCATCTTCGGAGGGTCGCCCCGTGATGGTGAGAGGTTCGGCGCCCATCACCACAGCCTCAAAGGGCTCTACGCTTTTGACCCAAAAGTTCAGCCCGGCGTCGCTGCCGGTGCGAGCCGGCGTAAAGCTGCCGTCGAAGACGTATGTTTCCTTGTCCTGTGCAGGCGCGCACAGTGTTGCGGTCGCTATGGCCAGCACGGAGAGTATATTTTTGAGAGCCATGTGTCAGAATATTATTTTTTGTGAGCGGCCGCAGCCGAAAACGATATATAAACCCCGGGAGGGCACACTGAAGGAAGCGTCTCCGGCAGCCACAGAGGCAACAAGGCGCCCGTCGGCGCGGTAGACAGTGAGTCCTTCGTGGTCGCCATTGATTTGTGCGCTCAAAGCACCGGTCCTGACTACCCTCCAGGCGGTGTCGGCTTCGACGGCAGTCACCGAGGCTCCGCTCTGCTCGAGGATGTTGGCGAAGCGGCCCCAAACGGGGTGGCTGCGGTAGGCAGCCTCAGAGCCGTCGGGCACCACCACCAGTGTATTAGCAAACTCATCGTCGGAGAAGAACACCTTGTCAGCGCTCTCTTCCTGTGCCGGGTCAGAGCTGGTGCAGGTGATTTTAGTCAGCCCGAAATAATTGCGGCCCAAAAAGACGTTGAGCTGGGGGCCGTCGGTCGGCATGGTGACTTCCGTCAGGGCCGGACAGTCGCCGAAAATGCCCTCGTAGACCATCCAGGCGTCGCCGAGATTCACTTTGCGCAGGGCTGTGCAACCTCTGAAAACAGCCGGGTAGAGAGCAGTACGGCCCGCTTTTCCTTCCGGCGCCGCAGCTATATCCACTTGAGCAAGAGCAGTACAGCCATAGAAAGCGCCTCGGCGCACGTCGCTCAGCGTGCCGGGCAGAGACACCGAAGTCAGTTCCGGGCAGGAGGCGAAAGCGGCATAGCCGATGCGGTTAACGGTGAAGTCGCAGCTGCCGATGCGAACGGTGTTGTCCACCACGATGTCGCCGCTGTATTCGCCCGTGCCGCAATGAGTGTAAGCCTCGTCGGCAGGCAGACTGAGATTGTCGTAAGC
The DNA here is from genome assembly GCA_900541865.1 of uncultured Porphyromonadaceae bacterium. GTDB lineage: Bacteria > Bacteroidota > Bacteroidia > Bacteroidales > Muribaculaceae > CAG-873. The sequence continues at coordinate 62,490 of UQLO01000007.1, read as the reverse complement.
CTCATGACCACTGTACCATATGGAACCGGAGTTGCGCACCGACGCTCTGAAAGGAGCATACCCCAGAATACTGAACTTAAGACCGTTGTCGGCCGTGAAATCCACACCGGGAGTATAGGTGCCGTAGCCGTGCTCGGAGTCGATGTCCTGCGCCCATAGTCCTCCGGCCGCCGCAGCCATCGCCGCCGCAATAATTAGTCTTTTCATCTTATTCAAGTTTTAATCCAATCCCAAATTCGGGACTTAGATGCAAAATAAGTCAATTAAACTTGAATAAGCAAGAAAACATGCTGAAAAACATAATAATTTATTTTTTTGTAAATCAGCGCGTTACAGCAAAAGACATTATTGGCGGCTTTTACCAGAGTGAGTGGAAGTGGTGTACGGGGCCGTGGCCGCGGCCGATTTGGTAGCGGGCGCCGGCGACAATTGCGGCGGCGAGGTATTCCTTTGCCCGGCGTGCGGCGGTGTCGAGGTCGGCGCCCCGTGCCAGCCATGCCGCTATTGCCGAGGAGAAGGTGCATCCGGTGCCGTGGGTATTCGGAGTGTCGACACGCGGCGAACTCAGGCGCAGCGTGCTGTCGGTGCGGGCATTGTAGAATATGTCGGTGAGTTGCTCGTCGGCCAGATGACCGGCTTTGAGCATCACCGAAACCTGTCGGCCGGGATAGAGAGCGCTGAGTTGGCGGGCGGCGTCCTCGAATTGGTCCTGGTGGTCGATTGTGGCTCCAAGGAGGATGGATGCTTCGGGGAGGTTTGGAGTTATCACAGCGGCGTAGGGCATAAGCTCGTCGCGCAAGGTGGCAATCGCCTCGGGCAGCAGCAGAGGGTCGCCCGAAGTGGCTACCATCACCGGGTCGACCACTATATTTTTGGTGGCTTCGGGATATTCCAACAGTGTGTCGCGCACGACCCTTATCAGTTCCGAGGAATGGAGCATGCCGATTTTTACGGCGTCGGCTCCTATGTCGGAGAGCACGGAGCGAATCTGGCCTTTGACGAATTCGACGGGAATGGGGTGCACGCCGTAGACGCCGCAAGTGTTTTCGTCGACAACGGCGACCACGGCCGTGGCGCCGTATACGCCCAAAGCGGAAAAGGCTTTCAGGTCGGCCTGGAGTCCGGCGCCTCCGGAAGGGTCGGAGCCGGCTATGGATAGAGCGCGGGGATAGGTTAGAGTGCTGTTCATATCAGTTCGGCGGGCCATTTGAGGTTTTGGTATGCGCTGTGCCAGAAGAGCCATTCCTGGCGGGCGGCTTCCTTATATGCGTTGCTCATTCGGGTTCTTAGCTGCGGGTCGGCGGTGCGGGCCATGGTGTTGAGTATTTCGGACACCTTGTCGCAGGAGCGACTGAAAGCTTCGTCGCTGTAGGTAGCGATCCAGTCGTGGTAGGGATTGGCGCTTCCGCCGCTTTGTGTGGCCGCTATGTGCAAGCCGACTTTGAGATAGATGAGGAAGCACGGAAGCACGGCGGCTGCCTCCACTTCGACCGGCTCGAGAGCCTGCGAGCGCAGAAAGGAAGTGTAGAACAGGCAGGCGGGCGACATATCCTCGGCGGCCTCGGCGACGTAAAGGGAGTGGAGACCTTTTTCGACGGCAACACCGTCGGCGGCAAAACCCAGGAAGGCTTCCGTCCAGTCGCTGCGGTCGAGGCGCGAGGCTATATGGGCCAGCACTTTGCTGTACTGGTTGATGTAGAGGGAGTCTTGGGCGATATAGCGGCGGAAGGTATCTGCCTCGAGTGTGCCGTCGGCAAGCCGGGTGATGAAGGGCAGACGGATAATAGCTTGGTAGATGCCGTCGGTTGCGGCTTCCATCTCTTGAGTCCAGGAGGTCATGGCAATGTTGCTGAAAATGGATTAAGGTTTTACGGCGGTGATGGCCACATAGTCTCCGCGGTCGTAGCCTTCGGAGGGCTCCTCGGCCCGGCGGTCGCTGTAGAGAGGGTGTGTGGTGAGGGTCTGGGCGAAGGTGAGGTTATCGAAGCCGCACTCTTTAAGCAATTCGATTTTTTCGGCTGTGGTGCGCCAGTTGGCTTGTTTGACAAGCTCTATGGGGTAAGGGTTTGGCGGGAAAGTGCCTTCGAGAAGAGGATTGTCCCAGCTGCCGACGGCCTTGGCAAGATTGTAGAGCAGACCATAGGAGCTCTCTTTGGGCACGTCGATGAGCACTATGCGGCCGCCGGAGGGGAGGGCGTCGGCCACTTTGGCTATTACGCCGCGGAGGTCGGTGATATAGCTCGGGCAGCCGTTGAAGAGTATGGTGTCGTATTCGCCGGCCGGGTAGTCGTATTCCTCGGCGGTGGCTTCCACCACGCTGAGTCCGCGCTTGCGGGCTATCTCGGCCATGGAGTGGGAGGGTTCCACACCGTCGGTGATGTCGATGCCGAAGTCGCGGCGCAGAAACTGCTCGAACAGTCCGCTTCCGCAGCCTATCGAAAGTATGCGCTTCGAAGAGGCCAGCACAGAGGCTACAAGGCGCACTTCGCTCAGAAGCACATTGGGGTTTTCCATAAACCACGCGTCGTAGCGGGCGGCGTATTTGTCGAATCCTTTTGACATTTTTTAGGGGGTATTATGTGTTTGTTTTTTTTACAGTATGTCGGCCACCGAGAGAGTCGGCACGGCCAGGTCGAGGAGCAGAAGCTTGCCTTCGGCCGAAGGATAGCCTCCTGCCAGTATTTTGAGCACCTCCACTGCTTGGAGCGAGCCTACAGCCCCGGCCACAGGACCTATAACGCCGGCTTCGGCGCGACCTTGCCGGCAAAGTTCGGCGCGGTCGGGATAGAGGTCGGCGTAGCGCAGGCCGGCGCCGAGGTTGAAGGCGCACACCTGTCCGGACATCTCACCGAGCGAGCCGTGCACCCATGGAGTGCCGGAGGCGGCGCAGGCATCGTCCAGAAGGTAGCGGGCAGCGAAATTGTCGGTACAATCGACGGCAATGTCGGCGCGGGCTGTGAGTTCGGCGGCATTGTCGGCGGTGAGGCCGTCGGCCACGGTGGTGACGCCCACATGCGGATTCATCTCGGCGACGCGGCGGGCGGCACAGAGTGTTTTCGGCAGTCCGAGGTCGCTTTGGGTGTAGAGCACCTGCCGCTGAAGATTAGTGACGCTCACCGTGTCGGGGTCGGCAAGAATGAGGTGTCCGACGCCGGCGCCCGCCAGGTATACCACCACAGCCGAACCCAGACCGCCCAGGCCAACCACCAGGGCGGTCGACCGCAGCAGTCGCTCCTGCCTTTGTACACTCCAGCCGGGGAGCATTGTCTGCCGGCGATAGCGGGGATGGGCGGCTTTGTCGGATATGTTCATTGCAGGGAGTCAGCGAAGTCGAAAATGCGGTCCCAGTCCTTCCACACCGGCTCGCGGCCCAAAGCACGCAGGTCGGCGGCCACCCGCGCGGGCGAAGCGTCGTCGCTGATAGCAAACTGCTCCAGAGCGTCCGGATAAGTGGCGTAGCCGCCCGGCTCGGTTTTGGAGCCGGCGCTCATGGTGGTCACGCCGAGGGTGGCCATATTGTTGCGGAATTCATGGTTCTCGCGGGTGGAATAGGAAATGTCGACATCAGGGTCGAAAATGCGGAAGGCGAAAGTGAGCTGGGCCAATTCGCGGTCGCTCATCACCACGTTTGGCTGGAAACCGCTCTCGGAGGGTCGCATGCGCGGAAAGTTCACGGAGTAGCGGGTCTGCCAGTAGCGCTTGCGCAGATAGCTGAGGTGGCGCGCCATCATGGTGACGTCGGTGCGCCAGTCCTCCAGGCCTATGAGCACTCCCATACCTATTTTGTGGACGCCGGCCTGACCCATACGGTCGAACCCGTCGACGCGCCACTGGAAGTTGCTCTTCATTCCGGCCGGGTGGTATACTTTGTAGCGGGCGCGGTTGTAGGTTTCCTGGAAGCACACCACGCCGTTGAGGCCCGAGCGAGTCAGACGCCGGTAGTCGTCGGCCGACAGAGGCATCACCTCGATGGTGAGGTTGCTGAAGTACGGTCGGCATACCTTGAGGGCTTCCTCAAGATAGTCTACTCCGGCCTGTCGGGGATTTTCGCCCGTAACAATGAGGAGGTTCTCGAAGGGACCGAGTTTCTTGATGGCCTCACATTCGGCTTTTATCTGCTCGGGGGTGAGGATGACGCGTGCAAATTTATTATGGCAGTTGAACCCGCAGTAGACACACGAGTTGGAGCACGAATTGGTGATATACATCGGCACAAACATCGACACCGTCTTTCCGAAGCGCTGCTCGGTGAGCAGCTGCGAGCGGCGCGCCATCTGCTCGATGAAGGGAGCGGCTGCCGGCGACACCAAGGCCATGAAGTCGCGGTCGGTAAGACGGTCGCGACCCAGAGCGGCCACAACGTCGTCGGCGGTCATGGCCTCTATTTGGTGTGTGGTTTCGTCCCAGTCGTAGTTCCGGGCAAGATATTCTGAAAACATAGGCGTCGGCTCAGTCGGTGAGGAAAGCGGTTAGGGGCGAGGAGGCGTTTGCGCAGTCGCTCACGCGGCCCGGACCGGCAAGGTAGGCCTGTCGACCGGCGGCGGTGGCGGCAGCAAAGGCGCGGGCCATCTCTTCGGGTCGGCCGGCAACGGCGATGGCGGTGTTGACCAGAACGGCATCGGCTCCCATCTCCATGGCGTCGGCGGCATGGGAGGGCAGCCCCAGGCCGGCGTCCACCACCACGGGGACAGCCGACTGCTCGATGATGATTCGCAGCAGCTCGCGGGTCACCAATCCCTTGTTGGAGCCTATGGGTGCGGCAAGGGGCATAACCGTTGCGGCGCCGGCGTCTTCAAGACGCTTGCAAAGCACGGGGTCGGCCTGAATATAGGGCAGCACCACGAAGCCGTCTTTGGCCAGCTCGGCAGTGGCGGCCAGGGTCTCAACGGGGTCGGGCAGAAGATATCGGGGGTCCGGGTGTATTTCGAGCTTTATGAAGTTGGTGCCGAAAGCCTCGCGGGCCAGATTGGCGGCGAAGACAGCCTCACGGGCATTGCGCACCCCCGAGGTGTTGGGCAGCAGCTGAATATCGGGGCTCATAATGTGGTGGAGCATATCGTCGTCGGCATTATCCATGTCGATGCGTTTCATAGCCACTGTTACCATCTGCGAACCCGACGCTTTGATGGCGGCTTCCATCTGCTCGTTGGAGCGGAATTTGCCGGTGCCTACAAAGAGGCGCGAGGTAAACTGTCGGCCTCCTATGGTAAGTATGTCGTTCATTTATTCAAATTTATGTTTGTTTATTTCTTTTTTTCGAGTATTGCCACCAATTCGGCTGTTGCCGCGGTGGAATCGGATGCCTTTACTATGGTTCCGCTGACGGCTATGCCGGCCACGCCGGCAGCCATTATGGAGGCAACGTCGGCCGGCTCTATACCCCCTATTGCCACTATGGGCATGTCGATGCCGTTGCGGCGACAGAAAGCGACGGCCTCGCGGTAGCCCTCCAGTCCGAGCACGGGGCTGAGATTCTCCTTGGTAGTAGTGAAGCGGAAGGGTCCGTAGCCAACATAGTCGGCGCCGAGGCTGCCGGCGCGCGCTATCTGCTGAGGAGTATTAGCCGTGGCGCCTATTATCACGCCGGGCCCCAATATGCGGCGGGCTTGGTCGACAGGCATATCCTTCTGACCAAGATGCACACCGTCGGCCCCTATGGTCTCCACAAGGTCCACGCGGTCGTCGACAATCAGAGTAGCGCCGGCGCCACGGCAGAGCTCGGCCATTCGGCGGCCATAGTCTACCAGCAGGCTGTCGGAAAGGTTTTTGCCGCGCAGCTGCACCCAGCGGCACCCACCTTCCAGAGCGCGACGCGTCTGCTCCACGGGGTCGAAGCCGGCCATAGGGTGAGTGATGAGCTGCAGACGGAAGTTGGCCGCACTCATCTCGGGGCGCCACGCCGCCGTGAGCATGGCGGCGCGCCGGAAGCCTGCTTGGCGCAACTTATCGAACCGAGCCGGCTCCACGCCGCCGAGGGCAACTATCTTTTCGCCGGTGTCGCCGATAAGAAGAGCCTGTAGGGCCGGGTCGGCCAGCAGAGTCGACCCTACGCCGTAGCCCGGCTTGCTCAGCGAAGGGAAAATCGGCGAAATAAACAGATAGTCGGCCGAGTCGATATGCTGTCGGAGTTCCTCCGAAGAGTGGCAACTGCGGCCTATGGCGCCGCTCCAACCGGGGGGAGGCACCGGCGAGCGCCCCGACAGATGCACGGCTCCCACTCCCAGGTCGGAGGCAAGCTCAAGATGGTCGCCGATGGCTATGTGTTGGCGAAGGCACGGGTCGATGCCCTCTATGAGTGCTGCAAGTCGGGCCGCTGTGCATCCGGGCTTGCGCACATACACCCGTTCATATTCCGGCCGGCGCAGCACGCGCTCTATGGCTCGGGCCTCACCGGTGTAGAAGTAGGGCGGCGTTATGGCTGTCAGCTTCATGGCGCCGGTAAATCATCCGCCGCACACGGCGCGTATAACGGTTATTTTCATACCCTCCTCCACTTCAAAGGAGGAAAGGTCGCGACGAGGCACCACCTTGTTGTCGACCGCCACGGCCGCTCCGGTCAGGGCGATACCTTCGCGACGCAGCAGTTCTTCGAGCTTTATTCCCCGGGGAGCCTCTATCGGCTTGTAGTTTATCTCAACTTTCATGATTGCATAAGGTATTAAGTGCACGCAAGCCGGCGCTCCGTCGCCTTTATGCGGCAGAGCCGAGTCGATTCAACCTTAAAAAAACGGGGGAATTGCAGAATATATATGCCTCGCGGAGGCGGCCGATACATCAAGTCCTTCCGTCGGTATGAACCGAGTCAAGTTCAAAGGGTATTATCTCAGCCGCGCCTTCTCCGGCAACGGCACCCCTCTTGCTGCATAAAAAGAGAGCGGACGCACAAAGCTGCGTCATCGCCGCAAAATTACTAAAAATCCCTCACCGACCAAAATAAAAAAACTACCCCGCAGGCGCCGTTTTCAACTTTCAACACCGGGTGTTGATAAGTGTTGATAACGCCTTCATAAGTTTTGAACAAAAAAATTTGCATAAACCGGGCGGCTGAATAAGCCCGAGCCGCCGGGGATTTGTCAAGTTTTCGGCCATGTTTTTTCTCAATTAATTATCGGGGCCGTTATCCACAGTTTCGACACAGTTATCCACACTTCCGACGCCTCCGAAGTTATCAAAATATCGACCGGCAGAGTTATCAACAGTGTGTTGATAAACTATCAAACTATCTGATTTAACAATACTTGCAGTGTTGATTAATCGTTGATTTCCGATTTTCTTCATTCAATAACCTCAAAAGTCAAGAAAAAGGCCGAAAACTTATCGCAACTATCGACACCCACTCTTATTGTTCCTTTCTTTCTATTTAAAATTCAATTTTTTTAAAACAGAATACAAAAATAAAAAGGCGGTGTTGATAAGAGCCGGTCTCATAAGGAATGTTAACGCCCTGGGTCGCAGATGTGCCCCGAATTTGGCCATGACGCGAAGGAGCAATGGAGGCCCATTGTGACTGAGCGTCAGGGTCAAAGGCGGGGTGCAGCTGCGAGACCGATGGTAACTTTCTTCGCGGACGATTTTTCGGAATACTAACCAACTTTCATTGAATCAAACAGATAGAATTGCGCTCAGTGTCCCTTAAGTGTTGAAAACACTTGAATTCTATCGAATTCTATCGATTTTGAGCTATCCTACAGACCTCTCTCCACGGCAAAAGTTGCTTTTGAAGGCCGGGCTTGCTGACCTGTTGCCGCGCACGCGAAAATATTATGTTTTTGAGCTCTTAAATGCCATAATCAATGTTGTCCGAACCGGCTGCCAATGGAGTTACCATAGCCTCGGCGCCTTTTCGGTGGCTTTAGCCGCGCGCCTCAGTTGCAATGGAACCCCATTGCAACTGAGGCCCGCGACTAAATCCCCTCGAAAAATCGCCGCCCAGGACGTTATCATTCCTTATGAAACCGGCTCTTCGCCGCCCGTCGAAAATCTGAACCGAAGGAATGGATTATTTGAGAAGATCGGGACGCAGCCTTTCGGTGCGTTCGAGCGACTGCTGGTGTCGCCACTCGTCGATTCGGGCCTGGTGCCCGCTCAGAAGAATGTCGGGCACGCGCCAGCCGCGGTAGTCGGCCGGTCGGGTGTAGATTGGAGGTTCGAGGAGATTGTCCTGGAAAGAGTCGGTCAGGGCGCTCTGTTCGTCGCCGATGGCACCGGGGAGGAGACGCACGATAGCGTCGGTGATAATTGCGGCGGGCATTTCGCCACCGGTGAGAACATAGTCGCCGATGGATATTTCGCGGGTGATGAGGTGCTCGCGGATGCGGTAGTCGATGCCTTTGTAGTGTCCGCAGAGAATGGCGATGTTGTCGAGCATGCTCAGCGAGTTTGCCATATGCTGGTTGAAGACCTCGCCGTCGGGAGCGGTGAATATCACCTCGTCGTAGTGGCGCTCGGCCTTCAGAGCTGCCAGACAGCGGTCGACGGGTTCGATCTGAATCACCATACCGGCGTCGCCCCCGAAGGGATAGTCGTCGACCTTGCGGTAGCGGTTGGTGGTGTAGTCGCGCAGATTATGAACATGGATATCAACAAGGCCTTTGTCGGAGGCGCGCTTGATGATGGAGCATCCCAGAGGCGACTCCAGCATTTCGGGCAGTACGGTGATGATGTCTATACGCATATGTGAGAGACAAACTCTAAAAAAACTTTCAGGCGCAAAGGTACGAAAAAAGCGGTGGGCAGCCGCCCGGGTCAGTCTTAAAAAATCTTACAGGTTGGGAAAATTGCAAAAAGTATTGTAACTTTGCACGTTAAAATCTCAGCCATGGCATGCAAGGAAAACAACACAGCCGCTGCGGCGGTGACTGCGGGGCTCGTTGAGCGTATCAACGAGCTCAGGAAAAAGAAAAAAGCTGTTATACTGGCTCATTACTACGTCGACGGCGCTCTTCAGGATATAGCTGATTTTGTGGGCGATTCGTTGGCGTTGGCGCGCCAGGCGGCCCAACATGCCGCCGAGGCACGCATTGTGGTTATGTGCGGCGTAAACTTTATGGGCGAGACTGTCAAGATTCTATGTCCCGACAAGAAGGTGCTTGTGCCCGACACGGCAGCCGGCTGCTCTCTTGCCGACAGTTGCCCGGCCGACCGCTTCGCCGAGTTCATCAGCCGCTATCCGGACCACACAGTCATATCCTACGTCAACACCTCTGCCCAGGTGAAGGCCCTCACTGATATTCTCGTTACCAGCTCCAACGCCCTGCACATCGTGGAGTCCCTTTCGACCGACACCAAGATAATATTCGGGCCCGACCGCAACCTGGGCAGCTACATAGCCGCCAAGACGGGCCGACAGATGGTGGTATGGGACGGTGCCTGCCACGTCCACGAGCAGTTTTCGGCCGAAGGCATAGCGCGCCTGCGCAAGGAGCATCCCCAGGCTCCCGTGTTGGTGCATCCGGAGTGCCCGCGCCCGGTGCGGCTGCTGGCCGACTGCATAGGGGCCACCTCCGCCCTGCTCGACTACGCGCTCAGTAGCGACGCTACGGAGTTCATAGTGGCCACCGAACCCGGCATCATACATCAGATGCGCAAGGGAGCACCCTCCAAAACCTTCATTCCGGCCCCCGCAACCGACAGCACCTGCGGATGCAACGACTGCGGATTCATGAAGCTCAACACACTGGCAAAACTGGCCGACTGCCTCGAAAACGAAACCGGCGAAATAACCGTGGCGCCCGAACTGGCCGCCCGCGCCCTGCGTCCAATAGAGCGTATGCTCGAACTTTCTTAAGGAAAAATCAATTCTCATGGAATACAATCATAAGGAAATAGAAGCCCGCGTACGCGACTTCTGGAAAGATACCGATATATATAAAGTAGCAATCGACACGGAGCGTCCCAAATTCTACGTGCTCGACATGTTCCCCTACCCCTCCGGAGCCGGTCTGCATGTGGGGCACCCGCTGGGCTACATAGCCAGCGACATCTATGCGCGCTACAAGCGCCTCAAGGGCTTCAACGTGCTCCATCCTATGGGCTTCGACGCCTACGGCCTCCCCGCCGAGCAGTATGCCATCCAGACGGGCCAGCACCCCGAGAAGACAACCCGCATAAACATCGAGCGCTACTGCAGCCAGCTGGAGAAGATAGGCTTCAGCTTCGACTGGAGCCGATGCATACGCACCTGCGACCCCGAATTCTACAAGTGGACCCAGTGGGCTTTCCTTAAGATGTTCAACTCCTGGTACGACCGCAGCCACAGCAGCGCCCGACCCATCGACGAGCTCAAGGCGCATCTGGCAGCCAACGGCACCAACCACCTGCAGGCCGCCGGCACCAAGGAACTTAGCCTGACAGCCGAGCAGTGGAACGCCATGAACGCCAAGGAGCAGAGCGACGTGCTGATGAACTATCGTCTGGCATATCTTGCCAACGCCGTGGTGAACTGGTGTCCCAAACTGGGGACCGTACTTGCCAACGACGAAGTCAGCGAAGGCCTTTCGGTACGCGGCGGCTATCCCGTGGAGCAAAAGCAGATGTGGCAGTGGTGTCTGCGCGTGAGCGCCTACGCCCAGCGCCTGCTCGACGGCCTGGACAAGATCGAATGGTCGGACTCCATCAAGGAAACCCAGCGCAACTGGATAGGCCGCTCCGAAGGCGCCGAAATGAAATTCGCTCTCGACGGCCGCGACGACCTTGCCTTGGAAATCTTCACTACTCGCCCCGACACTATCTTCGGCGTTACCTTCATGGTTCTGGCCCCCGAGAGCAAATACGTGGCCGAGGTGACCACGCCTGAGCAGCGTGCCGCCGTCGATGAATATCTTGCCTTTGTGCGCCACCGCACCGAGCGAGAGCGCATGATCGACCGACGCGTCACCGGCGTGTTCTCCGGTTCGTATGCCATCAATCCTCTTACGGGCAAAAAAGTGCCGGTTTGGATCAGCGACTACGTGCTGGCCGGCTACGGCACCGGTGCCATTATGGCAGTGCCGGCGCACGACAGCCGCGACTACGCCTTTGCGCGCCACTTCGACCTGCCCGTCGTGCCTCTTATTGAGGGTGCCGACGTCGCCGAGGCCAGCTACGACGCCAAGGACGGCATAATGATAAACTCCGAAGGTCCTTCGCTGAACCTGAACGGCCTGACCGTCAAAGAGGCCATGGCTGCCGCCAAGAAACACATCGAAGAGGCCGGCTTGGGACGCGTCAAGGTGAACTATCGCCTTCGCGACGCCATCTTCAGCCGCCAGCGCTACTGGGGCGAACCCATCCCGATGTGCTACGTCGACGGCATACCCACCCCCTATGAGAAACTCCCTCTGCTGCTTCCCGAAATCGACAGCTACCTGCCCACCGAAACCGGCGAACCGCCCTTGGGCCGAGCCAAGGACTGGAAAACCCCCGAGGGCTATCAGCTGGAGCTTAATACCATGCCGGGCTTCGCAGGCTCCAGCGCATACTATCTGCGCTATATGGATCCGCACAACGAGCAGGCGCTCGTCTCCAAGCAGGCCAACGACTACTGGCGTCAGGTCGACCTCTATATAGGCGGCAGCGAGCATGCCACCGGCCACCTCATCTACAGCCGCTTCTGGAATAAATTCCTCTACGACTACGGCGAGGTATGCGAGGACGAACCCTTCCGCAAACTCATCAACCAGGGCATGATTCAGGGACGAAGCAACTTCGTCTACCGCATCAAGGACACCAATACCTTCGTCAGCGCCGGCCTTAAGGACAACTATGCCACCACACCCATCCACGTCGACGTGAACATCGTCGCCAACGATGTGCTCGACATGGAAGCCTTCCGCCGCTGGCGCCCCGAGTTTGCCGAGGCCGAGTTCATAACCGAGGCCGACGGCCGCTACATCTGCGGATGGGCCGTGGAGAAGATGTCGAAGAGCATGTTCAACGTGGTAAACCCCGACGATATGGTGGAACGCTATGGCGCCGACACGCTGCGACTCTACGAAATGTTCCTCGGACCCCTCGAGCAGAGCAAACCCTGGGATACAAACGGCATCGACGGCGTATACCGCTTCATAAAGAAACTCTGGAGCCTTTTCTACAAGGGCGACACCCTGATGGCCGACCCTAAGGCAACGCCCTCACGCGAGAGCCTCAAGAGCATCAACAAACTCATAAAGAAAGTCACCGAGGACATCGAAGGCTTCTCCTTCAATACCTCCGTTGCCGCCTTCATGATATGCGTCAACGAGCTGGCCTCCCAGAAATGCACCTCCGCCGAGGTGCTGGAGAAACTGCTCGTTGTGGTGAGCCCCTTCGCTCCCCACATCGCCGAATCCCTCTGGCGCGGCGCTCTGGGCCACAACTCGAGCATTGTCGACGCGCAGTGGCCGGTGTGCGACGAAAGCCAGCTCGTCGAGGACACTATCACCCTTCCGGTGCAGTTCAACGGCAAAACGCGCTTCAACATCAACATTGCCGCCGGAGCCTCCAACGCCGAGGTTGAGAAAGCAGCCCTTGCCGCCGAGGGCGCCGCAAAGTGGCTCGAGGGCAAGTCGGTGAAGAAAGTTATTGTGGTGCCCGGACGCATCGTAAACGTTGTAGTAGGCTGACATTTACAATAAACGACCAATCGGCAACGTTATCACACAGTACAGACCTTGATGGAAAACATAGTATTCGCCACCAACAACGCACACAAGCTGCACGAACTGCGCCGCCTCCTCAACGGTAAATTCAATGTGCTCGGCCTGAGCGACATCGGCTGCACGGACGATATACCGGAAGACGCCGACACCTTCGAGGGCAATGCCCTGGCGAAGGCGCGATGGGTAAGCGATAAGTACGGCTGCGTGTGCGCCGCCGACGACTCCGGGCTGTGCGTCGAAGCCCTCGGAGGCGCTCCCGGCGTGCTCAGCGCACGCTATGCCGGCGACCACGGCAACAGCGCCGCCAACAATGCCCTGCTGTTGAAAAACATGGAAGGTGTCACCGACCGTCGAGCCGCCTTCCATACGGCAATAGCATTGGTTGCCCCGGAGAGCGAACCTGTGTTTTTCCACGGCTCTGTCGCGGGCACCATCCTTACGGCGCCGCGGGGCGAGGGCGGCTTCGGCTACGACCCGCTCTTCGTTCCCGACGGGTGGTCACAAACCTTTGCGGAAGGCTCCCAAGAGAGCAAAAACGCCGTGAGCCACCGCGGGCGCGCTGTGGCTGCCCTGATAAGTTATCTTGACAACACTCCATCTTTTCCTCAAAAAAGCATATGACTAAAAGAACCGTCTGGCTCATAGCCGCAATAATGACCTGGGGTATGATTGGCCTCCACGCTCAGACCACTGTGGGCTCGTGGACTTCCATTCCCACCTTCGGCACCACCTATACCGAGGTGGTGGAGACTCCGTCGCGCACCTTTGCGCTGGCAGAGGGGTGTCTGATGTCCGTTTCCGACACCGAAACCAACGTCTACACCAGCGTCAACAATCTGTCGGACTATGATATTTCGCTGATTCGCTACAACTACAACAAGGGCTATCTGCTCATTGCCTATTCCAACGGCAATATAGACCTGCTCTACGACAACGACCGGGTGGTGAATATGCCCGACATCAAGGACGCCTCACTGAGTGCTTCGCATGAGATTGTCGACGTTGACTTCGGCGGCGACAATATTGCCGTGGCCACAAAGTTCGGCATCGTTGTTTTCAACGACGAGCGTCACGAAGTGGTCGAATCCGGAATATACAATCAGGAAGTCAAAAATGCCTTCATCCTCGGCGACCGTCTGATGCTCTATACCGGAAACAAGCTCTACATAAGCCCTCTGGCGGCGCGCCATCCTCAGTTGGAATCCTTCGACAAGGTTCTCAACGGCACCTCGCACGCCGGCATGTGGGACAATATCGCCCGCATCAGCGACGATTCCTTCATCCGCATGGCCTCCAATCCCGCCAATACAATTTTCATGTACACCATCTCGCCGGAAAACACCCTTTCGGCCAAACTGATGGCGCAAGAGGTGACGGGAAAGACTTTCTCGCACTACTCCGATGGTGTGGCGGTTGTTGATGCCGCCAGCCAGCATCTAGTCGACGCCGAGGGCAATGTGCGCAAAGTAACCATTGCGGATGCAGTCAAAGGCACCGCCTCCTTCAGCGGCGGCAAGCCCGAATCCGTCTGGATCACCGGCACAAAAGGCTTGGCTCACTTCGACCTCAGCGCCAACACACCCACTGTGCTGATGGACTGGTACAAGCCGATGGTATCGACTGTTGTTCTGCCCCGCGACCTTGTCTGGAGCGCCGATGGCCAAAAACTCTACATCTCGCAGGTAGGCCTTACATGGATAGGAACAAACAACACTCAACAAAAAATGTCCGTATGCGTCCTTGACCGCGACGGTGTTATTCAGGACCGCTCTTTCCAGAACCGCACGGCCGTGAGAAAGCTGGCGGTGGATCCGTTGAATCCGGATGTTTTCTATTATGGGCACGGATATAACGGTTTCGATGTATACGATTCCAACGGGTTGGTAAGGAATTTCGTCAAAACAAATTTTCCGGCTCCCTTCGCCACCGGTGCTATGCCGACCGCCGTTGATTTCGCTTTTGATAAAGAAAACAATCTTTGGGTTGTTCTCTACGGCAATCCGCAGGAAAACTTTTTGATGGTACTTCCCAGAAAGAATAACTCCGAATATGATTGGGCCAACGTGTCTGCTGCCGATTGGAAAGTTCATCCGGCCAAATTCAATCCCCTCCAGACACACTGGGATTCCTCTATGAAGTTTCATTCATCAAAGCCTTATGCGCTTGTCACAAACGCAACGTATTACGGCGGTTATATGGTTATAAACCATAACAATACCTTGATGAATTTCGACGACGACACTTATACAGTGCATACCGACATCACAGACCAGACCGGTTCGAAACACGAACAAGGGTCGATATACTGTGCTGCCGAGGACAAGAACGGTGCATTTTGGATAGGTACGGCTTTCGGTGTGCTGGTGATGGACGACCCGGCTGCCGCCATGAGTCCGAACTATGCTCTGAAGCGTCCGCTGGTTGCGCGAAACGACGGCACCAACTACGGCGACTATCTTCTTTCGACCGACCAAATCAACTCCATCGCCGTCGACCACACCAATCGCAAGTGGATTGGCACTGCCGAGTCCGGCCTCTATCTGGTAAGTGCCGACGGCTCCGAGATTCTCGAACATTTCACTACCGAAAACTCACCGCTGCCAACTAACACTGTCTACGTCGTCAGTGTGGACCCGCTCAGCTCAGCCGTTTATGTCGGCACCGACAACGGTCTGTACGTCTACAACGGCACCTCCTCGCCCGCTGCCGACAGCTACTCCGAAGTAAATGTCTACCCCAACCCCGTTCGCCCTGACTATACCGGATGGATTACCATCACCGGGTTGATGGACAACAGTCTGGTCAAGATAGCCGACGCTGCCGGAAACGTGGTACACTCCGGACGCTCGGAAGGCGGCTCTATGGTTTGGGACGGCTGCAACGCCGCCGGAGAGCGGGTGCGCTCAGGCGTATACTTCATTCTGGCTTCCCAGAATCAGGACGGCAATTCCGGCGTTGTTGCAAAAATTACGGTTATAAACTGAAAATGAAAGAGTTCTCTCTTAAATATACCGACGAACGCGATAAAACATACGGCATCGCCGGGATGGCTATCACACTGGCCGTGTGCGACGGCCTCCATATGCTGCGCGAAGTTGACTGCGACGATGAGCCCGGCAACAACATGCATATGGTTTCTGCCATTGAACTCTGCGGCAATCCACGCATGTCGGCTAAATCGGTGTGGTCGCAGACTATCAAAGACTTGCGCGCCATAACCTCTATGGTGCTGGGTAACATAGCCTGCCGTCGACGGATGCTCTCCAACCGTGGTTACGAAGATTTCGAAGAGCCGGCAATCAAGGAGCTGGTACGCGAACAGGCCATGCAGTACTGCAGTCTGGACAGCGACGAATCCGATGTTCTCTACGAAAATTGTCATTCCTACGTTCGCCGCATTTTTTCCCACGGCGGCATGGTGCCCGTAATCGAGCAGTTCAGTCAGCGCCTAAACGACCGGCGCAGAATGTCGGCCGCCGAAGTGCTGGAGTGCCTGACGGCGCTCGGAGTGCGGTGAGCAAGTTTTTTGAATGAAAAATGGACAGTCAGAATAAAACCACATACTCTCAGCTTCCCATTCTGCCGGAACCTACCCTGCGGCGACTGCCGTGGTATCTGGCATATCTCAACACTCTGCGGAGTCAGGACGTGGAGTATGTGTCGACAACACGCATCGCCGACGATCTCAAGGTTGCCCCTTCGCAGATTGCAAAAGACCTGTCGTTTCTGGGTTTGAGAGGCAAGACGCGTATCGGATACGCCGTTGCCGAACTGGAAGAGTCTCTGCGGTGCTTTCTGGGCTTTTCACAGCGCCACAACGCCATAATGGTCGGCACCGGCAGCCTTGGAGCGGCCCTTATCGCCGACTCCGGTCTTCAGCGCTATGGTCTTAACATCGTTGCCGGCATCGACACCAACGAGTCCCTCATAGGAAGCTCCATCAGCAATGTGTGCATCTACGCACCCGATGAATTGGCTGCCCTGGTGCGCAACCTCAAGATTACGATAGGCATCGTGGCCGTTCCGGTCGACAGCGCCCAGTCTGTCACTGATGCGCTCGTCGCAGCCGGTATTCAGGCGGTGTGGAACTTCACGCCAACTCGAATAGCAGTGCCCGACGGTGTGGTGATAACCAACACTTCTATCTACTCCCACCTCGCGGTGATGTACAACCGCATGAGCAATCTCGAGCATATGCTATGAAGGTGGTAGTGTTTGCAAACAGCCGTGCCGTAGCCGCCAAAGGCGCTGAGCCGGAAATTATTCTTGGAGCGGATTCAGCCATTCTGCGCCCCGGCGAGCCCGTTTTTCTGGCCAACGACAGCAGCGTGGGCGCCTCGCGAATAGTACCCGCCGTGCGAATCGGCCGTTTGGGAACACACATACCGTTCGGCGCTGCCGATGCCTACATCGACGCCCACACCCTCATCCACCTTCTGGTGCCGCAGGGCGACGAAGCCGTGCCCCCGACGCTTTGGGGCATTTCCGACAGAACCTTTTCGCCCGGAAAGTGGCTGGACGGTACCCTCCCCGACCGGCCCTACGAGGTGAAGCTGGAGGTGGCGCCCCTCGAGAAGCCGGACAACAGCCGCCTGCAAACTCTGCTTTGTACCCTCACCCGCCAAACCGCGGGTGCATGCGTGGCCGCTATATCGAAATATTGCACCCTCAAAACGGGCGACATCCTCCTTCTTGCCGACTGTCCGCTCGAAGCCGAAGTGATGCCCGACACCCTCGTGGCTGCCTCCTTGACCAATCAAAAAGTATTAGATCTCAAAATTAAATAAAACGGTAAAGACACCTACCTCTCCAATCTTTCCTTCTGCAATGAAAAAAAGCCTCATATCCGCCTTAAGAACCGCTGCTGCCTGCGCCGCATTCTTTGTCGGCACCGCTTCCATTTTTGCTATGCCCGCTTCGTACTTCAATGCTAATTCCCGCTTGGCCAACGGCCATTGGGTGAAGGTCGAAGTAGATACTACCGGTGTGTACGCAATAGATTACGACCAGCTTCGACAGTGGGGCTTCGACCGGCCCGAACGTGTGGCTGTCTACGGCACCGGAGGTGTGGTGCCCACCGAGCATGAGTTCGTAGCCAACTATCCCGACGACCTGCCGGCCGCGCCATCCGTGCGCATCGGCAACCGACTTTTTTTCTTTGCCGAAGGCAATGTGCGGGCCGTGGCCACCTCCGACCGCGCCGCAACAATCACGCGAAACCTCTACGACGACCACAGCTATTACTTCCTCACTCAGGCCGAGGAACCCATCGCCGCAATGCCTAAGGTGGAATACGACGGCAATCCCGACGAGCGAACCATCCTGACCGGCTCGCTGACAGTAAGCCTCGCCGAACCCGAAGAATACCTTCCCGGCAAAGGTGGCGCTCAGTATTTCAGCCGACCGATGGCGGCCGGCGAGTCGCGCCGGTTCGAGCTACCCATCGAAGACTTCACCAACCGGCGCAACGGTGGTGCCCGAGTGGGTTATTTAGGCTTTTCGTACATCTACAATCAGGAAGAAACCGGAAATTACCCACCCTCGGTCGTTCTTTCCGACGAATGTACGGTGACGGCAGCCAATTATGGCGGTACTTCGGCACACGCCGCCAGCAATATTTTCTCCTCCAACTCCGGAAGCCTTAATTTCTCCGGCGACGATGTTTCCGACAAACTTTCACTGACTTTCCGCGTTCCCTCCGATTTCAACGGCGATTTTATGTGCGTCGACCGCGTCTTTGCCGTCTACACCCGGCAGAATCGCCTCGGCAGCCACTCCTGGCGTTTGCTCAATATAGCCTCCACCAATGCCGGCACACCCATCGCAATTGCCGAAGCGCCGGCAAACCTGCAGGTATGGAATGTCACCGATGCGGTGAATCCCGTTCAACTCGTACCCGCTGCCCAGGCCAACGATACAGTGCTGGTCACTCTCGACAGAACCTACTCGTCGACCTCCGCCGGACGTATTCTCATCTTCGACGCCGAAGGCGACTTTCCCGCCCCGAAGTTCAGCAGCGAGATTGCCAACCAGAATCTGCATGCCATCACTGAGGTGCCTCAAATGCTCATTGTCGCCACCCGCACAATGATGGAGAGTGCGCAGGAGCTGGCCCAAATCCACGCTTCGGTGCGCAACTTCGACGCATTGGTAGTTTGTCAGGACGATATTTTCAACGAATTTTCGTCCGGTTCGCGCAATCCTCAGGCGATTCACCGATTTGTGAAGATGCTCCACGACCGCGACTCGCAGGACCGCTTCCGCTATATTCTCTTCTACGGCGCTTCCATTGTCGACAACCGCTTCATAAACCGCACTCCGCAAGATGTGCTGGTATGCATGCAGGCCGAGAGCATGGTTGAGGTGAGCAGCAATTCCACCAACTTCTCTCCCGATGTTTACTTCGGCATGGTGGACGACAACTTCGATTTCGACGAAATCGCCATTCAGCGTGGCCAAATTTCAGTGGGCCGTCTGCCAGTCAATACCATAGCGCAGGCTCAGGGTGTAAACCGCAAAATCGAGCGCTTCCTCACTCAGCCCACCTCGCCCGCAAACGCAATGCGTGCTTTCTTCATCAGCGACCTCGACCAGTCGGCCACCAAGGACGAGCATTGCGTCCACAACGACACCGCCCGAGCCAATCTGCGGCGAGCCTTCCCGGACATGGTTTTCAACAATTTGGATATGATTGAGTATTCCGGCGCCCAGGAAGCCAACGGACTCGTCAAAGGGCTGGCGCGAAATACTTTCAGCGATGCCCTCAAAGCCGGCTACAACCTGATTTGGTACAGCGGCCACGCCAACTATACCTCGTTCACTTCTCCGGAAATGTGGAATACAGCGTCCGAAAAGACATTGTTCAACACCACTTACCCCTGGGGCTTCTTCTCGACCTGCCTGATGAACGCCTTCGAAACACGGCAAGGCACTCTGATGGAAACCATGGTGCTTAACCCCGACGGGGGTCTCATCGGCGGCGTCGGCTCCGGACGCGATGTGTACCTTGTCTACAACGAATGGCTCAACCTGGCTATGGCCCGCCAGCTGGCCGCCGCCGTGCCGGGTATGACCATGGCCGATGTGTTCCGTCTGGCCCGCAACTCCATCATCCCCGAGACAAACCCCACCATTGCACGCAACCGCTCCCGCAACACCCTGTGCTATAACTATTGCGGCGACCCTTCCCTACCGCTGCACATATCTTCGGCAAAGGTCGACATTTCCGCGCCCGAAGGTGTTGGCACGTCGGCCGACGGTCTGCCTGCTGTTCCCGTTCAGACCGAAGTAGTGTTCAAGGCCGAAGTTGACGGTCTGGATAATTTCAACGGTTACGGCCAGCTACGCCTCTTCGCGCCCCGTGTGGAGCGCCACCGGCAGCCTTCGACGAAGAGCACTCGCAAAAGCAAAGAATGGTTGGGATTTCTTGAGCATACTTTCGTCGATGAGTCCGACGTATTGGCCGAATATCCCGTGCGGGTTGAAAACGGCCGAATCTCGGCCTCGGTAGTCTTCCCGCACAGTCTTCAAGACAGCGCCCGAGTCTACATCTACGTCCGTGACCCCGAAACCGGTGTCCTGGCCACCGGAAACCGCCTTGTCAATCTTGTTGCCGCCTCCGGGGATACGCCTCAGTTTGCGCAGCCCGTCATCGAGCAGTTCTATATAGACTCTCCCGCGATGACAACAGGCGACGTGCTTGAGAGCGCGCGGCAGTTCACCGCCGTTGTCCGCCCCGGCTCGGCCGGTGTCAAAGGCCTCGAAAGCGGATTCAAAGGTTTCAAGTGCTTTGTCGACGGTCCGCAACAGCTCAGTTCGCTCAGCTCGAGCTTCAACGAAGAGGGTCTGATGGTTATAGGCGGCACGCTTCCTTTGATGTCCGACGGTTCCCATTCTCTCAAACTATATGTCAGAGACTATGCCGACAACAGCGTGTCGGCTACCCTCGACTTCATCATTGACTCCGTGCCCCTGTCGGCAGCCATCAGTGTTTCGCCCGATGCTTCGGCCGTAAACTCGGAGGTGGAATTCGACGTTCCCGAACTCCCCGAAAGCACTCAGGTGACCTCCCTGATAGTGCGGGATGCCCTCGGAAACACCGTCCGCACAATATCGAACCCTGCCCTCCCCTACGTTTGGAATCTCACCGATGCAGCCGGAAATGCCATTGCCGACGGCTCCTACAGCGTTCACGCAATGCTGCGCCGTAATTCTTCCTACGGCAGCACACCGGCAGTGACATTCACCGTCATCGCACGCTGACAACACCGAATATTCCGGCGCCCGGGGCTTCCTCAGAAGTTACCGGGCGCCGGCGTTACAATAAATGAGCGTTTTTTCAGTTATATCTATGCGTGCCTGCCCGTTGGCCGGCACTCTTGAAACCAACCGAAGATGAAGCACATCCTCCTCCGCATACTTGCATTGACGCTCCTGGTAGCCACCACCGTCCCGGCCTTTGCCGACAGCGCAAACGGTAAGAACGAATTCAACCCCGTGGAAACCGGCGTCACCTCTCTGAGCATCGCTCCGGATGCCCGCGGCGCCTCTATGGGCGACCTCGGCGCCGCAACCGACCCGGACGCCAACTCTCAGTTCTGGAATCCCTCCAAATATGCTTTCGCCTACAGCCAGGCTGCGGTTTCCATCAACTACACCCCGTGGCTGCGCAAACTCGTCAACGATATTTTCCTTGCCGACCTCTCCGGTTACTACAAGATAGGCAGCAACGACAATCAGGCCATCTCGGCCTCGCTCCGCTACTTCTCCCTCGGCGAAGTAACCACTTCGCAGGATGAAGGAATCGTCGGCCAGACGCTAAATCCCTACGAACTTTCCTTCGACATCGGCTATTCCCGCAAGCTCTCCGAGAAATTCTCAATGGGCGTGGTTTTCCGCTACATCTACTCAGCTCTTGGCTTCTCAGAGTCCTATGCCGGCGACCAAAACACGGGTGCTTCCGCTTTCTCGGCCGATATCTCCGGTTACTACACCACCTATCCTATCATCGGACGCAACGAATGTCAGTGGTCTTGGGGTTGGAATATCTCCAATATCGGTACAAAGGTGAGCTACGACGGCGGCGAAAATCCCGCTTTCTTGCCCACCAACCTCCGTCTGGGCACAACCTTCATGTTCCCCCTGGCCGACTACCACACTCTGGCGCTCTCGCTCGACCTCAATAAACTCCTGGTGCCAACCAAGCCCCGCCGCTCCGACTATCCCTCCGGCATTGAAGGCGAGGAAGAGTATATTCAGAAGCTTGAGGACTGGCGAAACATGAGCCCCATCACCGGTATCTTCAAATCGTTCGGCGACGCCCCCGGCGGTTTCAAGGAAGAGCTCCGCGAGATTACCTGGAGTTTCGGCGCCGAGTACGCCTACAACAATCAGTTCTTCCTCCGCGCCGGCTACTACTACGAGAACGAATTCAAAGGCAACCGACAGTACTTCGGCCTCGGAGCCGGCTTCTCGCTCAACGTGGTGCGCCTGGATGCATCCTACATGATGGCCACGGCCCAGACCTCCCCTCTTGACCAAACCCTGCGATTCACCCTCACTTTCGATATGGACGGTCTGCGCGACCTCCTGGGCAAACGCCGATGAGCTTCCCCGACATTCGCATAGGTAACGGTTTCGATGTCCACCGCCTCGTGCCCGGACGGCGCTGCATCATCTGCGGCGTCGACATTCCCCACGAGCTCGGGCTGCTCGGTCACAGCGATGCCGACGTGGCCCTCCACGCGCTCGCGGATGCCCTTTTGGGCGCCCTCGCCCTGGGCGACATAGGAAAACACTTCCCCGACACCGATCCGCGCTACAGCGGCGCCGACAGTCGCGTCCTTCTGCGCCATGTTGTCGGTCTACTGGCTCGCGAAGGTTTCTCCGTGGGAAATGTCGACCTCACCATCATCGCCCAGCAGCCAAAGATGCTGCCATACATAGCGCAGATGCGCGCAAACGTGGCCGCCGACCTCAATGTCTCCGTCGACCGCGTAAGCGTAAAGGCAACAACCACCGAGCGCCTCGGTTTCACCGGCCGCGGCGAAGGCATCGCCGCCCAGGCCTCTGCCCTGCTCCTGCGCCGGTAATTATCCTTTGTAAATACTATTTTATGGAATGCTGCCTTCAGCCAGCGGCGGTCTGCATCTCTACCAGGCGACGGTAGTAGCCTGCCGCCGAGGGCTGCATAAGCTCGGCGTGCGTGCCCTGCTCGACGATGCGCCCCTGATGGAGCACGCAGATGAGGTCGGCGTTGCGAATCGTGCTGAGCCGGTGGGCTATCACCAGCGTGGTGCGGTTTTCCATAAGTCGGTCGAGTGCCTGCTGCACAAGGGCTTCGCTTTCGCTGTCGAGCGCGGAGGTGGCTTCGTCGAGTATCAGTACCGGCGGGTTCTTGAGTATTGCGCGCGCAATGGATATTCGCTGGCGTTGACCGCCGGAGAGACGGCAGCCCCGGTCGCCCACCATCGTATCGTAGCCCTGCTCCATTTCCATTATGAAATCGTCGGCATTGGCGATTTTAGCCGCGCGGCGCACCTGCTCCATAGTCGCATTCTCGACTCCGAAGGCTATGTTGGCAAAGACGGTGTCGTTGAAGAGAATGGGCTCCTGGCTGACTGTCCCCATCAGCGAGCGCAGTGCCTTGACGTCGAGTTCGCGGATGTCGGTGCCGTCGATGGTCACCGAGCCCTTGGCCGGGTCGTAGAAACGCGGTATAAGGTCGGCCATGGTGGTTTTGCCCGAGCCGGACTGGCCCACCAGCGCCACGGTGGCTCCCGCCGGCACCGTCAGGTTGATGTCGGAAAGTACCTTGGTTTCGCCGTCGTAGCTGAAATCGAGGCCGTTGTAGCGGATGCCTTCTTTGAGAGCGGGAAGCTGCTTGGGCTCGGCCGGGCTTTTTATGGGATTCTCGGCGTTGAGAATCTTGTCGACGCGCTGCATGCTGGCCAGACCTTTCTGAATGGCGTAGGCAGCCTTGGAGAGGTCCTTGGCCGGATTGATGATGCTGTAGAAAATCACCATATAGTAGATGAACGAAGGCGCGCTCAGCCCGGTATGGCCGCCCAGAATGAGGCTTCCTCCGAACCAAAGTATGATGGCTATGGCCGTGGTGCCCAGAAATTCACTCATAGGATGCGCAAGTGCCTGCCGGCGCGCAACCTTGTTGGAGAGCCGGAAGAACTGCTGGTTGCCCTCGAAGAAGCGGCCGCGAACGCGCTCCTCGGCGTTGAAAGCCTTGATTACTCTCAGTCCGCCGAGTGTTTCTTCGATATGGCTCATCAGCACGCCCCACTGGGTCTGCGTTTCGTAGGAGGTGCGCTTGAGGCGCTTGCCGACCTTGCCCATTACGTAGCCCGCTACGGGCAGCAGAATAAACACGAAGAGCGTCAACTGCCACGATATCATCAGCATGGTGCCAAGATAGACGATGATGAGCACCGGATTCTTGAATATCATGTCCAGCGAGGCCATCACGGAGTTCTCGATTTCGGCAACGTCGCCGCTCATGCGCGCCATCACATCGCCTTTACGCTCAACGGTGAAGAATCCGATGGGTAGCGCCGTAATTTTGAGGTACATATAGTTGCGGAGGTCGCGAACTATGCCGTTGCGCAGCGGCACGATGAAATAAGAGCTCAGGAAGGTGGCACCAGTCTTGAGTGCTGTCATCAGCACCAGCGCTCCGGCAAGCAGAGCCAGCGTCGTCCCCGCGCCGTAGGCCGCTATCGACTCCTGGGTGTAGTAGTAGAAGTCGTTGACTACCACATCCTTTATCGATCCCTCTTCGAGCGTCATATAGGCGTACTGCGCGGTGTTGATCTGGAAAAGCATCTCCAGTATCGGGATTATCAGCGCGAAGGAAAACAACGTCAGGAACGCCGCAAGGAGATTGAACAGGATGTTCAGCGCAAGATATTTCTTATATGGGGGTACGAAGCGCGTCAACAGACGCAGAAAGTCTTTCATCGCTCTATTATTTCTATGTTGGACGATGCCGTGGCCTCGGCCGGGAGCCGCAGCCGCTGTTCCGACGGGTAGAGATTGTTTGCTCGCGAGCCTACGTATTTGGCAAGTCCCAGCGGCAGGCCGCCGTAGGTGGGTGCGAAGTAACCGCGGGGCAGATCGCCGGGCAGCTCGGTCATCGCTTTGCCGCGAAGATACTCCAGAGCGGCGCCGCGGTCCAGCTCGACTTCGGGAAGGCTCCCTCGGAGGTACTGCCGGCTCAACACAAGCTCATGGGACGGAACATAGTCGCGTCCCTTAAGTTGCGCCACCGGCAGGCCGGGACGAACCGCCTTGACCTTCGCGCACAGCGTCTGAACAAAAGCGGCGTGGACCGTCCGAACGGCGTAGATGGTCTCCTTGCCCGAGCACACAAAGTTCTCCGGCTCTTTCATCAGCGCCGTAGAGGGATTGGCCACGCTCTTGTGCTGCCCGGTACTCCTGCGGTCCTTGGCCGGGGAAGCCGGCTCGGCGAGCGGCTTCTGCAAGGCGCCCACAAACTGTCCCTCGCCACGGATGCGGCCCGGATAGAAGCGGCAGCCGTGTATGCCCTCCTCCACTGCGGCGGCAACCCCCGGCATAGCCTCAAGCGCCAGGGGCACACTCACCGCTCCGTGGTTTTCGACCATATGGCGCAGATTGTCCTCGTTCTCGGCTTTGTTGAAGGTGCACGTAGAGTAAAGAAGGTAGCCGCCCGGAGCAAGTGCCCTCCAGAGGCTTTCGAGAATGTCGCGCTGTAGAGCCGCACACTGCCGAACAAGGCCCTCCGACCATTGCGCCACAGCCGCTTCTTCCTTGCGCATCATACCCTCGCCCGAGCATGGCACGTCGGCGGCTATGATGTCGAAAGCCTCCGGCAGCCCGCTGAAGGCGCGCGCATCGCCCCGGCACACGGCAACATTGTCGGCGCCATATTTGGCAAGATTTTCGAGCAAAATGTCGCACCGGTGCGGGTCGTACTCGTTGGCAACCACAAAATCGTCTGCTTCGAGGCATTGAAGGATGCCTATCGTCTTGCCGCCCGGAGCCGCGCACGCATCCAGCACCCGAAGCGGGCGCCCGGCTTCGCGACGAAGCTCCACCAGCTGCGACATGGCGTGCGAGGCCGCCATCGACGATGGCTCCTGAACGTAGTAAAGTCCCTGATGCCACGCCGGGTCAGCCGCAAAAAGCACGCGCTCAGCAAGATAGAATCCTTGCTTGCACCAGCCGACTGGCTCCGCGCCGGCTGCCGCACGAGCTCCTTTGGCATCGTTGATGCGGATAGCCGTGATTGCCTCGCCGTCGGCAAGAGCATCCCCGAGACCGTCGGCCGACGGTCCCAGCGCTGGCAACGTTTTCAGAAAGTCCTCAGGCAGCTTCAAGTGGATGAATATTTTGCGGTTAAAAACAAAAAAGCTCACCGGCCTATGGGTGAGCTTCTTCGAGTAGTCTTACCAGGATTCGAACCTGGAAACTCAGCTCCAAAAACTGATGTGTTACCATTACACCATAAGACTGACACTATGCCCAACCCCCTCGGGGGCTAAAGCGTTGCAAAATTAGCAAATAAATTCCATTCCTCCAAAAAATACCACCCTCCCCACATTTTTTAACACCGCCTCAGCCTCCCGTTTATCCCGTACTGCCGTCGAAAATAGCCGACAGAACAGAAAATAAGGGGGGGGTGAAGAGGGCGGAGGCGGTCAGGATTCGGCGGGGGCGGCGAAGGGGTCGTAGAGGGGTTCGATGCCTGCTTTGCGGCCGAGTTCGAGCAGGTAGTGGAGGGCGGCTTCGCGGGTGTCGTCGATTTCGCACTCTTTGATGGCTTCCTTGAGGTTTTTGGTGAAGTATCCCACCTGCGGGCACTGGGGCAGCCCGAAGAGGGCCATTATTTCGGTGCCGTCGACGGGGTTCTTGCGGTTGCGCTCAAGGTCTTTGGCGTGGGTGGTGCGGAACTTCTCCTCGACGAGGTCGAAGTTGGCCAAAAAACGTGCCTTTTTGGCCTCGTCGCGACTTGTTATGTCGGCGCGTGCAAGAATCATGAGGTCGGCGAGATCTTCCTCGGCGTAGTGGATGAGTCGGCGCACGGCGCTGTCGGTCACTTCGTCCTCTACCAGGGCGATGGGCCGCATATGGAGCTCGACGAGCTTCTGGACGTAGCGCATCTCGGCGCCAAGCGGAAATTTCATGCGTCGGAAGATGGTTTTCACCATCTTGGCGCCTACGAAGTTGTGCTGGTGGAAGGTCCAGCCGCGTTCGGGGTCGAAGCGTTTGGTGGCCGGTTTGCCGATGTCGTGCAGCAGTGCCGCCCAGCGAAGGTAGACGTTGTCGGAAGCCTCGGCGACGCCGTCGAGCACCTGCATGGTGTGCTTGAAATTATCCTTGTGGCCGCGGCCGCGCACAACGTCGATGCCGCTCATGCGGGCCAATTCTGGCATGATGAGCTCGAGGAGCCCCGTTTCGAGCAGCAGGGTCCAGCCTATCGAGGGCTTGGGGGCGGCCATGATTTTGAAGAGCTCGTCTTTGATGCGCTCGGCGGTGATGATTTCTATGCGGTGAGCGTTTCGCTTAATGGCCTCGAAGGTTTCGGGGAAGAGTTTGAAGTCGAGCTGGGTGGCGAAGCGCACGGCGCGCATCATGCGCAGCGGGTCGTCGCTGAAAGTGATGTCCGGGTCGAGGGGCGTGCGGATGAGGCGCCGCTCGATGTCGCCAAGGCCGTCGTAGCGGTCGACCACCTCGCCGAAGCCTTCTTTATTGACGCGGATGGCCATGGCGTTGATGGTGAAGTCGCGGCGCGCAAGGTCGTCGTCGAGGGTGCCGTCCTCAACGATAGGGTTGCGGCTGTCGCGGCGGTAGCTCTCGCGGCGCGCGCCGACAAACTCCAGCTCGAGTTCTCCGCGGTGTATCTGGGCCGTGCCGTAGTTGCGGTAGACGGCCACATGTGCGCGCGGCATCCGGGCGGCCACGGCCCGGGCAAGCTCTATTCCGCTGCCCACGGTAACGAAGTCGATGTCCTTGGAGTGGCGCCCTATGATGAGGTCGCGCACGAAGCCGCCCACGGCGTAGCATTCGCGGCCGAGCGAGTCGGCAGTGTCGCCCACGAGCTCGAAGACGGCCCGCGGTTTCAGCCTGGCGGCAAGATTGATCGGTTCTTTGTCAGTCAAGCGATACGATGTTGTCCGGCGCTTTGGTGATGCGTTCACCGGGCGCCTGTGAGTGAACGATATATGTGTTTTCGATGCCCACGGCTCCGATGCCGGGCAGCACGAACTTGGGTTCGAGGGCTATTACGTTTCCGGCCTGCAGGATATCTCGCGAACGAGGTGCTATCACCGGCAGCTCGTTGATTTCGATGCCTACGCCGTGGCCCACGAAGCCGGCGTGGCTGCGGTGGCCCATAAAGTACGCCTCCATACCGGCGGTGCGGGCCATCTCGAGGGCTTTGTTGTAGAGTTCGGCGGCGGGTGTGCCCGGAGTCATCATGCCGGCGAGGGCCTCGCAGATGTCGGCGCTGAGTTGATTGGCTTTGACCACCTCTTCCGGCATGATGCCGCTGCCGTAGCAGCGCGTCATATCGGTCATATAGCCGGTGTAGTTACCGTTGACATCGACCATCACGGGCTGCCCGGGGCGGATAACGGTGCCGTCGGCACCCACCGGCAGCGAGGGGTCGAGGCCGGCGCCGCCCATGGCGAAGTCGTAGGGCGAGGGTGTATCGGCGTTCTTGCCCGTGAGCACGTTGCCCATGAAGATTTCCATATCCGTACCGGCCACGCGGAACTGGCCGAGGCAGCCTTCGAGGCGGCTTTGGCGTTCTATTTCAATCTGCAGCTCGATGTCGCTCATTCCCTCCTGGTAGAGGTGCGGAATGCGCGAGTAGACCTCGGTCTGCTTCTCGCCGGAGGCTCGCAGCATGCTCTGCTCCACCTCGGTTTTGACGGCGCGAACGGCGCGCAGCACGGGCGAGATATCGCCACCCGGCTCGGTCATCCCCAGCGCTTTGCACAGGCGCAGCGTGTCCGAATAGGGCATTATGCCCAGCTCCAGCGCCATAGGCTCGCCGGCTCCGACGCCGGCCTCGGCCAGCACGCCGTTTATTTCGGCCGGCTTGGAGATGAGATGCACTCCGGCCCCTTCAAGGTGGTTGGGGCGCCGAACAAGGTAAAGCACGCGGTCCGAATCGCTTTCTATATAGAGATAGCCGCGGTAGACACGACCGGTGAGATAGTACAGATTTGCGGGCGAGCTCACAAGAGCGCGGCCGATGCCGGCGGCCTTCATGGCGCGTCGAAGCGGCTCAAGGCGCCGGGTCTGCTCTTCGGCCCCGAGGAGGTCGGCGTGGCGGTAGTCGTAAGGTTGTTTCATGACTGAAGATCTATTAACTCTTTGATGGAGTGAATGGTAAAATCGGGCGCTTCGACATTGCGGCCGAAGCCGTAGGCCGCCCACACAAAAGGTATACCCGCTGCGTGGGTCGAACGGCAGTCGCCTTCGGTGTCGCCGATATAGACGGGCGCCTTCAAATTATAACGCTCCACAAGTGTGCTAATGTTCTCGGTTTTGTCGCGGCCGTTGAGTCCTATCGACAGCCAGTCGGCCACGAGGTCTCCCAGGCCGGTGTAGGTAAGAAAATTCGGTATGCCCGAGGCGCCGCAGTTGCTCACCATGAAGATTCGCGCTCCGCTTGCCCTCAGGGCCTCCAGAGTGCTCCTCACGCCGGGATAGAGGCGTCCGCCAAGGCGCGGCATCATCCGGTGCTCGTTGAGGCGCAGCAGCTCGTCGAAGCGCGCCGGGTCCGGCGAACGCTTGCCCACGAGGCGGTCGTAGATCACGTCGAGCGGCAGCCCCATCAGCGGTTGCAGCTCGCGCCGCGATATGCGCAGGTTCGCGATGTGCATAGCCTCTATGGTGGCGTTCCACACCTCGCAGTAGCTGTCGACGGCATCCCAAAGCGTGCCGTCCATATCGAATATGAAACCGTCGAAACGCAAAAGCAGCTAATAGTTAATAGTTAATAGTGAATAATTGACATGTTGTCAATATGTCAATATGTCAAATTGTCAAAATGATTGTCAATTATCAATTATCAAGATTCCGATTTGCTCGACCTCGGGCAAGGTGTCGACGCGCATTATGTGGCGCACGGCCAGCGAAGCGCCGCGCTCAAGAGTGTAGCTCGGCGCAACGGTGTCGGTGCGCCGCAGCGAAGCGCCCATCCCCGAGCCATACCACCGTCCGAAGGGGTCGGCAAGCATAATCTCGAAGGTGTCGCGGCTTACAACGCGCACCGTCCGGAAGGAGTCGGCCACCGTAGTGTCGGCCACCTGCCGAAGTCTGCCCTGCTCTACCTCAAGCCAGATGTTGCGGTAGGGATAGACCGAGCTGTGGCGAAGGGTGAGCACCAACGGGCCGCTGACGACACTGTCCGGCAGGCTGTCGGTATTGAACTCCACAGGCGCCGAGTAGAGCCATCGGCCGTCGGGCACCCGGCCGAAGAAAGCCGCGCGGGCATGGCTGTCCATATCCACTCCGCAACTCGTGGCGGCAAGAGCTGTCAGGGCCGCTACGGCAAGCAGTTCAAGAGCCTTCATTGCTTCGCGACGAATTGGGTTTGTCCTGCTGGCCGCCCTTGCGGTGGGCGCCTTTGCCGCCGCGACGGCGCTGGCCGCCCTTGTTGTTGTCGGCGGGGGCGCCGTTTTGCTGGGCACCCTCGGCGGTGTGCCGACCCTGGGCCTTCTCAGGGCGATTGCTTTGGCCGCGGTCGGAGTTGCCGCCCTGCTTGGCCGGGCGTTTTTTCTTCTTCTTGCGGTCGAAGCGTGTCAGGTCGCCGTCGCCGAGGATGTCGCCGAACTCGGCCTTGGGCTTGGGAGCCTTCTCGCTTTCGGGGATGAGGCTGAGGGGCTTTTCGCCGGCCTTGTTGAGGGCGATAATCTCGAATACGCGTTCGGCGCTCAGTGTCACCAGATTAGCCGCCATGTTCTTGTCCGACGAGTAGGTCACCGTGCGGTTGAACACATCGCTCTTGAAGTGGTAGAAGGTGGCGTCGGCAGTCTCCAGACGCACCTCGCGCGGAGGCATGCGTTTGGTGGCCTCGGCGTAGGCATCCACCTCGAAGTTGAGACAGCACTTAAGCTTGGCGCACTGGCCGGCCAGTTTCTGCGGGTTCATGGAGATGTCCTGCGTGCGGGCCGCCGATGTGCTCACGCTCACGAAGTTGGTCATCCACAGCGAGCAGCACAGCGGTCGTCCGCACGGCCCTATGCCGCCTATGCGCCCCGCCTCCTGGCGCGCACCGATCTGCTTCATCTCGATGCGCACCTTGAAGGTGTCGGCCAGTATCTTGATGAGTTGGCGAAAGTCGACGCGCTCATCGGCGATATAGTAGAAAATAGCCTTGTTGCCGTCGCCCTGATACTCGACGTCGCCGATTTTCATATTCAGCTTGAGGCTTTCGGCTATCTTGCGCGCCCGGATCATAGTGTCCTCCTCGCGGGCACGGGCTTCGTTGTATTTCTCGATGTCGACGCCCTTGGCCTTGCGGAATACCCGGCGCACCTCGGCGGCGTCGCGGGCCCGCGAACTTGCCTTGCGTGCGCGGAGCTCGGCCAGCACGCCCATAAGAGTGACGGTGCCGATGTCGTGGCCCGGCGAGGCTTCGACGGCCACCAGGTCGCCGACCTCAAGGGGCAGATTGGTGGTGTTGCGGTAGTAGCCCTTGCGAGTGTTTTTGAACTGCACCTCGACGTAGTCGCTTCGGGCGAAGCCGCCGGGAATGTCGGCCAGATAGTCGAAGCTGTGGAGCTTGGCACGGCTGCAGTCGTCGCAGCCGCCGCCCTTTCCGCAGCCGCCGCAGCAATTGCCGCAGCCTTCCGTCTCGCCGGCAGGTGCGGGACTCCGCAGGGCGTTGTCCTCTTTTTCGCTGCTCATAGGCCGGTATTATTTGGCGAAGCTCACCGAACGCGTTTCGCGTATTACCGTGATTTTGACCTGACCGGGATATGTCATCTCGTCCTGGATGCGGCGGGCTATTTCGGCGGAGAGCTTTTCGGTTTCGGCATCGTCGATTTTGTCGGCGCCTACTATGACGCGGAGTTCGCGGCCGGCCTGGATGGCGTAGGTCTTAACCACGCCGGGATAACTCAGCGCAAGCTGCTCCAGGTCGTTGAGGCGCTTGATGTATGCCTCGACTATTTCGCGGCGCGCACCGGGACGGGCGCCCGAGATGGCGTCGCACACCTGCACTATCGGGGCCAGCAGACTGCTCTGCTCTATCTCGTCGTGGTGGGCGCCGATGGCGTTGCATATTTCGGGCTTTTCCTTGTACTTCTCGGCAAGCTTCATGCCCAGCAGTGCGTGGGGCAGCTCCGGCTCTTCGTCCGGCACTTTGCCGATGTCGTGCAGCAGGCCGGCGCGGCGGGCCTTCTTGGGGTTGAGGCCCAACTCGGAGGCCATCACGGCACAGAGGTTAGCCGTTTCGCGCGAGTGCTGCAGCAGGTTCTGGCCGTAGCTGGAGCGATATTTCATCTTGCCCACCATGCGGATGAGCTCGGGATGCAGTCCGTGGATGCCCAGGTCGATGCAGGTGCGCTGGCCGGTTTCGATAATCTCCTGCTCGATTTGCTTGCGAACCTTGGCCACTACCTCCTCTATGCGAGCCGGATGGATGCGGCCGTCGGCAACGAGCTGATGCAGGGCCAGGCGGGCTATTTCGCGGCGTACAGGGTCGAAGCCGCTCAGCACGATGGCCTCGGGAGTGTCGTCGACGATGATTTCGATACCTGTTGCGGCCTCCAGGGCGCGGATGTTGCGGCCCTCGCGGCCTATGATGCGGCCTTTTATTTCGTCGGAGTCGATGTGGAACACCGTCACCGAGTTCTCTATGGCCGTTTCGGTGGCCACGCGCTGAATGCTCTGAACGACGATTCGCTTGGCCTCCTTGTTGGCGGTCATCTTGGCGTCGTCCATGATGTCGTTGATATAGGAGGCGGCGGCTGTCTTGGCCTCGTCCTTGAGGCTCTCGATAAGTTTCTCCTTGGCTTCGGCGGAGCTCATGCCGGAGATGTGCTCAAGCAGGCTCTGGGCCTTGGCGTGCATCTCGTCGACCTGTGTGCTTCGGGCGGCTAAGGCTGCCTGCTGGTTGTCGAGGTTCTGGCGGAGGCCGTCGAGTTCGTTGCGGGTGCGCTGGTTCTCGCTCTGCTGCTGGTTTAGCTGCAGTTCGCGCTGCTTCATCTTGGCCTCGGTGCTTTGTATGCGGCTCATGCGCTGCTGCGCCTGCTTCTCCGCTTCGGAAGTCAGTCGAAGGGCTTCTTCCTTGCCTTCCAGCACTTTGTTGCTGCGAAGGGTCTCGGCTTCGCGTTCGGCCTCGGCTATGATGAGGCTTGCGCGCGAGCTGGCGTTGCGCTTCTGCGACCAGAAGGTCAGCGCGGCGCCGGCGGCGGCGCCAAGGATAGCCAGTGCTATGCCGATGATGATGTATGTTACCATATTCGGGAATGGTGTTGAAAAAACAATAATCGCACCGGCGTAGACGCCCTTACAGGCAGCACAGGCACGCCGTTGCGGCGGTGGCCGGTGCGCCGGGGCGGCGCGGTGCGGGGGTAGGGGTCTCTCAAGGCGGCGGCGCGTGGCGGCGGCGTACGCTGAGCAGAGAGTAGCGGGCGGGGTCTCGGTGCCCTAATTGTCCATTCCTTCCAGCAGGCTGTCCAGGCGTTCCTCAAAGGCGCGCAGCTGCTCGGCCTGCGTGTTTATCTGGTGGGTGCGTTTGTAGAGCATGGTGGCGTAGTATATGCCAACTTTGCAAAGTGCCACTGCCGTGCTGTCGGCAGCTGCCCCGTAGCGGAAGCGGTCTACGTTGGTGTTGAACTTCTCAAGCACCATCCGGTAGAAGGCCTCTTCGCTTTGGGAGATGCGAAGCTTGAACGGCTCTACATCGGCTATTTTTATCGTTATATTGTGTTCGGGGTCTGCGTTCATCGAAAGGGATTCAGACATCTCTGATCAGGTCGTCGACGCAAGCGTCGATTTCCCGCACCAAATTGGCAACGAAGGCGCGCGACTCCAGAAGCGACTGCGGCGTGGGCGACACGTTGGCGGCAAGGCGCAGATGCTCCGCTTCGAGGCGGCTGCGCTCCAGCTCGCCCGTCAGGGCCAGTATGCGGGCCTCGCTCTCGCTGAGTTTCTCCTTGAGGCGTCGCATTTCCTGCACAAGCATGCCATATCTTGTGGTCAGCAACTCCGCTTTATGGCCTATGCGAGTCAGTTGCTCCGTCAAGTCGTTTGCCATACTATTGCAAATTTTTACAAAAGTACGCTTTTTTTTCGTTTCTCCCAAAAAAACTTAAAAAAAAGCCCCAAATCCCCTCTATCGGCATAAATCGCGATAAATCCCGTTGAATCGCGATGCATCCCGATTATCAATTACCAATTCTCGATTTCAGCCCCCGGGCTGTCAGCAGCCGCTGCACGTCGGCGCGACGGTCGCCCTGGATGAGGATTTCGCCGCCGCGGCTGGAGCCGCCCGTGCCCAAGCTGCGCCGCAGCTGCGAGGCCAGCTCGGCAACGGCATCGTCGCCGATGGTGAAGCCGCTGACTATGGTAGCGCTCTTGCCGGCGCGACCCTTGCG
Source organism: uncultured Porphyromonadaceae bacterium (assembly GCA_900541865.1). Taxonomy (GTDB): domain Bacteria; phylum Bacteroidota; class Bacteroidia; order Bacteroidales; family Muribaculaceae; genus CAG-873. The sequence goes on along the minus strand of UQLO01000007.1, from coordinate 28,262 downwards.
GTCGAGGATAATGTCGAGACGGCCCTTCTGGGCGGCCCAGGGCGAGGCCGGCGCCTCGTCGGCGGCTTCGGCGGTGGTTTCCGGCTCCGGGTCGGGAGCCATGGTGCCGCGTAGGGCGGCAAGGCGGTCTTGCCAGCTTTCAGAGTTCATTGTCGGGTATGCTGTCGGCGGGTATAATTAGAGAGTCCGGCGATGCCGTGGCCGCCGACTCGTTGAGCGCCGCAAGGAGCATGGCGCGGCTGCGGTCTTCGGAGGGCATGGCGCGGATGATGGTCACGGTGGAGTCGCTGTCGCGCTCAAAGGCCGCGCTCAGGCAGCGTGTGGCCATGGCCGTGGTGCCACCCTCGTCGCCGTTCTGCTCGCCAAGACGCATAAAGAGCATCGACAGGCGGCATAGCTCGTCGACGTTGAGGCGCCCGAACTGGTTGCCCAGCACCAAGGAGTCGCATATGGCCTGCGAGCGGGCGTAGCGCCCCTCGCTGAAGGCATATTCGGCCTTCTGGAGGCTGGAAGCATCCGCGTCGCGGGCTCCGGATGTGCAGGCGGCCGCTGCCACAAGGGTCAGCGCTGCCCATAGGAATTGTTTCATTGGTTGGTTTGCGGTTCGGTTATCACCTCGTCGAGGTTGCGGTGGTCGGCGTTCTGCCAGTCGGCTTCGCCGGGGGCATTGGCGTTGGTTTCCTCGATGGTGTACTGGTCCATTACGTTGTCGCCGTTGAGCGAATCGACGTGCGTGTTGGTATCGAACCAGCCTATGTAGAACAGTGTTGCCACTACCAGAGCGGCCACGATGAGTGCTATCACTATCCAGACCCACAGTCCGGAATTCTTTTTTTGCGTGTTTGCCATGTTTGTATGCGTTTTCAGGAGGGGGTGCAACAGGCAACCTCCTCACGTTTTAAAACGCACGGCCCCGCGCAAGTGTTCTCCGGCAAGTCAGAGGTCGGCCACGCGCTCGGTGAAGTCGTACATCAGCAGAGCGGCCTGGGCGGCTTCCGAGCCCTTGTTGCCCAGACTGCCGCCGGCGCGGTCGAGGGCGTCCTGCTCGGTGTCGACGGTGAGCACACCGAAAATCACCGGGATGTCGCAGTCGGCGTTGAGATGCGTGATGCCTTGCGTAACGCTCTGGCAGACATAGTCGAAGTGGGGCGTGCCGCCGCGAATCACGCAGCCCAGCACTATCACGGAGTTGTAGAGCCCCGTTTCGATGAGCGAGGAGGCTGCAAAAGTGAGTTCTACGGCGCCCGGCACCTCGAAGGTGTCGATCATGTCGCGCTCTATGCCGGCGGCCGCCAGGGTGGTCAGCGCGCCGCTTTCGAGGGCGGAGGTGATGTGGCTGTTCCACAGCGTGCGCACTACGGCCACGCGCATGTCGCGTGCTTTGGGGAAGGGGGTAAGGGGAGATTGGGGTTTGGTGGACATATTCTTGGGTGGTTTTTGATTCGTTAAACGGGGCGTACGGCCAGCTGCCAGGACGGCGCTTCGGCGGCGGCTTCGGCGCCCGAGCGCACCATGGCCTCGAGGATGTCGGTTCGCAGGCCTTCGCCGGGGGCGTCCAGAGCCTCCGGCGTGACGGCGTGGGCCGCCAGCGCTCCTATCAGGCCGGCCAGTGCGCCGGCCTGCCAGAGAAGCGACTCGCAAGGCGACCCTCCGGTGGCCGCGGAGGTTACTTCCTTGCCGGCGAAGTACTCCAGGCGGTGGCAGCCGGCGTCGATGTTGACCAGCGACCGGCAGTAGAAGCTCACGCGGTCGGCGAAGCAGCCGGCCGAGTTGTCGGTGCCGAAGATGGTGGCAAGGTCGGCGGTGGTGGTCACCACAAGGTGGGCCGTCTCCAGATTTTCGAGTATTTCGGGCATAACGCGCGTTATGCGCGGCTCCAGCGCCGAGGAATAGGCCGGCACATAGACCAGCACGGCCTTGCGCTCGGCGGCGTGGCTGAGCAGGCGCGCCAGGCGCAGCCGCATGCGCCCGTCGAGGGCATAATGGCCGCCGAAGACAACTATGTCGCCCTCGTCGATGCGGGGCCACACTATGTCGAAAGCCTCCTCGGGATAGGCGTCGTAGCGAGTCGGAGCACCCGTCAGCCCCGAGAAAATATTGAGTGCGGTGCGGCCCTCGGTGAAGCGGTCGACGCTGTGAGTGTCCACACCGGCCTCGCTGAGGGCTCCAACGGCCATATCGCCCGGAATATCGCTGCCGGCATCCGAGGCCATTGCCGTCGCGAAGCCCATACGGCCCAGAATGGCCGCTGCGCGCGCTATCAGGCCGCCCGGCAGGCTGCCGAAGCCGCCCTCGGTGGCGCTCAGATTTATGTTGATTTCGCCTATGGCTATAATTTTCATATTCGACCCTTCTTAAAGTTCTTTGCGGGAGGCCATGCCCAGATAGCCGCCGTGGTGGCGCAGGGCATAGTCGCTGCGCGTAAAGCCTATGCGCTCCATCACGTTGACCACCAGCACATCGCCGATTACGGTCATCATCGTCGTGCTCGTGGTCGGAGTCAGGCCCAGCGGACACACCTCCGGCGCCCCGCCCGTGAGCAGCGCTATGTCGGCGGCCTCGGCCAGCGGACTCCCCGCCGCCCCGGTAATCACTATTGTGGGCATTCCGGGGTATAAACCATGCAGCAGCTCGATAAGTTCGAGAATCTCGCGCGTCTTGCCGCTGTTGCTCACCAGAAGCACGATGTCGTTGGGTTGAACAACGCCCAGGTCGCCGTGCTGAGCCTCGCTCGGGTGCAGATTGACGGCCGGCGTACCCGTCGAGGAGAACGTCGTCGCTATGTTCATAGCTATTTGGCCCGCTTTGCCCATGCCGGAAGTGACAAGCTTGCCGCCGCGACGGTGAACATGCTCCACAATGGCCTCTACGGCCGCCTCGTAGGCATCGGTAATCGGAATGGACGCTATGGCGCGACTCTCCGCCTCTAAGATGCGCTCCATAGAGGCGCGCACATCGTTATGCTTGGTCTGCATTTTCGGGTTTTTGGTTTCTTTTGCAAAAATACATATTTTCCGCGTCCCCCACAAAAAAATCCCCGCTCCGAGGCCGGAGCAGGGATTTTGATGCGGTATGCCGTTATTGCGGATTAGCGGATGTACTGCTTGGTGACGGTGTTGCCGCGGCGTACGATGTAGAGGCCTTCGGTCGGGTTGGCAACGCGTACGCCCTGCAGGTTGAAGTACTCGGCAGCTGCGCCGTTCTCTACCTCAACGCCTTCGATACCGGTGGTGTCGAGTGCGATGTTGTAGGAGTAGGTGGTGGGCTGGGAGAATTTCTCGCCGTCGTGGCTGTAGAACTGGATTGTGCCGGCGCCAGTGGGCAGCTCAATTTCAACGTTCTCAACTGCGGTGTACTCAGCGCCTTCGCGGGCGGGAGCCAGAGAAGCTGCGCTTTCGGGAATTACCACGTAGTGAGCGGTGTGGTGGGGCAGAGCGGTCACAGTGAGCTTGAAGGTCTTTTCGGTGGTCTCGCCGCTGATGTTGCCCTGGGCTACGACGATGCCTTCGGAGAGGCTGCTCACTGCTACGGCTGCACCTTCGTGGATATTTCCGGTGTGACCCTCGTTGGTGTAGATACCCTTGTTTACAAGACTGAAGTCGCCGGTCTGAGCGTTTCCATCGTTGAAGATAATCATCATCTGGGTCTTGGAAGTCACATCGTGCTTGAAGCTGTATGCGTAGAGGTCATTGCCATCGACGTTTACTTTGGTGGTTACCTCTTCACCGGGCCAATTTGCAAACAGGTTGGCGCCGCTGTTTTCCCAAATCCAAACATTTACTTTTTCCCAGTTGGCGGTGTTGTCGAAGAACACGGTGAATATCTTTTCAACAGTTTCTTCGGGCTGTACCGGTTCTTCGGACTGAACGCTGATTTTGAATTTGCCGTCTTCGGCGTTGTATGTAATAGTTACGTTGCCGGTAATTGCTTCAGCAAGAGTCATGTTGCCGTTACGTTCAGAAAGAACATACTCGGTATTAACGGCAATCTGGTCGGCTTCTGCGCGGAGCCACTTACCATTTACAACCACTTTGAATTCTTTACCGGTTTCGAGGTTGGCGTTTGCAATGGTAAGAGTGTAGAGGCCGGTTTCTTTGTCGAGTTTGAGCTGTTTGGCTTCGTTGGGGGTCCAATCGCCCATAAGGTCGCCAACAAAATATACCTTTGCGGTTTCCTCTACAGGCTGCTCGGGCTGTTCACCAGGAGTGTATTCGGTGTGGGTAACGCCATACTTGTTCGCACCAGTCGGAGTATAGATGTGGCCGTCTACGATTTCAGTGACGTCAACAGTCTGCTCGCCGGCGCCGTTGTTGTTGAATACGAGACCGGTTGTTCCTTCGGGAAGGTTAAAAGACCATACGTCAGTTGTGCCTTCTACGAGGGTGCCGGCATTGCCGGGCCAGTCAGTATTGGAAGATCCCCAGTAATGAACTTTTACGGTTTCCCAGCTTACGGTGTTTTTGAAGTACACCGTGGCTGCGTCCGCGCTGAAGGCGGTTGCGGCAATTATCATTGCCAGTAAAGCAAAGTAAAACTTTTTCATGGTTTACTTAATTGGTTTAGTATTGGTTTTGAATCACTTTTGAGCGTCAGCAAGCCTTTTTTTCTTGCGTAACGGCTGCAAATTTAGCTTTAATTTCCCAATCCTCCCAAACATTTTACAATGTTTAACAATTAATAACCGCTCCCGAAACACTCCCGAGAGCATCAAAAGGCCTAAGAAGGGCGAGCCGCAAGCTCGGAAGCCGCGAAAGTGCCCTCAGGGAAAATGGCGAAAAATGCATCCAGGGAAAAAATGGCAGAAAATTGCATCCTTTTACGGCGAAAAGACGGCGCCCGGCGGGGGGCGGTGACGGCTGAAGCCGTCACTCCATATTTACGGCGAAAAGACGGCGGCCGGCGCGGGGCGGTGACGGCTGAAGCCGTCACTCCATATCTACTGCGAAAAAACAACCTAAACTAATGAAAAAGAACCCATACCGGGTTCTCTCACAATAGCTTAGAGGGACCCTTTCGCGGCTTGCGAGCCGGAAGCTCGCCCTCCTTGGGGCATTTTACATTTTCCTCCGGCGGATCACATCCGGTCGGTGATTTCGGCGAAGCGGGTGTTGTAGTCGTCGAGGGCGACGTAGCGCTCGGCATTGGCGGCGTCGAGGCGTCCGCTTTCGTCGGCTTGGTAGAGTGCGCTGCCCAAGGTGAAGAGGTAGCTGAATCGCTCCATGTACTCCGGGTCGGCAAGGAGTTCACGGTAAGCGGGGTAGCGCTCGTCGGGCGGCAGTTCTTCGAGGGTGGAGCTGCGGTCGACGAGATATTTGAGAATCTGCTCGCTCTGGTCGATCATCATGCGGTAGTCGTGCTGCGTCAGGGAGTCGCGGCGTTCAATTTTTATGGAGAGTTCGTTACATTCGGCCGCGTCGTAGCCCTTTCCGGCGCACGAAGCCAGCAAGACAACAAAGGATGCAAGAACGATGCTGATTCTGAGTTTCATTTTTTACAAAAAACGTGCTTAAAAAGACGGCGTCTACCCGAAGCCAACGCACGGTAGACGCCGTTTTTTCGATTACTTCTTTGCTTATTTAACCCATTTGAGGGTGGTATTGTTCGTGCGGACGATGTAGACGCCGGCCGGGAGGTGGCTCAGGACGTGGCTGGAGGCCGCCGGAGCGCTGTAGACGGTGCGACCGGTCAGGTCGTAGACAGCGGCGGGCGCCGGCGCGGGCAGATGGAGCACGGCAGCGGCGTCGATGCGGATTTCGGCATCGGTTTCGGGTGCTATGACGCCGGCTTGGTCGGAGTAGACGAAGCTGCGCGGGGTGCCGTAGTCGGTGTACTTGACGCCGCTTGCACTCTGCAGGCTGTAGCCGCCGCGAACGCGCACGTAGTAAGTATTACCGCTCACCAGAGCTTTGGACGAGATTTTGACGTCGGCCATGGCTTTCGACTCCGTTGCGAATCCGCTCAGGGTCTGCTTGAAGGTGCTTCGGGTGGGGAAGGTCTCGCTTGCGGAAATTTCGACATAAGCGTTTGTCATGCCCTCCCAGGGAGCGATGACGATGCACTCGTCGGCATGGAGGGTTACGCCGTCGGCGCCGGGGCTCACTATGGCCGGGGCGGTGTAGTCGGAACGGTCGGCGGTAGCGCATTGCACAGTCCGGGCCGTTGCCGACGAATTGCCTATGGTGGCCGTTACGCGCACCCAGTAGCGGCGGCCGGTGCTCAGCGTCTTGGCGGGCACGGTGAGGGTGGTTGCCTCAGTGGTGACGCTGTAGGCGACGGAGGTAAAGTCCTCGGCGTCGGCTATCTCGAGGGTATACGAGGCGCCGGCGCCGGCGTTGGTCCAGCTTATGGCGGGCGTGGTGCTGAGGTCGTTTGCCCCGGCGGTGGGAGCCGTAACGGTGAAGGCCTCGACGGCCACGGTGCTTGCGCCGGAAACGGCCATGGTGTGGTCGGCGGCATATGCCTTGACGCGCCAGAAGTATTCCGTGCCCTCTGAGAGGTCGGCGACGTCGGCGACGGGAATTTCATCGTCGAAGGTCTCGCCGACGCCCAGAAGGGCGCTGAACGAAGCGTCGGCGGATATTTCAACCTGGTAGCGGGCAGCTTCGGCGTGTGCCCAGCTCAGGCGACCCAGCGATGTGGTGGTGCCTGCGCTGAGGCCCGTGGGTGCAACGCCGGGGGTGAGGGTAGAGGAGCCCTCGAAGCGGGCGCCGTGGAGGTTGCTGAAGCGGTCGTAGACGGCCACAGCATAGGTGCCGGCCTCGGCGTCGGAGGGTATCTCGTAGCTCTCGCCGTAGACGGCCTGCACGAGGTATTCCGGCTGGCAGGCAAAGGCGGCGCGGTCGGCGCCCTCCGGAAGGAGGTAGAGGGCGTAGCGGCGGCTGTCGGCGCCGGCGCCTTCGGGTGCCGTCCAGCTGAGGGTATTGCCCGCACGCACAACGGGTCCCACCTGACGGTCGACGGCATCGGTGCGCCAGTGGTGGATGGGCGACAGGGCGTTCCAGGCAAAGGTTTCGGCACGCAGGATTTCGCCGAAGCGGGTATTCTTGCCGTGGTATACTTCGCGGTAGTTGGTGTACGCGCCGTAGTCGAAGAAGACCACGCCGCTTTCGTTGGGGCGAACGTGGGAGCGCATATACTCTATCTGGCGGATATACTCGGAGGCGTTGCCGCTCAGGCGCGAGCAGTCGACGGAGGTGTAGAGATGGCGGTTGAAATGGGGCACGGCCACCGAATACCAGTCGGTGAGCTTGTCGAAATAGCTGTGCCAGTAGACCTGGGGCGAGAGGAAGTCGAGCCAGCCCTGGCTGAGCCAGTAGATGGGGTCGGCGTAGAGGCCGGTGTAGTTCATATCGCCGTAAGGGCCTGGGGTGAGGCCATAGGAGGCGATATTGTCGGGCGAGATGCGACCGGCCGGACCGATGGAGAACACGGCGTAGGGCCGGGCGGCCTTGACGGCGTCGCGGACGTCGCGAACCATCATATTGACGTTTTCGCGGCGCCAGTCGGCCTGGCTGAGGGTGCCACCGGCGTCTTTATATGCCTGCCAGAGGTCGCGGTCCATGGAGAGGCCGATGGAGCTGTGGTAGAAATAGTCGTCGAAGATGAGTCCGTCGATGTCGTACTTAGTGGCTATCTCGGAGCATACGTCGACCACGCGCTGACGCACTTCGGGGAGACCGGGGTTGAGAATTTTCTGGTCGGGTGCGCTCATAAGCCACTCGGGGTGCGAGTTTTCGTAGTTGCGCTCGCCTTCGCCGTAGCTGCCCCCCGAGGAGTAGCGGTAGGGGTTGACCCAGGCGTAGACCTCGATACCGAGGCTGTGGGCAACCTCGATGAAGGTGCCGAAGGGGTCGATGCCGGGGGCGGTACCTCTGGAGCCGCCTACGGCCGACGACCAAGGCTCGAAAGACGACTCATAGGTGGCGTCGCAGTGAGCGCGGACGTGGAAGTAGAGGGTGTTGATGCCGTGGCTCTGCAGGCGCGTCAGGTAGGTGGTGAGCTGCCGGCGGGAGCTTGCAGCGCCGGATTCGGTAATGCGGCCGCCGGGCCAGGTCGAGCTCAGCATGGGGCTGAACCAAATGGCGCGGTGCTCGCGCATCACGTCCTCGCCGCCGGCGTAGCATCCCAGAGCCGAAACCGCAAGAAGCAGAGAGAGTAGAAGTTTTTTCATTTTCAGCTGGTTAGTTTGGTCAATTTTTCATTTTGACAAGATGTCATTTTGTCTATTTGACAAGATGTCTTATTGAAAAGAAGGGCCGGCCGTCGGGCCGGCCCTTCCGGGTATTTTTCGAAACCTCAGCCGGCTCTTAGAAGAGCTTGGTGGGGTTGGGGTTGATGGTTATACCAGTACCGGCGTCGTTGGTCTCGCCGTACTTGTGGAGCTTGGTGTCGGCGGGATCGTAGTAGTAGATACCTGCGGCGTAGTCGGTGCTGCCGGGAGCGGGACGGAAGCAGAAGTAAACGCGGCCGTTGGTTTTGTCGACAGCCATCTGGGTGGTGAGCAGACCTTCGGCGTCGGTGGTGTTGACGGGGTCGGCGTCCATTGCGATGTATGCAATGGGATTTTCGGTCGACAGCAGCGAGCCGTTGGCGGCGGGCAGGTTGTAGGCCTTGAAGCCGGGTTTGGGGATGCGTTCCCAGATGTAGAGGCCCTTGTTGACGTCGTCGATGGCGAAAGTGCTGAACACAGCGCCGTTGAGCACCACGGGAGCGGGCGATGCGGCAGCGTCGGCATCGGCCTGAGTGTTGTAGATATGGGAGTCTTTGAAGCGAACGATGCAGTTGCCGTTGTACTTCTTACCCCACCACCACCAGCCGTCGGAGTCGCGCCAGAGGCCGTTGGAAATAGAGCCGTAGCCCAGAGGACGTCCGTAGTAGGGGATTGTGTTGTTCTGCCATACGTAGCTGTCGCGTTCGGTGGAGCTCTTCTTGCCCTGCACGGCGCCGCGGGTCTTGAGTTCGATTGCGGAGCAGCCGGTGTTGCGGTCGGTGTAGTAGAGTTTGTCGCCGTAGACGCAGCCGATGAACGGATCGAGGAAGGCAGCACCGCCAACGTTGGTAATCATGGTGTTGACGTTGGTGCCGTCGGTACGCATAACGTTGATTTTGCCGTCGCCGAGCACGCCGTTCTCATCGTTGACGTAGTAGTACTGTTTGCCGGCGTCGAGGATGTAGATCCAGCCTTCCTTGACCATTTCGCCTTCTTCGTTCTGAGCGTCGACATCGGCGTAGAGGATGTTGAAGACAGTGGCGCCGGAAGCAACACCCATGTCGAAGGGCAGCAGCTTGGTGCCGGCGGGAAGGTTGTCGACGAGCTTGAGGGCCTTGATGTTGCCGTTGCGCACGGCGTAGTACAGTGTGGGCGCGGGCTCGATTAGGCCGACCTGCACATTGAAAGCCACGTCGTTGAGACGGCGGTTCTCGCCGGTGGTGTCGAAGTAGGTGCGCAGGTTGACGGTCTGCGAACCGATGTTTTTGAATTTCACCGGAGCCGGGTACTCTATGTTGCCCTCGGAGTCGGAGGTGCCTACGAAGGTAGTAGCGTCGGTGCCGTCCTCATAGACGGTGCCTTCGGGGAAGGTCCACTCGTAGCGCACGGGGAGGTTCTCAGGGTTGGGGAGCTCGAGAGAGAAGGTAACGGTGGAGTTGTTGAACTCAACGGTTTCCGTGGAGCAGGAAGCCATCGAGAGCACCGGGGTGATGTCGTAGATGAGGATGGGGTACTCGCGGGTGCCCTTGGTGTCGTGGGTGAGACGCACGCGGTATGTGCCGGCGCTTTCGTACTTGTGGGTCGGGCTGACCTCGGTGGAGGTTGTGCCGTCGCCGAAGTCCCAGGTGAAGTTGCCGGAGGCGCTCGAGGTGTTGTTGAACTGGATGGTGCTTACAACGTAGAAGTCGTAGGGGTATTCGTCGCCGGCAACGTTGTAGGTAAAGTCCACTTCGGGATTGGGGAAGAAGGATTCGTCCACTTCCTTATCCACGCAGCCGGTCACCATCGCACCTGCGGCGAAAGCCAGAGCAATATTTCTGAATATTTTCATGATAGTACTGTCTTATTAGTTGATGCTGATGGTCTTGAGGTCGGTCTTGGAGGTGATGCCCTCGTACTCGGGAGCGTTGGGGTCGTTCAGACGGTCGCTGTCCTTGTCGTAGGAGCGGAACTGGGCCTCCAGGCTGTAGTTGCGAGTAAACTCAACCTTGTAGACGGCGTTGGAGGAGTCGTAGATCCATTCCTTGAAGGGAATCTTCTGGATGAGGGTTCGGAACTTGGGCAGCCATTCGGCGCGAACGGTCGAAACGATACCGCCGGTGTTGTCGTCGTAGCGGCAGAACACCCATTCGCACGACTTGTAGACAGGGTAGATCATCAAGCCTTCGGGAGCAACGTAGTCGATGGGATATTCGACGAACTGAGCTTTGCCGTTCTCATCGTAGGTCACGGAGTAGTAGCCGGTGATGAGGTCGTCCTTGGCGGTGGAGGTGGTGAACCAGGCGTCGGATTTGTTGGCGGTGCCGTGGTCGTCGCCGCTGAGGTCGAGCTGGGGCAGGCCGACTTCGGCGAACTGCTCGTTGGTGAATTCATAGTTCAGGTAGACGGTGCGCAGAGCGTTGTAGTAGCTGTCGGCGGTTTCCTCGGAGGTGAGGTAGTCGTATACCTTGTTCATAAACTGGGCAGCGAAGCCTTCGGGATAGTAGGAATTGAAGAGTTCCTGGTCCCACTGGCCGGGCTCCACCCAGCTGACCGGGGCAAGAGTGCGGCTGACGGGCACTTCGCCGGTGAAGATGTTCTGGTGACCGTCCCAGTACGAGTCCTGGTGGGGGTAGGAGGCGTGGCACTGATAGGAGCGCATGGTATCCTGCGAGGCTACCGTCAGAGTGTAGTTGAGCGAAGAGCCGCCCAGCTTGGCGCTTACGGAAGCGTTGTCGTCGCGCAGAATCTGGTACCATACTTCGCTGCGCAGGGGAGTGCGGCCGGGTATGTTGGTGTATTTGCCCTGGAAGGTGAAGGACTCACCGGCCTTGCACACCGTGGACCCAACTTCCCAGTACACAGTGGGCACAGCCTGACCGACCTCTGCCATGTCGGGGATGAGGTCGTGGTTGGCGCAGCCGGTCAGAGCGGCTGCGAGAGCCGTTGCTGCGAGAGCTGCTGATATGTGGAGTTTCATATTCGTGTGTTTTGTTTTTGTTTGCGGTTGCCGGTCATGGGGCGGAGAGAAACCTCGGACCGCTTGACCATAAACTTGGATGTGGGGTTTATTCTGCTGTCAGAGAAGTGCGCACGCCGTATGCTTCGGCCCAAATCATGGGTTTGCGGAGCCACTGCGGGTTCTTGGAGGCGCCAAGGCGCTCGAGTTCGGCGGTGTTGTATTTCTCTTCGGTTTCGGGGTCGTAGTTGAGACGCTGAATCCAGGTGTTTTCCTGTTCGGCCTGGCTCAGACCGTCGATCCAGTAAGCGGCGTAGAGGTTGTAGGGACGGCGCAGGGTGGGGTATACGATTTCCTGGGCGTCGCCGATGCCGTAGCCGTTGCGGTTGTTGGAGTAGTGGTAGCGGCGCATGTCGGTCCACTGCTCGGGCTGCATGTACATTGCGATGTACTTCTGGGTCATCAGGTCGTAGAGGGAGTAATTGGAGGCATCGAAGAAGTAGTGCTTCTGACCGACTTCGGAAGCCGGCTTGCAGCGGCCGGTGCCTTCGTTTTCGAGGAAGGACTTCTGGAGGTTCTCAAAGCGCTCCTGGGCACGATCTTTAAAGCGCTCAAGGGCGGCCACGCACTTATCCTCGGGATAATAGGTGTTGTCTTCGAGGAAGCGGTCGAGGTGGCGCTGAATGTTCCACTGAGTGGCTTCCTTGGCCAGTGCGCAGGCCTCTACCTTGTTGCCGAGCCAGTACTGGGCCTCAGCCTTGATGAAGTAGAGCTCTTCCATGGTGAACAGCGGGTTGTATGCGCCGGTTGCGGCGGCGTATGCACCGCAGTAGAGGTTCGGGAAGTGGGTCTGCTTGTAGGTTGCGCCGGCGCCGATGTTGTTCTCCAGATAGCGGAGCATGACGCGCTTGGAGTCGTTGGAAGCGGAGACGGGGCCTTCCTGGGGCTGGAAGAGCAGCATCAGGCGCGGGTCGGAGCCGTAGCCGTTGTCCTTGTCGTAGTAGCCCTGCTTGGTTTCGTTGCCCGGCTCGATCACGCCGAGGCAGTCCTGCATGAAGAACTTGGAGGGCACTGCCGAGGTGAGTAGGTTGGCGCGGCTCTCCCAGGAGTTGATGGTGGGCTGAGCGGCCGACCAGGGGTTGACGGATTCGCCGATGCCGTCCTGAACGTAGTAGTAGCGGGGCTCGTTGCCGAACCAGCTGCCGTAGAGGAGGTCGCCGGAGCGCCAGGTGTCGATGGCGGCCTGTGCGGCTTCGCTGATCTTGTTGAGGGTGGCGGGGCTGCGGTCTACGTTGGGCACGTTGCGCAGAAGGATACGGGCCTTGACAGCCTGCACGAGGCCTTTCCACTTGTTGAGGTCGCCGGAGTAGATGCGGTCCATCTTGTTGGTGATGCGGTGGTTGCCTTCGCTCTGAGCGATAGCCGGGTCGTTGTACATGGCCAGCAGGTCGTCGGCTTCCTGAAGCATCCATGCGTAGATGGAGGCCTGGGTGTCGTAGTGGGGCGAATTGCTCAGGTATGCTTCGGAGCGGGGTATGTCGCCCCATGCGTCGGTGGTGAGCTGAGTACTCATCAGCTTGATGGTGCGTGCGATGAGCTCGTAGTTGGGCGAACCGAGGTTCTGGCTGTTGGTGATGAGCTCGTTGCCGTTCACGCCGATGTCGTAGAAGTGGCGGCGCCACTGCGGGTGGCGGTTAACGCTCAGGAACTCCCAGCCTTCCTTGTAGGGGTAAGTGCCTTTGGTAGCCTTGCTCATGGTGGTAAGGCACTGGGAGAGATATACGTTGTACTCGGCGTGGTCGTAGTTGATCTGAGATGCGTAGAACACGAGCACCGGCAGACCGAGTTCGGCAGTGTTGGCGTGAGCGGCGTCGGGGTTGACGTTTTCAACCAGTACGTCGTCGCACGCGGTTCCTGCCAGGGCGAGGACTGCGCCCATCGCCATGAGTTTTATTTTATTGAGAGTCATGGGAGGTCCGGGTTAGAAGGTGACGTTAAGATTGATGTTGTAGGAGCGCATGGAAGGCACGGAATAGTTGTCGATGCCCATAGCGCCTGTACCGCCGGAAGCGGAGGGCATAACCTGCGGGTCGGCTCCGGAGTACTTGGTGAGGAGGAAGAGGTTGCGGCCGGTGAACGACAGCTTCATGCCCTTGATGGGGTTTCGGCTGCCCAGGCGGCGCATAAGGTTGGAGAAGTCGTAAGCCACGGTGACGTAGCTAAGACGCAGGTAGCTGCCGTCTTCGATGAAGTTCGACGATACGGAGTATACGTAGTTGTTGACGGTGCTCTGGTCGAGGATGACCGGAGTGGTGTTGGGGCTGTAGGTGCCGTCGCCGTTGTCGACAACGCCGTTGAATATCACTTTGTGGTTGCGGTACTTGGCCAGCTGGGCGCTCATACCGTTGCTGTAGAGGCTGCGGCCGGTGATGTTTGCCACGTCGCCGCCGATGCGTCCGTCGAGCAGGAAGCCCAGCGAGAGGTCCTTCCAGGTGAAGGTGGAGCTCAGGCCGATCAGGCAGTCAGGTTCGCGGTTGCCGATGAAGGTGTCCTTCTTGGGCGAGAGCACGGGGTAGCCGTTGGCGTCGATGATGACGTTTCCGTTGGGGTCGCGCTGGTAGTCGATACCGGAGAGCGAGGTAGTGGCCTGACCTACGTAAGCCGACGGGAAGATATCGCCGTACTGGCCGTTGGTGATTTCGCTGACGCCCTCGGGAAGGCTCTTGAGGCGACCGCGGTTGTGCGAAACGTTGACGGTAGCGGTCCACTGGAAGTCCTTGCTGCGGAGAATCTCCTGAGTAAGAGTGGCTTCAATACCGCTGTTCTCGATGGTACCCTCGTTTCGGGTCTGGAGGATGGTGCCGGACGAAGGCGAAACGCGCACGGTCACGATCTGGTTGTCGACCGTAGTGTTGTAGTAGGCAAGGTCCAGGCGAGTGCGGTTGTTGAAGAAGCGCAGGTCGGCGCCGATTTCCCACGAGCCGGTCATCTCAGGCTCCAGCCAGATGGCCTTCGACAGGGTCGGGTTTACGCCGAAGCCGCCGTCGGGGAAGTTGGTCCACTGCTTGTAGTTGTCGGAGAACACGTTCTGAGGCGCGTCCTTACCCACTTTTGCCCAGTTGCCGCGGATTTTACCGTAGTTGAAGATCTGGGAGCGAATCTTGAAGAGCTCGGTGAAGATAACACCGCCGGTGAGAGAGGGATACCAGTAGTGGCTCTTGACCTGCTTCAGGGTCGACGAACCGTCGATACGGCCGGTTGCCGAAATCTGGATGATTTTGTTGTAGTCGAAGCGGATTTCGCCGAAGTAGCCGTATTTGTTCTTCTTGCTGTGGTTGAGGGTAAGCTGGTAGTCGCCCGTACCTACGCCGAAGTACTGCTTGTCGAGGTTGTTGAACGAGTAGTAGTCGCCGTCGAGCATGAAGTGCTTGCCGCCGAAGTTGCCCGATGTACCCTTGGTCATCGAGTATTCGCCGCCGACGAAGAAGTTGAGGTTAAAGTCCTGGTTGATTTCCCAGTAGTAGTTGCCAAGGAGCTGGCCGGTGACGCGTTCGCCGCGGCTGGGGCTGTAGTTGTAGGTACCCATGCGGCCGTGGTATTCTTCGAGCAGGGAGCTTTCGAGCTCGCCGTTTTCATCGAGGATGAAGTCGCTCAGGGTGTAGCGCGGACGGGTGTAGCTGTCGTACGAGCTGTTCGAAACGTCGTAGTTCACCTTGCCGGTGAAGGTAAGGTTGCGGATGGGCTCATAGCTGATGGAGCCGTTGGCGATGACGCGGGTGCCTTCGCTGCGGCTGGAGTCCATGTAGCGGCCGTAGTAGGGCGACAGGGTGGCGCCGAGGCGCTGCGAGTTGGTAAGCTCGTCCCAAGCGTCGTAGCGGTTGCTCCAGTTGGGCATGCCGTTGGGCAGGGCGTAGTCGGCCATGTCGCGGTTGATGGCCCAGCCGTAGATGGTGCTCATCGAGTTGCCGAAGGCGCGCGAGGTGGTGTTGACGAAGTTCGTGCTCACCATAATCTTGACCTGCTTGGAGGGGTTGAACTCACCCTTTACGAAGACGTTGAGCTGCTTCTTGTAGTCCTTGGGCACAACGCCTTGGTTGTCCATGTAACCCACAGAGGCATAGGCTGAATACTTCTCGTTGCCGCCCGAAACGCTCAGGTCGTACTTCTGCATGAAGCCGGTGCCGAGGAAGTTGTCGAGGTTGTTGTAGTACGGGTCGCTGTCCTGACGGCGGGGGCCCCAGCCACCGGTGGCGTTGGTGGTGTAGAAGCCGGCCGCACCGGCCAGGTAGGTGTCCTGGATTTTAGGAGTGCGAAGCACGTGGCTCCACTCCCAGCCGCCGTTGAAAGTCACGGAGACTTTGCCGTCCTTGCCGCCCTTGGTGGTGATGAGGATAACGCCGTTGGCGCCTTCCTGACCGTAGAGAGCCGATGCGGCAGCACCTTTGAGCACGCTCATGCTCTCAATGTCGTTGGGGTTGAGGTCCGCCATCGAAGAACCGCCGCCACGGATAGGCATGCCGTCGACAACGAACAGCGGTTCGTTGCTCTGGCTGTTGTTGACCGACGAAATGGCGCGCACGATAATCTGCGAAGCAGAGTTGGGCGAACCACCGGCGGTGCTCACCTGGAGACCGGCAACCTTACCCTGAAGGGAGTTCACGAAGTTTGCCGTGTGGCCTGCGGTGACGTCGTCGCTGCGAAGCTCCTGCACGGAGAAGTTAAGTTTAGATTTCTCCTGGCTCTGTCCCATAGCCGTTACGACCACTTCCGACAGAACTTCGGAGTTTTCTTCCATAACCACATCCACAACGGAGCGGCCGTTGATGCGCACGTCGACGGGCTTCATGCCCACGAACGAGAACGAAAGGACGTCTTTTCCATCCGGTACGTTAATTGTGTAATGACCGTCGATGTCGGTGACCGCCCCGCCGGGAAGCCCCTTGACAACGACCGAAGCTCCCGTGACAGGTTCGCCGTCGCTGGCCTGGGTGACCGTACCGGTCACTGTCCGGGCCTGGCTAACCAGGGCAAGGAGGGAAAAGAACAGTAAAAATAGCTGTTTTTTCATGGTTACTGCATTGTTTTTATTTTAGGTTTCTGTTTTTGCAGAGAATAAAATGGATGATAATGATGTTTTTGAGTTGATTGGACGCGACGAACCCTCCCTGCAACGGAACACAATTTCAGGTTCATTCGCATTTAAATGCAAACTTACAACAATTTTTATAATTCAAGCCGATAATTTCTCCCCCTTTTGCATTATTTAAGAATTAACCCCTATTTTTAACTTAATTCCGTCGACATCTAAAAATGAAAAGGCGCCGAAGTTTTAGAACCTCGGCGTAGTCTGCAAAATCCTGGCTCGGGATGCGGGTTATTTCAATCAATCCCCACCTACTTGCCGGTTTCTCATACGGATCGTGTCAGCCCACGGTTACAATCGGTTGCCCGAAAAACGAGGAAAGCATTCCGAGGGTGGCAATCGTGAAATTATGTTGACCGCTGAGCCATTTTGTTATCTCGCTCGGACGGCGACCGAGCGCATCCGCGAATTGTTTTTTGGACAGGCCTCGCTCGGTCATAAGAAAATAGATGCGGTCCGAAATTTCAAATGAAAGTTCGGTTTCTTTCATAGTGGACTCGGGAATCGGACCGAGAAGTTCTTTGAGAGATTTGGCTGTGCGTTTCATAACTCAAAAATATTGTCGGTTTCAATTATCGATTCGGTAATGGCGACGGAGCCATCTTCTACTCTCTGCTTAAGAAGTTTCTCAAACTTCTGCAAGGTCATGACGTAAGCCTTTAACTTCGAGTCTTCCTCATAGGTTCTTGTCTTCTTGACATCACCATTACCAAGAATGAGGATTTGATCGGAAAGGCGAAGGCAATAGAGTCTAAGTTTTGAACTCAAGACCGGCAGCGCAACCACAGAGTCAGATTCACGTCCCTCGCGCCGGAAATAACGTTCGAGAGCACCTGTTCGGGCAATCCGGCTGACAATTGCTGCGATACGGGTATAATCTTCGCTGTAATCCGAGTCGTTGATGAATTTTGAGACAAACTTCTCAAATTCAGTCTCTGCGTCACGGAGGAATTGCAGGGTGTAGAGAGTGCAGTTCTCGCCCTCATCGATGAGATACAGTTCCACTTCGCTCATAGCAGTATTCGTTTCTGTGTTATTATAACGCAAAGTTACGACAAATATTTCACTTACAGGTGAAATATTTGACTTTTTTTATTGCTTCACTGATAAAACTCGAGTGGGTAGAATTCCTTTTGATTTTGTTAAAAATGGTCAGCGTCAACCATTGGCCAAGGTAGATTGAAGTTACTCCCCGCAAACCTCCCAGTGCCCGCCCTTATCAGGTCCGATGCGACGGATTCTGCCTGAAATATGCATCTTTTTTAATTGTTTTGAAATAGCACGGTCGGATACTGAGATCAGTGAAGCAAGTTGACTAATTATAATTTTAGAATTAGTCAGTATTGCTCCAATGATTTGCAGGTTAGCCGAAAAAATCCGTACAATTCTACAAACGGCAAAGAGCCGCAGGCGGGTGCCTGCGGCTCTTTGGCGGAGAGAGAGGGATTCGAACCCCCGGAGGTGTGACCCTCAACGGTTTTCAAGACCGCCGCAATCGACCACTCTGCCATCTCTCCTGGATGGTGGTGCAAAGTTATAGCTTTTTTTGCGAACCACCAAATTTGGGTCTTATGAGACCGGCTCTTATTCGGGGCGTACCTGCGAGAGGGTGGCGTCGAGGGCGTCCTCAATTGCTTTGCGGTCCATGTTGCGGCCGATGAATACGAGTTTGATCATCCGGTCGCCGTAGACGGGGTCCCAGTTTTTGGCTGCGGCGGGGTCAGATTCGAGCAGTTGGCGAAGTTCTTCTTCGGGAGCGGTGGCATACCAGAGACCGCTTTGGGTGAGTTTTTTCTGTGTGCCGGCTTGCTCGAAGAGGCAGCACATGTCGGTGTTGTGGGCAAAGTAGACCAGCCCCTTGGTGCGAATGATGCCCTTGGGCCACTTGGAGTGGATGAAGTAGTCGAAGCGATTAATGTCGATAGGCTGTCGGCGCTGGTATACGAAAGTCTGGATGCCGTACTCCTCAGTTTCGCCCTCACCGTGGTGGTGATGGTGGTGTCCGCAGGAACACTCTTCACAGTGGCAGTCCTCGCCGTGGTCGTGGTGATGCTCGTGGTCGTGGTGATGCTCGTGGTCGTGGTGATGCTCGTGGTCGTGGTGATGGTCGTGGTCGTGGTTTTCGGGCTCGTCGATGTCTTCGAGTTTCCGGATCCAGGTTGCCGAGGTGGAAACGTCGTCGAAGTCGAAGAGGTGGGTGTTGAGCAGGTCGGTGAGGGGCACGTCGGCGTAGTCGCACTCGATGATGCGGGCCTTGGGCTGGATGGCACGCACGATAGCGCGAACTCGGGAAGCTTCTTCGGCGCTTATCTCGGAGATTTTGTTCAGCAGAATGATATTGCAGAACTCAATCTGCTGGATGATGAGGTTTTCGATATCGTCCTCGGAGTGGGGTTTGGACAGGGCGTCGCCGCACTCGAATTCGTCGCGCAGGCGGAGAGCGTCGACAACTGTCACGATAGCGTCCAGGCGAGGAGCGCCGCCACGGGTGTACTTGCGCTCCATGGCAGGCATTGAGGCTATGGTTTGGGCGATGGGTTCCGGTTCGCAAACGCCACTGGCCTCGATGACGATGTAGTCGAAGCGCTTTTGGGCTATAATGTCGCCGAGCTGCTGCACCAGGTCCATTTTCAGCGTGCAGCAGATGCATCCGTTCTGAAGGGCCACCAGGTCGGGGTTTTGGCTGTCCTGGCCTACGATACCGCCTTTCTGGATGAGGTCGGCATCGATGTTGACCTCACCTATATCGTTGACTATCACGGCAAAGCGTATGCCATGTTCATTGTTGAGGATGTGGTTGAGGAGTGTGGTTTTGCCGGCTCCGAGATAGCCGGTGAGGAGTAGTACGGGTGTCATATGGGTTAAATGTCTGATTGTCAATGTATCAAATTGTCATATTGCCTTTTTGGGTGGTTAGGCGTCGGTCTCGCGGTAGTAGATTCCGCCTTGGGCTTCGCTCATGGTCTGCGGGTTGTACTTCAGGCCGAAGCTGAGTCGGAAGCCGGCCCGGCGCAGCTGGCCCCCCAGCTCGGGCTTGCCGCGGAAGCCATGTATTATCATCGGAACATTGTCCGGGAGCTGAGCACGTAGCGCCAGCAGCCGGTGCCAGGCTCGTACGCAGTGGATGATAACAGGCTTGGCGGCCCGGGAGGCGATGCGTGCCTGAGCGAGAAACACCTTCTCTTGCTCCGGCATCGGGCCACCCCGCAATGTATCGAGCCCGCACTCCCCGATGGCGACCACACGCGGGTCGGCAGCACATTCGGCGAGCCAGTCCCATACCGTCGTCGGCAGTGGTGTTGCCGTCTCCCAAGGGTGAATGCCGGCGCTGTACCATGCGCGGCCGAATGGCGTGTCGGGCACTGTCAGCAGCGGAAGGTTGGTGATGATGTCGGGTCCGCGGCGCGAGTGGGAGTGGATGTCAGCAAACTCTTCGAGCGGTTTCATGGCACGGGGTCGTAGCCGCATCCTCCCCAAGGGTGGCAACGGCAGATGCGCTTTATTGCCAGCCACGACCCGCGCAGAGGACCGTGCTTACGGAGGGCTTCAAGGGCATACTGGCTGCAGGTGGGAGTGTAGCGGCAGGCCGGCGGCAGCATGGGGGAGATGCAGAGCCGGTAGAAGTGGATGGGCAGAGAGAGGACCCGGGATATGGCTCGGCTGAAGGCGTTCATGGCTCAGGGGCGGAGGTAGGCGGCAGGGTAGGGTAGTGGTCGACCAGGGCCGCGACAATCTTCGCCATAGCGCGGGACACGGCCGTGAAGTCCGCGACGCCATCGGCAACGTAGACGAAAGCAAGGTCGAGGCGTATGCCGGCGGGCAGTACCAGAGAGTCCTTGGCCAGGCGGTAAGCCTCGCGGATGCGGCGCCGCATAAGCACGCGGTCGACGGCGTGGCGCAGCCGCTTTTTGGGCACGCTGATCAGGAAAGCCACCGGAGCGTCGGAACTGCGCCGGGGGTTGTTGCGGGCTATGACCCGCAGAGGATACGCCAGTTTCGAAAACTCAGCGCCGCCTCTGCCAAAGAGAATTTCTATGGCGGAGACGGAGCACAGTTTTTCTTTTTTGTACAGGCGCGACATTGCCGGCTCACTTATTGCTTGCGGCAAGATATTTCTCCAGTGCTGCGGGCATGGAGGGCGCGTCGGGTGCCGGGGCCTGGATGTCGAGGCGCAGGCCGGCGTCGGTAACGCTCTTGGCTGTGGCGGGACCGAAAGCGGCAATGCGGATGTCGCCCTGCTTGAAATCAGGGAAATTCTTGAGCAGGCTTTCTATGCCCTGAGGGCTGAAGAAAACGAGCATGTCGTAGTCGAAGGCTTCGTCCGAGCGGAAGTCGTTGCTGACGGTGCGGTAGAGCACGGCGCGCGTAAAGTCGATTTTGTTGGCGGTCAGTAAGCCTTCTTCGGCGCCGTTGTTGACGTCGCTGACGGCCCAAAGGAACTTTTCTTGCTTGTGCTTGGTGATAGCGGGCACCAGGTCGGCGAGTTTGCCGGTGGGAGATGCGAAGATTTTACGCTTGCGGTATACTATATATTTCTGAAGATAGTTCGCAATGGTTTCGCTGGTGCAAAAATACTTGA
Source organism: uncultured Porphyromonadaceae bacterium (assembly GCA_900541865.1). Classification (GTDB taxonomy): domain Bacteria; phylum Bacteroidota; class Bacteroidia; order Bacteroidales; family Muribaculaceae; genus CAG-873. The sequence goes on along the minus strand of UQLO01000007.1, from coordinate 7,393 downwards.
AGGTTACGGGGATGGAAATTCGCATTTCTTCGCACAGACGGAAGAAGTGGTCGACGGCGGTTTTGGCGGTGAAAATCACGGCCGTGAACTCGGCGATGTTCACTTTCTGCTGGCGGAATTCCCGTGCAGTCAGGCCTTCCACCTTGATGAAGGGCCGGAACACTATCTCGGTGCTGTACTTCGAGGCAAGGTCGAAGTAGGGAGATTTTTCCGATGTGGGCTGCGGCTGGGAAACTAAGATTTTCTTTACTTTCACTGCGATTCTTGTCTATAATATGCACTGCACCGATGGCCTCCCGCAAGGAGTACTATCGGTGCGTTTTTCATTCACGGCGCAAAGTTACAAAAAAAAATGCACATACGGCGAATTCCTTTAACTTTTGTTGCGTTGTGGCGCTATTGGCTTCATTGAGTTGGCACCGCCGGATGGGCACCGGCGGTAGGGGAGGGGAGAAAGGAGAATGGGCCTTGTTCTATTAATAAGACGTGGCGGACCGCCGGGCGTTACAGGCGACGAGCTTAAAAAATGCAAAAGGGGGGCTGAGGTACAAAAAACAGCACTGCCGGATTCGATTTTTCGCGTCCGGCAGTGCTGTTTTTGCTGAATATTGAAATCTCAGCGCCTTAAAAATGGCGTAAATTGCGCTTTGTCAGCCATTTGGGCTTGTTTGGAACTTTGGCCCGAAAGGCTCTTTTAGAGATTTAGTACTTTATGAGGCTCGAAACCTCAACATCGGCGGGCAGAACGTTGCGTCCTCCCAGTGCGGAGAGCTCGATGATGAAGGAGATGTAGATCTTCTTCGGGTTCATGCTCTTGACCAGGTTGTAGGCGGCGGCCATGGTGCCACCGGTGGCGAGCACGTCGTCGTGAATCACCACGATGTCGTCCTCGGTGATGGCGTCGCGATGCATCTCGATGGTGTCGGTGCCGTACTCCTTGGCGTAGCTCATCTTGATGGTGTCGGCAGGGAGCTTTCCGGGCTTGCGCACGGGCACAAAGCCGGCTCCCAGCTCAAAGGCAAGGATGGAGCCGCCGATGAAGCCGCGGCTCTCAATGCCGACAACCTTGGTAACGCCCTTGTCGCGGTAGAGCTGGCTGAGGTCCCAGCCGATCACGTGGAGAGCGCGCGGATCCTTGAATGCCGTGGTGAGGTCTTTGAACAGGATTCCGGGCGAGGGGAAGTCCTGAACGTCGCGGATGTGTCGTTTGATGTATTCCATATTGTGTAAATTTTTGTGTTTCTTATAATTGGACGTGAATTGTTTCACGTGGAACATTTAACGGTTCAATGCCAGCAGCAGCATGTTGATGTCGTTTGGGCTCACTCCGGGTATTCTGCTGGCGGCTCCGACTGTTGCTGGCTGGTGTCGGCAGAGTTTCTGCCGGGCCTCAGTGGAGAGCGACTGCAGGGCGGCATAGTCGAAGTCGGGTCGCAGGCGTATGTCCTCCAGGCGTTGCAGTTTGTCGGCGATGGCTCGTTCGCGCTTTATGTAGCCTTCGTACTTTATGAGCACTTCGGCAGCTTCTGCGGTCTCCGGCCGTATTTCTTCGGGTATTGCCTCAATGGCCTCCTGCAGCGGAGGCAGCACTTGTGCGAGCATGGCCATGGTGAGTTGCGGGCGCTGGATAATGTCGATGAGCTTGGTTCCTTGCCGAAGGGGAGCGCTGCCGGCTTCGGTGAGCAGGGCATCGACCTGCGCCGGGTGCACGGTGAGGGTTCGTGCCAGCTCTATGATGGCGTCGCGGTGGCTCCGCTTTGTTTCGACGAGTTCCATTCGTCGGTCGGAGGCCAGACCGATGGCGTGGCCGAGAGGCGTGAGGCGCATGTCGGCGTCGTCCTGACGCAACAGGATGCGGTACTCGGCACGCGAGGTGAACATGCGGTAGGGCTCGTCGACGCCCTTGTTGATGAGGTCGTCGATGAGCACGCCGATATAGGCGGCGTCGCGGCCGAGCACGAGCGGCTCGCGACCCTTGGCGGCCAAAGCGGCGTTGGCGCCGGCCACCAGACCTTGTCCGGCGGCCTCCTCGTAACCCGTGGTGCCGTTGACCTGCCCGGCCAGATAGAGCCCGGGAATAACCTTCGACTCAAGCGTGGCCGCAAGCTGAGTGGGGTCGAAGAAGTCGTATTCGATGGCGTATCCGGCGCGGTAGAGTTGGGCGTCGGCAAGGGCCGGAATGGTGTGCAGCGCCTCAACCTGAATGTCGAGCGGCATCGACGAAGAGAAGCCGTTGAGGTAGTATTCCTGCGTTGTCTCGCCTTCGGGCTCAAGGAAGAGCTGATGCTCCTGTTTGTCGGGGAAGGTGACGATCTTGGTTTCTATCGACGGGCAGTAGCGCGGGCCGATGCTTTGTATCTGGCCATTGAAGAGCGGCGAGTCGGGGAGCCCGCGGCGAAGCACCTCGCAGGTGTCGGGGTTTGTGTAGACGATGTGGCAGGGTCGCTGCGCGAGGGTAGAGCGCACTTCGGGCAGAAAGCTGAAGTGGTGGAAGTCGTCGTCGCCGTGCTGCGGGGTGGCCTTGCTGAAGTCGATGGTGCGACCGTCGATTCGCACGGGAGTACCTGTCTTCATCCGGTCGGTGCGTATGCCGCGTTCGCGCAGCTGCTCTGTGAGGCCGTGGGCAGCGGGCTCAGAGATGCGACCGCCGGGAAAACTGTGGCGCCCGATATGCATCAGGCCGTTGAGAAAAGTACCGGCGGTGAGCACCACGCGGGGAGCGCGGAACTCGGCACCTTCCGCGGTGGCCACACCCGCCAGGGCGCCGTCGCCGTCGAAAAGGAGCATCTCTGCCGAGCCTTGCCACATACTCAGGCCCTCAGTGTTTTCGAGCACTTCGCGCCATAGGGCGGAGTAGCGGTTGCGGTCCTGCTGCGCGCGCGGGCTCCACATGGCCGGCCCCTTGCCGCGGTTTAGCATCCGGAACTGGATGGAAGCGCGGTCGGCAAGAATGCCCATCATACCGCCGAGAGCATCTATTTCCCTGACTATCTGTCCTTTGGCTATACCACCAATGGCGGGATTGCAGCTCATCTGCGCAATCTTGCCCAAATCCATGGTAATGAGCAGCGTACGGCAGCCCATGCGAGCCGCCGCATGGGCGGCTTCGCAACCGGCGTGGCCGGCGCCAACTACTATAATGTCGAAATTGAAATTCATCGTCCGTTAAGCTTGTCCCAAAGCGCGAGGGCGGCATCCTCATGGGCCTCCATGATTTCGCGCTCACCCGGGCCTTTGTCGTTAATGCCGCACAGGTGCAGCACACCGTGCACAATCACCCGAAGGAGCTCGCGGTCGTATGTGGCGCCAACAAGCTCAGCGTTGCTCCGCACCGTGTCCAGGCTGACGAAGATGTCGCCGCGAAGCAGCCTCCCGGAGCAGGTGTCGAAGGTGATGATATCGGTAAAATAATCGTGCTGAAGGAAGCGCCGGTTCACGTCCAGAATCTCCGGGTCGCCGCAGAATACGTATGTCAGCGTGCGTACTAACCGGTTGTGGTCGGCGGCAACTTGAATAATCCATTTTTCAAGTTGTTGATAATCAAGGCGCGGCAGCTCCACGCCCTGCGAAAGCCACTCTATCGAGGTTGTCATAGGCCGTTGAAACTAAAGCGCAAAATTACAATTTTTTTTTGCCATCTCCAACGGTGGGGCCCAACTTCTCAAAAAAATGCCGGAAAAAATGAACTATCCGCCGTCCTTTATTTTTTTAACTTCACCCAAAGCATTATCTTTGCAGCCGTATGACACGTTTCTCTTTCAACAAAATACTTGCCGTGGCGGCCGTGGCCGGCGCCTGCACGGCCTTCGCCGCCGCCGCTCCCGGCGTCCGTTGGAGCACCACCACACACAATTTCGGGGCCTTCGACGAAGAAGCCGGCCGCGTGAGCTGCACCTTCACCTTTGTCAACACCGGCTCTGAGCCGGTTTCCATAATAGCGGCCCGACCCAGCTGCGGATGCACCGCACCGAGCTATCCTACGGCACCGGTTGCTCCGGGCGACAGCGGCGTTGTCACCGTGACCTTCGACCCGGCCGGGCGCCCGGGCCGCTTCGACAAGTTCGTGGCCGTCGACTTCAGCTACCCCGACTCGCGCGTCAAACTCCACGTCAAAGGCACCGTAGTAGGCTCCGACGGCTCCGTGGCCCAGCGCTTCCCCGTGGAGAGCGGCGCCGGACTGCGCCTCAACCGCAATGCCCTCATGTTCGGCGATGTCGCCAAGGACAAGATGCGCTCGGCCTTCATCACCGGCTATAATACCAGCCACGACACCTTGCGACCCTCCCTGGCGGCTGCCCCACGCTTCGTCGAAGTGCAGTTTGAGCCCGAAGCCGTGGCCCCCGGCGAGCAGGTCACCCTGGCCTGCTTCTTTCGCAGCGACCTCACTCCGCTCTACGGTCTGGTGGCCGATTCCATAGCCATTGCTCCCACAGCCGGCGCCTCAGCTTTCACGGTACCCGTTGTGGCGATGGTCAAAGAAGACTTTTCGCGGCTCACCCCCGGTCAACTCTCCAAAGCACCGGTGGGACGCCTTGAGAGCGAGTCGCTCGACTTCGGCGAAATATCGCGCTCTGCAGGCCCGACCTCACTCTCCACCGCCCTCACCAACCAAGGCAAAAACACCCTCGAAATACGCCGTGTATACACCACCGATCCCGGAGTGACCGTGCAGACCGATTGCACCGGCGTCAAGAAGGGCAAGGAAGCCACCATAACGGTCACCGTAGACCCCGCCGCGCTGCCCGGACGGATACTCAACGCCCGCATCAGCGTGATTACCAACGACCCGTCGAATCCCGTCCGCACCCTCCGCGCAGTGGGACGAATAAAGCCCTGACCGCCGACAATAGAGTTAAAAAAGCCTCAGTGAGCACTTTTTGTACGCAAAAAGCGTTATATTTGTAGAACAAAAAAGGCTTGGGGCAAACCGCACCCCCGCCGACGACCATCATGGACTCACCAAAGCTCTTCATCATTGCCGGTTGCAACGGCGCCGGCAAAACAACGGCATCCTTCACGGTGCTCCCGGAGATTTTCGGGTGCCGAAACTTCGTGAACGCAGATGAAATAGCCCAGGGGCTGAGCCCGATGAGCCCCGAGGGCGTGGCCATCGACGCCGGACGTATCATGCTCCGCCGCATCGAAAAACTCCTCAAAAGCCGTTGCACATTCGCCATCGAAACCACCCTGGCAACCCGCTCCTACCGCTCGCTTATAGCCAAAGCGCACGCACTGGGCTACTTCGTGGAGCTGATCTACGTTTGGCTCTGCAGCGTCAGCCTGGCCCGCGAGCGCGTGGCACGACGTGTCGCTGAAGGAGGACACGACATTCCCGCCCACATCGTAGAGCGCCGCTACCGTCAGGGTATACGAAACCTTTTCGACATCTTCATACCGGCGGTCGACAGCTGGACCATTGTCGACAACTCGCGCGGCAGCCTCGAGATTGTGGCCGCCTCCGAGGGAATAATAAACCAAGATACATACAACACAATTAAAGCAATTAGATGAACAACACCGCCCAGGTTCAGCGTCTGCAGAGACTCCGACAAGGGTTCGACCATACTATCGAACACCTTTACGCCGAGAAAGCCCGCAAAGGCTACCCCGTTGTGGTGGCTGCTCCTAACGGCATGCCCGTACACATCCCGGCCCGCGAAGCCCTCGAGCGCTTCCACCGCGAGCGCAGCGCCTCCGATAAAATTTAATGAAGAACGGCCCGCGCCCAACCCCCCCCGCCGGCGCGTTCTGAAGCCCTTTTCATCCCGATAAATCCCGATTCATCCCGTTCAATCGGGATTTGTCGGGATTTTAACGTTCGTATCGGCCGCGGCGTGTCCTAAAATTTAGGACACAATTGCCCAAAACTGTCCTAAAATTTAGGACGGCCATTCCTTACCCAGCAACCAGCGCCAAGCCGGAACTACATGGATGATTCTTCCATCGGCAGTTGTTATTCCTTCTTGATAATCAGCGGTTATTATAAAAAGACTATCACATCCGGTAGCATCGGCGGCCTCAAGAAGACCTTTGATTTCCCTTTCGCGGGTGTCGGGGTCGGCCATGTTCCAAGTCACCTGCAAAAGTTGGACAATATCGATTCCGCGCTGAACTACGAAATCGCACTCGCCTCTGCCTTGGTAATAGTAAATACAATCGACCGGAGTCCGTTGGCGATAAAGTTGCAGAAAAACGGTGTTCTCCAGCTTTTTTCCCTCATCCCCGCTTTGGGGAAGGAGAACAGAGTCGCGAAGCCCGTTGTCGATGCAATAGTATTTGGGCTGAGAACTTTCGATTTTCTGAAGGGATTTGCTGTAGTTAGCTACCCTCAGAAACATGAATGTGCTGCAGGCATAGTTGGCCCAGTCGTAGAGTGTGTCTTTATTTACCTTCAGGCCGCGCGATTTTATATCGCCGTAGATACTCCGGATTGAGGTCGGTTTTGTGAGGTTAGACATTATTCGTTTAAGAAAATACCTCAGCACCTCTATATTGGAAAGGCCGTAATGCTCAACTAGATCCTTCAAGAGTATAGTGTGGAAATATCCTTGCAGGATTTTGGCCTTTTGCAGCGGATTTTCGGCAAGAACAACTTCGGGATAGCCCCCCTGGTTGTTGTAATCAAAAAATGCGTTTCGGATTTTTGCCAAATCCTCCTCGAGAACACTGTCGGGATTGATATTCTTGAAAAGACAAAATTCTCTGAACGACAACGGTAACGTTTCTTCCTCTTCCGGCCATCCTCGTAGCGCTGACTTTAGTTCGGTGCTGAGCATAGTGGCGTTGCTGCCGCTGATATATATGTTTTTGGTGTAGTGCTTGAACAGCCGCATTACGAAATACTCCCATCCCTCGATAAGTTGTATTTCATCAAAAAACATATAAACATCGGCCATCGCTATCTCAGGATACATCTCCCGGTAGGACTCTATTATGACGTCTAAATCGTCAGAATTCATTTTTACAAGGCGCTCGTCGTCAAAACTGACCCACAGAAAACGTTTTCGGTCGACGCCCTGCTTCAGCAGTTCATTGATTGCCATCTCCATTCTCGACGTTTTGCCGCAACGCCTCACTCCCGGTATAGTAATAATCCTGCCGGAACCTATGGGGAGGGGGTTCTCGCGTGGTTTCAGGTCGGTCGGAAATTCCGCCTGACGCATCGCTATCTGAGATTTTATGTACAGTTTGTCCATCGTGTCCTAAATTTTATTTTATGTACAGTTTGTCCATCGTGTCCTAAATTTTAGGACAAAGATAGTGATTTTTGTCCTAAAATTTAGGACAATTCGCATTTTTTTTGAGTTGGAGAAAAACAATAGTTCGTTAAAAAATTAGATATGTGGCTAAGCGGCTCCGGCCTCGTAGCCAAAGAGTTCTTTGACAAGTTTAG